>CAJUIX010000001.1 GCA_910586665.1 uncultured Duncaniella sp.
GTCCGACTTATACCCCAAAATTCGATGTTTTCAAATTTTTGTCATCTACTTAAGAAATATACAAAAGCTCAATGCTTGATTTTCGCGTGAAACAGACCCAAACAAAGCAAGGATAACGACTAATGGCAAAGCGACAATACATAGACTACAAAAAGGCTCAATCCGAGTTATTCAAGCGCACCGAGGGCTATGCCGCCAATGTGGGGGCAGCCTATCGGGCCGCGCTCACGCAAATAATTAACTTGGTAAAGGGTACGGAGCTTGAGGCGGGTAAGCCGTTTTCATTCTCCGAGTATGGCTATTCCGATGAGGTTACGCCTATACTCCGTTCTATGTATTCTCGCGTGTACCAGATAATCCGCGCCGGCGTAGAAAAGGAATGGCTAACCGCCAATGAGCATAACGATGGATTGGTTAAGGCTGTATTTGGTGAACACTCAATAGAGGATAACCACTTTGCCAAATTCTTTCAACGCAACATGGAGGCAATGAACGCCTTTTTTGCGCGTAGGACTGGCGATGGTGGGCTTAATCTCTCTCAAAAGGTATGGAAATACACCGGCATTTACAAAGATGAGTTAGAGGACGCTTTGGATTTGGCTATTGGTGAGGGTACACCCGCCAATAGGCTTGCAACCCAAATTCAAAAGTATCTCAATGACCCCGACCGCTTTTATAGGCGTTTCCGGGTTAAGATTGGTGAGAATGAGGACGGCACCCCCAAATATGGGCGTATCTGGAAAAGGCGAGTGTTTGACGCTGAAACCAATTCTTACAAGTGGATTGATGATGACCCTCGCAAGTATCACCCCGGACGTGGCGTTTATCGTAGCTCTTACCGTAACGCTCAACGTCTGGCGCGTACTGAAACCAACATTGCATATCGCACGGCCGATTATGAGCGTTGGCAGCAAATGGACTTTGTTATTGGCATTGAAATCAAGCTATCCAACAATCACCCGTGCGTGGATATATGCGATGACCTCAAAGGCATATACCCCAAAAATTTCAAGTGGACGGGCTGGCACCCTAATTGCCGTTGCTATCAAGAGCCGGTATTGGCAAGCCCCGCCGAACTTGATAAGATGTTGGATAATATTCTTGACGGGAAAGCTCCCTCAAGTGGTGTGGTATGCGATGATGAGGTAACAGAGTTGCCGCCGACATTCAAAGCGTGGGCTAAGACCAATGAGGAACGTATGGATAAGGCGGCCACCGCTGGTACATTGCCCTATTTTGTCAAGGATAACAAGAAAGCCATTGATAACCTACTCCACGGATTAACCCCAGAACAGAAAGAGGCGCGAGCTATGGGTGATTTGCTTGATGACCCAATGGGATTGTTGGAGAAACACGGCATTGCCGAACTCAAAGCCCTATATGGCGCGGTTAAATCTAAGCTGGGGCAAATGCTCACGGGTACGCTGGAACACCAGATAGACACCCTCAAGTTTGAAATTGAATGGGTAACTAATCACAAGAAATATTCAACGTGGGAGGGTGCGGCCAACGCTTACAAGAAAGCTCTATCTAATGTTGAGTTGCAACAGCGTAGGCAGCGCATAGCCGCCGACATTCAAAGCGTGGAAGCGTTTGCAGTTGCCAATAAGGTTGACACCGTTTCCGAACTATACAAACAACTCAAAGCGGCCTATGATGCCGGCGATATTGATTCCGCATTGCTCATTCTGGGCGATGCGCAAAAGGCTATCGAGGAATATAAGACCGAGTTGTTGAGGCAAGGGCTAAAAAGCACTACCGACTTAGAAAAGTATTGCGACAAGCACCGCACCTTTGAAAGCAAAGTCAAGAGTGATAAATCCTTTGTGCCATTCCAAGATAGAATGATTGCCGATAGTGGCGCAGCATGGCAAGCAGCCACGGATGACGCAAGGCGGGCGGTCAGCGCATACACCAATGGAACGTATGATGATATTAACCGCTCATATTGGAAATATCACAAAACACATTCCGATGGTACGCTTATGGATAGTATTCTTGACGGTTGCACCCTATCAAAAGATACCGTGCTTAGGCGTGGTTGTGGTATGGATGAAATGGGTAGTATCTTTGGTGAGGAATTTTTGAAAATGGTTAAAGCCGGAGATATTGACGGGTTAAATGCCATTGCCGGTTGCCGTGGTATCAACGAGGGCTTTATCTCCACGTCCTTTGATATGAGCGGTGGATTTTGGAAAAGCGTAGATTTACGTATCTATGCCCCCAAAGGCACACAAGCACTATATGCCAAACCAGTTTCGGGCTATGGTGATAGGCACGGCGCAGGCTGGGATGGTAGGACAGCAAGCCAAATCTTTGACAAAGGGCGCGAGAATGAGGTTATAGTTCACCGAGGTTATGAGTATCGCTTTATCAAGGCTGAGGCAGGGGGCAAAAAAAGCAGCTCAATAACTATCTATGTTGAGTTACTGAGCCGCGATAAAAGGTTAGTGAGGTGATAGGATTATAGGGCGAAATACATTGCTTGAAAGTCTATATCCTCACGTTTCATCTTTTGGAGCTTATCAAAGATAGCGAGTTTATACACCTCCTCCGCTTTTTCCTCATTGTCGGCAAGTTGTTTGGGGCGTTGATGTTTCCACATATCATACCACCATTCAAAGCCTTTCACAACGGAATATTCAGCGTCCCAAATCTGGAATTTAAGGTATTCGTTAGCCCACTCCGATTGAGGTACGTTGTCAGGGTTATAGGGGTTAGTGTCCTCTCCTTTGTAGAGCTTGCACAACCCTTGTACTATTTCTATAACATCACTTTGTGCCATATCGTAATTGTCTTAGTTGTTGTTCTCTTTTAATATCTTGTGCAAAGATTGAGATTGCGCAAATCAAATCATCATAGGTAAATTTGCCGCTTTCTACAAATGACACCGCTTGAGATGGCTCTATTCGCAACACATTTGAAAATATTCTTAATAGTGGAATACCCGCACAAGCGAAAGCACGAATTGTATCATGTGTAACTCCACTCCGTTTAGCTTCGTTAACGAGGTGTAGCAGGTAGTCTGAATCCGCTGTTGCTCCGATTATTCGTATTGTTTCAATGAGCAAAATTTTAATAATCTCCATATCTAAACATTGTAAAATGAGTGAATAACAGCTTGCATATTGCGTGGGAGCAGCCACATTGCCCTTTCTCCAAGTTGCCACGGAACACCCCACCGAGCCTCCGCGATTGAGCCAACAATGGCAGCGAGTGTGTCACTATCATCGCCATAAGCCACGGCCTTTCTTATTGCGTCCTCAAATGAGTTGGCGTTATAAATGATATTGAACACAACCGGCATAACCCCGGCACACGTTTCATCAAACTTTCCGCGTGGGGCTGGCTTCGGATTGGGGTAATACTCATTAGCAATCTCCACAAATCCACTCAAATCTCCACCTTTGCGAAAATGCCATATCGAATGAGCCACGGCCAAAGCTCCTCTAATACCCTCAATGTGATTGTGCGTTGGTAATGCAGTCTTTTCAGCCTCTTCAAGCACTCTATCCAGACTACCAAAAGCCCATGCCACGGGGCTTACTCTCATGGCAGAGCCATTGCCATAACTGTTGTATGGTTGTGGGTCGCTTGAGGCTATCCATTGAGCGAAACGGCCGCCATAACCGCCCATTGGGTGAGGGTATTTCCGGCACCACGTCAATAACGCTTGTTCATACGAAATGTTGCGTAATATAGCGTCCGCAATAGCCACGGTACAAATTGTATCATCGGTAAAGTTGCAATCCTTGTGGAATAGCTTAAAGTCGGTTTTGTCGGTGTTGTTAAACTCAAAGCGTGAGCCAACTATATCACCTATTATTGCGCCTAACATCTTTGTCGTATTGGGATTTTAAGTGTTCGTATGCTCTTTGTTCGGGGGAATGTTGATTGTGTATAATTTTTGCGTATATTGAGCAAGCAACACAAGTGGCAATAACTCCACCCATTAAACATTGCTGGTTTCGCAAATATTTAAAATTCATCGTTTTTCTCCTTTCTTTCCGCGATTGGTTTTCTTTGATAGCAGCCTGCCCTCGCGTATTATGGCAAGCCGCCCCACATACTTTTGCTCTTTGCCGAACACATTCCAGAGTGCGCCGGCCGCTATGCCTACAATCTCAACTGGGAGGGTGTCGTAGATAGCGGCCACACTACCGAAATAGTAGTTGCGCTTTCCGTTGTATGGCTTTTTCAGCTCAACGTGGATAACTTTACGTTGGTGTTCCATTGTTGGTAAGTGCGTTTATTGAACGCAAAATTAGTGAAATATATTTAATATAACAAATCTTTAAGCCGTTTTATTTCCGCTCTTAAGCGTTTATTCTCCTTTTTGAGTCTTTCTATTTCCTCTTGAGGCGTTGGCGGGGCGTTGCAAGTGCAATAATCCATATCGCCACTAACCGCCACGCCCATACATCCGGGGATAAGCACACGCCCAACACCCTTGACGGTTATGTAGTGACACTTGTCGCTCATTATTGCCCTTTTATGCGGTTGGTTAGTTCGTGGGACAGTATCAAGTATTCATCACCATACGCAACAGCCTCACAAAGCCTATCTCCTAACTTTTCGCCATCACACCAATCACATTCGCATTTCTCGCAACGATTATCCGGGTTGTCGGTCTTTTGTGGCACATACACATCGCCCTCAATGATAAGGCCGTTTGTTTTGTCGTTTTTCATCGCTTTTGTTCTTTGGGAAACTCATTAAAGCGGCGGCAAATTTCCTCACATAGGGCGTTGGAGCTTTCCACATCGCCCGTATGAATGTGAGCGATTGCCAAGTTGAAACCATCCTTAATGCACAGGTCGGCATCCCATTCATCTGGGCCGCAAATGCGCCTCCCGCGGGCTGGTACGCATATAAGCTCCATATCTTTTGTATCTACTGTGCCTTTGGCATAATTCCATTTGATTGCTATTTCCATAATTATTTACTGGGTTTATTTGGTTTGAAATTCATACAAGCGCGGTCGGTTACTTTGATACGCTTATAGCCGGCCGTGTTGCGCTCCGTTGGTTGCAGCCCGCAGTGTTGCGTTACTCTTATTGAGTGGTAAAAACTGAAAGATAGACGGTGTGCGCAGTGCCGGCAAGTATTATCGGGGAGCTTTGGCATAGCTGGCGGCTCTCCGGGTGGAACATCAAAAAGTGTCGGTTGGTTACTCATTGTGTCTTGGATTTATAGCACGTTTAACATCCTCGCGTTTGGCGTATTCTCTTTGGCGTTGTCGGCACTCATCAACACTTTCAAGAAATTCATCACTCATCGGAATATCGTACTCTAAACACTCATCAAAGATTATCAAATCCTCGTGGCAGTTGGTGCAAATGCCATTATACATTTTGCATCCACAATCTGGGCAATAGCTCATGGTTGTTGTCGGTTGATTGTTGTTAAAGCCCACACACCGCCTAAGCAGAACGCGATTTGTGCGGTCTCATACTCTTGTGTAGTCATATCGCTACGGCCAATGCCAATTATCTCTTTGGCAATTTTCCTTAGTTTGGCTACGGTGTCCGGGTGAGTTTTCGCAAACCCATCCACCATAGCAATTATTTCATTCTCTTTCATAAGCTCGCCTCACTGTGTCGTTAAGCAATTCGCGCATTTCCTGTTTGGTGTATTCCAGAGTGTCCCCGTCAAGAGGCACCGCGCATGAGTATACTACCTTGCGCACACTACGTCTTAGAATGAGTGTTTTGCGCATATAGAATATTTCACCGAGAACCATCGGCTCTACGTTTCCCGTTTGGAGATTGTGAACGTAGATAACGCCCACGGCTGAAATGAGTTGCTTTTTCATCTTTCGTTGTAATGTTTACACGGACGCTTGCGGGCCGTTATCCGCTTTTGTATTTTGTGGCAATACATAGTATAGCCTATATTATCGTAATAATAGCATTGGGAACAATGGGGTAAACGCTCTTGATAATGCCTACACGTTTCTATTAAATGTTTATCACAAGCATAGAATTTGGGGGCTGTCCGTTGGAAGCATAAGCCATCGCAATAATGCACACATCGGATAGGCTGGCGTTTTATAGATTTCTTGTTTATCATTGCTTAATTCTCATAATGTAGCTTTCGAGATTGGTTGCGTAGCCAAGAGTCAGACCAGCCAACATATCGGCCATACTTGCGATGCAACCGTTTCATTTCTGGGTATTCATCACCGCTTATGTCATCCCAAATATCAAACCAAGCGCAATCATATCGCTCTTGTGGCACATAATCGAAAACGCTTGCATTGATAATGTTAACGCGAGGGTCATCGGTATATGCCGAGGCTACCAATTTTATCACATCAGGCGAAAGCTCAATGATTGTAACCTTTGTAATGGTCGGCTTTTCAAGTAGGCATTTTAACACCATACCTAACCCCAAGCCCCCTATAAGCACTTTACCTTGTGCCTTTTGGATAAAACGCCAATGGTCGTTAATTTCAGCCGGCGTGTTGCTCATTATGATTTTGCCATTACGAAATAAGCCCCAATACTCACCAGCATTTATAACTCTGTTGCTACCATTGAGTATTTCACGGAAATTATGCAGTCTTGCCCCTTGTTGCGTGACGGTGAATTTTTTTAATTCCCACGCCCCGGAAATATTGGGGCACAAGTCTAATTCTACTTTTCTCATATCGTTAGGGTTTCTTTCCCGTCTTTGCGCAATAGTCAGCGCATTTTGATTTGTTGTTGTTGAATGGTCGGCAGCGATAGCTACAAAAGTATGATGAGCCGTAACGTGCGCCATAGGTGCATTGGGCGCATAGGGATTTACTGGTTGCCATTGTTAGCCTCCTTCCTCGCTTTGTGAACGCCTTGCACATATCCACGTTCAACGCGGCGTATGTCATTGTATTTGGCTTGTTCGCTTGTTTCGATAACTCTTGTAGGGCTATCAATAAAGCGAATATCGCGGCCTTGCTCTTTGGCTGATTGTGTCAGCACCTCACGGATTGCATCTTTGAGTATTCCCATTATCGTAGGTGTTTAGTCGGTGATTGAGTAAAAGTAAGCATATTCCTCACCCTCAAGATGAGTGTTGGCGTAGTTGTCGGCCTCTTCCCACAATTCATTGTAGAGATTGGCTAACACGTTGGGTGCGCCTTTTGCCGGATTGTAGTGGTAGGCTATTTTGTGGTTGAGTACCATTACAAGCTCCGTGAGATACTTGTAGTTGCCTTTCCATTCAGCAAAGGCACGTCTGAATGTGTCTTTGACAGCGGTGGGGCCGAATTTGTCAGCAATGGAAAAATCCATCCAGAATGTTGTGATAGGCTTGTAGCCTAAATCCTCGGCCATAGTCCAACGAGGGATTGAGAAAGAGAATGATGTTGTTTTCATACTTGTATCGGTGTTGCGTTGTTTTGTGGCGGGGATTGCTCCCTGCCTTGTTGATTATCCTACGAATGTGATTGAATATTTGCCATCCTCAAACGATATACGATAAACGCGAGGGTTTTCTTTTTCGGCCTCTTGTTGTGCGCTCCATTTAGCAGCTTCAACCATTGTGTTGAGTATGTGAGTGCCATTATTGCGAACACACCAGTAGAAAGAGGGGATATACCATTTAGCCTCTTTGCGTGTTTGTTCGTGATTTTCCGCAATGAGCTGAACATCATAGAGCGCGTCCGAAAGTGCGTAGGTTGATTCGGCTGTTTCCTTTGCTATTTCGCGCATTTTTGCGATGAGCTTAGAGAGGGTGAGGTTGGTTGCTATTGTTGCCATTTCTTGTAGTCTTAGAGGATTATTTCTGTAAGTGTGATTTTGGTAGAGTGGATTGTTTGACCACCTTTGACTTTCACTATATGCTCTTGCGTGATTTCCAATACACGCTGTCCTTTGTCGTTAGTGTACTTGTGGTGATATTGGAATGTGGGTCTAAAACAATCCTCATATTCCTCGCCATCTCGGACGCCCTTGCGCTCCCAAGATTTGAGGTGTTTTTTTGCCTCGTCCAGATTGGTATAGATTACGTTGTCTATAAGTTCGGGCCAGTTGCCGCCATTTTCGTTTGTGATTACCACGTTATAAATTGTTGTAGCCATTTTCTTGTAGTTTTTGTTGGTGTTGCTATTGGGTGTGTTTCTTGAACACGTTGCAAAGTTAATGTGTTTTATTGAATATACCAAATAATTTAGGTAAAAAAATTTAGGATAAAATTTACCAAGTAAATCTAATGCACTGATAAATAAGGAATTTACCAAGTAAAATTTTTGTGTGTTTTGTGAACACATATCGCAAAAATTGGCTATCTTTGCACTTATTAAGTAACTCTGCCCTAACGGGCAACAACACTAATTACAGGTATGAACAAGGCACTTTTAGCGAAAGTCAAGGAGAAAACCAAAGACACGCGCCTCTCGGAGAAGTACCTTACCGCGATAACCGAAAAGCTCGGTGGCAGCGTTGAGGATGATTCTACCGATGAGGAACTGATTGAAACGACTGCAACCCTTATCGCTGATGTAGCAACCGAAAGTCAGGGTGAGGCTACACGCTGGGCGCAGAAAGCAAAGGGCAACGCCAAGACCAAAACCGTCAAAGATGATGACACGGACGATGACGATGACAACGACACGGACGATGACACCAACACCAAGAAAGGAAAAGGCGGCAAGGGTAAGGGCAAAGGCTCGGATAACTCCGATGATGAGATAGCCACGCTACGCAAAAGGCTGGATGAAATGGAAGCAGAGCGCACCCGTGGGGCGCGTACCGCTGAAATCAACGCCGCCTTTGAAAAGCACAAAATCCCCGTGTTTCTCCGTGAACGCCTCGGCAAGACCATTGCCGATGATGAGGATATTGAAACGGCCGTGGCAACTCTCAAACAGGACTGTATCACCAATGGGCTTATCTCCGGGGCCGATACGGGTGCAAAAGCAGCAAGCGACAAGCAGGTTGATGAGGCCGCTGATGCTTTGCTGGAATCAATAACCGCCAAATAAATTTCAACAACGATGAAACGCAAGACCGCCTCGTTTACAGGTACGCGCCCGATTTTCACGGGTAGCCCCTCAATCGTAATGGGTGGCTTCAACCTCGACAAAGAGAAACAGAACTTTGCCGTGGGTGATGTTATCCCGGCCGGCACCCCCGCAATCCGCGATGAGGTAGCCCGCAAGGTGCAGGTGATTAAGACTGCAAAGGTATCGGACGTTGACGCGGAGGATGCAAAAATACTCACTCTCTATGTAGATGAGTTTTATGCGCCTTTCTACGCTGTCGGCGATAAGGTACTTAAAGCGGACGCTATCACCGGCACATTCGCAGCAGCCCCCACTATCACAAAGGTAGAGGAAAAGGGCAGCACTTATCGTATCACGCTTGACAAAGCCATTGCCGGCCTCGCTGTTGGTGACGTGCTTGTTGAGGTTGTAGAGGACGCAGCCAAGAACGCCGCAGAGCGTGGCAAGGCAAATTCTCTCACAATCAAGGACACCACCGTTAGCGAGTTTGAAACCGCTATGGATGTCACCGCTGATACTATGCAATACGCTCTCTATGAGAGGCGCGTTGCTCCTATCCCCGCAAGTCAGAAAGATGAAACCGGTTGCTATCTCAAAGCCAACCCCCACGTCAAACTGACAAAATCACTCTAAGTTTTCAACATCTAATTTTAATAAATCATGCCTAAGTCAATTTTCTCTACATTCAAGGGCTTGCACAAGAACGGCACACCGCTGGACTTGCTTGCCACATGGAGAAAGACCTTTGACAAAGCCTCGGAGCGTGAGGTTGCACTTTTCCAAAAGATGTACACCGATGGCTGGTTTACCTACAATGAACCTCAGATGTCGCTGACAGCTGAGGCTATCGTGGGTAGATACAATATCCGCTTTATGGCTACACTTGTGGGCGATGAATCCCCCACACCGTTACGCCGTACCGATGGCTTTGACCTCTGGACAAAGGAAATTCCCCGTGTCGGCCACACATTCGTAATGCAGGCCCGCGACTATCGTAAACTCATGGAGGTTTACGAAAACCCTCGCCTCAAGGAATCCGACAAAGTAAAACGTATCGAAAAGACCCTCACTCACGATATACAGGACGCTTACCTCGGTTGTAAGGATGTAATGGATTTTATCGTGCTGATGGCTCTTTCCAACTGGGGTATCGCTCAATTCAAGCCCGAACTCAACAACCCCGGCGGTCGCGCCTATGAGGTGGACTACGCAATGCCCGAACTCAACAAGATAGTGAGCGCGGTTAACTGGACCACTGCAAACACAAAGGCCGGCAAACTCATTCCTATTCTGTTTCTTTCCGCGCTCTGTTCCTATCTCCGTTCACGTGGCGTAGAGCCGGGTGAAATCCTCATGTCGCAGCAGCTCTACACATGGTTGCGTATGGATGAAACCACACGCCTCCTCGCCCACGGGTCCGACAAGAAAGCGCAGGTTGTCACACAATCCGAACTTTCCGCGTTGCTCACCGAAAACCAGATACCCCCTATCACTGTGGTACAGCGTAAGATGGGTATCAACCCCGATGGCAAGAGCAAGGCTATCAATCCGTGGAATGATAACTTTATCGCTATCAAACCCGCTGGCGTAATCGGCGAAATCCAGCCCGCTATTGAGGACTCCGAACTCATAGAGGAGGATAACGTGGATTACATCAACGCCGGCAATGGTATTCGCATTTCCAAGTGGCGCACCGGTGCCTCCACCGGGCAGGTGGCCGGTGAATACACCGAGGGCGCAGCCCGTCTTATCCCCCTTATCACCGAGATTGGGCAGATTATTTGCTGCCAAGTCCGCGGCATAGAGGAAAAGCCCGTAGAGCTGGATGAGAACGGAATCGCTCCTATGTATCTCACTAAGCAGGAATACGAAACCCTCGCCGCCACAACTGAACTGGAAACCGTCTAACCCAATGCTTTGCTATGGATTTAAGAGTAATCAAAAAATTCAATGGCAAGGCAGAGGGTAAGACCCTTTGCCCCGGTGATGTTATCCAGAGCAACGATGTTGACCGTATCAACGCACTTGTAGGGCGTGGATTTTGTGTTATCGTTGCGCTGGATAGCACCCCACCGGCTGCCATTACGACAAACCCCACTCCAACAGATGAGGAGGCGAGTGTAACCGTGGACTTTCGCGGGTATCGTTACCCCTTAGAAACAGTCAAGGCCGCATTAGGCGTGATTGGTGTTAAGGTAGCACACAACGCCAAAGAAAAGGCCGTGAGCAACGCCTTATCCACACTCACCGATGAACAGGCGCAGACACTCGCCGAGGCTCTCAACGACTGGGGCAAACCCGAAACGGATAACGAGTAAGCTATGGATATTACAATTCTTGAGGCACTGATGGCCGAAATCGAACCTTACACAGCCGCGCAAGTGGTATGTAAGAAAGCTCTTATGGACGCAGGTTGTGAAAGCATTGATACGACCTACTCAACGGACTGCAAAAAGACCGTGGCGAAAGCCGCTATCAACATTCTCAAAAAGATGTTGGTGTTGAGTAGCGACAGTCAAGGCAAATCCTCACAATCATTCAACATTGAGGGCTTGAAAAAGCGTATCAAGGCTTTGTGCGCTGAAAACGGCTTAGATGCTGATGAGATATTGGAAATATCCTCAATTACGGATGGCTCAATGTATTGGTAGTTATGAAATTCAACGGCTCTTTCAATTATCGCCCGGCGGGCAATGCGACAGTTGACCCCACAACCGGCTTTCTTGATGATGGTGCGGATAGTGCCTTTGTCAAGGGTTGCGAGTGCCAGATTGATGTTACCATTCCTGCCAAAACCATTATAGGCACGGACGGACAAACCTACACCTACACTTACGATGTGTTTATTCCTAAATACTTTCGTGGAGAATTGGCAAAGGGTGATACCGTGCAACTTGTGGGGGCTGACGGACGCGAGATAGAAACAATCACGGTTAAGGGTGTTGACACTCTCAACCGCAAGTACATTGAGATATGGGGATAACGCCAACATTCGGTGATGGGCTTATTGCCGCCCAAGTACAGGCATTTGAGAAAAGGCTGGAGCAAGAAGCCATATTCTTAATGCAATATCTGGGTGAGGAATTGGTGAAATACGCCAAAGCCATGCACAACTACACCGATAGGACGGGCAACCTCACGAACTCAATAGGCTATGCGGTGGCGAAAGGCAAGGATATAGTGTTTTATGGCGGGCCGCAACAATCCGGGGCCGGCAATGACGCAGCTTTGCAAGTCGCAATGAAAATGATTGAATCATTACCCAACCGATTATCTCTTGTTATCGTGGCCGGCATGAACTACGCCGCCTATGTGGAGGCAAAGGGCTATAACGTGATACTACCCGCGGAACTGAAAGCAAAGACCGATTTTCCGCAAGCCATGCAAAAGCTAATGGATAAGGCGAAAGCCAAAGCAAATGAAATGTTTGGAACGACAATATGATAACGACCGAGGAAATAGCAGTTAGGGTTTACCAAATGCTCCAAGAGAGCGAGGTAAAGACCATGATTAGCGGTGTGATTGATTACGAAAGGAACGATTACACCAAAGAGGACGTAATCATTGTGCCTCACACAATCGCTGGTGAGGATGATGTGCGTTTCGGGCAAATCAATGTGAATATCCATGTGCCGGACTTGCCTAAAAGGGTTAATGGTAAAACCGTTTTCCGTACTCATTTCAAAAGGCTCATAGAGATAAGGAGCAAGGCGATAGAGGTACTGCAAAACCACTATGAACACGGTGCCGGGTATAACTGGACCGTGGGGCTTATCAATCCACCTATCAAGGAACCGGAACACGATGAGCATTTTGTTTCCTTTGCTCTGGAGCTTACAGTAGTAGAAAAAAGAACTAAACAATAAATTTCAACAACCATGCCTATTTTATGCACAATGGGGTTAAAGAAAGTCTATGTAACCCCTGCCGGAACTACCCCCGGCCAAATGCCCGCAAACGGCCCCGCATGGCTTGATTTGGGCGATGTTTACAAAGACACCTGCCAGCTTCTCGATGATGACGTTGAGGTAACAACTCACGAATCGGAAACGTCAAGCAAGAAAATCAACCTCTGCGGCGAGTTTGTAACCGCTGTGAGTGCTACGCTCATGGACCCGGATATGGAGTTGCTGCAACGCTACTTTGGTGGTACAATCACCGGGACCAAAGGCAAGCGCAAGTGGCTACGTCCCCGCAAACCTGCCTACAAGGAATGGGCTATCTGGCTCATGCCGGAAGAGGGCTTGTTTATCGGCTGCCCCAATGTTTCGATTATCCCCAAGTTTGAAATCACCTACTCAGCAAAGGGTATCGCACTGGTGCCGCTCAAAATCCAATTCCAAGACCAGCTTTGCGCTGACGAGGGTATGACCGACCCCACCAAGACCGCCTAACTACGGGCTGAAACCACAACCAGCCAAGCCCCCTATCCCTATTCGGTTAGGGGGCTTGCTTAATCTTAACGATATGGCCGAACAAGAAACAGAACAGGAACTAACGCGGGAACAACGCTTAGAGATTGAGGATAAGGCGATAAACGCCCTATTGTCAATGGGTGCTAAATTCTCCGTGCCTTTGAAAATTAACCCGGTTAAGCCCTCCAAGTGGTTTAATCTCAAAAAGCGCATATTCCGCAAGCGAAACAAAGTGTGGCGTGATAAGCGCATACCCAAAGACTGGGACGTAAAGATTACCGAGGTGCCGGACGTGGATTTAGGCAGAACAAAAGAGGTTTATATGCGCCACTTTTATATCAAGCCGCTCTATCTGGGTACGATTGATTGTTTGCGCAAACTCTACATTGCCATAGAATACGATGAGGAGGCTATTCAAAATCAACCGCTCCAAGAGAGCAAACGCCTTTTCAAGTATATAGACCAGATGGCCGTGATAGCCGCCGTTGCAGTCCTCAATAATCCATGCGTCACCGACCCCAACGACAAATCCGTTAAGGAGCTTGCGGAATTTTTCATTGAACACCTCACCGTGGCACGATTGCAAAAGCTGGCCGAGGTTATTAACCAGATGATGAACACCGCGGGTTTTACATCCTCTATTCGATTGATACGGGAAATGGGAACGACCCGACCGAAACCCCAAGAGCAGCGGATAGAGTAATAGGGTTGAATAGCCCGTGGGGTAATCGTGGCGAACTCTTACGCTCGTTTGGGTGGAGTTATGATTACTTGCTATGGGGTATATCGTGGCTCAACGTGTCGCTTATGATTGCTGACGCACCGAGAACAAAGGAATTGCCGAAAGATGAGGACGGAAACGAAATTGACTACGAAAACGACCCACCGGCAAATCTCTCAACGAAAGATGAAATTAAAAACTATCTCAAAGGTTTAATCTAATGGAAAATATAGGCGGTGGCTTAGGTTTTAGGGCTACGCTCGACATAGATGATTTCAATGTTTCCGCACAGGCTATGGAGCGGCGCATAAAAGATTTCTCCAACACGGCCATTGATGAGGTTGGCAGTGTTGAGGATTCTTTTAGGCTGATGGCAGAACGTGCCGGACAATACATTTCCTACTACCTTGTGGGGCAGGGAATGAAAAGTTTGCTATCGTCTATCGTAATGACCCGCGGGCAATTCCAACAGTTGGAAATTGCCTTTGAAACCATGTTAGGCAGTGGCTCTAAAGCGCAGGAGCTGATGGGGCAGATGATAGACACCGCCGCCAAAACTCCATTTGACCTTATGGGTGTTGCCGAGGGCGCAAAGCAGCTCATGGCATACGGTGTTAGTGCCGACAAAGTAAATGACACCCTTGTAAGGCTGGGAAACATAGCCTCCGGCCTTTCAATCCCGCTCAATGATATTGTGTACCTCTATGGTACTACAATGGTACAGGGGCGTTTGTATGCGCAGGACGTAAGGCAATTTACGGGCCGTGGTATTCCTTTGGTTAAGGAACTCGCGGAAAAGTATGGGGTGACAGCCGACAAGATAAACGAAATGGTATCTGCCGGCAAAATCGGATTTCCGGAGGTTGAGGAGGTCTTAAACAAGATGACCAATGCCGGCGGTCAATTCTACAACCTTATGGAGAAACAATCTGCCTCTCTCACGGGACAGATTGCCAACTTAGAGGACGCATGGGACACCGTGCTTAACGATTTTGGTAAGGCTGGCGAGGATATTTTTTCCGCTGGTATTTCCGGGGCTACCTACTTTGTGGAACACATGGACGATGTGTTACGCATACTCAAATCCATTACCATTGCCTACGGCTCTTATAAGGCCGCTATGATACTTACCAGCGTGGCGATGAAAGGACACACCGGCGTTGCAGTCCTTGACAACACCGCCCGTAGTGCCAAGTTGGTATTGATGAAAGCCGAGGCCGCTCTCAATGGCACTGCCACCGCTCAGATTAAGGCTATGACCGCCGCTGAAAATGAGCATTACGCAGCTCTTGAGGCTATGCTCACAGCCGAGGAAAAGGCCGCCATTGTCAAACAAATGCGAATAGCGGCCATTCAAAGCCTACTCACCGCCCAACAACAAGAGTATCTATCCAATATCGGGCTTACCGCCTCAAGCAACGGCTATGAAGCCGCCGCCCTAAGCGTTATGACCGTGGAGCAGCGTTTGGCTCTCTCTAAGGTTGATTTGACAACAAAGAGTGCTGCCTATCGTGCTGCCATAGCCCAAGAAACAGCAGCCAAACAAGCGGGGCAATTAGCATCCCTTGAGGCTATGCGCACAAGCGTTAAGGAAGCCGCCGTAGCGGTTGAGAGTGCCAAATCAAAAGCCATAGCCGCCACACAAGCGGTTGAGGCCGCACGATATGAGGTTTATTGGGCGCAACAATCCGGCAATGCCACAGCCATCGCCGCCGCTCAAAAACGAATGGAGGCGGCCGTTGACGCACAATTATTGGCACGAAAAGCAGCATTGGCCGCATCCTCTGACTTTTACGCCAAGAAAAAGAAATTGGAAGCCACGGCCACGGCTCAGGCCCGCACCGCATCTATTGCCGACACTGGAGCAAAGACTGCACAAACAGCAGCCACCAACATTCTTTCAGCAGCCACGGGCAAGTTATCCACAATGTTCAAAGCGTTGTGGGCTACCTTACGCGCTAATCCTTTCGGTTGGTTACTTACTATCATTGGGGCAGTATGGAGCTTGATTACCATGTTCTCCAACGATACCGAAAAGACCACGGACGTTATGGAAGAGTTTAGCGAGGGTACTAAGAAAGTTACCGACAAGCTGGACCTATATTTTGCCATATTATCAAAGGCAGAAAAGAATGGTAAGACCTATCGGGATATGATAGCCAAAATCAATGAGATATGCCAAGAGTACAACGCTACACTCCTTGATGAGAACGCCACACTAAAAGAGCAGGAGGCACGATACCTTGAAGTGAAAGCAGCCGTGCAAGCCACGACCGCCGAAAAGATTAAGGCTAAACGTATTGAGGAAGAATTAAATAAGCTAAACGAAAAAGGAGATACGAACTATGATAGCTTTGAAACTCGCCTAAACAATCTCCAATATAGGACTGGCAAAACTAAAACGGTTAATGATAAAGAACATGGAGAGTCCTATGAGGTAGAAATTCAAGAGGCCGCAGAAAATATCCAAAACGCGGCCCCGGAGGTAAGGGAGGCTATTCGTAGCCTTGTTGAGAGTGGGGCGCAGGAACTCGCCAAACTTTCGGGTAGCGAATACACCCAAAAGTACAATGAGATTATCGCTCAGATTGTAGCCGGAACAAAAGCCGGTACGGGTGCAACCGAGCGTGAAATGCAATCGTTTGAGGCTCAACTTAGGCTTTATCTGGATAACCAGATACGCGATGTGCAAGTATATGACAAAGCTATTGCTCTTGTAGATGAGCGACTGAATAATTTCCTTGCTCCCAAAGACACAAGCGCAACTGAGGGTATCACCGACTATGCGCAAATGTCGTTTGAGGATTTGGACAATTTGGTTACTCAAACTCAAAAGGATATTGACGCAATCAATAATAGCACAGTAGGGCCGGGGGCTGATACAACCGGCTTAGATACTCTTTTGTCTAAATTGGCTGAAATCAAAGGGGCTATCCAAACCAAAACGGACAATCTCAACACCGAGCAGGGCATTTCCGACCGTATCAAGCAGCTCAAACAAGAAAGAGCCGAAACGGAAATCAACTCTACCCGATATAAAGAACTCAATAAGGAAATCTCCAAACTTGAGGGCAAAATGCCAAAGCACACCACCGGTGGAGGTGGAGGTGGAGGTGCTAACAACGCGGCCCGCAACGCTGAAACCTTACGCCAAAAGCAAGTTGACGCAGAAAGGCGTGTTGAAGAGGCGCGTATTGCAGTCATGGAGGAGGGTTATGACAAGCGCAAAGCCCTTTTGGACTTACAACACAAACAAAACCTTGCACAAATTGAGCGTGAGGAAAAAGAACTTATAGAGGCACGAAAGAAAGCAGGCAAAGGTGGATTGAGCGACACCGAGAAACAGGGCTTTGAGCAGCGGCGCACCTATGAGAACCAAAGCTATACCCAATCCCAAAACAAACTCTTTGAGGGCGAACTTGACTACAAGCGCAAGCAGTATGAATTATATTGGCGTTGGGTTGAGAATATGGGTAAGGATGTTGCCGATAAACAATTTGCCTCCTTGCTACAATCTGGTGGCTCTTATAAAGAGTATATCGAAAAGCAGATAGCCGAATTACAGGGCAAGAAACAAGCTGGCGTACTCACCGAGGGCGAGGGCAATTTCCTTATATCCTTGAATGTGCAATATGATGAACTTACTGGCGCAAGAACCGCTCTTGAGGCGTTTAAGCAAGCTGTAAGTGAAACCATAGGGCGTAGCCAGACCCTTGCCGAAAAATTGGAGGCCGTTGCTGACGCAAAGCGTAAATTGGAGAATGGCGAAAGTGGCATTGTCAACGATGATGACAGAGCAGCCATGAGCCTTGAACTATCCAAGCAGGAGGCCGACCTACAAAAGCAGGTACATGAAACCGTGCTTAATGATTATCGCTCCTTTGAGGAACAGCGTAAAACAATCACTGAGGAATATGCGTTGCTCCGTGCTGAGGCTGAACGTCTGGGCGATGAGGAGCGTATCAAACTAATCAACAAAGCCGAAACGGAGGCTCTTTCCGCTCTTAACACTGGATTTCTCCAGCAAACCGATAGTTGGAAAAAGTTGTTTAGCGACCTTGACACCCTTTCCGTGGGGCAAATTCAAAAGCTGGTGAGCGATATTGACAAACAATTAGCCGCCGGCACGTTGAAATTATCCCCCGTGGACTATAAGGCCGTTATTGACAGCCTTAACCAAGCCAAGCAGCGCATACAGGAGCTTAACCCCTTTGCGGCCTTAGATACATTCTTTAACGACTACCTCAAAGCTAAACAGAAATTGGCGAAAGCGAAAGCCGCATTAGCCAAAGGTGAGGGGTCAAAAGAGGATGTTGAAAGCGCGGAACGAGAGGTTAAATCCGCTGCCAACGGTATCACTCAATCCGTGGAGAAAGTAACGGATATAACCACTGATTGCGCCTCGTCCTTGCAAAGTATGTTTGACGCACTGGGCATGGATGGTGTATCTGATGGCATAGGGACTGCAATAGAACTTATGGGCGAGTTGGGTAATGCCGCCGCGTCCGTGGGTCAGTTTATGGCAGGCGATGTCGTAGGTGGTATAACCGGCATGATTTCCTCTATAACATCGGTAATTGGCATATTCGCAAAAATGCACGATGCGAAATATGAGAAAAAGATACAAAATCTCCAAAAGCAGATTGACGCTCTGGAACGCTCATACTCACGCCTTGAACGTGCCTTTAATAATACCTATTGGGTGTTCAACGATGAGGAGCGTGCCGGATTTGAGCGTAATATCCAACTCATAGAGGACCAGATAGCCGCCCTTGAACAGCAACGAGAAACAGCCCGCCGCGCATGGGATTTTGCACAATACACCCAACTTACAGCCCAAATTAAGGACTTGAACCAGCAGCTATCAAAAGCCAAAGAGGGTGATGATATGCTGGGCTTGTATGAGCAGCAAAAGGCAAGCCTCCGTGAGCAGCAGGAGCTGATGAAACAGCAAATCCAAGCTGAAAGAGATAAGAAAAAGACCGACAACGACAAAATCCAACAATGGAATGATGCGATAGAGCAGATAGAGGAACAGATTGAGGACTTAGACCGGCAAATGATGGAAACCTTTGCCGGAACGACCACAAAGGAAGCTCTGGACCAATACGCGGATGCCATTGTTGACGCATATTGTGCCGGCGAGGACGCGGCAAAGGCTTTGGGTGATACCACACGCGAGGTACTGAAAAAGGCCGTTGTTGATGCTCTCAAACGAAATTTTCTTGCAAAAGCAATGGATGATGCTATTCAGTATCTGGGCGAGGCAATGTCTGACGGAGAATTGACAGCCCGTGAAAAAAGTAAGTTTGAGGCTCTTGTAAATGCCGCCGGCGCAACATTCACCAACGCTCTTGAGGCGGTGGGTGACTGGATAAAAGATATTGATGATGAAGCCACAAGCTCCGACCCCTTGACGGGTGCCGTTACCTCAATGAGTGAGGAAACCGGGGGCGTGATTGCGGGCCGCCTTAATGCTTTCATCATTAACCAGACCGACCAGACAAGCGTAATGCGCCAACAGCTCTTGCAACAATCGGCTATTGCTCAAAACACTGCAAACGCCAATGTAATTCTCACCGAGGTGCGAGATACCCTCAAGCGCATAGAAACGAAAGATAATTCTTTACTCTCACAAGGCATATCGTAACATGGAACTGATTCAGCAACTCAAAATAGATGGCATAGCCAAAGGGTTGTGCCGCCCGTGGCAAGGAAAACTCCACATAGGGTTATCCACCGAGGAACTTGTAAAACTCTACATTCAGGGAATAGATTTTTGCATTTCCGAGGATTACCCCACGTTAGACTTTCTCCGTGAGCATTTCCGGGGCAAGTGTGAGCCTTTCGGAGTGTATGTTGATGATGAGATACCCCCGACCAAGAATAAGCCCGATATGGTGCTTAACGGGGCTTGTAAAGCTCTGGTGGAGTATGACGGTTATTCAGTATCGCGCCTATATGTGCGCCACGATAGCGAGGTAGCCGTGAATGTTTCCGACCATGCCAATGTGAGCATTGACCTGTTCGACCACGCCAAACTACATATAGCCGTTGTCGGCAATGACGCGAAAGTGCTAATCAATGTGTATGGCAAGGAAACCGAGGTGGACTATATAGGGTTATCCTCAATGGGAAAAGTAACAACAATATTTAACGATAAAACCACATACTGATATGGTAGATAAAAACTTACTCCTGTATCTGCCTTTTGATGACCCGGATGGCTCAAAGGCATACGACTATTCCGCCGGCCGCCATGACGCTACGCTGTCGGACGGTGCCGAATTAACCAAAATTGCCAAGACCGGCAAGGCTCTTGCTCTCAATGGGGGCGAGTGTATCACCGCGCAGGCTATCCCGTTCAGCTCTGATTTTACGGTGTGCGCCTATGTGAAAATCGCAACCACCCGTTTAGGCTGGCTCTTGAATTTACCCGGTGTAGAAAACTACTGTGAGCAATGGTTGGACGTAGCCCCGGAAATGTGGTACTTTATCGCTTTCGTGCGCAGCGGCTCCACGTTCAAAGTTTTCTTAAACAGTGAATGTGTCTATGTTGGCACTTTCAGCGGAACACCCACCGGCCTTTCTCTATCAACCGATGAACTACTCACAACGACTGCAAGCGTGGATGAGCTTCAAGTGTTCAACGTAGCCAAGACCGAGAAACAAATCCTTAAAATGCAAGCTGACACCGATGTTGAATATTACATTGACGGTGTGAATTTCAAGGACTATGGGGTGTATGTGTCGGCCTCCGATGGACTTGTCGGACGTCTGGCGCGGAAAGAAGCTCTCACCGTGGACTATGACAACTACCACGGTGTTGTGCGCGACCGCAAGCGCAAGCGTTTTAAGGAGCGTGAGATAACCCTACAATGTTTCATCGAAGCCTCCAGCCGTAGCGCGTTTGTGGAGTGGCAGAGCCGATTTTTTGCTCTCTTTGACGGTGACGGTACACACCGCCTTACCGTTGAGTATGATGGCAAAGCAAAGCCTCTTGTATATGAGGTTGACTTACTGGACGAGGCCGCCGTAGATAAAAAGTGGGGTACTTACAACAATGAGCTTATGGTGGGTAAATTCACCCTCAAGCTCACCGAGGACGAACCCGTGAAAAAGGTGTTACGCCACATATCGGGTAGCAACAACTCCAAAGCGACAATCAAAGTATCAACCTACAAGTTACTCAACATCTATTGGGGTGATGGTACTCACACTTACAACGTGGGAGGCAACGATACCACCGTTGAACACACCTACGCCCTCCCCGGTCAGTACGACATAGTTGTTACCGGGGTGATTGAGGATATTGAGAAATTTGAAACCAATGCTATTCTTATATGGGAATTGCTCAAATAATCAAGCGTAACGGCAAGGTTATCGAACTCAACACAAAGGAGCCGTTTTGCGTAGTCAAGAGTGCTACGCAAAACAGCTCTCTTATGGGCGATGACTACATTACGCTCCAAATCGTATCTACCGAATGGCTCTCTTTTGAAAAGGGGGATAAAATCATTGTGGACGGATTCGATTATACCATTAGGACTACAACGAAACGTGAGGTACAGGCTGAGGATTACTATATCTTTGAGCCGGTATTTTACGGGCCGATGTACGACCTTATGAAAACGACCTATCGCAACACCGACCGCAACGGGAAATCCGACCGCAGCACGTTTGATTTGACCTACACAATCAAGGAGTTTGTGCAGGTTTTAATCTACAATCTCAATCGTGATTATCCGGGCTTGTGGACGTTTGATGAGAATAATTGCCCCGAAACCGAGGCAAAGACAATTCAATTTTCGGGGGTGAATTGTTTGCAAGCCCTACAATCCCTTTGCTCAAAAGATAATTTCAATCTGGAATTTCTCATATCGCAAGCGGATGGCATTAGGACTATCCATATTGGTAAATTCGGGCAGCGTGTCAATCCCCCCGGAGGTGCTGATTACTTTGAGTGGGGCAAGGGCAATGGGCTTTATAAGCTCACCGAGCAAAAGATTGATGATAAAGCCATAATCACCCGTCTTTGGGTGGAGGGTGGCACGTCTAACATACGCACCGACTATCGCAATTATTCAGAGCGGTTGCAACTGCCATACCCACGCCGTTACAATCGCAAGAAACATATCCTTTTTGACGGAACTGTTGTTGAGCCTAACACCGAACTCATAGGCATATCCGATGACAATAAACGCTACTTAGAGGACGAGGCACTACGCGATAAGATAGGCAGCGAGGAAGATGTTAAGACCTACGATGAGATTTACCCCACACGCACGGGCCACGTTACTGCACTGGTGAGCGATGATACAAACGCTTTCATTGATGACACTATGGATTTTGACCTTTGCGAGAAAGACGCAAACGGTACAAAATATCTGGTGGATAGTGTGAGTGCAAAAATCACGTTCACGTCTGGCAGGCTGGCAGGACAGCAATTTGAACTTGAGGCTAAGGGTGGGTACGACCACGCCACAAAGAAATTCAAGCTCATCCCCTTTACTGACAAACGCGGCCTTACAACCCCTACCGTTTCAGTAGAGCAAGGGGGCGCATATCCTATTGAGGTGGGCGCAACCTACAAGATTACGGATATATTCTTGCCCGAAAGTTACGAACAGAACGCAGAAGAAGAATTGTGGTATGCCGGATATAATGATTTCAAGCCGGCCACACAAGCCAAAGCGCAATATGCCCTCACACTCGACCGCTTATATTTTCTTGAGGCGTTGAGCCGTGATAGTGAGGTGTGTTTGTTCAAGGTGGGGGATTATGTGCCTGTGAAAGACACCCGATATGGCATAGAGAAACAAATCCGCATACAAAAGATTACGCGCAATCTTTTGTTGGAGCAGGACTACCAGCTTACCCTCTCCGACACAACTGCAATATCTATCCAGACGCAAACCGTGCTATCCGTGATAGAGCATGACCAGATTATAACTAACAACCGCCTACGGGACCTTAACAAAGCGCGTAGGGGCTGGCGCACTACTGAGGATTTGCGCAATATGGTGTATGATACTGACGGCTTTTTTGACGTGGATAACATACGCCCCAACTCCATTGACACTAATATGTTAACCGTAGGCTCAAAGAGCCAACAGTTTGTGTTAACCGGGGTAATACTCCAAGCTAATGTAGGCGGCAATCCTAATGCGTTTATCGCCACAGAGGGCATATTGTCGCACCTTACCATTGACACCTCAAAGATAAGGGCATGGCAAATGAGCGGACAATCATTTACGGTGCCAAGTACCGCCGGATATTATCTTTTCGCCAAGTGTTCAAAGTCTGGGGAAAAAGGCACATGGCTACTTACCCAAACTCAATATAAGTTTGAGCCGACCGATGACCCCAACAATTATTACTTTCTTGTTGGGGTGTTATCCACACTTTATCCAGATGATAATTTCCGCGATTTCCAAACCACTTATGGCTTTACCCGTATCAATGGCAATACCATAACCACGGGCCGCATTGTCACAAGTGATGGTGAGTGCTATCTGGATTTGGATGGAAACAAATTCCGAATTGGTGATGCGTCAAGCTCAATAGACTGGAATGTTAGCCGCAACAATGCTATAACTCTCAAAAATGTAAGTGTTGTTAGCGAGAGTGGCGATGTTTCACCGTTGGGTGTATATCGTGGCACATGGAACGCAAGCTATGTCTATTATCCGGGTGATGAGGTAAGTTATACTGAGAATGGAGCAACTTGCACCTATCGTTATATTCACCCAACACCCACCAAAGGACACAAGCCAACTGATTCTACTTATTGGGCTGTCGTGGCAAAGGGTGCAAATGGCGTTAATGCAGATAGCAACAAGCTCGTTTACTGCTATTCCTTTGACAAGCCCGCCAAGCCAACCGGTACCGCCCTAATACCTACGGGATGGAGTGACACCCCCGACCGCGAGAATGTGAAAGTTACACATAGCAGCGTGTGGACTTTGAAAGATGGCTATTTCATATCGCCAACAATAGACCACAGCCAAATAACAACCAACCGCATTACTATCGTTACAACCAAGCCCAACCAAATGCTTGCGTTGGAGATATGGGCGCAGAGTGAAACCAACTTTGACTTTGTGCTTGTTGGCAAGCTCGACACCGAGGGGCTTTCGCGTGTTTCAAACTATCTGGATAGAGTGAGCGGCCCGGACGCAAAGAAAGTGGTTTATATACCAATACCCACCGCCGGAACACACTTTGTAGATGTAGCGTATGCTAAAGACCAAAGCAATTCTCTGAATGGGGATTGTGGCCGCTATCGTGTCGTTACAGTACCTAATTGCTGGCTATCTGTCGGCATAGTGAGCGGAGAAACTGCAAAGGTTGTTTCATGGAGCGACCCCGTGCCATTCTCTATTGACACGGCAGATGTGGAACGGATTTATTGCTTGATGTCGGAAGAAAGGACTCCGGCAATTCCACATAGCGATGAATACATTGATGACTATGTGCCGCCACTATCCACCGAAAATCATGTTGTAGGCAAAGAATACAAACAAGGTGAGATGGTGATTGGAGCGGATGGCAATTATTATGAATGTACGACTACGACCACCACAACCACACCTGTATATAAAAGTGGCAATTTCTGGGTAAGGAGCTTACAATGGGATTTGCGCCAAGGCTGGACCGACAACCCACAAGATGTATCAAGTGCCTATCGCTATCAATATGAGAGTGTGCGCAAGAAAAAGGATGGCAAATGGGGTACTTTCTCTACGCCCGTCCTTTGGATGGTGCTGCCTAAAAATGGCGACAAAGGAGATAAGGGCGATGATGGCATAAATGGTGATTATACTGAATACCGCTATGCTGTCAATGGCTCTAAGTCAAGTGCGCCCGGTTTAGTTGATACAGACCGTTCACCCGCGGGCTGGACCACTGCAATGCCGGCCGTTGGCACGTTGAAATATCTATGGCTCACCACGGCTGTAATCAATGGACAGAGCAACGCTTTGAAAGCAAAATGGACTACCCCAATTCGCGTTACGCCCTATGATGGTGTTGACGGTAAACCGGGTAAAGATGGCAAAAACGGAGATAGCCCTGTATTGGTATTTCGTGGCAATTATGATAGCTCAAAAACCTACTATGGCAATGCGCAGCGAATAGATGCGGTTAAATACAACAACCACTACTACATAGCGCGTATTGACGCTGGCTCATTCTCCAATATACTACCGACCAGCACCGCCAAATGGAATGATTTCGGAGCGGAGTTTGAAACAATCGCAACCAATTTGCTTTTGGCTGAGGGGGCTAATATCGGAGATTGGTTTATCAAGAGCGGACAGATTGTTTCTACTCTTGATGAAACATTAAAAAATCGTATCATGCTACAAGTGGGTGTGTATTATGGCAATACGCTATCATATCAGCCTAAGATTGTGCTTGAAAGCGAAAACTCCGGCGGTAGCCAAACCATGACTGAGGATAGGACGCTTGGCTCAATAATCACGCTTGACGCAACACAAGGCACTGTGGAAACCCGTAACAAGGATTATTCCGCGGTTAGTTATATGTCCCCGGCTGGCATATTCGCCAACAGAGCAGGGCAAGAGGCGATGTCGGCAACCTCCGGGTGTACCTATCGCGCCTCCGTTGTTGGATTAGGTTTTGCCAATGTCAACAAACAAGATTGGCAGGTCAACATCAATCAAACAATGATTGCCGGAATTTTCGGCCGCGCCTACAACAATGGCACCGCACCCGCTTATGGTGGATTTTTCCAACGTCTTTACGCCGGGGGGCTTGTGCTGGGCCGCAAAGCTATTGTTGACACCACCTCCAACACAAACTATCTCGCTACTGGCGATACTATGGTTATCGGGTATTGCTCCGATGAGGAAATTGTATATCTCCCCACCGACCCCTACGAGGGGCTAGTGGTATTCGTAAAACAATGGTGGAGCGGTTATATGCGTTTCAAGCCGCGTACCGGCCACCATATTTATGATGACCACACGGAGAATGATTATTACGATTTCGCCGAAGGTCAAGGCGGCATGTTCGTGTTTTCTATCGGATATATCGGTAGTGGAAGCAGCGCAAAAAAAACGGAGGCGTGGATTGTTTCACGTTGGAAATTCTAAATAGCTATGAAAGAATACGGATATATTGAGGATGGCTATCTATGGTCAAGGATTTTAGAGCCATACATTGAAAGACTCCAGACTGAAACGGGCGAGATTGAAACTCGCACCGTTTCCGTTGAGGAGCAAATCAAGCAACTATCCTCGGAATACAAACCCGTGGATGCAGTTGATGAAAGCCTTATGGTATGCGATGATGATAACTACACCATACGCTTAGTGCCATACGACAATGGAGATAAAATTTCCTATCGTTACGAAAAGGTAGTGAATAACTATAAGCTCAATGCCGATATTGAGGCATTAAAAGCTGAATTGGCAGAAACGGATTATCAAGTAATCAAATGCTACGAGGCTTCGCTTGTCGGTGAGGAACTACCTTACGATATGAAAATGCTCCACACCTCACGCAATGCCATAAGAGCGCGTATCAACGAAATACAAGCCACCCAAATAAACTTAACATCATTATGAGCTGGATAACTGAAAGCAACCGCCTCAAGCACTTTTTCTACGCTATCCCCTGTGCCATGCTCCTTACCATTCTTTTTGTCGGTGGACTGGCCGCCGGCATGGAGTTTAAGGATAGGGCGTATGGTGGAAAATGGGATTGGCTGGACCTATTGGCTACCATTTTGGGCGGGATAGTGGGGCAAATGCTCCAAGTCCTTATATTTTACGCCTTAAAATGTGTTCACCAAACACATTTTTGATTAACTTTGCAGGAGAGTTAACCAAGTAAATATGGATGATGTAAGAATACTCGCAAAAGGCCGTATCACCGACCTCTCAAAAGGGTTTAAGATTGGTGTGCCATTCTCCGTGTATCTCCGTAGCAAATCGGGGGTAGTGGAGAATGACACCCTCATTAGGTGCCGCCTTATATGCGACCAAAAAATTGGGGATTTCCCCGTGCCTATTGGTGACTGGACACCCGGTAAGATAGTGGAGTTGCCTCCCAACGCTATTGACACCGACAAGTATGAGATTTTCTGGGGGGCGAGTGAAGCACCACATTTAGAATACTACAAATGATATGGGACTTATTTTAGGCAGCGGCTCAACCAAGCCGCAATATCCGTATGATATGTGGTATGGGGTGCAAGGCGATTTTACCAGCAAGGACTACAAGCTCACTCGCATAGGTAATATGGACTTACACCGCACACTACCTATCCAAAAGAAACTGAGGCGTTTCGTGGAAAACACGGATGGCTCCGTGAAATACTATCTCCACCAGAACGATTCCCGTAAAAAGGATTCTGGAGCGGCGGCAAAGCTCGACACCACGGACGGAAACGTGATGTTGGAAAAGCCCGAATACTACGCACGCTTTGAGGTAGAGGGTACAAAATGGGCTATGTGTATTTCCGAATATGCCCTCCCCGGCTTTGTTCGCATGACACGAAAGACTTGCTCACCGTGGTATGGCACTATTGACATTGCCAACAACATAGCCGTTTCCGGCTGTTGGTTGCAATGGGTAGGTAATGAGATTAAGCGCGATGCCAACGGCTTTGTTTCATTGCTTGCAAGCGCAACAAATTTCCGTGGTGGCAGTGGAGCGAGTGATGCGGCAAAAGATGGCACATACAACTCAATGCTCGGTATGCCCCGCACCTCAATCTCAAAAGCTGGTGTTCGCCCCCTTTGCAAGAATGGTACTCACGCGGGGGCGGGCCGTGTTTATACTGAAATTGCATGGCTCCAGCGTATTGAATACGCCTCAATGCACTGCCAAGACACCTACAATGAAACACTCACCGCCGATGGCTTTCATCAAGGCGGCCTCGGCAATGGCACGTCCGTTAATGATACTCAATGGAACACATGGGGAGGCTATCGGCCTTTCATCCCCTGCGGTGTTACTGCAATCCTCGGCAACAACACTGGCCGAGTAGCCTATACAATCAAGGGCTGGACCGGTGGCGATAAGGTGGTGCAAGTTGCATCATATCGTGGGCTTGAAACACCCTTTGAATATCTTTGGCTGCTTGCCGATGACATTCTTATCCATTGCTCACCCGAAACAGCCGATGACCCCGGACATTGCACAGCCTATGGTTGCACCGACCCCACAAAGTTTGCCTCTCCTGCCGACACGTCAACCGCCATTCCTGCCGGGTATGAGCGTATCACTGAGTTACCCACCGCTGAGGGCTATCAATGGAATTTCGGCTTTTCCTACGATGGCTTTACATTCCCTACAAGCGTAGGTGGTGGAGCAAATCAAGGACTTTGTGATTATTTCTGGCGCGTGGCAAAGGCAACAGCTAATGGCTGGTACGGTGCCCTCCTGTCTGCTGCTGCGCGTTCTGGAGCGCGTGCGGGCTTCGGTTTTCTGTATGCGAATGTTCGTTCCTCGTACTCGGATGCGTACGGTGGCTTCCGCTTGTGCCGTTTTTAACGGGACTGCAAAACACGGCTCACGGAGCAACGAGAATTTACCAAAACCAAAACGTAAGACAATGAAAATAAACGAATAACAAAATACGGGTGTCGGCGGTCAGGGGTGCCCTCCTGTCTGCTAATGCGAATAATGGAGCGAATGCGGGCTTCGGTTATCTGAATGCGAATAATCGTTCCTCGAACTCGAATGCGAACAGTGGCTTCCGCTTTTACCGTGGTTTCAACTTTACAAAGATATTTCAGACTGTTGACCGCCGACACCTTACCTCTTGGTAGAAAAATAGTGATTAACGTAGTGTTAGTAGGAAATCGAAAGCTCTACATTAGACTAACGGCACTATGGGCTTGAACGCAAAAACATATCTCGCGGATTACTCCGACTTTGAGGATTGCGGGCTTTACATAGGCGATACGGGCAAGATGTTCCACTCGCCGGGTAAAAAGCTCAAAAACATCTATTGGCTGCTATACACCAATGAGAATTTGACGCTATCCCAATATACCGCACAAAAGGGCAAATCCGACCATTCCGACATTAAGCGTTTCAATGAGAATATCCTTGAAAATCTTGATGCGCTTTGGGAGATGTTGAGGTATGAAACGTATGAGCCGGGCGAATATCGCATTAAGAAAATCTACGACCCGAAAGAGCGTGATATAATGATTGCGCCATTCTTTCCCGATAGGATTATTCACCATTGCTTAGTGAATGTTCTGGGGCCGCACTGGAACCATATATTTATTGCCAACACCTACTCTTGTATCAAAGGGCGTGGCACTCATAAATGTAGGCGCGATGTGGGCGAGGCGTTGAAACGCGATAAGCACGGCACCCGCTATTGTCTGAAAATAGACATACGTAAATTCTACGACAACATAGACCACGCAGCCCTCAAACGCATATTCCGCTACACAATCGCGGATGAGCAACTTTTAAGACTGTTAGATAAGATTGTTGATAGTAACGGTAAAGAAAAAGGTTTGCCAATAGGCAACTACACAAGTCAATACTTTGCCAATCTCTACTTAGCCTATTTCGACCACTGGATGAAAGAGGCTATGGGAGTTAAGTATTATTTCCGCTACATGGATGACATAGTAGTGCTTGACGGGGATAAAGACCGACTGCACTACTTGCTTGACATGATGGGGTTATATCTGGCAACGGAGTTGAAAGTGGAGATAAAACCGAATTGGCAGATATTCCCGGTTGACGATAGAGGTATTGATTTTGTAGGATATAAGCAAGACCATTTCGGGGTGCTGCTCCGAAAGAGCATATTGAATAAGTTCTACAAAAAGGCCGACCGCATAGCCTGTGACACTCCTATCAGAGATGCAACCGACATAAAGCACTTGTTCCCGTCTGAATACGGGTGGGTTATCGGGTGTAGTGAACAACATAAGGAAAAAGTCTTTAACATCATTATTTCAAAAAATGGCAACAACAAGAATCTTATCAACCGGGCTGTTGGCTAATGAACGCCCCAATGTGATTGACCCGTACAACAACGGGCAGGGTACCGTCCTCTATAACCATAACATCACTGAGGTAGATGTGGTGGTTGATGAAATGGGCGGCGTATCAATCACCGATGACCCCAAGACTGCAACCGGCAAGATGTACCGCTACGACAGCCTCCGGGTGGAATACCCCACAACCGCCGACAACATTTTCAGCACCCTCCTTTCGGCAAAGTACCCTGCCAACACTGAGAGCAAGCTGGTGAACGAGTACCAGAGCGCAATGCTGGGGCTTATGCCCGAAACCGCAAAAAAGCCCTATGAGGACTTTTTGCGCGACCGTCTGGCTATCCGCGAAATGGTGGATAGCGATTGTAAAACCCTCAATATCCCTATGGACTTATGAACGACTATATCGAAGATTTTGTAGAGGATGAATCCGCCGCATCCTCCGACCTTTTCGATTGCGACTACACCCCGATAGACGCGGTGGTTAACCAAGTCACTGTGTTTACCGGGTGTACCACACGCGCAACTGAAAACGGAGACCGTATGGTTGTCGCTTATGGCGAGGGAGCTGCCAAATCAGCATTTTTCACAGACAGCAAGAAATTGAAAAATGTGTTTGGTAATCCCAATCGTAAATATCCTTTCCGCGCTGTAATCAAAGTGGTAAGCTATGGCAATATGTATGGCTTCAATGTGTTTTCACCGAACACTGAGATAACGGCCGATGATGAGGCTAATTTCAGCTTTTACAAACGCTCCAAAAAACGTATGCCGCGATGAACACAGTACAGGACACAATGACCGTGGCGCAAGGCATTACGGATTTAGGAATGATGGCTATCGTGGCCGCGTTCTTTCTGGTGCTTTCCGCGCTCCTATGGGTTGCGTGTTTCCGCTGGTTCAAAGGTATCATTGACGGAATGATTAAGGGCAATACCAAAATGGTTGATGACCTCATAGTTGAAACCCGCAAGCAAAACGATATGCTCAACGACATATCCGAGGGCTTGAAACCCGAAACCCAACTAAGGGTTAAGAATTTCACCGGGGTTTACTTTGACTTAGCCATTGAAAAGGTTTGCCGGATAATCAAGAAAGTCAGAGAGGAAAACCACATAGCGGATAAGGAGGCAACCCGTACCAAAATCCGTACCTTACTGCACAATCTCCATGAGGATAGGAACAGCCGGTTTGATAGTTTCCGCTATCGTGGCAAAATCCTCACAACCTATGTTAACCATGACTGGGTGGATTGGGTAGCTGAGGTTGTGGAGCATGAGGTGTATTCCGACACGGTTAACAACGGACGCGCTTACACCAACGTGCAAGCCGTTTATGAGAGAATAAAAATCGACTTTTACCATAAAATGAATCACGAATGAAAATCCTTATTGACAACGGCCACGGGGCCGACACTAAGGGCAAACGCAGCCCTGACGGGCGATTGCTTGAATACAAGTACACCCGTGAGATTGCCGGGCGTGTAGAGAAAGAGCTACGCGCCAAAGGCTACGATGTTCAACTTATCGTGCCGGAAACGCACGATGTATCACTCACTGAACGCGCCCGCCGCGTGAACGAGATATGCGGTAAGATTGGCACCGCCAATGTTATTCTTATCTCTATCCATGTGAACGCCGCCGGCAACGGGCCGTGGATGACTGCAAGAGGCTGGAGCGCATTTACAAGCAAGGGGCAGACTAAGGCCGACATACTGGCTAATCACCTCTATGCCGCTGCTGAAAAAGTGCTGGCCGGCCACAAAATCCGTAAGGACATGAGCGATGGTGACCCGGATTGGGAGGAGGGCTTTTACATTCTCCGTAAGACCAAATGCCCCGCCGTACTCACTGAGAACCTATTCCAAGACAACAAGGATGATGTGGATTTCCTGCTTTCCGACAAAGGCAAGGAGGCTATTGTCAAACTCCACGTTGACGGTATCGTAAGTTACCTCAAATCCATTGGCGCATGAAAAAGCCTATCATTCTTATTGTAGCGGTGCTGGTGATTACTGTATGCTCCTTATGGAGCAAATGCAAGTCGCTTTCAGAGGACAATGAGAGATTGACCGCCAACAACACCGCTCTTATGGATAAGGCAACCTACTTTGAAACGGAGGCCGGCAATTCGGCCGCCTCCGTTCAAAGGCTGGAGTTATCCTATTCCGAGTTGGAGCGCAACTATCAACACGTTTGCCAAACGGCTGATGAGTTGGGTGTGAAAGTCAAACGCCTCCAAGCCGCCGCCACGACTGCAACCCAGACCGAGGTTAAGGTGATTACCCAGATACGCGATAGCATTGTGTATCGGGATGGAGTGCTTGACAGCCTCAAGATGTTCAAGTGGAGCGATGCGTGGGTTGACGTTGCCGGAGAAATCCGTGGGCGTGATGTTTCGCTTGATGTAGTTTCAAATGATACCATTAGGCAGATTATCCACCGCGTCCCTAAAAAATTCTGGTTTATCAAGTGGGGTACGAAAGCCATACGCCAAGAGGTTGTAAGCAGCAATCCCCACACGAAAATCACATACACCGAATACATAGAGCTGAAATAGGCTCTAAGATTTTTCTTGTAGTAACTGTTAGATTAGAGTAGTGGGCGGCCGTGAGGTTGCCCGCTATTTTTATTGTTCCACTATAAAATAAATAATGTGTTTGCACGTTCCAAATAAAAGTGCTAACTTTGCACAACCGATTACTTGTAGTCGGTGTTGCAGAACAATCCCCGTTAGCCCCGAAAGAGGCGCGGGGATTTGGAATTTTAGCGGAAATTCCACAATAGTTCTACAAAATCCGCGTTCAGCTCTGTATCTGGTTGATAATCAAAGTTGAGTTAGGAGTTTCCTAATTTTCAGATAGGGGTTCGATTCCCCTCCGAGGTACAGTGATTAAAAAAAGAAAGGTCAACGGTCGCTGTCGTTGATCTTTCTTCTTTAATATTATATTTTTACTTTAACAATTAGGGCGGATGCGCGTTTTAAGACTATATAATCAACTATTTGAATTTCATATATAATAATCATGATTCTGAATATTTTCTTCCTGTTATTTGGCTTGGGACTTATTTTGGTCGGAGCGAACATTCTGACCGACGGCGCGTCGGCCATAGCTAAGCGCTGGGGAGTCAGTGACCTTGTGATAGGTCTGACAGTAGTAGCCTTCGGCACATCCGCTCCCGAACTAACCATTAGTTTTATCTCTGCGCTCAACGGAAGCACCGAAATGGCTATCGGCAACGTGGTCGGAAGCAATATTTTCAACATACTGGTTATTGTCGGCATGACAGCCTTATTCTCACCTATCAAAATAGGCAAGGGAATAATGACCAAGGAAATCCCGCTCGTAATCCTATCGGCACTCGTGCTGCTCGTCATGGGCAACACTCCGATGCTTGACGGAGCCGCGGAGCCAATGATTTCACGCTCCGACGGCATCATTCTCCTGCTTTTCTTCCTGATATTCATGCGCTACACATTCTCACAGGCCAAAAATGGCACGGAAGCGGATACCGACAGCCCGACCGGCGTCAAGGATATGCCCTTGTGGAGGGCAATACTATATATCGCCGGCGGACTTGCAGGCCTTATCTACGGAGGTGACCGCTTCGTAGCGGGAGCTTCCGGCATTGCATCGGCACTCGGTGTGAGCGACGCCATAATCGGCCTTACAATCGTGGCAGCCGGCACATCGCTGCCCGAACTGGCCACATCAATTACGGCTGCCGTCAAAGGCAAAAGCGGCATGGCTGTCGGAAACGTCATCGGCAGCAACATATTCAACATATTCATGGTGCTCGGCACGACGGCCACAGTACGTCCGCTCGCCTTCGGCTCAATCAGCAATCTCGACCTACTCGTGCTTTTCGGGTCCTGCCTCCTCTTCTGGTTCTTCGGCTGGTTCTTCCGACAGCGCACTATCACCCGCATAGAGGGAGCCGTAATGGTTCTGCTCTACATCGCATACGTCATCGTTCTCATCCGGCAGACCGGCGCATTATAGCGTCCTGACAATAAAATAAACTTGGGATTCCCCGTCAGCCGGGGAATCCCAAGTTTCGTTAGCATGGAATCCAATTAAGGATTCATCATTTCTTGGCTGTCTTCTTCATGAGATGCTTGGTAGCGCCGATAAGCTGATCATCGACACCTCGAAGCACATTCTCGGGAGTATTATAGATAAGCACATCGGGATTGAGCTGCTTGTTCTCGAGAGGCTGGCCGTTGCGGTCAAGAGATGTCACTTGCGGGATACCGAAATATACTGACGGATCAATCTGAGTCTCCCACCATACGGCTGTCATTGTGCCGGGGATAGGAGCACCGACCACGTCGCCTATCTTCAATGTCTGGTAGACGTATGGAGAACCGTGGGCGTCACTATAGTTGCTCTCGTCAACAAGCATCACAGAGGGCTTGGTCCACTGTGAGAAAGGTTCTGTACCTATATACTGTCCGCGGGGACTGAAACGCACATATTCCTTACCGCCGAGGAGGAGTGCAAGGTCATTGTGAAGCCAGCCGCCACCATTGTGACGGGTGTCGACCACGACAGCGTCGCAGTTGCGATACTTGCCGAGCAGTCGGTCATATACCTCGCTGAAACTTGCCCCGTTCATTCCCTCGACATGAACATAACCTATACGTCCGCCTGAGACACTATCAACAATATACTCGTTGCGCTCAACCCAACGCTGATAAAGAAGATTTGATATAGCTCCGGGGCTTACGGTCTTGACATATACGTTCTTCTTGTCGCCATTGGCCTTCCTGACATTGAGTTTCACCTTTTTCTTGCCTTCGAGGAGCGGATAGTAGTCCTGGCCGGCAAGAATGAGCGAGTCGTTGATTGCAAGAATAATATCGCCGGCCTCGATGCCTACATTCTTTGGCGACAGAGGGCCGCGCTTTATAACTTCGGCAATCTTCAGACCATCACCATTATAGTTTTCATCAAAGAAGGCACCAAGTTGCGAGGTGGGAAGGCGAGACAGACCGGGATGATAACCACCGCCGGTGTGCGAAGCGTTAAGCTCGCCCAGAATCTCGCTCAGGAGTATGGCAAAATCATAATTGTTATTGATGTAGGGAAGAAACTTGGCATACTCGTCGCGATACTTGTTCCAGTCCACTCCGTGGAGCTTCGGATCATAGAATTTGTCAAGTACCTGCCGCCACATGTGCTCATAGATATAGTTGCGCTCGTCGGCGGGACGACGGGTATACTCGGCCTCGAAGGATACAGGGGTGAGCTTGCCGGATGCGAGCGTCACCTTCTTGATGCCGCTGCCATCCATGACGAATACATTCTTACCATCTTTGTCGGGAATCATGCCCCATGCGCTGAGGCCCTTGGCAAGCACCTTGGTGTCACCCTCCTTGAGGTCACGCTCATAGAGCGAGCGTCCGTCGGGACTGGATGCCACATAGTAGAGCTTCTCAGCCTTCGGGTCGACGTAGTATGAACCAAGCTTCGACGAGGAGCCTGTGAGTCTTTCAAGTCTGTAGCGACGGTTTTCAAGGTCAAAAGCGAGGGGCTTGGACTCATCCTTTTTATTATCGGCTTTGTCATCACCCTTACCGTTCTTGTCCTTCTTGGATTTCTTGTCATCCTTCTTATCGCCCTTTTCCTTGTCGGCTTTCTCTTTTTCAGCCTTATCAGCAAGTTTGGCTTCCTCCTCGGTCATGTTGAAACGGTCGTAGGCCTCGCCGTCGAGGAACATGAGCATGACATCACCCTCGTTGCCCCAGCTGCCGTGACTTTTATAGCCATACTTGCCTGTTGTGTAGGACACAGCCTTGCCGCCGAGCACCCACTTCGGGCTGCCGTTGCTGTAGCCGCTCTCGGTGAGGTTGACCACCTCGCTGCCGTCAGCTTTCACGAGGGCGATATCCGAATTGTTCCAGCCGCCGACACCGATGTAGTCGATGAGGAGCCACTTGCTGTCAGGAGCCCACTCAAAACCTACGTCACCGTCCTGATAGCTGTAGTTATACTTGCCGTCAAGAGCAGTAGTCACCTTCTTGCTCTTTAGGTCGAGCACACGGAGGGTTGTACGGTCTTCGAGGAAGGCCACTTTCTTGCCGTCAGGGCTGTAATCGGGGAAGAAGGCCGGCTTGTCACTCTTGTATAGAGGCTTTTCGACCAACTCTGACGCATAGAGCATCGACTTCTCTGACGGATCTTTGATTTCGGTAGTGAAGAGCTGCCATATACCGTCGCGATCACTATCATAGACGATACTGCGGCCGTCAGGAGCGAAGTCCACCGAGCGCTCCTGGGCGGGAGTGTCGGTTATGCGACGGGTGGTTTTATACTCTGTCGAAGTAATGTAGACATCACCGCGGAGCACGAAAGCTATAAGCTCGCCGTCGGGCGACACTGCCATACTCGTAGCACCACCACGACGGAGAGACTTCTCTGCCGGTGAGGCATAGTCATCGGTGACGATAGTCACGTCGACCTTCTGCGGAGCACCGTTTTCATTCATAGTGTATATCTCGCCGTCCCAACTGAAAGCAATAGAGCCGTTGTTGGAAGCGGAGAGAGAGCGGACGGGATGAGTGGTGAAAGAGGTAAGCTGCTTCTTCTGCTTACCGTCGATAGAACGTTTGTAGACATTGAGAGTGCCGTCCTCCTCGCTCACAAAGTAGAACGAGCCGTCAGGCGCCCAGACAGGATTTAGGTCATGGCCGTTGAAATCAGTCAGCTTCGTATGCTTGCCATTGTCCCAAAGCCATACATCGGAGGTGCCGGAGGAGCGTTCATGCTTACGCCAAACGTTTTCCACACCCTTTCTGTCATGGTAGAGTATGCGTCCGTCAGGATTGACACTGAGCGCAGGCATCGTGAGCGACACAACCATCTCCGGGCGGTGTCCCTCGAGGTCTACGCTATATACCTGCTGGTTGAAACCGCCCTGCGCAGCATTGCGGTCGGGGAGCACCGAGGCGGCGAAAAGCACATGCTCATTGTCCTTGAAGGCAAGCGGTGTCTCGCCGCCCGAATTTGTGGTCAGACGCTTGGGCACACCTCCGCGACTGTTGACGACGAAAACATCCATCGAACCTTCGCGGTCGCTGCCGAAGGCAATCTTCGAACCGTCGGGACTCCATACGGGAGATGTGTTGTAGCTGCCTCCCGAGGTGAGCTGACGAGCGTCACCACCCTTAGAAGGGACAGTGAACACATTGCCCTTATAGGTAAATGCAATCGTCGAGCCGTCAGGAGAGATAGCCACATTGCGCAGCCAGAGAGGGGCCGCTGCCGCTCCGAGTGCCGATACACCCAGGAGAGCCAATGAAATAATACTTTTTCTCATAACGTGGATAAATATTGGTTGAAATTTCGTGATATATCATTTCTCTCATTCCCCGCCGCGGCTGTCAATGATGCTGTCAGCCGGAACTCTTTTTCTGACCTCCATTATTGAGTCAGTTTCCTGCTTCACAGCCTCTTTTTTCTTATCCTCCTTCTCATTATCCTTCTTTTTCTTGGGACGGAGGAAGGAAAATATGTTATCAAAGTCACGCTTGAAGACAATTCCGACCCCCTGCGTGGTCAGAGCGCTCTTCAGGTAATAATTCTGGTCATTGTAGCGGTTATAGGCCTTCAACTGTATGGTGCCCGAGCGGTTCAGTAGATAGCGGATGTCGAAATCGCCGATAAAGCTATTGTTGTTTAGCGATTTATCGCGATAGCCAAGGTTGCCGTTAAAGAGAAGGCGGTTGTTGAGCAGATGGCTTGAGAGAGCCACGTCGACCTCCACATCCGAGAAGTCGCCACGGTCACTTCGGATGGCGGGTGCGATACTCCAGTTGTCGCTCAGCTGTCCGAGCATGGAGCCTAATCGTGACGACAGAGTCGACGAAGCCACTGACACCAGTTCATTGCCATGCGTGGCACTCATATAGTCCGGTGTGTAGAACTTGTTGAGGGCAAGAAGATAGATAATCTGACGGTTCATCATATCGCCGGTCGAGACGATGGAGCGCACCTTGCGATATGTGTCTCGTGTCAGCGTCGGGAATTCGAGGTCAAATGATATATCGGGCTGACGTATGTCGCCGCGGACTATCATGAGTGCGTCGACGGGGACATTTGTGCGGTTAAGCTCCCGGTCCTCAAGGAATGACTTGTCGAGGTCGCTGAGGTTGGCATTTACGGTATAGGAGGCCACGAGGTCAAGCTGTGCGGCATATGGGTCGCCCAGGAACGAAATCTTACTCCGCTCCCGGATATTGAACTCCTTGATAATAATATCCTGGAGAGTGAAATTGTAAGTACCGTTGACAATTGTATAGTCACCATACATTCTCAGGTCGCCATCGGAGGAGTAAGTCATGCGCAGGTGGCCATTGCCGTGAGCTGTAATCCTATCGCCGCCGACGGGGTCCATTATAATGTTGAGCGTAGCTGCCTGGGTGATTCCAACCTCGAAGGTCATGGCATAGACTGACGGCGAGCCCTCCTCCTGCTTCTTGATTTTCTCTTTGAGCTGGCGGACTATCAGCGGCGTAGGGTCGAGAGCCGCTATGGAATCTTTCTTGGCCTTGTCGCGGTCACGGAGGGTTATAAATGTGTAATCATTGGCTTGCTCGGCATCCGTGAGTACAAATGTGAAGGTAGACCCAGGAGAGGTACTCATATTGACATTTATATCCACGCGGCCGGGCACACCCTTGACCGAAGCCGAACCGCGTCCGAAGATTCGTCCATACCACGGGTCCTCGGTCTGATTCTCGCCAACGTCATAGACGAGCAGGTTGTCGGCATCCTTGATGTCGAACCTGAACTTGGGATCATGGAAATAGTTGTGTGTGACGTAGCCGCTGAGCAAGGCAGTTTTTCCGTAGCGGTCAGCCAGTTTCACATTTTCAAAGGATATGCGTCCCGGAGTAATGTGCACGCTGTCAGTGGTAGTATAGGTGACATCGGTGAAGTCGAGCTTCATCGACAGGTCTTTGACATATATGTCGCCGGTCATGTCAAGATCCTTGAATGTACCGAAAAGATGGGCATTGCCTGAGACAGTACCCCCTATCCTCGAAGTAAAGGCCGACATGAAAGGAGCCATGAATCCGACAGGCGCACTTCTCGCCACGAACTTGAAATCCAGCTCCTCGCTCATAGGCTTGATGAAGCCGTCGATCAACGACTGCCGGTCGTTAATCTGATTAATGACCGCGTTAATGACTATGCTCTTACTCTCATGGTTCCAATAGGAACGGATGTCGCCGTCCCCCATGACACAGTGGTTATATTTCAGCCCCTCCACAAGCAGTCGCGGTGTATAGAGCACAGGCTCTGACGAGAGGAGGCGCAATCCGTAGAAATCACCCGTGGCACATCCGCCAAACTGCACGGCATCGCTGATATTAAGCGTCTCGAATATATAGTCAAGGTCAATATTTTTAAGTTTCACAACCATTCGGTCAGCTGAATCTGCCGAAGCGACCCCGCGTATGCTCAGTGACTGGCCGCTACGGCCGCCACTTATATTTTCAACCGTTATGCGTCCGGGAGTTATATGTATACTGCCCGGATCCACAGTCCACGCCGAGTCGTTGAACACCATTTTTGACTTGCGTATGGCAATGTCAGTCATCAGCTGACGTGTTTCCTCATCGCGGCTTAGGCGGGTGACGAAGTCGAAGTTACCCTTGATTTCCGCCTGACGGTCGACCTTCCATGAAATATCTGTGCCGAGCGAATCGCAACCTCCGACGGAGTTTATATTCACATCACACATACCGTCCTTGGTCGGGAAAGCCGTATGTGCGGCAAGCTGCGAACTTCCAGAGCCCCCGTCGACAAGCATCGAGAGGCGCGTCCCCTCCACTAATTTATCTTTCTTACGAAGGTAGGGTATGTCGACCGTAAGCCCTAACATCTTTTCCTCCCCTCCTCGGATATAGGAGTCAATCTTGGCAGGATATATGATGTCGACCGGGACCTTGAAGAACTTCGTCAGAGTCGTATCCTCCTTGACAGTCATGCCGAGGGTGCATGATATGTCAGGCGAATAGTCCTCGTCGGCCTCAACCAGCGAGGGATATACTGATGCAACAATGGCCTTCACATCCCTGGCAAAATTTTTAAGGCTGAAATGGCCCGAAAGGTCGGCATCGACCTGCGGGCTTCGCAGAGTTATGGTCCGCAGGGAGTCATCGCCGGCAGCCTCCAGTTCCATATACGGAATATGCAACGACTTCCCGTCGCTACCCGCGAAAGTAAGGTTGTCAACCTTGACCCAGCCCTCCAAAGAGTCTGGATTACGGCCCTTGACCGATACATCAACCCCTCCTGCAATAGAATAGTCATGAAATCTCCCTTTCTTTACAAAAGGTGAGAGCGAGAAGTGTCGGATATCGGCATAAAACTCACTCAGAGCCTTCTCCCCCTTCAAGTCGGCACCGCCACGAGCCGAGAAATCAATCAGCGGTGAGGAGGAATTAATCTCTGTTTCCACCCTCGAACCCGAAAAATCAGCCTTGGCATTTATATCTGAAAAATAATAAGCCCCCCAGGTCATTTCAGGTACAGAGAGAGTGGCGAAACCCTTGATATTGCCGCTATTTACTATAGTGAGATCGGCTTCGGAATCAAATGCAATCTGCGTGAGTGCGGAAAGTTGCGGCAGAAGCGAGGAAGGATTAAACGAGAGCGACGACACCCGTCCGTCGACTCTCAAAGGATCACCCTTCCCCATTTTCAGCAGCCCGCAATCCATGTCAACATTGCCACAGGCCGTGTTGAGTGAACCGTTGAAATCAACACCATGAGGAGTGAGCGATAGGTCGCCGAGAAGATTTATGTCACCGAGCGACTCGAGAGGGAGCAGCTTTGGATAAAGATGATGGAGAAGGCTTCCCGACGGGCGCATGAAGCCAAGCGCCTGAGGGATGTTCAGAGCAAGATTCAGGCGGCGGAAGTCAGCAGAAATAGAATCGTTCCCCTTACTCAGATTTTCAATCAGACCGTGAGCACTGACGTGGGCATCGCGGTCGGGCAACTCAAGCTCGAACCTGTCAATGGCAAGGCTGTCAAGCTTGCCCCCGAGTTCAAAATCTATTTCGACACGCTCGTCAATCCCCCGAAGCGATTCAGCGAAAGGGCCGAGGTCCGAAAGTGTGATATATGTTTCGGGAAGTGTCTCTATTTTGGAGACAAACATGTCGGCAGGTGAAAAATCAGCCCCGAGAGGTGACTGAAGAGTCATGTCGTTAAAGGCAAATCGGGAATTTCCAATCTCAACCACGACATTGTTGACCGACATAATATCACGGTCAGCCACCACGGAAGCTGTCAGTTCACGCAACTGCAAACCGCAGCGGGCTTCAGCGCCCATTCGCTTGATTTCGACATCAATCTTTCCGTCAGAGATGCGCGGCGCACATATATCGGCCCTTATGTCAGATATGGCAATATGGTTCTTATCGAAACGCGCCGAGTCGACACGCACGGCATCCAGCACGTCATAATACAGGCTGCTGCGACGGACCACAACGAGGTTTACCGAAAGGTCAAATTTGGCCGGATCCTTCTTATCCTCTGACTTGAAGCGGTCAATAATAGGCTGTATGTTAAGCTTCGAGTCAGCCGAGGATTTATATAGGCACATCGTCAGGTCAATCAGCTCGACATAAGAGATGACCGGGCGCTTTGCCCACAGGCTCTCGCCGAAACTGATGCCCGCACCGAGATGCCCGACCTCGAGAGCGTCGACCCCGGCCGAATCCTTGACCACGACGTCGCGGAGCACAATCCTGTTGAACGGCGCGACACTCATACGCCCTATCTCCACCTCCGTTCCGAGAAGCGATGTCAGTTCGTGCTCCGCTTCCGACGCTATCTTCTGCTGTACAGAAGGCAAGGAAAGCAACACATACATGAGGATAGGCACTGCCAACGGTAGCACGAGCAATATCACAAGAATGAAACGGAGGATCCTATAGAAGGTTTTCAACTCGGATGCTGCGGGGATAAGGCGTTGTAGAAATTTCTTTAATTAATTGCTTTGACGAGATGTATATGAGAGAATTATAGTCTTGAAGCCACGGCAGAATCAAGTTTGCTGACATCTGTCACACGCTCCACGACATCACCGTTTCTGTCAAAGATGAAAATAGCGGGGAGAGCGCCGACATTGTAATCGCGGAGGGCCTTGTCGCCGTCAGTAGGTCCGTTGAATACTGTAATCCAAGGGAGATTCTTGGCTGTCTGCTTCCAGGCATACTCGTCATCGTCAAAAGCCACCTGGAATATCTCGAGCCCCTTGGAATGATACTTCTCATATACCTTGTTGAGAGCCACATTGAAGGCAGGGGAGGCGTCGGCTGTATAGGCTGTGAAGTTAAGAATCACCACACCGCCCTTCGAAGTGACATCGAGGAGCGAATGTTGCTTGCCGGTATTGTCAAAAAGCTTTATGTCAAAGGCTCTCACTTCCTGCGCAACGGGAAGCTCGCTGTCGCTCTTGGCGCTAATGGTACGCGGACGGTTGCTCAGGAAGAGTGTGCGCAGATAGGCATTGCGCGGGTCAGTCGGACGGCGCTCGTTGAAAGCGTTTGCCACGGCTCCGATGATTCTGAGATCACCCTTGTCAGCCGGATTGAAGAGCGGCTTGCCACCCATGCTCTTGTTAATAATATAATAGGTGACAATGCCGGCGGGATCGGCTATAATCATATTGCCGAATGTACGTTTGAGCTCTGCGTTAGTGGCAACAGCGGCGGCACCGTCCTTGGCCGCCGCTGCGAGAATCAGGCTGTCGACCCTGACGAGGTTCTCGGCCTGGGCGGAGCCGGTGAGAGTGTAGTCCTTATCAATCGAGGGGGCGTCGCCCGACAATTTCAATGATTCGATGCTGTCAATCGGGAAATAGACCGACTTCTCCCCTATCCTCAGACGATAGATGTCGGGATAGCCCTGCGCCTCGTGGCTGTAGGAGTATGAGCCGTCAGACGACGTCTTTATTGTATCCATAGGATACCAATAACCCTGGTTATTGCCCTCAAGGACAACTATATCATTTTCATTTAGACCTGTAATCTTACCGTTAAGGCTCCACTTGTTGCCGCCGGAGCAGGACACGAGGAGAGTCAGAAGCGAAAGCGCTATGAATTTGCCTGATTTATTCATGATTTCTTAGAGTTCATTTAAACATGCAAATTTAATAATTTTCCAATTAAATTTCAAGCTTATTTCGACAGAAGGGCGGTTAATATCTCTAACGGCCTTCCGAAGCCCTTCACAGATAGTTATTTTAACCATTGATACAAAGTATGTTAAATCTAAAATCCATAATTTAAACCATTAATGGTTCGGATTGTCATATTAATAAAATCGCTTGACAGCGACATTGACACAAACATTAATCAATTTAATATTATACAACTCATTTATGAAAAAATCAATTCTCAGCATCGCTGTACTTTTCGCTTCCATGACTGCCTTCTCAGCCGCAGCACAGACTCCTACAAACACTACCAGCAACTGCAAGGCTAAAACCGAATGTGGCAAACCCTGTCCCAATAAGGACGCCGCAAAATACAATCCTTTCGCAGGGCTCAACCTTACCGACAAGCAGAAGGCCGACTTGCAGGCACTGAAGCCCAACAAAGAGACCGTTGCCAAGGCTAAGACCGAAGCCAAAGCTGAAAAGCAGGCACAGAGAAAGCAGATGGCCGAGAAGCGTATTCAAAACCGCCGCGACTACCTCGCAAAGGTGAAGAACATCCTTACTCCCGAGCAGTATGTGCAATTCCTTGAAAACAGTTATGTTGACCAGGCCTTCAAAGGTCCCCAGCATGGCAAGATGGCCAAAGGGAAAGATGGCCGTCATCACCACGGTGGCAAGGCTAAGGACCGCGCCCAGCGCTAAAAAATTATTTTATATATAATTTCTTCATGTTAGTTTAAACGTCAAAACCAAAAATCCTGTCTCCGTGGCGGAGACAGGATTTTTTTTATCTGAGAATTTGACGTATACCATTGTTACGGGCGCTTAAATTCTACGCCCTGTGATTCAAGCACTTCCCTGACAAATTTAGCTGTGGGGGAATCCGACTTGGCAATCTGAAGCGGGGTGCCGGTAGCAATGATGTTGCCCCCGTGCTTGCCCCCGCCGGGCCCCATGTCGATAATATAGTCTGCCGAGCACACCACATCGAGATTATGCTCGATGACGAGGACGGTATTTCCCTTGTCGACAAGGCGGTTGAGCACACCGAGGAGCACTCTGATGTCCTCGAAATGCAGACCTGTCGTAGGCTCGTCGAGGATAAAGAGAGTGTTGCCGGTGTCGCGGCGCGACAACTCTGTGGCCAACTTCACGCGCTGGTTCTCACCACCTGAAAGTGTCGACGAGGGCTGCCCGAGCTTTATATAGCCGAGACCTATGTCTTGAAGGACCTTTATCTTATTGATTATCGCAGGTATCCCGGCGAAAAATTCCACAGCCTGGTTGATTGTCATGTCGAGCACATCGGCTATCGACTTACCCTTGAACCTGACCTCAAGAGTCTCACGGTTGTAGCGCTTTCCGCCGCATGTCTCGCAGGGAACGAGCACGTCAGGGAGAAAGTTCATCTCTATGGTCTTGTAGCCATTGCCGGCACAGGTCTCGCATCGTCCGCCGGCGACGTTAAACGAGAAACGCCCCGGCCTGTAACCACGGATCTTTGCCTCTGACAGTGAGGCAAAGAGATCGCGAATAGCAGTAAACACTCCTGTATAAGTCGCAGGATTGGAGCGCGGGGACTTTCCTAAGGGTGACTGGTCGACAGTGACCACCTTGTCTATATTCTCCAGGCCCTCAATCTTATCATAGGGAAGCGGGGCTGTGTGCGAGCGATAAAATTTCTGACTCAGGATTGGCTGAAGGGTGGCATTGATAAGCGAGGACTTGCCACTGCCCGACACACCCGACACGCATATAAGCTTCCCGAGCGGGAGCGTTAGAGTGACATCATGTAGATTGTTGCCCTTCGCACCGCGGAGCACGAGCTTCTTGCCACTCCCCTTGCGAGGATTGCTCTTCCATTCGATGAGGTCTTTGCCGTTGAGGTAACGGGCTGTGAGTGTATCGGTCTCAAGCATCTCTCCGGGAGTGCCGCTGAACACCACTTCCCCACCCTTGCGACCGGCCTTTGGCCCGATGTCGACGATATGGTCCGCCTCAAGCATGATATCTTTGTCGTGCTCGACGACGAGGATTGAGTTGGAGGCGTCGCGCAAGCGTTTCAGTGAATCAATCAGCCGTCGGTTGTCGCGCTGGTGCAAGCCTATCGAAGGCTCATCGAGAATATAGAGCACGTTGACAAGCTGGCTGCCGAGCTGTGTGGCCAGACGTATGCGCTGGCTCTCGCCGCCCGACAGCGTGGCCGACGCACGATTAAGTTGCAGATACTCCAGACCTACATCCACGAGGAAGCGCAGGCGTCCGCGAATCTCTTTCATAATCTCGTGAGCAATCACTGACTGCGTCGGCGAAAGCCTCTCCTCAAGTCCCTGCGACCATTCGTAGAGATCGGCTATATCGAGGCGGCAGAGGTCGGCAATGTTCTTGCCGTCGACGAAAAAGTGGAGAGCCTCCTTGTTAAGACGGTCGCCATTGCACACCGGGCATACCCCTCGGGAGAAAAATCCTTCGCTCCATTTCTTTGCCGCAGCCGAAGCCTCGTCGGACTGCTGCATCTCTATATATTTCACAAGCCCGTCGTAGGACTGGAAATAATTATAGGTGGCCATAGTCTCATTCTCAATCACGAGGCGCTCTGATGTACCGTTAAGGATTTCATTCATAGCCTCCTCGGGGAGCTTTTCAACCGGGGTCTTGAGTGTGTAGCCATATTTTTTGCAGATAGCGTCAATCTGCCAGAATATCATAGCGTTGCGATACTTACCCAAGGGCAGTATGGCTCCCTCATGGATTGAAAGCGAGGGATTCGGTATGATCTTCTCACGGTCGACGATATTGACATAGCCCAGGCCCTTGCAGCAGGGGCATGCGCCGAGCGGAGAGTTGAAGGAGAAGTTGTGGGGAGCCGGCTCGCGATATGATATGCCGCTCGCAGCGTCCATAAGCGTCTGCGAATAGTAGGACACACGGTCATTGTCGACATCATAAATCATCACCTGCTTGTCGCCCTGGCGCAGCGCGTCCTGGACTGTGGCCTCGAGGCGGCTGACATCCTTCGGCGACACTTTGAGCCTGTCAATTACCAGCTCTATGTCATGGTTCTTATAGCGGTCGACCATCATATTGAGCGTCAGGTCACGCAACTCCCCGTCGACGCGGACTGTCAGGAAGCCCTTCTTGCGAAGCTGCTCGAAGAGGTCCTTATAGTGTCCCTTTCGATTCTTAACCAGTGGTGCAAGGATATAGACTTTGTGGCCGTCAAACTTTTCAAGTATGAGATTGACAATCTGCTCGCGGGTATACTTGACCATCGGCTCCCCGGTGACATAGCTGACAGCCGTTCCCACCCTCGCGTAGAGAAGGCGGAGGAAGTCATAGACCTCGGTAGTGGTGCCTATGGTGCTTCGCGGATTTTTATTGATGGTCTTCTGCTCGATGGCTATGACCGGGCTGAGTCCCGATATGTTGTCAACGTCAGGACGCTCAAGATTGCCAAGCATGTTGCGAGCGTATGCGGAGAAGGTCTCAATGTAGCGCCGCTGCCCTTCGGCAAAAATAGTGTCGAAGGCAAGCGATGACTTTCCACTGCCGCTAAGCCCGGTTATGACAGTGAGTGTGTTGTGGGGGATGTCGACATCAATGTTTTTAAGATTGTGCACTCTCGCCCCGTTCACACTCAGTGTCCCGTGGGAATATTTTTTGTTATTTTGATTGATATTCTGTTCTGTTGTCATTTTTTGATTATCAACACTTATGGTCACTCACCAACCCAGGCCGGATTATAGACCGACTTGGCCTGCCGCGAGCGCGACAGAGATTCTTTAGTGGGTATATTGACTTTATAAGTTTTTCCAGTCTTGTTAGGAAGCGACTTTGCGCGTATCCAGGGGTTGTTGTCGCGGAGGGTCATATAGTCGATTCCCTGCTCCTTGGCCCAGGCAGCCCAGTCGTCGACCGGGGTACTAACCTCGACAACCTTGCAGTCCATCGGCTGATAAAGTTGGTCGGCAGCAAGTTGGAAACCGTACTGACGTGGATTCTCCATGATAAGTTTCATGGCGAGAAGCCTGAAGATGTAGCGCATGGTCTCATCGGCGAGATAGAGATTGTAGGCCGTGTCGACCTGCTGGGCGGCAAGCTCATTGGTGATGCGGGCCATGCCTCCGTTGTAGCTCGCAGCCACCGACTCCCAGTTGCCATATTTGGCATAAGCGTCTTTTAAATACTTACAGGCGGCCTCTGTCGCCTTGACGGGGTCATAGCGCTCATCGACATAATCATTGACCTCGAGGCCGTATTCCTTGCCGGTCGAGGGCATGAACTGCCACAAACCACCGGCCTTGGCGCCTGAAAGCGCGCGGGGATTGAGAGAGCTCTCAATGGCGGCGAGATATATCATGTCGGAGGGTATTCCGTTTTTCTTCAATATAGGTGCGAGAACCGGGAAGTACCTATTAGCTCTCTTGATAGTCAGAAGCGTATTGCCGTGAGTGTAGGCCATAGCCGTAAGCTCGCGGTCGAGACGTTCCCAGCGGTCTGTCTTGTCGAGATCCACTGTCTTTCCGGCAAACTTGACGGATGTCGGAATCCTCGGGTTGACTACATCCGAATAAACACTGACCTCGACTACTTCCGAGTCTGAGGCACTGACAGCACGGGCGTCCTCGAATGGGATGAAAAACGCGATCAACGAGAGCACTCCCACTGATCCGATAATCGTCTTGTGATACTTGTTCATTTTTTGTTTATGGTTTATGGTTTGTAGTTTAATATATTTATGTCACCTGCAAGGTCATAGTTCTTTCCGTCAGCACCCTTGGCCTTGATTACATAATAATACGCCCCGGTGGGCACAAGTTTACCCTTGTATTTTCCGTCCCACCCCTGCGAGGGGTCGGTCAGAGAGATAATCTTTCGACCGTAACGGTCAAAAATATGACATTCGAAACTTATGATACTCGAATAGCTGACTTTCCAAATATCATTGATACCGTCAGCATTTCCGGGAGAAAAAGCATTGGGGCAGCGAAGTGACGATTCACCGATTGAGATTGTATAGACATCGCCGTAGTACTCGCAGGTACCGTCGGCATTGGCACAGACGAAGCGGACGTATGTAGTGCCCTCATCTGTGAAGGTATGTGTAAAATTCAGGTCGGAAATACGCAAGTCCACATCCTCGAACTCCTCATATTGTGAAATCTGCCACTCACGGAAGACAGCGCCGTCAGTCACAGCCGCGTCAAATGTAATCTCGCAAGGGGCGGAACCGCCGAGCGTCTCGCCGTCGCCCGGCTTGACCTCATTGTCAGCGTCGCGGACATTCTGCACGGCTGATGTCACAGCCATGACCGCGTAAGGCTGCACCACGGGGGAGACCACCACTAACTCTTCGCCCCACTCTCTAAGAAAGCGGTCACCTGAAAGCTCGAATTCGGTCGGACAGAGAGGCGCCGGAGTCCTCAACGGGTGCGAGAGGAAGGGGAAGCTTTCCTCTACCTCTGTCTCCGTAAACATAATATTCTCATGATCGGCCACAAGGCTGCGGTATTTCAATGAAATTTCACGGTCAAGGGTGAAGCGGCGTCCGTTGATGCCGTAATAGACCATCTCCTCACCGACGCCGTCGACATCAAGCATACACAATGAGCAATCCTTCTCGGCCGACTCGGTGACGGAGCTTACATTGAAAGGATGTTTGCTGTAATCAACGACCCAGAAGCAAAACTGGCGGCCACCAGTCTCGACGATATAGCCCATGTCGCCCTCTACCCTCTCGAGTGTCGACAATCCACTGGAAAAACTGATGCCGGATGCAATCTCCTCAGCATAGCCACCACCAAGATTCGAGTAGCGCGACCACTTCACCGCCCCGGCGGACACCGCCGGGAATGACACTTTGGCATTTTGTGGCGAGTATATGACACACAGCTCGTCAAGGCCTGTTGCGGCAGGAGGTGCTATGCTTATGACCTTCCTCTCGCCGGCGCTCCATGTGAGCGACGAGGCAGAGAGCACAAAAATCCCGAAAATAGTTGTCAGAAGTATGATTAAAGTCCTTTTCATTAGTCTTGGAGGGCGTTAAATTTTGGATTTCTCAACTTACAAAGTTAAGAAATTTTCTTCAATATCGCAACACCCCCGTGCAGCCCCGCTAAAAACAAACAGCTGCCGGATTCTTGGACGAATCGACAGCTGTTGTTTTAGCGATTACAATCGAGACGACACGGCTAACTTACATATCATCATTGCGTGGATTGTTGTTAAGTTCTTTCACATCCTTGTTGACCATTGAGGGTGTAACCTTGTTGTCATCCGCTATGTTGACGGCGACACCTCGAAAATCCTGTGAGGCAGACTCTTTGTCAATGTGTTTTTTATCCTTTTCCATAATTCTTATAAAATTAATCAAAGACCAATTTCCAATATTCACATTGATATAACACGTCTGCGAATCGAAGTGTTCGTAGAGACAGTTCGGAAAGCCGTTATTCGAGCGGAAGTTTGTTGAGCTGCCCGATATAGTCGAGAAGTTCCTCGCGCCCCTTGCCGGTCTCGCTCGACGTCAGGAAGACAGGGGGAAGTTCCTCCCAGGTTTCAAGAAGTATCTTGCAGTATTCCTCGACATTTCTCTTGCCGGCCTGCGGACCCATCTTGTCAAGCTTGGTAAACACAATCGAGAAGGGGACCCCGTTCTCTCCGAGCCAGTTGAAAAATTCGAGGTCTATCTTCATCGGTTTATGGCGGGAATCAATGAGCACGAAGAGATTGGTCATCTCCGCGCGGTTCAGGATATAGCCTCTGATCATCTTCTCCAACTGCTCGCGCTGCTCCTTGCCCCTGCTTGCAAAGCCATAGCCGGGAAGGTCGACTATATACCACTCGTCATTGACAAGGAAGTGGTTTATAAGCATGGTCTTCCCCGGGGTCGATGAGGTCTTGGCCAGGCCCTTGCGCGAGGTGAGCATGTTGATTAGCGAGGACTTACCCACATTACTGCGTCCGATGAAAGCATATTCATGACGTGAGTCATCGGGGCATTTTCCGGGCGAGGAATTGGATATTACAAAGCGTGCTGAATTGATAATCATAAATTTCTATATATGTTTGTATTCTTTTTAATCTAACATGAGGCTTATCATCGGTCTCACTGAGGGGAAGCGGACTATGGAGCCTATCGTTTCGGAGCTGAAAACAATGTCAGTCATTACGTCGACCGGGACATCAAAATCGAGCCGGCCGCTATAGCTGTCATCAATCTCACAATTCCCATTTTCAACTATGAAAGTGTGGGAGTTGAGCGCAGGGAGCAACTTGTCGGTCACTCTGACACGACATTTGAAGTCGGGATAGGCAGCTGCGATGATTGAGAGAGCCTTACCCACGTTTACAAGGCGTCCCATGCCACGGGGCATGAGCCTGCCTCCTATCGAGTCGTCGGGATGCCCGTAGAGGAGCACCGGCAGATTTCCGTTCAGGCATCTCAGCTGCCTCATGGCTGCCGAGCGGGAGTCGCGGTCCTCACCCATGACGTCTGTCACGAGGAGTATGTCGTCACGTCGGACACCCCATGCCATAGAAACAATCTCGCTGCCGCAGTCCTCGTCGAAACGGGACATCACCACAAAATTACCACCGTCAGCCTTCAAATCCGAGAGTATATTGAAGAAATCGCGCTGGGAATGAAGAATATAGCATCGGCGGCTTCGCTGGAAGCGGTTGAAAGCGCACCAGACCTCGTCGTCCACCTGATTGTCGACATGATGATACTCCCCTCTGACCGGGAAAGCATGGAACGAGGTGAAGCGCTGCTCCTTTGTATAGAACACGGTCGAGAATCCGTAGCGACGATAGAAGAAATAGAGAGCCTCATCAGCAGGAATGAGAGAGCACAGCATGTCGCCGCGGGCAGCCGACTCCTCGAGAGCCTCGGACATCAGACGGGTCATGTAGCCGTGGCCGCGCTTCGAGCGCTTGGTGGCCGCACCCGCTATATAGCTGACGCCCGGTTCGGCGCCGTGGAATGACATCGTATAGTGCTGAAGCATCAGGCTGCTGACCGGCGCGCCTGACTGGTCTGTCAACAAAAGGGCCTCGTCGTCACGATACACCTGGTTGAAGTACATGTCGACATACTGGCGGGAATCGTTGAAACACTCAGTCCAGATTTTCTTAATTTCATCTCTCTTGCTCATCGTGATAGCTTTTTATACTATACTTATAACACACGAGAGAGGCTTTAGGAAAGTCGATATTACAAAAAAAGCATCCATCACCTCCGTTTCTGAGGATTAAGAGGTGACGGATGCACATATTTTTCCTGTTCGCTAAAAGCTCTGGAGCATTATTGCTGGTGGGCGGGACGAAGGAGGTCGTTGACTGTCTTGACGGGGTTGAATGTAGAGATAGGAACCTCGACAAAGACAGTGTTCCAGTCGCTCATCGCACCGTTCCAAAGGCCGGGAAGCTCCATAGCTCGGAGTTCCTTGCCGTGGCTTGACTTCGAAGATATGAAGCCTGTGGCCGGGTCGACGTATGAGGGGAGGTCGAACTTGTTGCCGTGAATGTCCTTGATGTAGCATACGAGGTCAACCGGGTTGAAGTGTGTCGCGGTCGACATCATCTTCATATACTCTTCATTCTTGGGATCCACCTGGTTGCTCTCAAGAATCTGGGGAGAGGTAGAGCCATCAGGATTGTAGGCGATGAAGGGACCGCCGCCGGGCTCTCCCTCGTTGCGCACCATGCCGCAAACGCGTAGAGGACGGTTGAGTTTGTTTTTGATATATTCGACCACGCTATCATCGTCCATGCTTTCGAGTTTTGCATCACGGACATTGAGGACGTTGTTGAGGTAATCGACCATCCGCTTGAGGTCGTCAGAGGTATATACCTTCTCTTCAATAGCGAGTAGGTCCTCCTCAATCTGGTCATGCACCTGGAGGAGAAGTCCGCCAAGCACCTCCTTATAGCGTATAGTGTCGCCACGCTTCGAATCGGGAACAACGTTGTCGATATTCTTTATGAATACGACAGCCGACTCCATATCGTTGAGGTTCTGAATAAGCGCACCGTGACCGCCGGGACGGAACAGAAGGTGGCCGTCCTCCATGAAGGGAGTGTTGTCGGGATTCACGGCGATAGTATCGGTCGACGGTTTCTGCTCACTCATGGACACATTGAACTTGACACCCGTGCGCTTCTCGGTAGCGGGTATCACCTCTGCGAGCTTCTCCTCGAAGAGCTTGCGATGGTTGGCCGAAACGGTGAAGTGGAGGTTGACGATGCCCTTGGAGTTGGCAGCTGTCTGCGCGCCCTCGGTGAGATGCTCCTCAATAGGAGTGCGCGAACCTTCGGGATAGGTATGGAATTTCAGAAGTCCCTTGGGCAGACCGCCATAGTTCATGCCTTCGGGATTGACGATGGCTGCAATAATATCACGGTTGCGACCTTCGGCAAGCATCTCGTCAAGGGTCTTGCCGTAGAGACGGCTCACTGTCTCACGAAGTTCGGGAAGGAAGGGGAGTTTGTCGATATCAGCGATAAGCTTTGCCACGGGAGTCCCTTCCTTGAGTTCGTCAGTACCACCGTCAACATATTCAAACAGAGCCTTGAACATTCGGGAAGCAGCGCCGGAAGCGGGCACAAACTTGCACACCTCGCCGCCATGTTTCAGATATTCTTTCCAACGCTCGAGCGCTGAAGCAACCTCTTCATCGTCAAGGCGGAATATGCCGGCTCCCACACGGGCGGCATCACTGATTTTCAGATAAGGAAATCCTGTCACGAAGCGCCGGAGCTGCGATTCAACTTCTGCCTCGCTTATCCCTTTGTTTTTCAAGAGTTCAAGATCTTCGGGTCTTAGCATTATATTTGCGAATTTAAGGGGTGAAAAATTATTACAACCCAAAGTTAGCTGTTTTTTTTCAATAATAGTCAATCAAGCTTAATTAAATTAACTAAAATCGTCAAAAAACTTACAGCCTTTAATACTGCAAATATATGAAGGGGACAATGTCGCTCTGACGCACCTGGATTACGAGAATTATTACTGAGGCGAGAATCAGAGCCTGCACTATGGCAGGTGACGCGTCGAAGAGACGGCGCGGGCTGCGGGTTATCGCCGAAGGTGAGACATGGATAATGTATGCCCCGACTATCAGCACGACTATCTCAAGATAGCTTTCGACAAACTGAGGCGCCACCGAAAGGTGGAAGTCAAAAATCATCTGGTGCCACATCATGCCGACGCTCTCCATCGAGGGAGCGCGGAAGAACATAAAGGCTATGGAGACCAGCATGAATGTGAGAATCATGTTGAAGCCCTTTATCAGCGGAGAGGATGACCCCTCGCTACGGACCATGATTACCTCGCCGGCATCGGTCACCACCGTCTCTGTCATGCTCAACGGGAAGACACGGCGAATAAATTTGTGAATCACAAGCAGGCTTCCATGTATGGCACCCCATATGACATACATCCACGATGCGCCGTGCCATAGGCCTCCTATCACCATAGTGGCAAACTGGTTGAAATACATGCGCGAGCGCGAGCACCTGTTCCCTCCGAGGGGAATGTAGACATAGTCGCGCAGCCATGTCGAAAGTGATATGTGCCAGCGATGCCAAAATTCTGTCGGGTTCTGAGCCTTGAAGGGAGCATTGAAATTCTCCATAAAACGGTAACCCATGAGGAGTGCTATGCCGATGGCCATGTCGCTATAGCCGGAGAAGTCACAATAGAGCTGCACGGTGAAGCCGATAGTGGCCATGAGGTTTTCAAAGCCGCTGTAGAGGGCAGGGTTGTCAAACACGCGGTCCACAAAGTTGCCGCTTATAAAGTCAGCTATGACCACCTTCTTTATAAGGCCGAGGATGATGAGGTAGATTCCCTCCGAAGTCATGTCGCGGGTGACGACAGGGTTGGCCTTTATCTGCGGAAGCATATCCTTGGCCCTCACGACGGGGCCTGCGAGAAGCGGGGGGAAGAATGTGAGGAAAAATATATAGTCAAATAGATTGTGACATGCCTGCAACTGTCCGCGGTAGAGGTCGACAATATAGCTTATCGACCGGAAGGTGAAGAAAGATATACCCGCGGGAAGGATGATTGACTCCACGCTTATATCTGCCGTCATGAACCCGGATAGAGTGTCGAGGATAAGGTTGAAATACTTGAAATAGGCCAGCATACCGACATTGACAAGCACATTGAGAAGCACTATGGAGCGCTTGGCTATCACAGCATCATTCCTCGAGGCCTTTTCCATAAGCAGGCCGAGAACATAGTCGCTCACGCATACACCGAGCAGTATCAGACAGCAGAGTCCCGAGGATTTATAATAGAAATAGAGCGAGAACAATATGACCAATGCCATTTTCAGTACCCTCACGCCCTTGACAATCCAAAATAGGCACATGAATACCGTAAACAGCAACATGAAAAGGCCGGTGTTGAATAAAAGAGGCTGTGAAGGGTCATAGAGAAGCACGTCCACAAGCTTGTGGAGGTCTATATTGACACTGTCAATATACGAGGTGAGAGTCGATACAAATTCTGAAAAAAAAGCGCTTAGAGTATCCACCTTTAATCAAGAAATAAGCAATGTAATTGGGGTGTGTTATATAAAAATGAGCGAAATCAATTTTGCGTTCTCAGTGCGTCCATTATTGCGTCGTAGAGCAGGCGCCCTTCCAGGTTATAACCCTTATGGGTGTGGTGGACACGGTCCTTGGCAAACAAATCGGAACTAATCCACGATGAGCTTGCGCCGGTGCCGCCGGCCACCTCATACCAGTCGTAGACGGCTATGCCTTTCTCCCGGCCGTAGTCAAGAATGACTTTGCGGAGAGGCTCGACATTGCGGTTGACCGCGTATGACTTGCTCGTGCGGGTGACTGTACGATATGTGGCCTTGCGCCCTTTACGCGCCTTGTTTCGCACACGGACTTTCTTCTTTGTCACGACGCTCTTGTGACACTCCATAGGTGTCGTGAGCAGCAGTAGGGCATTGGGATTGGCCATGCGGATGTTTGAGACAAGCCTGTCAATCGAGCGCTTGAAGCCGCCTGTGTCCTGACGGCCGAAAGCCTCGTTGGTGCCGAGCGAGATGATGACCAGGTCGGGATGAAGGGGGTTGATACCCACTCCCACACTTCCGATACGGTTATACGAGTCATAGGTGGCGCCGTTGTTGCCTATCGCATGATAGAACACACCCGGACGGTCACCCGAAAGTGACGCCCCGTAGACCGTGAGGTCGCCCGAGGATGTAAAGTTGACATTAATCTTTGTGGCAAGGTCACCGAGTATAATCTGAGTATAGTCGCGGGAGGGGATGGCACGGAAGGGCACCTGGTTCCCCTCGCCGTCTGTAACATCCTTGATGGTCAGCTTGCCGTTGTGGAAAATCGTAGTCGATGAGAAAGGATTATAGTCCTCGGTGTCGAGAGTGCCTATCGTAAGCTCACCAGAAGACCTCGACGGGCGGATAGAAGTGCCCGTGAAACCGACAGTCTGCGCCCACGAGCGGTTGATGAGCTTGACCGAGTTCCACGAATTGCGGCTCTGGAACACATAATCACGGGGCTGGTTTGTACCACAGATGCGCAGAGGCGATATGAGGCCGCGCCCGGCGTTGCCGAAATCATATTGCAGAAGCTCACGGATAGTGCCGGTGTTGATGTCGGCCTGGATATGGCTGTCGCCGATGTGCACTATCGAAACAGGCTCTGTCGAGCATTTCTCAAAGGCACCACGGAGCTTCGTCCAATCGGCACCATTATATATAATGTGGTTGGCGTTTTTTTTGATGAATGAAGGAATGGGGATGTCGATGTCGACAGCCTCGGCCGGGATTGCCACAGGGTGTGCCCGCTCATCGGCTTCATCCTCTGCCTCATCCTCCTCTTCCGTCGTGATTTCATCCGGCTCCGATGCCAGAATCTGCTTCTGGGCAGCCATGAAGAGAGGTACGGCGGCCACCGCGCATGATATGATTAGTTTATTGCAAAACATTATTACAAATCAGATTGAATAGCATTAAATAATTCCTTTGCCAGACGTGCACCACCTTTGTGCGTAAGGTGGATATAGTCCTTGTTGATGTGTCCGGCCGAACACCATTGCACCACGGCGTCCTCACCGCCCATAGCCTCGCGTGTGTCCCAGAAGAGACAGTGCGCCCGGCGTGCTGCATCGCGCTGCGCGTCAATCATGAACCGGGTCGTGGCCATAGACTTCACCTGTGAACCGCGACGCTCGCCCCTGTCGCCCACTCCCATGAGAAGGATATCGGCCTCAGGATAACACTTTCTCACATGGTTGATCACGTCGACCATGCGGGAACAATAAACATTGTAGTTATTCTGCTTGGCGCTCATGGCATTGATGCCGAACTCGAGAATTATGAGGTCATAATTTATAAATTCGGACATTTCGCGTGACAGTTCCTGGTTGACGCGGGTCAGGGTTATGCCTGAGAAACCCCTCGACGACATGCAGTCGAGACTGACGCCGGTGTTTCCGTCAAGCCAAACACCAAGACCGACGAGCGATGCGGACGATGTCTTTATACCGAACTCGGAGACAGCGGCATCTATCTCCAAACATTGAACGTCAGGCGAAGCCGCAATATTGCGCGCCTCCCACTCCGAATCGTTAGTTTTAACACTGATTTCGCAATCCTCGGGGGAGATGAACAAGAATTTTGACGAGGACCATGAGCCGGTGTGGGAGAAAGCGGAAGTTCCCTTATATATGGAAGTGGCTGTACCCGTAGGCTTGAAGTACTGTTCGGAAAGATCAAGATATTTGTTTTCAGCCTTCTTGTTGGCAGTATACGACTTCCAGCCTGACCCGCTCTGCCTTACCGAGCGACGGAATCCAGGGAAGTCCGTGTGCATGTTGACATAACCTACGCCCTCGCCGCCATATTCATTTTGAAACAGCTCTCTTAAATCCTGGGTAAAGATATCTCCTTCTATATAACTATCGCCGACTACGGCAATGCGACTCAATCCCCCTGACTGCAACGAGGCTTTAAAGTTGGCGAAACCTACTCCGAGAGTAGTATAGTCCTCGACCTTCACAAGCTCACCGACGCGCGAGGGCTTTATGGGGGAGATTATGGTGTCAATGGCCACCGAGTCCGGCGGGAGGGTCACAGCCGCCACCCTGTTTTTTTCACTCTCTTCCTCGGCTTTAAGCAGCTCCGGGTCAATGTCCTCCTCCGAGGCTGATGATGAATATGAGGGCTCGCCCTCCATTATACCGACCTCCTTGAGTATGTCGCTGACAAGACTGAAATCCTTTATGCGTCCCCCGCTCCATTCCGATAGCGGAAGGAGGGAGACGATGGCCACGATTATGACCGCGATAAGGATTATTATTGCAGGAGAACCTTTTTTCATTTAATTACAGAGTATGAACTAATTCTTATTTTGGAGAGATGGAAGTGTGTATGTGTCAGGTCTGATTCTATCCGGCCTTAATCATTTCCCGCGTGGGGGTCTCGGTGATGCTGACACTGCTGACGTTGATGATATGCCCCTCGCAGCCGCATCGTTCCTGCTGTCCGAGAAGTATTCCTGAGAGTGCCGACATCTTGGCCGCAGTCTCCTCCCACTCAGATTCCTCCTTCGACGAGGCAACAATGCCGCCGCCGGCATACAGATTGCAGAGCCATCCCGATATGTCGTTGCAGAAGCATGCTGCGGCAAGGAAGCAGCAACGAAGATTGACATAGGCATGATAATCACCGCCGATACGCACCCCGACGTAGCCTCCGTAGCAGTAGCGACGATGCGTCTCATAGCGGCATATCTCTTCGAGGGCTGTCTCACGAGGATAGCCGGCCACAGCAGGGGTCGGACTGAGCTCCGACATGATGTAAGGGACATCCATGACACCTTTGGCTGTGATTTCCGTGCAGAGGTGCTCTATGTTGAGGAAGCGACGGCTGTAAGGCTCCTCGACAGTCACATCAAGTCCCTCCCCTTTCAGGATTTCAGCAATATAGTCGGTGACTATGGACTGTTCGTAACTGTTTTTTTCGTCCCATGCGCCGTCCTCTGTAACCGGACGCGTGCCGGCGAGGGCCATAGTCCGCAACTCATTGCTCCGGCTGTCGCTCTCGACCAAAAGTTCAGGTGTCGAACCGAACCACAGACCTGTCTCAGGAGTGTAGGCAAGGTAACGGAAGGTTGAGTCGGTCAGCGAGAAGTATTCACCGACGCTTTGAAGCAGAGGTTTTTCCGAAAATATAGTCCTGTGACGCGACAGAACCACCTTCCCACCCTCGGCCTTCAGCCGCGGAATAATATTGGAGAAGGCGTCATGGTAGCTCGCACGCAGGGTGGCAGGTATATGAGGGCGAATCTGAGAATCGACGCCGAACACCCCCTCCGACTCGCGACGGCTGACAAGCTGCGCGGCAGTCATCGAGAAGCGTACACCGGCAGTGTACGGCTCATCATTATCAAAAAAATTTATGTAGAAGCAGTCCTCGTCATCATCACTGAAAGCAGGCGAGCATCCCTCGTCGTCCGTATCCGAAGCATAAAATCGGAACTTGTCCTCACCCGGGAGGGCGAAAAGCACGAAGGGGACCTTATCGAGCACGCAGTATGTGACTGCTTTTTCTATCAGAGTATCAAATTTCATCTATTGCGAAGATTCAATCGACTGACACCGGCTCGGCAATAAGCTCGAATGGCATAGCCGATGTGATTCTAACATCATAAAATTCTCCCTTGCTAAGGGGCTTGGTCTTGGCCACAAGCACTTCAGGGTCGACTTCGGGGGAATCAAACTCACTGCGCCCGACATAGTATTCCGGCTCCTCGCGGTCTATGACCACACGCATGACGCTTCCGATTTTCGACTCCTGAAGTTCGAGCGAGATACCTTCCTGAAGCTCCATGAGCCTTTCAAGGCGGCTCTGCTTGACCTCGTCGGGGATTTCATCCTTGAAGTTCTTCGCTCCGAAGGTATCCTCCTCCTCGCAGTAGGCAAAGGCACCCATGCGCTCGAAGCGCTGTTCTCTGACAAACTCAAGCAGCTCCTCGTATTCAGCCTCCCCCTCACCCGGGAAACCGACCATGAGGGTTGTGCGCAGGTGTATGCCGGGTACACGACGCCTGATTTCGGCAAGCAGCTCGCGGGTCTCGGCGCCTGTGATGTGACGGCGCATGTTTTCAAGTACAATGTCCGACACATGTTGAAGTGCTATGTCGAGATATTTGCATACATTCGGACGCGCAGCCATTACATCGAGCAGCTCCATCGGGAAGTCCTTTGGATAGGCATAGTGAAGACGTATCCATTCGACACCCTCGACGCGTGAAATCTCATCAACCAAACGGGCTATCTCGACCTTGCCGTATATGTCCTTGCCATAGTTGGTAAGATCCTGGGCTATGACATTGAACTCACGGACTCCGCGGCTGACAAGCATGCGCACTTCAGCCACAACCTCCTCGACCGGGCGCGATTTATAGCGGCCAGTGATTAACGGGATAGCACAGAAGGAACAGAAGCGGTTGCAACCTTCGGCGATTTTCAGATATGCGTAATGGCTCGGCGTGGTGATTATACGGTCGTAGGGCACACTGCCCGGGGCACGGCGTGCGAGGTCTGTCACAAGCGCGGGCCAGTCAGTCTTGCCATACCATTTGTCGACCTCCGGGATTTCACCCGGCAGTTCTTTGGAATATCTCTCTGACAGACAGCCCATGACATATAGATTGTCAATCCGACCTTCGTTCTTAGCCTCGCACCATGCGAGAATCTCGTTGACCGACTCCTCCTTGGCGTCGCCGATGAAGCCGCAGGTGTTGATGACAACCGATTTCTCGCCGTCGCTACTAAGAAATTCGTCATAGCCGGCGTCGGCCACATCATAGCCCACATTGCTGAGCATCTTCATCAGACGCTCGGAATCGACAAGGTTTTTCGAACATCCGAGCGTAATGACTGCAATCTTTTTTACCATGTAAGTGCCTGATTATTTCTCGCCGAAAAGAGATTCTACAAACTCTTTCTTGTGAAACACCTGGAGATCCTCTATACCCTCGCCAAGACCGATGTACTTGACTGGAATCTTGAACTGGTCACTGATACCGATGACCACGCCACCCTTGGCTGTGCCGTCGAGCTTCGTGATGGCAAGCTCGTTGACCTGCGTGGCGGCCACAAACTGCTTGGCCTGCTCGAAGGCGTTCTGCCCTGTCGAACCGTCGAGCACGAGGAGGACTTCATGAGGAGCATCGGGAACAAGCTTCTGCATGACGTTCTTCACTTTGGTCAGCTCGTCCATAAGGCCCTTTTTGTTATGCAGACGTCCGGCTGTGTCGATAATCACAACGTTAGCATTGTTGGCAATGGCGCTCTGGAGTGTGTCGAAAGCCACCGAAGCGGGATCGGCACCGATTTTTTGTTTTATGACCGGGACATCGGCACGACGCCCCCACTCTTCGAGCTGTTCTATAGCCGCGGCACGGAAGGTATCGGCGGCGCCAAGCACCACCTTGTTGCCAGCCTTCTTGAACTGGGCAGCCATTTTGCCTATAGTAGTGGTCTTGCCGACCCCGTTGACGCCTACGACCATAATTACATGGGGCTTATGTGTGGATGGGACAGTAAAGTCATCCATCGAGGATTCGTCGCTCTTTTCGGCCAGCATGTCGGCAATTTCCTCACACAGAAGCCTGTTGAGTTCCGACGAGCCTACATACTTGTCACGGGCTACGCGCTTCTGAATACGATCAATGATGCGCAGAGTCGTATCGACGCCGACATCCGAGGTGACAAAGACCTCCTCAAGATTGTCAAGCACCTCGTCGTCAATAGTCGATTTACCGGCTATGGCATGAGAAAGACGGTCGAACAAGCCACGCTGCGTTTTTTCAAGACCCTTGTCAAGAGTCTCTTTCTTTTCACGCGAGAAGAAATTGAAGAATCCCATATTCAAAAGATTTTTAGAAATGCAAAATTACTCAAATTTCCAATATTATCCAAAATATTGTTCGCGCATGGCAGCCCCCTACTTTCAATAAAATTTCCGACAGTAGCTCCCAATCAGTCACCGAATGGGAAACTATAGCCGCTAATAGGCGTCTCGACCGTGGAGCGCGAGTCGACGCGGTAGACAGTGCAGTCAACCCTTGATGTCACCTTGTCAAACCTGAGAAGCAATGCCATAGAGTCGCCGGCGTTCTCCTGATACTGGAGATTGAACTGGATTAGAGGAATCGGGCGCCCGTTGACGTTCTGCTCGAGGTCGTTGACAACGGCGAAACCATTATGTCCGCTGAGGGCGGCGACAATATTGGGATAGGGCCTCAACAGCCTATTTACAAGTTCCTTAGGCGAGGTCCACGTCGAGGCCGTCCCTTGAAAATACCAGCGTGAATAGCAGTTCCATGCTTCCGGGAATATAAGGCTACCGTCGCGAAATAGCATTTCGTGTGTCATAAGCATGTATTTCTGATCCGGATGCGCCCTAACCCAGTCTATGGCCCAGTCGACCACCTCCGTGCGCGGCCCAAACTCCAAAAGTATCAAATCCATACTAAAATACCTCAGCGGAAGCCTCAAAATCAGGTTTTCAACCTTCCCTTCCTCAAAACGGGCCTTAACAAGGCTATCGGGGAAACAATAAGAGAGATAGTCATTGATTCGTGTCGAGTTTCTGTCCTTGACCTTATGGCCACCGTCATCCCTGTAGTCATGATTCCCTGTGCAGCTCAGCACCGGCAGACCGCCTTCGACCACATTGCGTATAGCATTGTCAAATCTATTCCACTGATGCTTATCATTACTATTGGTGACATCGCCGACATGCAATATACAAGCTATATTATCATAGTCATGCTTCTGATCCAAGGCCCACAGAAGTGTCCTGTGAAGCGGCTTAACCACACTGTCATTAGCGGTATATTCCTGCACGTCGCCCAATACCATGATATACTCACTCGGATGGTCAATAATCGGGCGACTGTTCATCGCTTGAGATATCGGTTCAAAGTCCTTTGAGCAAGCACTCAGTCCGCATAACACTATTAATACAAGCCATATTTTTGCCTTAATGAAAAAAGATATATTGTAAAGGCTCATGATATTCAGATATGATAATAAGATTATTAATGTTACAGACAAATGTAACCAAAAACTATAGATTATACAAAAATCATCAATTTTTTTATCACGCGACAGCCACTACTCTCAATATATTTCCGATAAGGACACCCAATCAGTCACCGAATGGGAAACTATAGCCGCTGATAGGCGTCTCGACCGTGGAGCGGGAGTCGACGCGGTAGACAGTGCAGTCAACCGTCGATGTCACCTTGTCAAACCTGAGAAGCAAGGCCATTGAGTCACCGGCGTTCTCCTGATACTGGAGATTGAACTGGATTAGAGGAATCGGGCGCCCGTTGACGTTCTGCTCGAGGTCATTGACAAGGGCGAAACCATTGTGACCGCTGAGGGCGGCGACTATATTCGGATAAGGCTTCAGCAATCTGTCGACAAGTTCCTTAGGCGAGGTCCACGTCGAGGCCGTCCCTTGAAAATATTGGCGTGCATAGCAATTCCATGCACCAGGAGCTATAAGCTCGCCATCGCTCCACAGCATTTCATGAGTCATAAGCATAAATTTCTGTTCCGGGTGCGCCTTGACCCACTCTATAGCCCAGTCGACCACCTCTGTGCGCGGCCCGAACTCCAAAAGTATCAAATCCATGCTGATGTTCTTCAGCGGAAGCCGCAAAATCAGGTTCTCAACCTTTCCGGCCTCAAAACGGGCCTTAACAAGGCTGTCGGGGAAACAATAATGGAGAAAGTCATTGATTCGTGTCGAGTTTCTGTCCTTGACCACATGACCTCCGTCGTCCCTATAGTCATGATTCCCGGTGCAGCTGAACACCGGCAGACCGCCTTCGACCACATTGCGGATTGCATCGTCAAATCTATCCCACTGGTGCCCCTCGTTACTGTTGGTGACATCGCCGACCTGGAGTATACATGCCATATTGTCATAGGCATGCTTCTGACTCACAGCCCAAAGAAGCGTTCTGTGAAGCGGCTTGACCGAATTCTTATTATCGGTATATTCCTGCACGTCACCGAGCACCATAATATACTCGCTCGAGGGGTCAATAATCAAGTCGGGCGACTGATAATTGTCATACACCATGCCCCATCTGTTAACCCCGGTCTGATATGGCGTAGGTTCAATATCCTTGGCGCAAGCGCTCAGCCCGCACAACGCTATTAACGCAAGCCATATTTTCGCCCTGGTGAAAGAAGAGATACTGTAGAGGCTCATGGTATTCAGAGGTGATAATGAGATTATTAATGTTATAGGCAAATGTAACCAAAAGCTTCAAATTATGCAAAAAACATTAACTTTTTTATCCGAATACCTATTTTTTGAATACGAAATCGGAGCTGCCACCATTTGGCGACAGCCCCGATATTTGATTTATTTCAAAGTCAGACGCGATTTAGCGCTGTACGCGGCCGTTGGCGTTGCCGCCGGCGAGTGAGTTGACTTCGTCGACAGTGACGAGGTTGAAGTCACCCGGAATGGTGTGCTTGAGAGCGGAAGCTGCAACAGCAAATTCGAGAGCGTCGCCCTGGTTAGGCATGGTGAGGAGGCCGTGGATGATACCGCCTGAGAAGGAGTCGCCGCCGCCTACACGGTCGATAATGGGGTTGATGTCGTAGCGCTTCGACTCATAGAATTCCTCGCCGTTGTAAATCATAGCCTTCCAGCCGTTGTGGGTGGCAGAGAATGACTCGCGAAGAGTGGAAATGACATACTTGAAGCCAAACTCCTTGGCCATAGCCTTGAAGATGCCCTTGTAGCCCTCGGCGTTGGTCTCACCGCCTTCCACGTCAGCATCGGGCTTGAAGCCGAGGCAGAGCTCTGCGTCCTCCTCGTTGCCGATGCAGACATCGACATACTGCATGAGCGGACGCATGATTGACTGAGCCTTCTCCTTGGTCCAAAGTTTCTTGCGGAAGTTGAGGTCGACAGACACGGTCACACCGTGGCGCTTGGCAGCCTCGCAGGCAAGGCGGGTAAGCTCGGCAGCCTTGTCGCTGATGGCGGGAGTGATGCCGCTCCAGTGGAACCAGTCGGCACCTTCCATGATTGCGTCGAAATCGAAGTCCTCGGGATCAGCCTCGGAGATAGCGGAGTTTGCACGGTCATAGATAACCTTTGAGGGACGCATTGAAGCACCGGTCTCGCAGTAGTAGATGCCTACACGGTCACCGCCACGGGCGATGTGGTCGGTGTGGACACCATAGCGACGGAGGGCGTTGACAGCGGCCTGGCCGATTTCGTGCTTGGGAAGCTTAGACACGAAGTATGCGTCATGGCCATAGTTGGCGCAGCTGACAGCCACATTGGCCTCGCCACCACCCCAGATAACGTCAAAATTATCTACCTGCACGAAGCGATAGTTACCCTTGGGAGAAAGGCGAAGCATGATTTCGCCTAAAGTTACGACTTTCATGATTAGTAAAGGATTTTTTAATTTTATAAAATAAGTTACTCTGATTTTTAAGCAGGATTACTCCATTTCGAGATAGGTGACCTTGTCCATGTCGCCATAGTTGAGATTCTCGCCACCCATGCCCCATATAAACATATAGTTAGATGTTCCGGCAGCTGCGTGGATTGACCATTCGGGCGACATGACTGCCTGCTCGTTGTGGAGCCAGATGAGACGGTTCTCCTGAGGCTCTCCCATGAGGTGGCAGATAGCGTTGCCCTCGGGGACGTTGAAGTAGAAGTATGCCTCTACGCGGCGGTCGTGGGTATGGGCGGGCATGGTGTTCCATACGCTACCCGGCTTCAGCTCTGTCAGACCCATCTGGAGCTGGCAGGGACCCTCTTCGAGTACGTTGGAAACGATGAGCTGGTTGATCACGCGGTCATTCGACTCTTCGAGCGAGCCGGCCTTGATGCAGTTGGCCTTGATAGAGCCCTTGCGGCCGTCGATAGTGATGAGCTGGGTCTTGTAGGCAGCGTGGGCGGGAGTAGAGTTGAGATAGAACTTGGCAGGGTTTGCATTGTCCTTACTGCGGAAGGTGACATTCTTGTTGCCACGTCCCACATAGAGGGCATCCTTGAAGTGAAGCTCATATTCCTTGCCGTTGACAGTCACGATACCGTCGCCACCGATGTTGATGACACCGAGCTCGCGACGCTCGAGGAAGTAGTCGGCCTTCAGGGGGTCGATGGTCTCGAGGACGACCTCTTTGCCCACGGGAACCACGCCGCCGTAGATGAGGCGGTCATACATCGAGTAGGTAAGGTTGATTTTGTTCTCCTCCATCACCTTCGGCATCATGAAGTGCGAGCGGAGCTGTTTGGTGTCGTAATGTTTTACATCGTCGGGATGACAGGCACGGAGAATCGAATATTCAGTCTGTGCAACGCCTGAGAGCGACATACTCATAAGTGCGATAGCTGTTAAAAGTTTTTTCATATTTATGATTTATTCTGTTGTCTGGATTTCATCTGAGTTCTTTTCAATCATCGCGCGCTGGTTGCGGATGATGAGGACTCTATTCATTATCATCATGCCGAGTGTTATAATCACGAGGATACCCGCGCCAATCCACTTGAGGTTTTCAGTGCACTGGTAGATAACCCAGGCGAGAGGACTCGATGCGAAGTCGAGGCTTCCGCCCTGGAAGCCGGCTGGGATTGCAACCGCAGCGTCGCCCGTGGCCTCATAGACATCCTTTGCTGCAAGGGTGAAGGCTCCGGCAAGGTTCGTCACCATGTAGAGACCTATGACAAGGACAACAAGGCCGATGATGAAGGTCTTGACCACATTACCCTTGGTGAAGGGGAGGACGAGGGGGAACACATAGAACATACCTGCAAGCGATGCAAGCGGGAGGAACTGGTTGCCCGGGAGGACTACTGCGAGGAGCAGGGTTACGGGGATGAGCAGAAGCGATACCACAAGAGTGGTCGGGTGGCCGATGACGAGCGCCGGGCTCATACCGATGTTAAGGCCGTCGGCACCCTTGAACTTGCGGGCTATAAGACCGCGGGTGGCATCGCTGATAGGCTTCAGACCCTCGATGAAGAGCACTGTCACACGGGGTATAAGCTCCATGACGGCACCCATCTTGATGCCGAGTCCGAGGATGTAGGGAATCTTGTCGACAATCTCAGCCCAGGAGTTGCATGTAAGGCAGCCGATGCCGATACCGACAACGACGCCGAGGAAGAGGGGCTCGCCGAGCAGACCGAACTTCTTCTTCATGCCCTCGGCGTCAATCTCAAGTTTCTCGATGCCGGGAATCTTGTCGAGACCCTTGTTGATAAGCCACGCGAAGGGGACGAAGCCGCCGCAGAAGGGTTGCGGTATAGAGATTCCGTCCATGTCCTTATAGAAAGTCTGAAATTTCTTGGCTGTGAGGTCGGCAATGATGAGGGTGATGATGTAGCAGACGATAGCTCCGAAGAAGCCCCATGCGAGGGAGTTGCTTGCGAAGTAGATGACTGCGCCGATAAAGGCGAAATGCCAGTAGTTCCAAAGGTCGATGTTGACAGTGCGTGTAGTCTTGGTCAGGAGCATGAGCAGGTTGACACCGAGACACACAGGGATGATGAAAGCGCCGACAGCCGTGTTGTAGGCGACTGCTGCCGCCGCGGGCCAGCCCATGTCAAAGACCTTCAGCTGGAGGTCGTAGATCTTGACCACCTCGTCGAGCGCGGGGCCGAGAGCGGAAGTGAGGAGCGCGGTGACAATCGAGAGACCGATGAAACCGACGCCCACTTTCAAGCCGGACTTGAGAGAGTTGCCGAAGCTAAGTCCGATACAGAGTCCGAGCACGGTGAAGATGATAGGCATCATCACCGCCGCGCCCAGACCTATGATGTAGGAAAAGACTTGTTCCAAGTTCTTTTAGTTTAATGTGTAATGGATTATGGCTTATATAGAGGGAGTGGTTTAAAGTGCAAGGTTTAAACCTTAAACTTTAACCCTTAAACCCTAAACCTCCTATTATTTAGGCTGTTTGCCGATATATGCGAGAATACCGCCATCCACATAGAGCACATGGCCGTTGACGAAATCAGAAGCATCCGATGCGAGGAAGACGGCAGGGCCCATGAGGTCCTCGGGAGTGCCCCAGCGTGCGGCGGGAGTCTTGGAGATTATGAACTGGTCGAAAGGATGACGGCTTCCGTCGGGCTGGCGCTCGCGGAGGGGCGCGGTCTGCTCGGTGGCAATGTAGCCCGGGCCGATACCGTTGCACTGGATATTGTGCTCGCCGTACTCGGAGCAAATGTTGCGGGTGAGCATCTTCAGACCGCCCTTGGCGGCCGCGTAAGCGCTGACGGTCTCGCGACCAAGCTCACTCATCATAGAGCAGATATTGATAATCTTGCCGTGACCCTTCTTAATCATTCCGGGAATCACAGCCTTGGCGCAGATATAGGGGGCAATAAGGTCAACGTCGACAACTCTGCGGAAATCCTCGACATTCATTTCCTCCATAGGTATGCGCTTGATGATGCCGGCATTGTTGACGAGAATGTCGATAGTGCCTACTGTGGCCTCGATATCAGCGACCATAGCCTTGACAGCCTCTTCATCGGTCACATCGCAGAGATAACCTTTGGCATCAATGCCAAGCTCCTTGTATGCCTTGAGTCCACGGTCTACTGTCTCCTGACGGGAACAGTTAAATACGATTTTTGCACCGGCTTCTGCATAAGCCTGGGCGATAGCAAGACCGATTCCATAAGCGGCACCTGTCACAAGTGCGACCTTGCCTTCCAGTGAAAAATTTACCATAATATGTGTAGTTAAATAAGTTCCAGGTAATTAGAATTTGCGGGGTGATAATTCAAAATTCGGTGGTAAAATTAATAATTTTAACATTCTCACCCAAATTTAACCACTTAAAACTTGTAAAATCACACATAAAAGGTATTAAAAACACACGGGAGATTTTTTTATGCCACGTTATGGGTACAAATATGGAATTTCTTTTTTAAATTTGCCTCACGCAACTCTCCGTTTCAATCAATTCTAATGAAAATCTAATCGCCATGTCATTTATCGACTCAAAGGTAACAGCACATCAGGCCGAAAACGACCGCCGAATACTCGAGCTGCTCGCGCAGACCTTTCCAGACATAAGTTCTGCCAGCACGGAGATTATAAATCTTGAAGCAATATTGAACCTTCCGAAGGGAACCGAGCATTTCGTCGCCGACCTCCACGGTGAGCACGAAGCCTTCCGCCACATACTCAAAAACGCCTCCGGCAACATCAAGCGAAAGGTGACAGACATCTACGGGACGTCGATGCGCGAGACTGAGATAAGGCAGCTCTGCTCGCTCATATACTACCCAGAGGAAAAGATGCAGATTATCCGCTCCACCGAAGAGGATATGGATGACTTCTACAACATCACCCTCCACCAGCTTATAAAGGTGTGTCAGAGCGTGTCGTCGAAATACACCCGCTCCAAGGTGCGCAAGGCTCTCCCGAAGGAATTTGCCTATATCATCGAGGAGCTCCTCCATGAGTCGCGCGGTGAGTATGACAAGCAGGGCTACTTCAACCGTATCATGGAGACCATCATCTCCACAGGTCAGGCCGACGCCTTCATCATAGCCATGTGCAAGGTGATTCAGAAACTCAGTATCGACCAGCTCCACATTCTCGGCGACATCTATGACAGAGGCCCTGGTGCCCACCTCATAATGGACACACTCTGCCACTACGGTAACTGGGACATACAGTGGGGCAACCATGACATACTCTGGATGGGCGCCGCCGCGGGCAATAAGTGCTGCATCGCCAATGTGGTCCGCGTATCGCTCCGCTACGCCAACCTTGCCACACTCGAGGACGGCTACGGCATCAACCTCCTGCCTCTCGCAACTATGGCAATGGAAGCATACGCCGACGACCCGTGCACCGAGTTCGCACCACACGTCGACAAGGAGGACTGCGAGCATCCCGAAAAGGCCCTCCGGCTTATGGCCCAGATGCACAAGGCTATCGCCGTCATACAGTTCAAGCTTGAAGGAGCCATGATTGAGAAGCACTCCGAATGGAATATGGCCGACCGTCGTCTCCTTCACAAGATTGACTACGATAAGGGGACAGTCGAAATCGACGGCACAATATATAATATGTGTGATACGCTATTCCCGACCATTGACCCGGCAGACCCATACCGCCTGACAGCCGAGGAAGCCGAGCTTATGGAGAAGCTGCACCACTCATTTACTGTCAGCACCGGGCTAAAGCGCCACATATCCTGTCTCTTCAGCCACGGCTGTATGTATGGTGTCTATAACTCCAACCTACTCTTCCATGCCTCGATGCCACTCAATGCCGACGGCTCGCTAAAAGAGATAGAGGTCAACGGACAAAGATACAAAGGGTGCCAGCTTTTCCACCAGATAGGTATGCTTATCCGCTCGGCCTTCAACGACGACACCCCGCAAGCCGACAAGGACTACGCCCGCGATTATTACTGGTACCTATGGTGCGGGCCCGACTCCCCGCTCTTCGACAAGAGCCGCATGACCACTTTCGAGCGTTATTTCGTCAAGGATTCCGAGGCGCATAAGGAGGAAAAGGGCTATTATTACAAGCTACGCCAGAACGAGGAGGTATGCGACATGATTCTCGACGAGTTCGGGGTCGAGGGCAAGCAGCGCCACATAATCAACGGACATGTGCCTGTCAGGACTCAGAAAGGTGAAAGCCCGATTCGCGCAAACGGCAAACTCATGGTCATCGACGGCGGCTTTGCAAAGGCATATCACAAGACGACTGGTATTGCGGGCTATACGCTCATCTACCACAGCAGCAACTTCGAGCTTGTCGAGCACGAGCCCTTCTCCTCAGAGGAGGAAGCCATCCGCAACGGCACCGACATCGTGCGCTCCACAAAAATGGTCGAACAGACTGCACAGCGCATCCGTGTGCGCGACACCGACAAGGGGAAGATACTCCAAAGCCAGATTGACGAGCTGACGGAACTGCTCTATGCCTTCCGCCACGGCATAATCAAGGAGCGCACATCAGGCAAGAATTCCATGCTCTGACGCCGCTCCCCGCTACCATTCGTTAAAAAAACACAGCAAGGCACTGTCCCGAAGGATTGTCAATCCTCGGAATAGTGCCTTAATACTCTGCGATATGAGTTGAAAATCTTTGATTTTGAGACGAATCCGACATAGCGGCCGTTTTCGACCACCGGCAGATTCCACGCGCCCGTATCATCAAACGCGTTCATCACGCTCTCCATGCTCTGCCCGACGTCGACAATGGCCGGCGGCAGCGACATGAACTGGTTGACATACATTCGCTTATACAATTCCGGGCGGAACATGATGTTTCTTATCTCATCGAGTAGCACCACGCCGAGCAGGCAACCGTCCTTGTCGACTACGGGAAACAGATTGCGCGACGACCGGGATATGGCATTGACCATCTCGCGCAGGTTCATCTCCGGGCGCACCGATATGAAGTCGGTCTCAATCACATTGTCGATTTTCAGAAGCGTCAGCACTGCCTTGTCCTTATGGTGCGTGATGAGCTTGCCCTCGTGGGCAAGACGCATGGTGTAGATGCTGTAGGGTTCAAAGAACTTTATTGTACCATACGAGATAGCCGAGACGATAAGGAGGGGGAGGAAGAGGTCATAGCCACCCGTCAGCTCGGCTGTAAGGAAGATACCCATCAGAGGGGCGTGCATGACTCCCGACATCACTCCGGCCATACCCATGAGGGCAAAATTCTTGGTCGAAAGGTCGAGGTCGAAGACTGTGTTAAGAAAATAGGCGAAGAAGAATCCGGCCATGCACCCGACGTAGAGCGAGGGAGCAAATGTGCCACCGCAACCGCCACCACCATTGGTCGACGCCGTGGCAAATGATTTCAGGAGCACCAGCGCGGCGATGAAACCAAGAATCCACCATACCGAACCGCGATCCTTATAGAAAATAGAGCTGTTGACGATTGACTCCGTGTGCCCGCTGAGCAGCTCGGTTATCGACGTGTAGCCCTCGCCGTAGAGCGGAGGGAAAAGAAAGACAAGGAGAGCCACTATGGAGCCGCCGACAAGCACCTTCCTCCAGGGTTTGCCTAGGCGGCGGAACACACCCTCCATCATATTCATGGAGCGTGTGAAGTAGAGCGAAACAAAGCCCAAAAACAAGCCTAAAAGTATCACAAAAGGTATCCTCGCTGTCACAAACGGTTCACTTTGAACGAAGAAAAATTCCACGTCGTAACCCGTGAATACATAGGCCACAGTAGCGGCAGTAATCGAGGCTATGAGCAGCGGCATGACCGACACGGTCGTAAGGTCAAGCATCAACACCTCAAGCGTGAAAAGCATACCTGCAATCGGAGCCTTGAAGATGCCCGCTATACCGGCGGCCGCACCGCAGCCGACAAGAATCATAAGGATTCGAGGCGACATCCTGAACACACGTCCGAGATTTGAGCCGATAGCGGCGCCGGTGTACACTATAGGGCCTTCCGCTCCGACCGAACCGCCAAAGCCGATGGTTATAGAGCTTGCTATGACTGACGTATACATATTGTGGCGCTTCAGTCGCGACTTGTTTTGCGATATGGCGTAGAGTACGCGGGTCACGCCGTGCGATATATTGTCGCGCACCACATATTTAACATAGAGCATCGTCAGCAGGATGCCAATCATTGGGTAGATAAGAAAGAGGAAACTGCCCTCGTCAATATTTATTCTGGATGTCAGCACCGAGCTTATCAAATGGATAAGCGTTTTGAGCACGAGTGCCGCGACTCCGGCAACAATTCCCACCAACAAGGCAAGAATTATCACAAAGGTCTTCTCCTTTATATGTCGCTCGCGCCACACGAGGAGAGCCATGAACGCGTCATTAAGACTGTGGCCTATATTATTCAGCATCGAAGTCATAGTTGTCTTTCTATCTGTCTGTATCACTTACCCTCACCCCGGGAAATCGTCCTGATTGTGTAGAACATGATTTTGAGGTCAAGGCTAATGGATATATTCTGTATGTATAACAAGTCATATTTTAGTCGGGCGGCCATATCGTCGACACTCGAGGCGTAGCCGAACTTCACCATGCCGAGGGAGGTCAGTCCGGGCCTCACCTGGTGGAGCAGCGCGCAGTGTGGGGCCAGGCGATGGAGCTTCTTCAGATAATACTCCCTCTCGGGGCGCGGACCGACGAGCGACATGTCGCCGCGCAGCACATTCCAGAGATTCGGAAGCTCGTCAAGACGATACTTTCGCATGAATCGGCCTATGCCGGTCACTCGCGGATCATCGTCGCTCGACAGCGAAGGCCCTCCGGCCTCGGCATCAACCCTCATGGTGCGGAATTTATGTATCATGAATGTCTTCCTATGATAGCCGACCCTCTCCTGCGAGAAAAATACAGGCCCGGAAGATTTAATTTTTATCAGTACAGCGAGCACGAGCATGAGCGGGGCAGACAATATCAGCCCAACAGAAGAACCGGCCACATCAAGCATCCTCTTCATAGCCACTACTGAGTCCGAGAGCGATGATCGTGATATATCCACGAGCGGCTCTGACAATAGATTATCGTATGGCACTCTCGAGACAAGCATCATATAGTCGTCCGGGCTGACATATATATGGCGGTCAAGCGGATACAGAACGCCGAGCAGCCGGAGCGAGCGCTCACTTTCGGCTTTTGGGAGCACGACCATGAAAGAGCTTGCCCCAGTCCTTTCCAGTTCCGCCTCAAGACGACGCCTGATTTCGGTATCATCGGAAACCTGCAAGGGCACCGACACATCAAAGACTCCCTTTATCAGCTTCCGGCTTCGGCGGAGCACTCCCATCACCTCCTTTGGTATCTCGGAGCCGAAGGAAAGGACAAGTACCGCCTCAACTGACGAATGGCTTGTCCTGGATATAATCAGACTCGTCAAAGACAGGCGCGTAAGATATACCGGGATAAAGAGGCAGAGGAAGAACAAGAGCAATATCTCATAGTTCCACACGCGGCGCGGGAGCACGTCGTTGAGCAACACGACCATGAAGAAGACAATCGAACCCATCGATACACTCACCAGGGTCGACAAAAACTCCTTCACCCTCGACTTCCCGACGACACTGACATAGTATCCCGACAAATAGTAGAGCCCGAGCATGAAGAAAGGGAACAAGAGTAGTGTCAGTTTCGGACCCGGGGTTCCGAAAAAGGATGTCAGGTCAGCAAATCTCACACGGAGATTATCGACAAAGAAAAAACGCACGAAGGTGAAGACCACCACCCCGGCAATAGTCGAGAGATAGTCAGCGAAAATATAGGCAGCACGCAGATTTCGCTCGTTGATTCTCATTGGCGGAGTATGACGGTGCTACCGTCGGCATTAATCTTTATGACACGCGAAGGACTGCAACGACTCATGTCGTCACGACGAGCCTCCATCACATAATCGACAGCATTGATGATTTCAGCAGCAATCTCAGGGAACACCGCTGCCGGAGCTTCCCCGCTTATATTGGCAGAAGTCGACACAAGAGGTTTTCCGAAGCTGCGACACAGAGCCGACGAGACACGTTCACCGGTTATGCGTATGCCGACGCTCCCGTCCTCGGCAAGAAGCTCGGGAGCAAGCCCCCGGGCACCCGGGTATATCACCGTCGTCGGACGGTCGCCGCACACGGCAGCAGCCCCGACACTCTCACGCGAGGCGGAACTGTAGCGGAATATATCCTCTCTGTCGGCCAGCAACGTGATGAGAGCCTTAGAATCGGCACGGCGCTTGATTTCAAAAATCCGTCGGACGGCCTCGGAGTTGGTCGCGTCGCATCCTATCCCCCAGACCGTATCCGTGGGATAAAGTATCACGCCGCCTCTGTTCAATACCTCGACAGCCTTGCGTATGTCTTCTTCTAATGCCATTGCTTTAGTATTGCCACTGGTTTTCCAAGTGCAAATTTAATTTATTATTTTCAAATACCCCTGCATAAGGGGCTTTATTTTTAGTATATGCTTATTTATGAGCCTTCCGACTGAAAAGAGTTTATTTTGGGCTCAATATCATACATCGTGACGCATTTATCGTAATATTAATAGCAATTTGCAATTATTTTATAAAAATTTATTGCATTTTGCTTGCGAGATTCAAATTTTGTCTATACCTTTGTCAAAAATAAAAACAACAATTCATCTTTAATTATTCTATTATGCCACTAATCATCCCCCAAAAATATCATCGCAAGCTCCTACCGGAGACAACCGAAGTAGCAATCAAAATGGTCAAGGACGCCTTCCAGACCACATTCGCCCGTGAGCTACACCTGCGTAGAGTGACCGCACCGCTATTCCTGCTGACAGGCACGGGACTCAACGACAACCTCAACGGCGTAGAGCAGGCGGTGTCCTTCAACATTGACGCTATGGGGGGACGAACTGCCGAAGTGGTCCACTCCCTTGCCAAGTGGAAAAGATACAAGCTCGGCGCCTATGACATCGCTCCCGGCTACGGTCTCTATACCGACATGAACGCCATCCGAACCTTCGAGGACCTTGACAACATACACTCGCTCTACGTCGACCAGTGGGACTGGGAAAAAAGCATCCGCAAAGAGGACCGCACACTCGCTTATCTCAAAGAGACGGTCCGCACCATCTACCGCACACTCCTCGAGGTAGAGCAAATGGTCTTCGAGCGCTTCCCCCACATCACCCCGGTGCTCCCGTCCGAGATTAAATTCATCCACGCCGAGGAACTCGCCCGCCAGTATCCCGACAAGACTCCCCGCGAGCGTGAGGCGATAGCAGCCAAAGAGCATGGCGCCATATTTATTATAGGTATAGGCGCACCGATTGACGGCGGCGAGCCGCACGACGGCCGCTCACCCGACTATGACGACTGGATTTCGCTCAACGAGGAGGGCTACCACGGACTCAACGGCGACATCATACTTTGGAATCCTGTGCTCGACATCCCATTTGAAATTTCCTCGATGGGCATACGCGTAAGCCCCGAGTCGCTCGTCGAGCAGCTCGAAATACGCGGCTGCCAGGACAGGACCGAACTTCCCTTCCACAAACTCCTGCTCGAGGGTAAACTCCCCTACTCCATAGGTGGCGGCATCGGGCAGAGCCGACTCTGCATGTTCCTTCTCCACAAAGCACACATCGGCGAGGTCCAGGCCTCTATTTGGCCCGAGGAGCAAATCAAAGCATGCGCAGCAGCCGGAATCGAACTCCTATAATCGGCAACCGTACATAAATTCTTAATAAACACACACCAACCTCTCCCCTCTCCCACAGCATCGGCCCGGCCCACAAGACTTTTTATATCGAATCTGCCTTGGTGTCGGGCCGTTTTCATATCATGCCGGGTCTGTCAATATGTCTGATTGGCAGTCGCCATCGGAAATTTTGTCATATTCATACACACAACCCAAAAATTTGATAAAAAGAGAGTTAGACAATAATCAACATTTTTGGCATAAAATTTGTTACATTAATGAACGTCGGAACAGAAATCAGCCATAAGATTGCGTTCAGACACATATAATAATTAACAAAATTAAAAACACAAAATAAATCTAACTCATTATGGGAAAAATTATCGGTATTGACCTTGGAACCACCAATTCCTGCGTCTCTGTTCTTGAAGGCAACGACCCAGTCGTAATTCCTAACAGCGAAGGCCGCAACACGACTCCTTCTATTGTAGCATTTGTAGACGGCGGCGAGCGCAAAGTAGGTGATCCAGCCAAACGTCAGGCCATCACAAACCCGACACGCACTATAAACTCTATCAAACGTTTCATGGGCGAAAGCTGTCAGCAGGTAGCCCAGGAAATTGAACGCGTACCTTATAAAGTGGTCTGCGGCGCCAACAACACTCCCCGTGTCGACATCGACGGCCGCGAATATACCCCGCAGGAAATTTCTGCAATGATTCTTCAGAAGATGAAGAAAACAGCCGAGGACTACCTCGGACAGTCTGTCACCGAAGCAGTCATCACCGTTCCGGCATATTTCAACGACTCACAGCGTCAGGCCACTAAGGAAGCCGGCGAAATCGCAGGCCTCACTGTCAAGCGTATCGTCAACGAACCTACAGCCGCAGCGCTTGCCTACGGTCTCGACAAGTCCAACAAGGACCAGAAGATTGCCGTGTTCGACCTCGGCGGCGGCACATTCGATATCTCCATCCTCGAGCTCGGCGACGGTGTGTTTGAAGTAAAATCGACCAACGGTGACACCCACCTCGGCGGCGACGACTTCGACCATGTCATCATCGACTGGCTCGCCAACGAGTTCGAGAAAGAGGAAGGCATCGACCTCCGCAAGGACGCAATGGCTCTCCAGCGTCTTAAAGAAGCTGCCGAGAAGGCCAAAATCGAACTTTCGTCGACCACTTCGACCGAAATCAACCTCCCCTATATCACAGCCACTGCAACCGGCCCGAAGCACCTCGTGAAGACCCTCACCCGTGCCCAGTTCGAGCAGCTTGCCGACAAGCTCATCCAGGCCACAATCAAGCCCTGCGAGCAGGCTCTTAAAGACGCCGGCATGACAGCCAAGGACATCGACGAAGTCATCCTCGTCGGCGGCTCGACCCGTATCCCCGCAATCCAGCAGGTCGTTGAGAAATTCTTCGGCAAGGCTCCTTCAAAGGGCGTTAACCCCGACGAAGTTGTGGCTGTCGGTGCAGCAATCCAGGGCGGCGTCCTCTCAGGCGACGTTAAGGACGTGCTCCTTCTCGACGTTGTTCCTCTGTCAATCGGTATCGAGACCCTCGGCGGCGTGATGACCAAAATGATTGAGGCCAACACCACTATCCCGACCCGTAAGAGCGAGACTTTCTCTACCGCAGCCGACAACCAGCCCTCTGTCGAAATCCACGTCCTACAGGGCGAGCGTCCTATGGCTAAGGACGACAAGACCCTCGGTAAGTTCCACCTCGACGGCATCGCACCCGCACCCCGCGGCATACCTCAGATTGAGGTCACTTTCGAGGTCGACGCCAACGGTATCCTCAACGTATCCGCCAAGGATAAGGCCACAGGCAAGGAACAGAGCATCCGTATCGAGGCCTCAAGCGGCCTTACCGACGCCGAAATCGAGCGCATGAAGAAGGAAGCAGAAGCCAATGCCGCTGCCGACGCCAAAGAAAAGGAGAAGATTGACAAGCTCAACCATGCCGACACAGTAATCTTCCAGACCGAGAAGCAGCTCCAGGAACTCGGCGACAAGATTCCTGCCGACAAGAAGGCTCAGATTGACAATGCCCTCAACAAGCTCAAAGAGGCTCACAAGGCACAGGACATTGCTGCAATCGACTCTGCAATCGCCGAAATTCAGAATACATTCGGCGCAATCCAGCAGGAAATCCTCAACGCACAGCAGTCTGCAGGCGGCGCACAGGCCGGTCCTACCCCCGGCGCATCCCAGGCCGGCAACCCCGGTGAAGGCCACGTCGACGACGTCGAATTCGAGGAAGTAAAATAATACATATCAACAACCTATATAACGGTGAGACGCATTGTCAGTCATGACAATGCGTCTCACCGTTATATTTTACCATTTATAGGACTTTAATAATAGTATTATGATACTTTTTTCATAACTTTGCAACCGATTTAGGGGTGCACCATTGTCTTGACGGATAATGGGGCTGAGAACAGACCCTTGGAACTTGATCCGGTTAGTACCGGCGTAAAGAAAAATTGACGCATGAAAAAGCCCTTTTCATCGGCAGCGGTCATCATGTATATGGCCGGTATGCCTTGTGCTGTCGCAGATGCGGCAGATGTAAAGACCTCGGAACCGGCCGACAGCCTGGCTATCGAGCTTAGCGGCGTGGAAATCTCTGCCAACCGTGCAGGAGTGAAGACCCCCGTAGCGTTTACCAACATCAGCCGGGAGGAGATTGCCCGCGGCAACGACGGAAGAGACCTTCCGAGCCTTCTCGAAATGAGTCCCTCGATTATAGCGACGGGCGATGCCGGCGCAGGCATCGGCTACAGCAGCATCCGCGTGCGAGGCAGCGACGGTTCGCGCATCAACATCACGGCCAACGGCATCCCTATCAACGACAGCGAGAGCCACAACGTCTACTGGGTCAATATGCCTGACCTCGCCTCATCGCTGCGTGATATCCAGGTGCAGCGCGGAGCCGGGACGTCGACCAACGGCGCCGGAGCCTTCGGAGCGTCAATCAATATGCTCACCGACGCCCCCTCCTACGAGCGCTCTGCAATGGTCTCCGCTTCCTACGGCTCCTTCAACTCCAACAAGCAGACCGTCAAAGTAGCCTCCGGTCTCTTCGGGGACCACTGGAGCGTCGACGCACGTTTCAGCCACATCGGGTCGGACGGCTACATCGACCGCGCCTTCTCAAAACTTTGGAGCTACATGGGACAGCTCGCCTACCGCACCGACGGCACATCGCTACGCCTCCTCGCCTTCGGGGGAAAGGAGCGCACATACATGGCCTGGGACTACGCCACAAAGGAGGAAATGGATAAGTACGGCCGCCGCTACAATCCCTGCGGCAAATACACTGCCGACAATGGAGAGACTGCCTTCTACCCCGACCAGTGCGACAACTTCACCCAACACCACCTCCAGCTGCTCCTGACCCAGAGCCTCGCCTACAATCTTACCCTCAATGCAGCCCTGCACTACACCAAGGGTGACGGCTACTACGACCAATACAAAACCAAGAGGACTCTTGTCGAGTACGGTCTGGAGCCATTCATTGGCTCGGAAGGCAATCTCGTCGAGAAATCCGACCTCATCCGCCTCAAGAACAACGACAACGACTTCGGCGGAGGCATGGTCAACTTCAAATACTCCCTCGACAGGCTCTCGCTCGTGGCAGGAGGAGCCGCCAACTGGCATCGCGGCAATCACTTCGGCCAGATTAAGTGGGTGCGCAACTATGTCGGCGCCATTAATCCCCTCCAGCAATACTACCGCAACATGGGCCGTAAATTTGACTCCAACGCCTTCCTCCGTGCCGACTACGAAATCTGGAACGGCCTCTCGGCCTACGGTGACCTCCAGTTCCGCCACATACATTATACTATAAAAGGTGTAAGTGACAATTTCGACTGGAATACCGGCGCTATGGGTCTCCTCGACCTCCACCGCGACTGGAACTTCTTCAATCCCAAACTCGGCCTTGCCTACAACCGTGGCTTCCACCGCGCATACGCCTCATGGAGCGTGGCTCACAAGGAACCGACGCGCGACAACTTTACCGACAGCGACCCTTCCCACTATCCCGAGGCAGAACGCATGTTTGACTATGAGCTTGGCTATTTTTACAACAGCTCCCTCTTCTCCATTGGTGCCAACCTATATTACATGGACTACCGAAACCAGCTCGTGGTGACCGGCCAGCTCTCCGATACCGGCAACGCCATCAGCGTCAACGTCCCCGACTCCTACCGCGCGGGCATAGAGCTGCAAGGCTCGCTCCGCCCTGTCCGCTGGTTCGACTGGCAGCTCAACGCCACCCTCTCGCGCAACCGCATCAAGGATTTCGTGGAATACATCTATGAGGACGAGTGGGCCAATCCCATTTCCTTCGACCGCGGCTCGACACCGATAGCTTTCTCTCCCGACTTTATCCTCCACAACGCCTTCAACTTCAACGTCGCCGGCTTCGAGGCGTCACTGGAAAGCCGCTACGTCTCGAGCCAGTACATGAACAACGCCCGCAGCGCCGAGGCTAAGCTCGACTCATACTTTGTCTCCGACCTCTCGCTCGCCTACACCTTCCGAACCCTCCCCTCAGTCAAGGAAATGCGCCTCGGACTGACAGTCTACAACATTTTCAACGAAAAGTACTGCAACAACGGCTATTCCGGCGCGGGATACTATCTTGAAAACGACCGTCCCGTCATCTACCGCTACGCCGGCTTCGCCGCACAAGCCACGACCAACCTACTCGCAACCATCACAATGACCTTCTGATCATGAACCTTGCCGAAATTCCCTGGGACAAAGTGCTCGAAGTCCTCGGCTTCAGCGTCGGACTGCTCTACCTATGGTGGGAGTACCATGCCGACTCCCGCCTCTGGTTCGCGTCCATAGTTATGCCGACAATCTCTATGTGGATCTACTTCCACAAAGGAATCTACGCCGACTTCGCTATCAACATATATTATTTCTTCATTGCCGTCTACGGCTACATCGTCTGGACCCGCTCCAACCGCCGGGACGGCAGTGCCGCAAAGGATAAGAAAAATCAACTTCCCATCACCGACATCCCTCGCAGGCAACTGTTGTCATGCGTCTCCATATTCCTGCTCCTCTGGGGCGCCCTCTACTGTGTCCTCGAATACCTCACTGACAGCACCATTCCCCTCGCCGACGCCTTCACGACGGCCCTGAGCATCGTCGCCATGTGGATGCTCGCCAGAAAATACCTCCAACAGTGGCTCGCATGGATTGCCGTCGACGCCGTCTGCGTAGCGCTCTACGCCTACAAAGGAATCTACCTCTATGCCGTGCTTTATTCTATCTATACCATAATAGCCTTTATCGGATACCGCAACTGGCGCCGCATCATGCACAGCGGAACATCCACACGCAACTAATCAATACGTCACAGCATAAAACGCTTTCTGTGACTACCAGTCACTATTTTTTAGAAAAATACAGTTTTACTTTGTTAAAATTGTATTAACTTTGTAACACAATTTCGTTTTTATCCTAAGGTCACGCACAGTATGTGCCTGTGCGACATTACTAAGGTAACAAATATACATACAATAGCTCATTGCAACCGATTAATTAATTCATTGATTTACATATTATTAATTTTGTTAACTGCGAATGGAAAAAGCAATTGGAAATCCGCTCAAGATGCTGATTGTGCTGATTTTGGCTGTCCTTTCACCGGCGAAGGCAAATGCTGCCTCCGACTGGACTGTCAATCCTGCCGACTATCAGTATGACATGAGCCTTTACTTTAATGTGAAATTTGCCGCAACACCCGATGTACAATTTAATCTCGACAAATACGATGTCGGAGCATTCGTCGGCGATGAATGTCGCGGAGTAGCAGAAAATATCAGCCTTCCAAAAGGTGAAAGCTGCCTGCACATGCGTATAAGAAGCAATTATGCTACCGGCGAAGAAATCACTTTCAAGATTAAGGATATTACGACAGGTGACATCACACCTTTCGAGGGTCTAAACATCACTTTCAAGTCAAACGAAGTTATCGGCCTCCCTTCTGACCCCCGTGTGCTGGTGCTTACAAAGTATTTCGATGTAAATATCAGCTCGACCGACGGCGGAACTGTCAAAAACGGGACTGAAGCATTTAAAAATGGCAGATATGCCGAAAACACAGTCTTCAATCTCACAGCCGTTCCCGACGAAAAATACAAATTCGCCAAGTGGAGCGACGATGTCACAGATGCCACCCGCGACATTACCGTGACAGACAATATAAACCTTGAAGCCTCTTTCGAACCGAATGTCTTCACGCTTACATATGTAATTGACGGCGAACCATTCAAAACCGAAGAAATTACCTATGGCTCGACTATCACTCCTGCCGCCGCTCCCATGAAGGAGGGCTACACCTTCTCCGGCTGGGAGGGTCTGCCTGATACGATGCCCGCGGAAGATGTGACTGTTAACGGCTCATACTCTGTAAATTCCTACAAGCTGACATATATTATCGACGGTGAGACAATCGCTACTGAGGAGATTGCCTATGGCTCGACAATCACCCCTCTCACAGCTCCAGAAAAGGAAGGCCACACCTTCTCGGATTGGAGCGAGATTCCCGAGAGGATGCCCGCAAAGGATGTAACTGTTATCGGTTCATACTCTGTCAACAGCTACAGACTGACCTATATCCTTGATGGCGATGAGTACAGGTCTTTCGATATTGAATTCGGCGCAACCATTACCCCCGAAGACACTCCTATGAAATTAGGTCACTACTTCGGTGGCTGGGAGGGCCTACCTGAAACAATGCCTGCACATGATGTCGAAATAAACGGTCACTTTTATGCACATTACTACAAAATAAGCTATCTCGTTGACGGGGTAGAGTATAAATCCACATATATTCAATACAACTCTGAGATTACTCCCGTTGAGGACCCTGAAAAAGAAGGGTATACATTCGTAGGATGGGAAGATTTACCAACTTACATGCCTTATTATAATGTAACAGTCAACGCTATATTCACCGTCAACTCCTACAAACTCACCTACACCCTCGACGGTGAGGAATACAAGACAGTAGAAGTTGAGTTCGGAGCTGCAATCACCCCCGAAGCAGCTCCCGTGAAGGAGGGCCACACATTCTCCGGCTGGAGCGAGATGCCCCAAACCATGCCCGCCAACGATGTGACTGTCACCGGCTCTTTCACCGTCAACAATTACAAGCTTACATACACAGTCGACGGTGTGGAATACAAGACCTCAACCGTTGAGTTCGGCGCAGCAATCACCCCCGAGGCCAATCCCGAAAAGGAGGGACACACATTCTCCGGTTGGAGTGAGATGCCTCAAACAATGCCCGCCAAAGATGTGACCGTAACCGGCTATTTCACCATAAACAGCTACAAGCTCACCTACACTCTTGACGGTGAGGAGTACAAGACCGAGACCGTTGAGTTCGGCGCAGCAATCACCCCCGAAGCAGCTCCCATTAAGGAAGGCTACATCTTCTCCGGCTGGAGCAAGATACCCGGAACCATGCCCGCAAACGATGTGAACGTAACAGGCACTTTCACTGTCAACAGCTACAAACTCACCTACACTCTTGACGGTGAGGAGTACAAGACCGAGACCGTTGAGTTCGGCGCAGCAATCACCCCCGAGGCCAATCCCGAAAAGGAGGGACACACATTCTCCGGCTGGAGTGAGATGCCTCAAACAATGCCCGCCAAAGATGTGACCGTCACCGGCTCTTTCACCGTAAACAGCTACAAGCTCACATATATCCTCGACGGTGAGGAGTACAAGACCGAGACCGTTGAGTTCGGCGCAGCAATCACTCCAGAGGCCAATCCCGAAAAGGAGGGACACACATTCTCCGGCTGGAGCGAGATGCCTGAGACAATGCCTGCCAACGATGTGACTGTCAACGGCTCTTTCACCGTCAACAGTTACAAGCTTACATACACAATCGACGGTGAGCAATACAAGACCTTCAATGTCGAGTTCGGCTCAGCAATCACCCCCGAGGCCAATCCCGAAAAAGAGGGACACACATTCTCCGGCTGGAGCGAGATGCCTCAAACAATGCCCGCCAACGATGTGATAGTCACCGGCTCATTCACCGTAAACAGCTACAAGCTCACATACACAGTCGACGGTGTGGAATACAAGATCTCAACCGTTGAGTTCGGCGCGGAAATCACCCCCGAGGCTGCTCCAGAAAAGGAAGGCCACACCTTCTCCGGCTGGAGCGATATGCCCCAAACCATGCCCGCCAACGATGTGACTGTCACCGGCTCTTTCACCGTCAACAATTACAAGCTTACATACACAGTCGACGGTGTGGAATACAAGACCTCAACCGTTGAGTTCGGCTCAGCAATCACCCCCGAGACAGCTCCCGAAAAAGAGGGTTACACATTCTCCGGCTGGGAAGAGCTCCCCGAAACGATGCCTGCACACGACTTGACCGTCAACGGCAGCTACAAAGCCAATCTCTATCGCCTGACAGTCTACCTCGACGGTGAAATCTACCTCGACACCGAGCTTGAAACCGGCGCCGCAGTCGAAATCCCAACCCCCGAACTGCCCTCCGACAAAAGTTTCAATGGCTGGATTGAGGAAATCCCCGAGACCATGCCCGCCCACGATGTAGAGATTCACGGCACGACCACCCAGCTGTCAGGTCTGACCAACATCTTCACTGATGAGAGCACCACCCTGACAGTATACAACCTAAGAGGCTCGCTGCTACTCAGGAACGTCACCGTTCAGGAGGCCGCTGCCCGTCTGCCCCACGGTATCTACATCATCAACGGCAAGAAGATTCTACTTTAATGTGCATCAAAATCAAAAATCATCACATAACTAATTTCTAATAAATCAATTATGTTTAGACAAATCTTGCAGACGCTGATCATCACAGCCTGTATGTCGTTCCCCTCCCTGGCGATGGGCGGGATACTGACTGCCGATGATGCAAGAAAGGTGGGCGCCGACTTCTTCCGTTCCGGCGACGTCTCCCGCCTGGCAGACGTTGACGCTCTGACTCTCGCATACGTCAAAAAGACGGGTGCGGAGCCGACCTACTATGTGTTCAACGCCAATGACGGACAAGGCTTTATAATCGTCTCCGCCGACGACAGCCGGCTCCCGGTAATCGCCTACTCCACCAACTCGACATGGCAGGCTAACAATGTCCCCGAACTCGCAAGCAAACTGCTCAACTCAGTCGAGATCCCTAAAAAAGCAAATGTCAGGAGAACCTCACCCCTCAGGGCCAACTCCCAGCAGAAACTTCTCAAGACTCCGACCTGGAGCCAGGAAGCACCTTTCAACAATAAAATCCCTAACCGCCGTCTCGTCGGCTGCGTCGGCACGGCATTGGCTGAAATCATCAAATATCACCGATATCCGGCCAGCCGCCCCGTGTCGCTCGTCAATGCCGGCGAACCGACCGCCTACAACTGGGACAACATGCTCGACGGCAACTACCGCGGCAGCTATACGGCAGCCCAGGGCGACGCCGTGGCCACACTCGTGGCCGACGCTGCCATCTCGATAGGCACTGACTTCGGCATGTCAAGTTCGAGCGCCTTCGAAGTGAAGGTTCCCGGAGCGCTCGTCGACCTCTTCGGTTATGACGCCGGTGTCTCATATAAGAAAGGCTCCGAGATGGACCGCTCTTCATGGGACGCAATTATCGTCAACGAGATTGACGCCGACCGCCCAGTGCTCTACAGCGGCCAGGACGTATCTGCCGGCCATGCCTTTGTCTGCGACGGATATGATATGCGAGGCACCACACCCTACTTCCACATCAACTGGGGATGGGGAGGCGCGGCCGACGGCTATTATGCCTCCGACGCCCTCAACCCGACCGTCAGTACCTCCCACAGCTTCAATAACCTCACGACCATCGTCTACAACATCAAGCCGGCAACCAATTCAACCATTTGGTCGCCAATCCACATCACCAGCGACGAGCGCCAGGTCGGCTTGACTGTCGATGTGACCGATTTCCAGCCCGGAGCGACGGTCAGCGTGAGAGCAGGAGCACTCAAAAACATAAGCAACACCAATTTCTCAGGCAAAATCTCACTCGCTCTCTTCAATCCCGACGGTTCCTTCAAGCATCTCCTCGGCGAAGGGCGCAACCTGGGCATCATCTCCCTACAGATTGTGAAGTACGCCGACTTCACCTGCATCATTCCCGCTGATGCCGTCATCGGCGACGACGACATCATCCGCCTCGTCACCAAGGACAACACCTCCGACCAGTGGCTCCCCGTGGCAAGCGACCTCATGACCATCGGCGAGATCCGTGCGCGCGGCAATGCTATTCCCTACTTCAACATCAACTTCCCCGAGGCTGTCGAAGGCGTGACCGTCGGCGACAACGAACCCCGCGTAATCAAGGGACGTGACTACACATTCACCGTCTTCCCCGCTGCCTCCGACAAAGTCGTGACCGTCAAGGCCAACGGCTTCATCCTCACACCCAACTCCGGCAACAACTACAGAATCGACAACGTCACCGCCGACCAGGAAATCTCCATACTCGTCCAGGATGCAGCCGACGTGGTGTCGAAGCGCACCCTCTGGGTTCAGGCCGGCAAGCTCTCGCAGATTATCAGCGACACCGAGGCCGGAACCATCAAGGACCTCACCCTCTTCGGCACAATCGACGTCAACGACTTCACCTTCATGCGTGAGCGCATGAAGCTCGAGCGTATCGACATCTCCGGCGTCAACATCGTGGCCAACGGTGCCAACCCGGCCAACGCCATTCCCGCCAAGGCCTTCACCAAGTGCGGTGCCCTCAAGCAGATCATCCTCCCAAAAAACGTCAACACATTCAAGAGCGGATGCTTCAGCTACAGCGGTCTCGAATCTATTGAAATTCCGGCAGCAGTGGCCACATATGAATACAATATTTTCCTCGGATGCAGCAGACTGCGTGAAGTGACAGCCCGACGCTCCTCAGCCGCATGGGTCAACTGGTGTGTATTCAACGGGACACCGAAAGCAAGGCTCGTAGTCCCCGTAGGAGCCTCATCCTCCTACAAAAACAAGGAATACTGGCAGGATTTCAAAGAAATCGTCGAAGAAAACGCAGTAGCACCCACACACTACTCTGTCCTTATCCAGGATGTCCCGGGTGTCAAGTTCACGTCACTCACAGACTCGACGATGGTGCTCCCGGGTACGCAATATCAGTTCAAAGCAGAGCTTGAGGACTTACATGGCGACGCCACAGCGGAGTTCTATGCCAACAATTCCCGCCTTACCCCTGACCAGACTGGTGTCTACACAGTCACGGTCAACACCAATACACTCATACACGTCAACTTCAAGCAGCCCCAGGAGACCGGCAATACATCTCCTTGGAGAATTACGGGTGCCGCGGGAGGAGTAGGACTTATCACAGATGTGGTCAATGTCGTCCCCGGAAAGTCATTCACAATCCGGGCCAACGCCCTTGCAATCCCCTCCGACAACGCAGCCATGTTCTACTGTGCCGCCCTCACCACCAAGGATGGCGCTATCAAAGAACTGATTTCTCCCGTTATCAACAACAATTCCGGAAACTTCGGCAATCTTCCGGCCAACTTCACTTGTCAGATTAAGGAGGCATCCGTGCGTGAGGGCAACCTTATACGCATCGTATCTTCCTACAATAATACTAAGTGGAGCATCGTCCATGCCGACAATGACAGTATCACAGACAGCATCGCAGCTATCGGCAATCGAGTAATTTATCATAGCATCACAATGCCCGAGAAGGTCGAAGGCGCCAGCATCCAGGGTGCTGCGACCCGGATTGTCAGAGGCATGCCCTTCTCGCTCAAAGTGATTCCCGTATCTACAGCCGACCGAATCACTATCGCAGTCAACGGCATTAACAAAGTGGTCGACGCTGCTGTCGCCAACCTCACAATTCCAGCTGTGACCGAGGATCTCGACATCACTATCCAGGTCAATGCTGCTGGCGCAGGGGCCTATACCGTGGTCAATGTCCGTGAAGGAGAGCTGGCTTCAAAGATTACCGCCTGCCCCTCGCGTCTCAAAATTATAGGCGTCATGAGAATCGAAGATTTCGACGCACTCCGCAGCCATGCCGGAACGATCGTCGACCTCGATCTTGCCGACGTAACTATCAAGGGAGCCTCCGACTTCGACAACGCGATTCCGGCCAATGCATTCGCCTCGCCCACTGTCACTGTCAGAACCGCGCTGAAGACAATCATTCTCCCCACCAATCTATATAAGATTGATGAAAATGCTTTCTACCGTTGCATGAATCTTGCGGAAATAACAATCCCCGCCTCAGTCTCCTATGTCGGAGCAGGAGCATTTTCATCATGCGCCGGGCTGAGAAAGATTATTGTACAAGGCAATCAGCCTCCTGCCACAGGATATATGACTCCTTTCCCTACAAACACATCCCGTATCACACTCGAAGTGCCTAAGGGAGCAGAGGATTATTACGCCAGTGCCAATTATTGGAGCGATTTGAATCAAGCAACCTCAACTGTGTATTATAATATACAGATTGACCCGGAAAGGACATTCAACTATAATGAATATTATACCTTGACAAAAATAGAACATCCCGCCTCCGGGACAACCCAGGTTACTTTGGGACTGCCTAATTTTACACCGACTTCATATAAAAAGAATCCGACCTATCGACCGGGAGTCGCGTTTAAATTTTATGACAATTCCAAGGATGCGACATATACTTCTTCTTATTTAAAATACGGCCAACACACTGTCAAATTCGATTCTTCAGTATCAGACCCACAGTATAGTACATGCCCGCAGAACCATTTGATAGAAATCGTATTCCACTATTCAATCACCTTTGTTAAGCCGGAAGGTATTACAGCTGAATTCCACGGCCTCACAGCTGAAGATGAGTGGAAAAATGTAGACATGTCACTTTTCGTTCCCGATTCAAAAACCAGGCCCACCCTCTACCGCGAAGGTCGTGACTACAAGTTCAGACTTGCCGACGGAAATGCCAATACCGAACTTAAAGTCGTAGCGACAAGCAATGTCATGACCAAGCCGGGCGAGAATCCCGTATGCGAGACTCGAGTAGAAACGCTCGTGCCGGATGAAAACGGCATCTACACCCTCACCGACCTTCAGGGCGATACCGAAATCACTGTGACAAGCTCGCTCGTCATCGAAAACGGCTCGACAATCAACTCTGCCGAAACATCGCTCGTCGACAAGAACAATGCCGACAAGATTACCGACATCTCCCTCTCCGGCGAGATTGAAGAAAGTGTCTTCGAGGAGTTCCGTGAGAAATTCGAGAAGCTCGAGACCCTCGACCTCAGCGAAATCACCAATGAAGTCATCCCCGACAACGCCTTTTCCAATATGAGCAATCTCAAAAGCGTCGTCATCCCTGACAACGTCATCTCTGTTGGTAGCGGTGCCTTTGCCGGCTGCGAAAATCTCGAATCCGTGACCCTCCCCGGTGTCGACGCAATCGGAGCTGATGCCTTCAAGGATTGCAGCTCGCTGACAAGCATCACCCTTCTTGGCAAGACTGCCGAAAGCAGCGAGCCTTCACAGGCACGCCGCAGGGCCCCGAAAGCCGTCGGCCTGACCGAGGAATCATTCAGCGGTGTAAGCCCCAACTGCCTCATCTATCTCCCAGAGGGCGTGGAGCTGGCAAGCAACACTCTCAACATCATCGTCAACACCAATGCCGGTACACGCGAGGCTAAGAACGACATCAAGCTCAACGGCGCCTATCCATTCAATGCACCCGCAAGCTTTAGCCTCGGCGAGAAATCAATCTCGCTTACCGTCGACATCCCCGGAAGCATCAATGACGTCAACGACGGCTGGAAAGGCATCGTCCTCCCCTTCGATGCCGACCTCGCCTCTGTCGGGTATGACAAAGAATTCGCTCCCCGTGGCGAAGTCCTGAGCCTCCTCTCGTTCACCGGCAAGGATAGCGAGACCATGACCTCACAGACCGCTGTCAAGGCCAACACACCCTACCTCGCAAGCATCAACGCCCCCTTCGAGAATGTCGCTGTGACCTTCAGCGCCACCGGCAAGTCGACCACAGACAATTTTGTCTATGACATCAACTCCACCCCGGGCGCCGAGGAAATCTGCGCTCCCGGCAAGGACTACACCCTCTACGGCGGCTTCAACGGCGTCAAGAATGGCGGCGAGACAATCTACACCCTCGACGAGAAGGGCGTAGCCTTCAACCGTGCCGAGATTGACGACGAGCCGGAAGTCGGCCCCTTCTCGGTATATGCCTGCGCCAACAATGCCGAAGCGGCAGCCTCATTCGAGGTCGGCACGCACCCCCTCTGGGTGTTCGAACCGACATCCGGGACCGCTAATGAAATCTACCGCTCGACCGGGATTGAACTCAGCTCGAAGACCGCCAATGCGGAAATCTTCTACACTCTTGGCGACGACACAGGGGAAGTCAAGTACGACGCGCCCCTTAAGATAGCCGAAGGTGCCGACAAACTCACCCTCAAGGCTGTCGCCAAATACAAAGGCTTCAGCTCAGACCCCGTAACCCTCGAATATGAGCTCAAAAAATCCAACCTGGATTATCCTCTCGAAGAAGGCTGGAACTGGATCTCACACAATATCGAGAACGACCTCGCACTGGAGAAAATGATGAGTGAAGACGTCGACCGCGTGCTCTCCCAGACCCAGGAAGTCATCCGTGACCCGAAATTCGGTCTTGTCGGAAGCCTCTCGACCCTCCGCCCGCTCGAAACCTATAAAGTCAATTGCAACGGCACGGCTACCGACACTAGAACTCTCTCAGGCGTAGCCCTTGACCCCGCCACCCCCCTGAGCCTCACCCGCGGCTGGAACTGGATCGGCGTACCCGTCGAAGGCAAAGTATCCGACCTCCTTGCAGACTTCAGCGCCGAAGATGGCGACATGATTGTCAGCCAGGACGGATTCACCCAGGCTGACTATGCCGAAGGTAAGTGGATAGGCGATCTACTGACACTCGAACCCGGCAAGGGCTACCTGTTCTACAGCACCGGCGACAAAGAATTCACCTTCAACACCGTTCCCTCTGCCGACGCAGCCGACCGCAAGACGGTCATCCGCCGCAACAGCAACGCCGCATGGACAGTCGACACACGCAAGTATCCCTCGGTGATGCCCGTCACCTCGCGCATCGCCAAGGCCGGCGGCATCATGGCTGACCGCGGTGAGTTTGAAATCGCAGCCTTCTGCGGCGACGAGTGCCGTGGCGTGGGCGTGGCAGTCGACGACTGGATTATGATTAGCGTCTATGGCAACGCCGGCGACGAAATCAGCTTCCGCCTCCACTCCACCGTCAACCACTCCGAGTCGCTCCTCGGCCAGAAGCTCGAATTCAGCGAGATTCCTGTAGGCTCGCTCGGCGACCCCTACATGTTTGACTCGGCTGCCACCTCTTCGATCAGCTCCGTCACCGACGGCTCGACCAAGATCAGCGTTGACAATGGCACCGTAACCGTCGACGGCGACGCCCGCCTCATCGAGGTTTACGACGTGGCCGGAACCCGCGTGGCAGAGTCAGCCGCCAAGGGTGGCGTACAGCTCCGCACCCAGCGCCTCGCCGCAGGGGTCTACATCGTCGTGGTCTACACCACCGACGGCAAGCGCCTCCTCGTAGAGAAAATCGAAGTGAAGTAATCCACATTCTCCCGATACCCGACAGGGGCGGCCCCACAGCCGCCCCTGTTGTTTTTTTAACACCGACACATGTCCGAATTCATCAGGCCCGTTACCGAAGTTTTCAAAAAAAGCATTAATTTTGCACCATAATTAAAAATCCTAACCCTATCTTACCTATATATCACATGGCCATGACAGTAGTTGACCGATTTTTAGAATATGTGAAGTTCGACACTCAGAGTGACGAGCTGACCAACCTCACCCCCTCGACCCCGGGGCAGATGATATTCGCCCAACATCTCGAAAACGAGCTGCGCGAAATGGGTCTCACCGACATAACCCTTGATGACAACGGCTACCTCATGGCCACTCTCAAGGGCAACACCGACGAGAAAGTACCAACAGTCGGCTTCATCGCCCACCTCGATACGTCGCCCGACCTCACCGGCAGGCACGTCAGCCCCCGCATCGTCGAGGAATATGACGGCGGCGACATCGTCCTCAACGCCGCGCAGGGCATCACCCTCCAGCCCTCGCAGTTCCCCGAACTTCTCAACTATATCGGCCAGGACCTCATAGTGACCGACGGCACGACCCTCCTCGGCGCCGACGACAAGGCCGGCATAGCCGAAATCATCTCGGCTGTGGACTATCTCATCAAGCACCCCCATATCAAACATGGCGACATCCGCATAGCCTTTAACCCCGACGAGGAAATCGGCCAGGGCGCCCACAAGTTTGACGTCGACCTCTTCGGCGCCGACTGGGGCTACACGATGGACGGCGGCGAAATCGGCGAGCTGGAATATGAAAATTTCAACGCCGCCGTGGCCAAAGTCACCTTCAAAGGCCTCAACGTCCACCCCGGCTACGCCAAGCACAAGATGCTCAACTCTATCCGCGTCGCCAACCAGTTTGTCATCATGCTCCCACGCTGGGAGACTCCCGAGCATACCGAGGGTTACGAGGGCTTCTACCATCTCATCTCCTTCGAGGGCACCGTGGAGAAGACCGTCCTCACCTACATCATCCGTGACCACGACCGTGACCGCTTTGAGCGCCGCAAGAAGGAGCTTGAACACCTCACACGCAAGATCAACAACGAATTTCCCGACTGCGCCTCGATTGAAATCAAAGACCAGTACTACAACATGCGCGAGAAAATCGAGCCGGTGATGCACATCATCGACCTCGCCGTCCAGGCCATGAAGAATGTCGACGTCACTCCCAAGGTACAGCCCATCCGCGGCGGCACAGACGGCGCGCAGCTCTCGTTCAAGGGTCTCCCATGCCCCAACATCTTCGCCGGAGGCCTCAACTTCCACGGCCGCTACGAGTTCGTGCCCATCCCCTCTATGGAGAAGGCCACACAGGTCATCGTCGAAATCGCACGCCTCACGGCTGAAACCAAACTCTGATAATCCGCCAAGGTTTTGAAGACACTCGTAATAGTCACAGGACCCACTGCGAGCGGAAAAACCACACTTGCCATAGAACTGGCGCGGGCGCTCGGCACTGAAATAGTGTCGGCCGACTCGCGCCAGATTTTTCGCGGCATCCCGATAGGCACCGCCTCACCGACCCCGGAGGAGCTCGCACAGGTGCGCCACCACCTTGTCGGCATCCTCGGCCTCGACGAATACTATTCGGCAGCCCGCTTCGAGGAGGACGCACTCGCAATCCTCTCCGACCTGTGGCAGCACGGTGGCTACGCCGTCCTCTGTGGCGGCTCGATGATGTATGTCGACGCCATCACCAACGGCATCGACCCCCTCCCCACCATCTCCCCCGACGTCCGCGTCCGCGCGCTCGACATATATAATAAAGGTGGGCTCCCCGCCCTCCGCGACGAGCTTTCGCGCCTCGACCCTGACTATCTCCGCGAGGCCGACCTCTCCAACCACCGCCGCCTCGTCCACGCAATCGAGATTTGTCTCCAGTCCGGACAACCCTACTCATCGCTGCGCACCGGCACTAAGAAGCAGCGCGAATTCCGAATCATCAAAATGGCCGTCGGCTGGAGCAGGCCCGAACTTTTCGACCGCATCAACCGCCGCGTCGACGCAATGATAGCCGAAGGTTTCGAGGAGGAGGCGCGCGCCGTCTACCACCTGCGCCACCTCAACTCGCTCAACACCGTCGGCTACAAGGAGCTCTTCGCCATGTTCGACGGCATAATGGACCGCGACACCGCCATAGCCCGCATAGCCAAAAACACACGCGTCTATGCCAAGAAGCAGCTACTCTGGCTCTCCAAAGACCCCGACGTGCGGATTCTCGACCCTTCACAGCCCCTGCTGCCGCAAGCGTTAAGATTTATTAATTAAATTAGAGTCTGAAACTCCCCTCTTTTTCTGTAAATTTGCACAAATTTCACCCCTTGTGTGAAGTAATGCATGCTTCCACAGGGCCATTTACTACTCAACTCTAAGACTATATGACCTCTTGTGACAGCCTAAACCTCTATTTCCAGAACGCAATCAGGGAATACTGGGAACTACCGTCGCTGACCGACTTCGGAGGAGCCACGATGACCTACAAGGACGTGGCCCGCAAGATAGCAAAACTCCACCTGCTCTATGAAAAAATCGGCATAAAGCCGGGCGACAAAGTGGCCCTCTGCGCCAAAAACAGCTCCACATGGTGCGTGGCATTCATAGCCACCCTCACCTACGGAGCCGTGATAGTCCCCATCCTCGCCGACTTCAAGCCCGACAACATACAGCACCTCATCAACCACAGCGACGCCAAGCTCGCAATCATCGATGAAAGCGTCTGGGACAACATCAACCCCGAAGCACTCCAGTCGCTCCTCGGAGCAATCTCCGTCAAGGACTACTCGCTCATCCACAGCAACGACGAGCGCCTCACCCAGGCCCGCGCCCACCTCAACGAACTCTTCGGCCAGCGCTACCCCGACCGCTTCTGTCCCGCCGACGTCAACTACTACCAGGAATCGCCCGACGAACTCTGCCTCATCAGCTACACCTCCGGCTCGACAGGCTTTTCCAAGGGCGTGATGCTCCCCTTCCGCAGCCTCTGGTCCAACGTCCAGTTCTGCATGGACTTCCTCCCGACCAATCCCGGCGACGGAGTGGTCTGCATGCTCCCGATGGCCCACATGTACGGCCTGACCATCGACATGCTCCGCCCCTTCATCAGCGGCAACCACATCCATGTCCTCACCAAGACCCCCTCGCCGCGCATCATCATGGACGCCTTCGCCAAGGTGCGCCCGCGCTACATCATCACCGTCCCCCTCATAATCGAGAAAATCATCCGCACACGCGTATTCCCCATGCTCGAAAAGCCGCTGATGAAACTCATGCTCATGGTGCCCTACGTCGACGAGCGGCTCATGAGCAAAATCCGCGAGCGACTAATCGAGACCTTCGGCGGCCGCGTCGAGGAGATAGTCATCGGCGGCGCCGGACTCAACCGCGACGTCGAGAAATTCCTCCGCCGCATCGGATTCCCCTACACCGTCGGCTACGGCATGACCGAGTGCGGCCCGCTGATTGCCTACGCCAACGCCCGCGAAAACCAAATGGCATCATGCGGACGCATCGTCGACCGCATGGAAGCCCGAATCGACTCCCCCAACCCCGTCGAGAAGCCCGGCATCCTCTATGTCAAGGGACAGAACGTAATGCTCGGCTACTACAAGAACCCCGAGGCCACCGAGGCCTGCATGGACGCCGACGGCTGGCTCTCCACCGGCGACATATGCAACTTCGACGCCGACGGCTTCCTCTACATCCGCGGACGCGACAAAAACATGATTCTCGGCCCCTCCGGCCAGAACATCTATCCCGAGGAAATCGAGGACAAGCTCAACAACCTCTCCTACGTCTCCGAATCGCTCATCATCGACAGCGGCGACGGACGCCTCGTGGCCCTCATCTATCCCGACTACGAAAGCATAAGCTCCCAGGGGCTCAGCAACCAGGCCATCACAGGCATCATGGAGGAAAACATCAAGGCCCTCAACGCCGACCTCCCCGCCTACTCCCAGGTGCAGCGCTTCAACCTCATGACCGAGGAATTCGAAAAGACCCCCAAACGCTCCATCAAACGCTACCTCTACCAACCGAAATAAGCAGCGCCGAGCACATCAATCACATACTACGACGACTACACAATACAAATCAGCCATTTGCCTAACTGACAAGTGGCTGATTCCCTTTTATAAAATCCGATGCCAACTCATAGGCTCACGCAAAAAAACGAGCTTAATTATCATTTTTTAACAATTGGGGGGGGTAAATCGAACTGTTTTTATTATTTTTGCCAAAAATCTGTTCCGATTAGTTGTGACACACAATCATAACGTCACACATTCACTATTCACCGTGATTAATCATTATCTTAAACTTCATATTTTTTAATCATTTTAAAGGGAACGAAATGAAAATGAAAAAGATTTACGTTTCTATAACTGCAATGGCAGTCTTATGTGGATGTTCCGACAAGGATGAGAATATTATCTCCGACGACTCTCTCAAACCGATTGAGCTTAATGCTGCCGTGAGCCTGAGTACAGAAAGCAATCTCACGGCGGCAAACAATTTAACAGATGTGGGTATTGCAGGTTGGGAAGCAGAAAAATCTGAAGACGCCGTAGATTATACCCAAGACCCGGCATGGCACGCACATATACAATTTGTGCCGAGCACAGACCCATATAATGTGACCTTTATGTATGACCAACAGCCATATTACAATCCTGATTCAAAAATCTATACGCACATGAAGGCCTGGTATCCATGTGGTGAATATACCAGCACACCCAACAAGATAAGCGACCATAAAGTAACATTTACCAACAACGGAACCCGCGATGTCATGATGGCTCCAATCGTCATTGGCAGCAAGACAGAGAAATGTACTGACCCACTGGCCTTCAAACATGTCACCTCCCAAGTGATTTTCAATGTCAAGAGTGGAGAAGGACTTGCGGTCGGCACAACCATCAGAAACATCACCATTAAAGGCGCGCAATATCCTAAAGGTTTTGACCTTTCAAAATCCTTCACCGATGGAGATGCTATCACCTATTCCACTGCAGAGGATTTGAAAGTACCGAATATTCATGAAAATCAGGAAATTTCCAGTACCCCAGTCCAGGCCGGAGATCCGCTTATGATTCGTCCTTTCCCGTCAAAAACCTTCACGGTTGACATTGTGACCAATAAAGCGACCTATGAAAATCAAACCGTGACTCTGGACACAGGTACAAGCAACAGAATGGAAGCTGGTTACATCTATAACATCACTCTCACCTTCGGTCAAGCCGGCCTTGAGTTAAAAGCGACCGTCGAAGCATGGAAACAGGCCACCGGTGGTGCTGAGATTCAATAATTTCAAACTCATGAAACACAGATTCGCATACATTCCCACAATCATAGCTCTTGCCGTTTTCACCGGCTGCTCCGAAAGCGAAGGCATGCGGATCGATGACGACCCCACACGGGTGCCCGTGATTCCGAGAGCCTCCGTCCGCAACCTGACCGCCAATACACCAGACACCGAGACATTCCCTGACGGGAAGGACCGTTTCAGGCTGAGCGCATTTATGTCAGGCTCTGACGAGCCTGTTAACTGGAGTGTGACCACAGGAAAGGAAGCATTTGAAAATGAACCAGTTAACACGACTGCCGGAGTTCTGACCACGGCCACCCAGAAATACTACCCGCCGACAGGTAGCCCGATGCCCAAACTATGGTTCTATGCCTACGCCCCGGCCTCCAATGCCACCTACAACAAAGGCAACGGCTCCACACCTCCCACAATCGACTACGTCATCACCGGTTCCGAGGACATAATGATAGGAAAGGTGACAAACGGCAACGGCATAGGTGCCACCGACCGCCGGCAACCCGAGTTCACCTTCAGCCACCTGCTCAAAAAACTACGCTTCATCCTCGTGCAGGGCGAAGGCTTCGCCTCCAACATCAACGTCACATCCATAAAGATATGTGGCTGCCGCACCCACGCATCACTCGACCTTCCGACCGGCGCCCTCACGTTTTCAGGGGAGACGGACGGCACTATTGAGCTGACGGGAACCTTCGCCATCCTGCCCGAGCAGGACGCAGTGGAGCTCCCCAACCGCAGCCTGATGTGCGAGCCGGGGCCTGAACTGAAACTGCAAATAATGGCGGCAGGCGTAAGCTACAGTGCCGACATCACCCTTGGAAGCCCCGGTCCCGGCATCGCGGCCGGAGGTGCCGGTGTCAGCTATCTGGTGAAACTCACCTTCCAGGGAACAATGATAGAGTCGACTTCCGAAATCACTCCCTGGGAGGAAGTAGGCCAGACTTCGGGCGAAATCAAATGACAAAAGTAGTGACAATGTACATACGGACCAACATAGCATCACTCATCCCCCTCCTCTCAGCTATGGCACTGACCTCGGCTTGCGGACAAGGGGCCGACACACCGCTTCCCGAAAACGGCGCGACGGACGAAGTGCAGCTATCATTCTCGGCATGCATCAGCGGCGATGTCACCCCCGCCGGCAGGGGGACAGTGGAAGGCGACAGATTTCCCGCCAACAGCACTCCTTATATCTTCGGCACATGGATATGCCTGCATGAAGATGACCCGAAAGACTTCACCGCCGCCAAAAACGGCTACTCAAACCTGCGTACCGAAATGAGGGCCACCGGCAGTGGTGACGGATACAGGGAAGAATGGAGCTATGTGTTCGAGGACAGACCCCATACCACCCTCAACGTCAGCCGCGGAATCCCGATTGACATCTACACATTCCACCCACGCCCGCAGACCGGTATTATGGCCGCACGTCCTGACGCCGTCCCATTCACATCTGGTCAGACCGACTGGCTATGGTCGGCCATAAGCGTGGAGAGCGACGAACTACGGAGCGACAAGAAAACCGTCAAACTCCGCTTCAGCCATGCCATGACATGCCTCGAAATAAGAATCAAAAGCCTCTACAGCGGCAGCAAACTCACTTCCATCACCCTCGAGGACAAAAAAATGAGGCTCTATAAGAGCGGATACATGAACCTCGCCCGACAGGAATTAGTCCTGGACGAGACCAAACGGAGCGGATCTATTATGGTGACCTACGGGACACTGCTGACGACGTCCGAGAAGTCCTTCCAGATTCTAATTCCCCCCGTGGAGGGTTACGAGGATGGAGACTTTACCCTCTCCTTCATCTTCGACGGCAATCCGGCCAAGACACAGTTCAGCATACCCGGCCGAATGGACAACGGTGCCGCAGTCTCCGAATTTGCAAGAGGCAGGCGCTACATCTATAATCTGACACTCGATAACCACACGCGTTTCGAGCCGGCCGGCGTCGACGACCAATGGCTAACGAATGACTACGAGCTGATATTATGACACGGACCGCATCGCACATCATATCCATAGCCTGTGTATCGCTCATGACCCTCTCATGCTCGCACGGCGACGCGCCCTCACCCTCCCGAGAGACGACGCGCTTCGGCATCGACACCCGCGCGGAGGCTGACGCCGTTACGCCGGGTACCACATACCGTATAATGGCTTATAGCACAGGTAACTTTCAGTTCGTAAAGACCGGGACATACTGGCTCAAGGAGCTGCCACCGGAGGGAGATGTGGCCGAACTGACTCCATGCCTTCTCAACGACGAGGGAGACCACATCGGCGACACCGACAAAGGAGAACTTGACGGACTGGCATCAACCTACAATATGGTCTTCGTGTCGCCGGGCGTAAGGAACAACGACGACGGATCGTTCAGCATTTGTTTGGAAACTGACAGATTCGTAGCATCCGAAATTCCAGAGGCCAAAAATCTCGGCGCCTACGGCCGGGTAACCATGAACCACCCGATGAAGGAATACCGCGCGCTCATCGGCCTTAATTTCTACAAACTGGCCAGCGATGCTGTCGACCGCTTTGAAATCACCGACCTCAGGATAGGAGGCGCTGGCAATGCCGACGAAAAAGTGAAGCTCTTCCCCGCAAGCAGGCAGGTCGTGGCAAGCTCCGATGGAGTCATCCCTGTCACCCTGACCGACGAAAGTGCCGGAAACATCGCCGACTCCAAAGGCAACCCGCTCCTATTCAGCACGAAAGAGGCTGATATGGCCGCCGTAGTCCCGGCCGTCTATGCTCCCCGGAGCGTGGTGGCCGAGATAATCAAGACCGCATCCCCTAACTCCCTTCCCGAAAGCGACTACCTTGTGCTGAAATGCACCCTCCGACAGGGTGGACGCCAGGGAATCCCAGTCGAACTCCCCTTGACTGCAGAGATGCCGCAGATAATGCCTCAGAACAAATACATGTACCACATCGTGGTCAGCTCCAACTACATCAGCCTGTCAGTCACTGTCTATGACGACAGTCTCAACAACTGGGAGGCCGGTGGTTCAGACGACTGCATAATCGGCGCCCCCGACACCGTCCTGGGAACATGGAAAATCGTAGGGACTGGCGACGACTGGGAGCTGCAGCCGCTCCCGGAGCAGATAATCGGATGATATAAACATCAACAAGCACTTGCAGACAATATGAATATGACTATATCACGACTATACGGACTGATGTGCCTGACACTCCTCCTGGCGTCATCCTGTTCCGACTCCACTGATGCCCCCGACAGCGGCAATCCACCCGCCGGCTCCAAGGCAACGGTTAGTCTCTCGATTTCAGCCGTCCCGGTCACAGCGACCGACGCCGGAGTGCGGGCCATACCCGACGACATAGATGAAGGCACAGGAACCGATTATTCCATCAACGACTTCTGGCTGATGGAATACAGCGACGGAGGAACCCTCATTGGCTCCCCCCAGCACTATACGGCTGCCGACCTTACCGACGACGGCAAGATTGCCATCCCCCTCGTCCTTCCCGACAACGCCGCCTCGGAATACAAATGTGTCATCGTGGCCAACACCCATTCGGATATTTTAGGCTCAGCACTCGGCACCGATGTCAGCACCATCGACAAGCTGAAGGCTCTCTGCCGCAAAATATCCACGCAGGACGACCTATACAACACAGACACCCGCGACCTGCTCATGAACTGCGTGCTGCCGGTCACCTCCGCGACAAAGGAACTGGACTGCAAACTCTATCGCAATACAGCCAAACTGACCCTGAAACTCACGAACAGCGCCGGCTCGAAGGTGAAAATCAACTCCGTGCAGCTGTGCAATATCCCTGACCGCCAGTTTTATGCCGACAGACTCTATGCCACCGCCGCTGCTCCGAGTCCGACAACCACCCAGGCCGAATTTATCAACTGGGAAGTAGAGGAAGTAGTCATTGACGAAGGAACTGAACGGACACTCGTCTACTATCTGCCATGCAATATCCGAGGCACCAACTCATCAACCCACCCGAACCAAAAGAACATCGAAGCGCCCGACTTCGCGACATACATCGAAATAATGGCCGAGGACAAGACTGCCGGCTCACCGCTGCGCTACCGTTTCTACCCCGGCGGCAACATGACCAACGACTTCAACATAATCCCAAACCGACATTATACCCTCCCGATAACGATCACCGCCAAGGGCAGCGCCGCCACCGACAGCCGAGTGGAGGACATGGGGACAATAGTCCTGCCCGAATCCAATTCCTATATTGTCAACCCGCTCAACGGCGGTGTGCAGTTAGTCCACTCTGTCCCTATCGGCCGAATCAACAAATTTTGGTCGAGCGTCGATGGACGGGTGACCAACGATGACGGACAGCCGGAAAACAACACCGTCGACAGCAACACCGAATGGGTGGCCGAAGTCATATGGCAGGATCAGCCGCAAAGACTCATCGACTTCTGTGATGCTGACGGCACTGTCATGGAGGGCAATACACACTACGCCGGCAAGGGCGTATCATACTTCCACTTCAAGCCTGTGACAGGGAGACATGGCAATGTGCTCATCGGCGTCAGAAAGGCAAGCGCCGGCAAGGACGCATATCTATGGAGCTGGCACTTATGGATTACGGACTACAACCCCGACCGAAAAGCCGCATGGAAGGATGGTGTCTACGCCTACGAGGTGAAAGGAGGACAGGTGCACCGATATGAAAGCGCAACATGGAACAAGACTTATAAGAATAAATATATAATGGACCGCAACCTCGGAGCCATGAGCGCGAAAAGTTCGGAATATGAGAAATCCTTAGGCCTATATTATCAATATGGGCGTAAAGATGCGTTTCCCCATACAGAAACAAGGCTATATAACATTGACGGCCAGGCACTTTCACCGACAAATTGGCAGCCGACAGAAAAAGAATGTATAGAGATAGTCTCTAATTCGGCATCAAATATTTATCAAAGTATAAAACGCCCATATTCTTTCTTTTATCTTACGAACAGCGATTGGGTAAAGGAGAATCCATACTATCTCAATATTTGGAATAATCCGAACTGGTATTCATCTGAAAACGGGAAAAGTATTTTCGACCCAAGTCCTCCTGGATGGAAGGTGCCTTATGAACGAGAAATATATGAGGTTTTATGGCGACATGATTATACACCCAATGCAGAAGACTTCTTTTTATATGGAGATAAAGGATATAAAAATGGATGGGAATGTTATATGGGTGGAGAACGGATTGGGGAAACGACATGGTATCCCGGAACAGGCCAACGACATCCGTCCAACAACCCTCTAAGTTCAAATAATTATGGCTTTTACTTATACTCAGCGACAGGCAACGGAATTTTACATCCTATCAGAATCCTAAATCTGAAGATAAGTGCCGGAGATGCCACCCCTCGCTGTTTCGGTCTCTCCATTCGCTGTATCCAGGAATGAAGAGATCTCAGAACGTGAAGTGGAATGTGAAGCGGAGGCCGCTCAGGCAGGCTCCGGGGTTGTTGCGGTAAGTCAGGCGCCAGGTGTAGTCGAGACGCAGGATTCGGAAGATATTGTCGAGACCGGCACCGATTTCCATATACGGGGTGTTGGTCATCTCCTGCGTCTGTGCTATGGCAGGAAAAGCATATAATTCCGGGTGTAGCCAGGGCTTGTTGCGGTCGCTCAGGTGTCCCCACACTCCCTTGAAGGTCACGGCCTCGCGCAGTTTCAGCTTCTTGAGTATGGGGATATAGTTGAGTATCGCGCCGTTGGCCCAGTAGGTGATATCCCACTGCGCATAGGAGTCATTGATGAACTCCATCGGGTTGAGGCAGGAGAAGAGGTCGGGCACAAGCATATACGACAGGTTGGCACCCGGGATGAGCAGGTTGGGATAAGGCGAGCGCGACCACACATGCCCCCCTTTCACGCTGAAATCAACATAGCCGAAGGCCGAGAGCCAGAAGCGCTTGCTGAACGAGGCCTCAGTCACATTCAGGCCGAATGTGTTGCCCAGCGCACCCTTCGGGGCAAAAGTGTGGGAGAGTGTGAACACAGGCGCGTCGAGATTGATAGGCAGTCGCCCGGTCTTCATCTGATAGAACTTCTCGCCCGGGGCGTAGCGCAGCACCAGCCGCAACGAATTGAGCGTATAGTGCTCGAAACTTTTACCGGCACCGTTGACAAAGGTCATATAGGGGGTCGAATACTGGCGCTCGTTCTGCAAGCGCAGTTCCATCGAGAAGTGATTCTCCCGCTCCATTATATATTCAAGCTTGCTCACGCGGTGATATGTCTCCTGGCGGTCAGGCAGACGGCGGAAGGAGAGAAACATATTGTCGTCATTGTGCATGATCGACACCTGCCCGAGGCGGTCGAGGTCGTAGAGATGCGTCAGGCGCAGCGAATGGACCGGGAACTCGCGCGAATGGTAGCTCTTGTCGAGAAATGAATACTCCAGCTCACCCATATACTTCCATTTGTGGTCCTTGAAGCCGCGGGCTATGTAGCCGCGCCCGAACCATCGGGGCGAGAGGTTGGCCGTGGTCATGCCGCCGAGCCTCACGCGAAGCCCTTCAAGGGAGTTGTATGACATGAGCGAGGTCATCGGGCCGATGTCGAACTTCGACGGGTCGCCGGTCGGAGCATAGCCCGACACGAAGACCTTCACCACCTTCTCGGCCCAATAGAAGACAGGGACAGAGCGCAGACGCGCCATCATCTGCTCCATAGAGTTGGCCCCGTGGGAGATTTCAGACTTTCGCTTCTCATCCCAGAATTTCTCCCCCCTGTACTCCGCACCTGTGGCGAGAATCTGGTTGGCTCCGCGTTTGAAGATACTCTCGTCAGGCGCCGGGTGGAAATTGTGGCCGTCGTAGACCGTGTGGCGCCGCCCGTAGATGCCCGGAGTGCCGGGCATGAGCTTCGCCTCGAGCATCATGTCGTCCTTCACCTTCAGGCGCGACCCGTCGGGAGCCTTCACATAGTCCTGGCGGATTATCAGCCCCTCGATGAAGTTGAGATTTATGTCGTGGGGCACCTGGAGGACTATGCGTTTTATAAACATGGTGCTGTCACCCACCGGGACATAGAAGCGGCCGGTAAAGCCCATAGTGCTGGCGTTGCGCGGCACGAATGTCAGCTCGACGCAGCGTGTCGTGTCGACCATCACCGTGTCCGTCAGATAGAATTTATAGAAATCCGGGGCTATGCGCGACAGCGGCGACACGAAACGCGTCTGAAGGAGCGTTATGTCGTTGTCGTAGACGTCGACCTCGCGGAGCACATCCTCGTAGAACACCTGCATACTCTGTTTGTCGAGCATATCGTCAAAGCCGGAGGTTCGCAGCCCCTCTACGAACTCCTTCTCTGAATGAGGGTCCTTACGATAGTGGACCGACGAGAGCTTCTCGCGCAGAGCCACGTTCAATATGGGCTTCCCCCACACCTCCGAGGTGTCGACATATTCCTTCAGGAAGGAAAAAGTCTTGTCTATGCCCCTCTTGGCGGAGTCATTGAAGTGGTAGTCGTTGATAGCGAGGTTTATACGCTCATATTTGTTATAATTATAATTGTCGTGACGGCGCGGGTCGTTGAGGTCCTGCGTGTGGCGTATGCGCTGCATGAAGTCGACAGCGGGATTGTTCTTCTTGGAGTAATGCTCCCTCTTTGGTTTGGCAATCACCTCGCCGAGCAGCACGCCTGTCGGGACGAGACTGATGTCGGCCTTCAACGTCGTCCCCTTGGCCCTGGCGGGGACAGTCTTGGTCGTGTAGCCTATGGAGGAGACGAGTATACTGTCAAATGGGAGGGAGGTGACAATGGTATAGACGCCGTTGTCATCCGTCAGCACGCCGCGGTCAGTTCCTTTCAGCAGGACTGAGGCAAAGGGAATCGGCTCGTGCGATATGGAGTCACTGACCACACCCCTGACGGTGACTGTCGCAGCCCCGGCAGACGCAAGCGTCAGCAAAAATACAAATAACAGGATCGTGCGCGAAAGCGGTCGAAATCTGACCATGAGAAAATATTGCAAATAATTTCATTCTTCTTTAACTTTGCAAAATTAGTCATAAAACTCACCACTGCCGCTATTATATATGTTTTTTAACATATGTTTTCGGCTACGCGGCAACTGAATCCACCAAATAATGGCAAAAGAAATAGAACGCAAATTCCTGGTCAGGGACAGATCATTCATAGAGGCCGCCACATCGAGCCGCCACATCCGCCAGACCTATCTCTCGGCCAACCCCGACGCCACCGTGCGCCTGCGCATCGCTGACAACCGAGCCTTCATAACCGTCAAGGGGCGCAACTCAGGTAGCGTCCGCGACGAATGGGAGTATGACATCCCCGTCGGCGACGCCGAGGAGATGGCCTCACGGCTCTGCGGAGGCTTCTCCATTGACAAAACGCGCTATATTGTCGAATTCCAAGGCTGGCGCTGGGAGGTCGACCTCTTCCACGGGCGCCACGAGGGGCTGATACTCGCCGAGGTCGAGATGCCCTCCGCCGACTCCAATCCACCCCTTCCCCCCTTCATCGGCAAGGAGGTCACCGGCGACACGCGCTACTACAACTCTACCCTCTCGTTGCCACCCTCCGAATCACGCATAGAAAAAGAAAAGCGCATCATCTCCCTGATGATACGCCTTTACTGCCGCCGCTGCGAGGGCAACTCTGAACTGTGTCCCGACTGCCGGGAGCTGCTCGAATACGCATGCCGCCGGCTCAGCCGCTGCCCCTTCGGGGATAGAAAGAAATCGTGCCGCCACTGCGCCGTCCACTGCTATTCGCCCGCCATGCGCGAGCGAATACGAAAAATCATGTGCTTCTCCGGCCCGCGGATGATATTTTTCCACCCTATCGAGACGTTCCGTCACCTTTAGGGGACAGACCTTACTCTCCAAGCCTCAGATCGGCCACAAGGAAATTGCTTCCGGCTATCAGAATCATGTCGTCGGCCCCGGCGCAGGCGGTCGCATCGGCAAGGGCATCGTTGACATCAGGCATGACCCACCCCTTGAGGCCGAACTCCGACGCCTTGCGCGCAAGCTCGTCCGCCTTCAGGCCGCGAGGCACCGACGGAGCCGAGAAATACAGCTCCACGTCACCCTTCACCTCCGAAATCTTGCGCAGAATAGCAGAGATATCCTTGTCGTTTACAAAGCCGACAATCAGATAGACACTCCCACGGACGAATTCCGACAGCTGGCGGACAATATACTCCCAGCCGCCGATGTTGTGGCCGGTGTCACAGACCGTCAGAGGAGATTTCCGAATAGTCATCCACCGTCCCATAAGCCCGGTGTCGGCACATACATTCGCCAATCCCGCCCTGACAGCCTCGTCAGGGATATTGAAGCCCTGTGCGCGCAACTGTTGGAGCGCGCACAGGATTGTAGCCGTGTTTTTCATCTGGCACTCACCCCGCAGCTCCCCGCGCAGCCTGCCGAATGGTGTCGAAGGATACTCTATCCACTCCTCGCATATCCGACCCTCCACGCGGGGTGCGAATGTCAGCTCCGAGCCGACCTCGGCGGCCTTACGGATAAACACCTCGTCGCACTCAGGCTGTCGCTCGCCGATCACGGCAGGAACTCCCGCCTTGATGATACCCGCCTTCTCATAGGCTATCTTACCGAGACTGTCGCCGAGAAGCGCGGTGTGGTCAAGCGATATATTGGTGATGACGCTCAGCACCGGCGTGATGATGTTGGTGCTGTCGAGCCGTCCGCCGAGGCCTGTCTCTATGACGGCGACATCCACCCCCTGCTTCGAGAAATACTCGAAAGCCATAGTCGACGTCAGTTCGAAGAAACTCGGCCTCAGTTCCGAGTCCATCCCCTGCCAGCGCACCACGAAATCCGTCACAGCCTCCTCGCTGATTTTCTCGCCGTCCACCCGGATTCGCTCGCGGAAGTCGAAAATGTGGGGCGAGGTATAGAGTCCGGTCCTGTAGCCCGCGCGGTGCAGCACAGCCGCGAGCGAGTGGGCCGTCGATCCCTTGCCGTTGGTGCCGGCAATGTGGATGCAGACATACTCTCGGTGTGGGTTGCCAAACATGTCGTCGAGGGCAATCGAGGTACCGAGCCCCGGCTTGTAGGCCGACGCCCCCTCGCGTTGGAACACCGGCAGAGAGTTATATAGAAAGTCTATCGCTTCATTATAGGTCATAATTATATATTTGTCTGTTTTGTCTGTTAATATATAATCCAGCCGCCGAGACCGGCCAGGCAGATGATGAGTATCGGATGGAGGTGCATCTTGTAGACCATTATGAAGGCCGCGAAGCAGATGACGATGCTCCATATCATCTGGTAGCTCTCCTCGCCGAAGTTGGCTGTATTCATCAGCAGCAAGGCCGCCGAGGCAATGAGCCCGACCACCACCGGGCGCAGTCCCGCAAAGATACCCTTCACGACAGTGCTGTCCTTGTGGCGGCGTATGAGGTGGCTTGTGAAGGCTACGAGCACAAACGATGGGAGCACCACCACGAGCGTGCACAGCAGCGAGCCCAAGATTCCGAAAAGCGGCGAGGCGAAAGCCTCCGAGTACTGCGACGGCGCCACATAGCCTATATAAGTCGCCGAATTTATGCCGATAGGACCCGGGGTCATCTGCGAGATAGCCACTATGTCAGTAAACATCTGCTGCGTAATCCAGCCCGGCCCGACAATCTCCCTCTCGATGAGCGCGAGCATTGCATAGCCCCCACCGAAGCCGAAGAGTCCGATTTTAAGATAGGCCCAGATAAGTTTCAGGTAAATCATAGCTTCTCATCCTCCTTTCTGATTTCATTCTCCACCTTTTGCAGCGACTTGACATGGTGTGAGAACCACAGCCAGCCGAAAAATCCACCTATAATTATATAGAGTATGGGATTTGACACCACCGGCCACTTCGAGTAGATGAGCAACGCCACACCGACGGGTATCGATATCGTCTTCCATCCGATTTTGGCGGCCTTGGCCGAACTGATGACCGGGGCTATAATAAGCGCGACCACCGCCGGACGCACGCCCTTGAAGATAGCCGACAGTGTCTCGTTGTTCTTGATAAGGTCGGGCGTCAGGAAAATCGCAATCGCGAGAATCATCATGAACGACGGAAGTATACACCCCGCAGCAGCAGCCAGAGAGCCCTTCATGCCTCGGAGCTTGTCGCCGACGGCCACCGAAATGTTGACTGCGAGTATGCCCGGGAGCGACTGCGCCACGGCCAGGAGGTCGAGAAATTCCTCGCGCTCAATCCAGCGACGTTTGTCGACAATCTCCTTCTCGATAATCGAGATCATGGCCCATCCGCCCCCGAAGGTAAAGGCCCCTATTTTGAAGAATGAGCCGAAAAGTTGTAAGCAGATATTGTTCATCGTGATAAACCAATTTTTTCAGGGTGCAAATTTACTAAAAATAAGTTAATGATTATATACTATCAACTTTTCAACAACGGATTTGTTTTTAGTATAAAGAACATGGCCGACAGGTAGAATATCACTCAACAAATTCAACCAAATATCCATCCACCCGGTCAGCCTTATAATTCTCCTAACATAATCATCAATCCAAACTCATACATTACAACTATGAACACTGCCCCACTTCAAGGAATCAAAGTGATTGACTTCACAGAAGTCCAGTCTGGTCCGTCATGCACACAGATGCTCGCCTGGTTAGGCGCCGAAGTCATTAAAATCGAGCGTCCCGGCAAGGGTGACGCCACCCGTGACGAACTTCAGTTTGATCCCGACTGTCCGAGCTACTACTTCCTCCAGCTTAACTCCGACAAGAAATCCCTGACACTCGATGCCAAGACTCCCGACGGAAAGGCAATCCTCACAAAATTACTCGAGACTGCCGACGTATTTATCGAAAACCTCCACCCGGGAGCTATGGACAAGCTCGGCTTCGGCTGGGATGCCGTCCACAAACTCAACCCCAAGTGTGTCTACGGCACAATCAAGGGCTTTCCTGTTTCTTCAAAATACAAAGATCTGAAGGCTTACGAACCTGTGGCGCAGGTGACTGCCGGCGCAGCCTCAACCACCGGCTGGTGGGAAGGTCCTGACAACGTCCCGACACAGTCGGGTGCCGCCCTCGGCGACTCCAACACAGGTATGCACCTGCTCATCGGCATCCTCGCCGCCCTCATGCAGCGCGAGAAGACCGGCGAAGGCTGCTACGTCTACCAGTCCATGCACAACGCATGTCTTAACCTCTGCCGTATCAAGACCCGCGACCAGCTCACACTCGACCGTCTCGGCTATCTTACACAGTTCCCGCAGTACCCCAACGAGAAGTTTGGCGACTTCGTCCCCCGAAGCGGCAACCAGGAGGGCAGCGGCGTCCTCGGATGGACTTACAAGTGTAAGGGATGGGAGACCGACCCCAACGCCTATGTCTATGTCATCCTCCAGCGCGATGCCAAGAGCTTCGAGCTTGCCTGCAAGGCTCTCGGATTCGAGGACTGGCTCACCAACCCGGATTTCAATACTGCCGACGCCCGCGACAAGCACAAACAGGAAGTCTACAAGCGCGTCGAGTCATTCACTATCAACAAAACCAAGTATGAGGTCACCGACATCCTCTCGAAGGCAGCCGTGCCCGTTGGCCCCATCCTCTCGACCAAGGAAATCATGACCGACGAGAGCCTATACGACGGCAACACCCTCGTGAAAATCAACCAGGGAGGCAAGGTGGGCGAGTTTGTCACTGTCGGATGCCCCTTCACACTTTCGAACTACCAGCCTACCTACGGCCCCTGCCCCGAGCTCGGCGGCGATACCGAGGAAGTCCTCAAATCCTACGGCTACACCGACGCGCAGATTGCGGAATTTGCCGCGAACCACACCACCACCCCGATGCCCAAACCTGCCGCAAAGTAAGCCGGACGACGGAATCGGAAGCTCACTCTCAACATAACTCGTAAAAAATATTGAATACCGGGGGGACAATTAGAGCGATTGTCTTGTCAAGCAAGCCAAGCAGCTGATTGTCCCCCCTTTGTTTTTTATATAAGCGAGAGGATGTCTAAAAAAATCAAATCAACAATCAACACTAATATTTTATATGGCAACTACAGCAACCCCGGCTCCACAGAGCACCGCCCCGCAGAAGCAGGGTCCGCACTTCCCTGACCAGGTGACGGGTATGTATATTCTCGCCCGCGCACTCAAAAATATCGGAATAGAGAATGTCTACGGCCTCGTGGGCATACCTATCACCGAGGCAGCCTATCTCATACAGGGACAGGGCATACGTTTCGTCGGCTTCCGCCACGAACAGCAGGCGGGCATGGCCGCGGCAACCGAGGGTTTCCTCACCAAGAAACCAGGCGTGCTGATGACCGTGTCCTCTCTCGGTTTTATGAACGGCCTCACAGCCACAGCCAACGCCACAGTCAACTGCTATCCGATGATTCAGATCTCGGGCGCCTCCGACCCGACTATGGTCGACATGAACATGGGCACCTACGAGCAGCTTGACCAGTTCAACACCGCCAAACCCGTCGTCAAGGCCGCCTTCCGTTGCAGCCATGCCAAGGATATACCCTCGGCAGTGGCCCGCGCCTACCGTGCAGCCGTTTCAGGCCGTCCCGGCGGAGTGTATATCGACATGACTACCCCCGCCCTCGGCGAAATCATGGACCGCGACGAGGCTGAAAAGCTCCTCTACCAGCCCGTGGACCTCTACTCACCCGTGGCCCCCAACAGTGAGGCCGTCGACCGCGCCGTCGAAATCCTCACCTCGGCCAAGCGCCCCGCCATCCTATTAGGCAAGGGTGCGGCCTACGCACAGGTCGACGACAAGATCAAGACACTTATTGAAAAATACAACATCCCCTACTTCCCGATGTCGATGGCCAAGGGACTTATGCCCGACGACGGCCCTCTCAGCGCGCTTTCCTGCCGCTCGACAATCATGAAAGAGGCGGATGTGGTAATGATTATCGGCGCACGCCTCAACTGGCTCCTCTCCTTCGGCAAGGGGAAGTGGAACCCGGCAATCAAGTTCGTACAGCTCGACGTCGACCCGGAGGAGATGGATGTCAACGTTCCTATCGCCGCCCCGGTTGTAGGCGATATGGGCCTCGCGCTCGACGCCATCCTCTCCCGCATGCAGGGCAAGAGCATGGCAGCAGCCCCGGCATGGCTCGCATCGCTCCAGGCCGAGACGAAAACAAAGGCAGCCAAGTTTGCCGCCCGCATCGACCAAACGAAGTCGCTCATGCCGATGCACCACTGGACGGCACTCGGCGTCATCAAGCCCATCCTCGCCGCCAACCCCGACGTAATCCTCATCAACGAAGGCGCCAATACGCTCGACGACACCCGCGACGCCATCAGCATGTCGCTCCCGCGCCACCGTGTCGACTGTGCTACATGGGCCATCATGGGTATGGGCATGGGGTCGATGATCGGTGCCGCTGTTGCCACAGGCAAGTCAGTCGTGGCAATCGAGGGAGACTCCGCCTTCGGCTTCTCAGGCATGGACTTCTCGACCGCCTGCCGCTTCAAACTGCCTGTGACAGTGGTAATCTTCAACAACGGCGGTATCTACAACGGCGTCGGCGTCCCGCTCGACAAGACCGACGATCCCGCCCCTACCACTCTCGACATCCACGCCCGCTACGACAAACTCGGCGAGGCCTTCGGCGCGCAGACCTACTACGTCCAGACCCCCGACGAACTTTCAAAGGCTCTCACCGAGAGCATAGCCAGCAAGAAGCCCTGCCTCATCGACGTGCAGCTTGCAGCTGACTCCGGCAAGGAGTCGGGCCACATCGGCTATCTCAACCCGGCCCCGCTCCAGGACATCACCGTCTGAGGACTTTCCCGAAAAGGAGGAGAGTGTTGCAGAATATGCAGCTTCCCTGCAAACAATAGTTTTGCAACAGTCTCCTCCGCATAACGGCTATATTTTACGTCTAATCAAATTCAACTATTATGAAACATATTATTCTTTACGCCATTGTCCCTATCATCGTGGTGATGCTGGCAGGCTACATTTCGGGAAAGAAGGGAATCTTCTCCGGCGAGGATGCCAAGAAGTTCAACAAGGTCGTGCTTGACTACGCACTTCCCGCAGCCCTGTTTGTTTCGATAGTCCAGGCGACACGCGAGATGCTCGCGCATGACATCAAGCTATCGCTCGTGTCGCTCGTCGGTATCATGGTCTGCTTCATGATTGTGTATTTCGTCTTCCGCATGTTCAAGGGCAACACTGGCGCCGACGCAGCTGTCTCGGCCCTTATCAGCGGCTCGCCGACAATCGGCTTCCTCGGATTTGCCGTCCTTGAGCCTATCTTCGGCACGACTCCCGCCGTCGCCCTCGTGGTGGCAATCGTCGGTATCGTCGTCAACGCCGTAGGTATCCCTGTCGGACTCTCGCTCATGAACGCCTCGCTTGAAAAGCAGAACCCGGGCTCTTCCAAGAACAAGAGCGCGTGGGGGCCTGTGATTCACGCACTCGAACAGCCCGTGGCCTGGGCGCCTATCCTCGCTGTCATCTGGGTAGTGGTCGGTATACCCTGGCCAGACTGGGCAAGTCCTTCGTTTGACCTTATCAAGGGGGCCAACGCCTCAATGGCCGTGTTCTCCGCAGGTATCACCCTCTCCGCCATCAAGATTTCCATCAACTGGCAGGTAATCCTCGGCTCGATTCTGAAAATGGTCATGATGCCGGCTGTCATCCTCATCATGGGTCTGCTCGTCCACATGGACCCGCTCAACCTCAAGATGCTCGTCGTTGCGGCAGCACTTCCCCCGGCCTTCTCTGGAATCATCATTGCCGACGAATATGACACCTATGTCGCCACCGGCACCTCTTCGCTTACACTATCGGTAATCCTATTCATCGGATTCTGCCCGCTCTGGTTGTGGATCACAGACCTCTGTCTCCACTCTGCAGCACTCTGATGATGTGAACTTATTCTGGGCATAAGGGACTGATTATCCCTTATGTCCGCTATTATATATTTCTCCAGCCTACGCCACGTTCCCTCCCCAAAACACCTATCTGAGATGAAAAAAGAGATTCTTGACGGCTGCACCGCGGCAGCCCATGTAGCCTTCGCCCTCAGCGACGTCGCCACCGTCTACCCCATCACCCCTATCGCATCAATGGGCGACACCGCCCAGAAATGGGGACTACAGGGGAGGCGCAACCTCATGGGGCAGGCTCTCGACGTGCGCGAAATGGAGAGCGAGCTTGGCGCCGCCGGCGCTGTCCACGGCGCGGCAGCTGCCGGAGCGCTCGCAACCACCTTCACCGCCTCGCAGGGGCTGATGCTGATGATTCCCAACATGTATAAGATTTCCGGCGAGCTTCTCCCGGTTGTCTTCCATGTCGGCTGCCGCTCGCTGGCCACCCACGCACTGTCGATTTTCGGCGACCACCAGGATGTCATGGCCTGCCGCGCCACGGGATTTACCATGCTTGCCTCCGCCTCCGTCCAGGAGACTATGGATCTCGGCCTCGTTGCCCACCTCGCGGCTATCGAAGGCTCCCTCCCGGTGCTCCACTTCTTTGACGGCTGGCGCACATCGTCGGAGATGGACACTATCAGCGTCATCGACTATGAGGAGATGCGCCCGCTCGTCAACTGGGAGAAGGTCGACGCCTTCCGCCGCAAGGCCATGAACCCCGAGCACCCCGACCAACGCGGTTCGGCTCAGAATCCCGACGTCTACTTCCAGAACCGCGAGGCGCCAAACAGATATTATGATGCCTTCCCCGCAATCGTGCAGGAAGCTATGGACAAGGTCGGACACCTGACCGGGCGCTCCTACCACCTCGTCGACTACTCCGGCGCATCGGACGCCGACAGAGTCATAGTGGTCATCGGCTCGGCTGCCGACGTGGTCAGCGAGACCGTCGGCTACCTCAACAGTGAGAAGGGCTACAAGACAGGTGTAGTCAAAGTGCGCCTCTACCGCCCCTTCCCTGCGGAGGCTCTCCGCGCAGCCCTGCCAAAGAGCGTGAAAACCATAGCCGTGCTCGACCGCACCAAGGAACCGGGCGCGCAGCATGAGCCGCTATGCCAGGACGTTATAACCGCACTTGCCAACCGGCCTGAATTCCGCGATGTCAGGGTCATCGGCGGCCGCTACGGCCTATCAAGCAAGGAATTTGACCCATCGATGGTCAAGGCCGTGTTTGACGAGATGGCCAAAGCCGAGCCGCAGAACCCTTTCACAGTCGGAATCATCGACGACGTCACCCGTCTCTCCCTCGAAATCAGGGAAAAGGTGGAGACAAAGGTCGCAGCGGAGACATATCAGACAATTCTCTACGCCATTGGCAACGACGGCACCGTCGGAGGCACCAAGCAGGTGGCCTCAATCATCGGCAACAGTCCCGGACTCTACGCGCAGGCCTATTTCAGCTACTCAGCCAAGAAATCGGGCGGCTACACGATCTCGCAGCTGCGCATCGGGCGCAAGCCGGTCACGTCTGCCTACGGAATTGACGACGCGGACTATATCGGCTGCCACAAAGCGTCATACGTCAACCGCTTCACTATGGCCGACAAGGCCAAGGAGGGGGGCATCTTCGTGCTCAACTCCCCCTGGACTCCCGAACAGATGTGCGCGAAGCTTCCGCTGTCGCTACGTCGCACAATAGCCGGAAAAAAGCTCAGATTCTACAATATCGACGCCGACCGAATAGCCGCGCAGTGCGGCCTCGGCTCGCGAATCAATATGCCGATGGAGACCGTCTTCCTCTATCTCTGCGGAATCATGCCCTTCGAAGAGAGTTATGCCGCCCTCAGCAACAAAATAAGGGAGACATACATCCATGAGGGTGGCGAAGTAGTCGAGAAAAACCTCAAAGCCATATCTATGGCCATTCCCGCCCTCAAAGAAATTGACTATACGCAGATTGAAGGCTGGACCTCCACGCCAGAAAACCTCAGTCGCCGTCAGCCAGTCATCGCCGACCCGCGCCTGGAGTCATTTATCAAAAAGGTCCACACCCCCTGCATCAAGGGCGAAGGAGACCTCGTCCCCGTCTCAGCCCTCGACCCCGCGGGCATACTCCCGATGGGGACCACCGCCTACGAGCATCGCCGCATAGCCACCCGTGTCCCCGTCTGGAATCCCGACAAATGTGTGGAGTGCACGGAGTGCTCGCTCGTGTGTCCCCACGCCGCAATCCGTCCCTTCATACTCTCGAAGGAGGAGGCCGCGGCTACTCCGGCCGGCTTCAAGATGAAGGATGCCCACGGCGCACCCGAATTGGAAGGCTACAAATTCCACATTCAGAACTACCCGGAGGACTGCCTCGGCTGTTCCTCTTGCTCGATAATCTGTCCCGGCCACGCGCTGACCATGACCCCGCTCGAAGAGGTGATTGACACGGAGGTGCCAATGCTCGAATGGGCGCAGGACAATGTGAGCGTGAAGGATGAACTCCTGCCGGCGGACACCGTCAACGGCTCGCAGCTCCGCCAGCCATGTCTGCAATTCTCGGGCGCCTGTGCCGGCTGCGGCGAGACTCCATATGTCAAACTCCTCACCCAGCTCTTCGGCGAGCGCCTGCTCATAGCCAACGCCACCGGCTGCAGCTCTATATGGGGCGCCAACTTCCCCTCCAACGCCTACTGTACCAACCAGCGCGGCAAAGGCCCCGCCTGGGGCAACTCGCTCTTCGAGGACAATGCGGAATATGGTTTCGGTATGCTCGTATCGGTCGAGCACAGACGCGACCGCGTGGCTGACCGTGTGAGGTCGCTCATCGACAATCCGGACACCCTCCCCTATCTCAAAGAGCCGCTTGAGGCATGGCTCTCGGCCAAGGATGACCCGGAGCTGTCAGCACGCACGGGCGAACAGCTAAAGGCGATGCTTGAGTCGGTCAAGGAACTCTCTCGCGCCTATGCCGGACTGCTCGCTGAGGCAGATATGTTTGCCAAGAAGAGCGTATGGTGCGTCGGTGGCGACGGCTGGGCCTACGACATTGGCTTTGCCGGACTTGACCATGTGCTCGCCTCGGGGGAGCCGGTCAAGATGCTCGTCATGGACACCGAGTGCTACTCCAACACAGGCGGACAGATGTCGAAAGCTACCCCGCGCAGCGCCGTGGCCAAGTATGCCCCCGACGGGAAGTCTGTAGCCAAGAAGGAACTCGGACGCATGATGATGACCTACGGCTCGGTCTATGTGGCCTCGATCGCCCTCGGAGCCAACTATCAGCAGGCAATCAATGCCCTCGTCGAAGCCGAGCGCTATCCCGGCCCGGCAATAGTGATAGCCTACTGCCCCTGTATCGTCCACGGCATCCGGCCCGGACTCGGCCACTCGATTGTGGAGCAGCGGCGAGCCGTCGAGGCGGGCTACTGGCCCCTCTATCGCTTCAACCCCGAAGCATACGCCAAGGGGGAGAAGGCTCTGACTATCGACAGCGTCATTCCCGGCCCGGACAACAGCGGGACAAACGGCTCGTCACCCCTGACGACCTCACCGAAGTATCCCGACAGCGAGCCCGTGAGGACAGTGAGCGAATATGTGGGCAACGAGGACCGCTACGCCGACCTCGACATGGTCGACCCCAAGCGCGCCGGTATCCTCCGCCCCCGGCTCCAGGAGGACTGCAACCGCAATAGCGACGAGCTTCGCTCGATAGCCAAGGAATAGAAACCATAAGGAACAATATATCCAATGACTGTTTAGAATGATTATGTATACTGTCCTCGTCCGCCCTCCCCGGCGGACCCTCAACCCGATTAACAGCAAAACGTACGGCGCTATATAACAATAGTTTTGACGTTGATTTTGAAGCCGAGGGAGAAGCGTTGCCGTAACACTTCTCCCTCATTTTTTATTTGGCTGTTATCTAATAATGGCTATCAATATCTTAAAAAAACAATTATAATTTTCCTACATACGGCATATTTTGCAACATTCCGTGGACAGGAGAACCCCCAGGATAAGCGAAATCCATATAGTTGCCTTCGCTCATACTGGAGGTTCTCCTGTAAAATGTCTTTAACCTATTCTATATATTTGATTTACATAACCTCATGCGTGGGTATGATTGAATTAAAATCAGTCTTTTTTGAATGGTGGAGGGGTCGGGGTCGGAGATGAGGGGTCGGCGGGAGACTTTTTTTCATCTTTCGAGGTGTCGGATGAGGATTCAGACGTGGTATGGCCAGATTCGGTCGCGGTGTCGGCGGGTGTAGCGTCAACATCCTCCTTCTTGCCCTCCTCGAGGGCGCGCTTGGCATCGCGCTCGGCCTGGAGACGCATGATTTCCTCGGTGCGCGACTTCCACTGGCGCTTGCCGAAGATGGTGACGAGGTCCTCGGCATACATCACCTCCTTGGTCAGGAGCGTTTCGGCGAGGCGTGCATGGCCTTCCTTGTGGTCGAGAAGAATCTGCTTGGCGCGCTCGTACTGCTCGTTGATGATGCGCGACACCTCGTCGTCAATCTGCTTGGCGCGCTCGCCGCCGTAGGGCTTAGAGAAGCCGTAGGCCTGGCCGGTCGAGTCGTAATAGCAGACGTTGGGTATCTTGTCGCTCATGCCGTAGTAGACGACTATCGCATAGGCCATCTTGGTGACCTTCTCAAGGTCGTTGAGGGCGCCGGTCGACACCTGGCCGAGAACGATTTCCTCCGCGGCGCGGCCGCCGAGGGTCATACACATCTGGTCGAGAAGGGCCTGGAGCGGGGTAATCTGACGCTCCTCGGGCATGTACCACGCCGCGCCAAGGGCCATGCCTCGGGGGACTATGGACACCTTGACCATCTCGTTGGAGTACTCAAGGAACCAAGATACAGTGGCGTGGCCGGCCTCATGGATGGCTATGGCCTTCTTCTCATCGTCGGAAATAATCTTGGAACTGTGTTCGAGGCCGCCGATGATGCGGTCGATGGCTGACATGAAGCTATCGCGGTCGACGGCCTTCTTGTTGCCACGGGCGGCGATGAGCGCGGCCTCGTTGCAGACGTTGGCAATGTCGGCGCCTGAGAAACCGGCTGTCTGGCGCGCCATGAGGTCGACGTCGACAGAGTCGTCGGTCTTGATGTTGCGCAGGTGGACGTTGAACACCTCGATGCGATCCTTCAGCTCAGGGAGGTCGACATTGATCTGACGGTCGAAGCGTCCGGCGCGCAGGAGGGCCTTGTCGAGGATGTCGGCACGGTTGGTGGCGGCGAGAATAATGACGCCGCTGTTGGTCCCGAAGCCGTCCATCTCGGTAAGGAGCTGGTTGAGGGTATTCTCGCGCTCGTCGTTGGCGCCCATGTTGGGGTTCTTGCCACGCGCACGTCCGACGGCGTCAATCTCGTCGATAAATACAATACATGGAGCCTTCTCCTTAGCCTGGCGGAAGAGGTCGCGCACACGCGATGCACCCACGCCGACAAACATTTCAACGAAATCGGAGCCTGACATCGAGAAGAAAGGCACATTCGCCTCTCCGGCCACAGCCTTGGCGAGGAGGGTCTTACCCGTTCCGGGAGGACCTACGAGGAGGGCGCCCTTGGGGATTTTTGCGCCGAGGTCGGTATAGCGCTGCGGATTGCGGAGGAATTCCACGATTTCTCGAATCTCGGTCTTGGCCTCGGTGAGACCGGCCACGTCCTTGAAGGTGACATTGGTCCCCTCACCCTTGTCGAAAACCTTGGGCTTCGACTTGCCGACGTTAAAGACCCCGCCGGGACCGCCGCCACTCGCGCCGCCCGACATGCGCTTCATCATTATAAACCAGAAAGCCACGAAGAGAAGAATCGGGCCGAAGGTCCAGAGTATCGACGTATAGTCGGAGGCCTTCTTGTAGTCGACCTCACCGTTGAAGCGGCCATCCTGCTTCCAGAGTTCAATCTGATCCTGGAGTTTGTCGGCCGAAGGGATGTCGGTCACAATCTTGGCCACCGTCCCCTTGCCGGCCTGATACTGGCTCTCGGGAAAAATCGACGATGCGAGCGAGTCGGAGAGCACAGCCTCCGCACGGTTCGTATTGGTGAAAACGGTGATATGCTTTACACCGCCTGTGGTGACGTATTGTTCGAATTTCGTAAAGCTCACATCCTTGGCAATCGAGTTGCCGTCAATGTATAGCATACCGAGCAGAAACACAATGATGATGGCATAGGCCCAGTACATGCTGAACTTTATGCCACCTGTCTTCTTCGGCTTGGGATTGTTGGGAGGAGTGGGTAAACTCATTTTATCTTTGCTTGCAAAATTGTAAACGGTTGGGGAAGTACTGGTTCAGACCCTGAAAGCGGCTCAGTCCTCGTCGGGATAGTCGACGATGCTCGCGTCGCTCCATAGATTTTCCAAATCATAGAGGCTGCGGGTCTGCGGGAGGAAGACATGGACGAGCGTGTCGCCGTAGTCGATGACAATCCACTGCGAATTGCCGTAGCCGTCATAGTTGTAAGGCTTTATGCGGGCATTATCAAGAAGATATTCTCGGATGCTGTCGGCGACCGCGGCCACATGTTGCGTAGAAGTACCCTCGCATATCACAAACCGGCGGGCTGCCGCGCTGTCGATGTCGCTCATGTCCACGACGGTTATTTTGCGACCCTTGCGCTCGCGGATACCCTCTATGAGGAGAGGAAGAATGTCAGTCGTTTGTTCTGTCATGAATTGTTTATAAGAATGTAGTTGAGACTATTTTAAGCGTTAATCAAGATACAAAGGTAATCATTTTCCTCGAATTACCCACTCGGTGAGAATGGAAAATCACCCCTCGGCCCCTTGGCTCATGTTATTTACATTATAAACAAGCCGTCTTCCCTTTTGGTTTGAAACGGCAGCCAAGACACCAAATTAACCATATATTAGCCAATATACCCGAAAAGAGAGCCATTAAGAGTTAAAACACGTTAAATAGCGCTGAGAAATTTGGAGCTTTCGGAATAAGTCCATACCTTTGCACCGTCGAAATCAAACAACGACGACCAACAATAACCAACCGGCCCATTCGTCTAACGGTTAGGACGCAAGTTTCTCACACTTGAAATAGCAGTTCGATTCTGCTATGGGCTACCAGGAAAATCCGAAGCAGCATCACTACACAAGGCGACGCTGCTTTTTCTTTCATACCCCCCTACGGACTCCCGGAGAAAAAATTTTGGATTTCTCATTTGGAAAATCAAACGAAATGCATTAATTTTGTGTTGTAAAATTGAAGAGGCAAAAAAATCCCGCGCCGGAGCACGATTGGGAAACTCATCAATTATTTTTGAAATACCGAGACAAGCTTAGCCGCCCAATGGCGGGCCTCATCCCGAGAGGGAGGCGTAATTGCCCGGAGGATTACAAAGGTCGGCGAGCACTCAAATCCTGTCATTCGGAGTTTCAACATCTTCCTCCGGCGTGGTTCTCATAAAGCCGGGTCAGCCGCAAACCGCTTGCGACCGACCCGGCTGATTTTTTATACGCGACTGTCCAAAATACGTTTTATTTCCTCCTCACTCTTTTAGGTATAAATATAATCGCAAAAACGAAACGTGCACAAATTAAAAACGAAACGAGCAAATCTTCTCTTTTTTCGCTTCCTTTTTTCTTTTGGCCTTTTCAGGCTTTACAATTCTTTCCAAAGTTTGAAAGATTGGAAAGAATTACAATGATTAAGACTCATTAAACGCTGATTAAAAGCCATTCAAACAGGCTTAAAATCAGCGTTCATTTTTACACATTCAGGTCAAACCTGACAGCTTCATTTCCGGCCAGAAGTTCGCGTGTTCTCTCGATGTTGTTCTCGTAGATGTGAACGTTTCCGAGGTTCAGAGTGATAGACTTTAACGGCGCTTCGATTTGTCGCGCTATCAGATACAAGTGGTAAATGTCAGCAGGCAAACCTAAATTTGCGTCGCTGCTTCTCTGATAAGCCGACAAAACCAATTCGCCGTCATCGAGCTGGAACTGAATGAGGCTCAAACATGGTGCTTGATTGGTTTCCGCTCCTGTCGAGCCTAAGAACAGTACATAATTCTTGCTGCTCCGTTTCTCCCGGTTGATCTGCTCTATCAAAGCCGGCAGTTTCTCAAAATAAGTCGGATAACTGTTAATGAGAATTTGCCCGCAATAATCCCACCAGTTTATCCCGGCTTCTCTGTACTTGGTCAGGTCTCTTTCTCCGGCCATGAACAGGCTTAACTCGTTGCGCAGTTTCTTGCGCGCGATGTTGTGGCCCTCGAAAATCTCCAGCAGGTCATAAGGCGACAAATGCAGCTGCTCATTCAGCAGATACATTATGTCGCCCTTTTTATTGCTCTGTCGTTTGCCGTGCTGCAATATATTGCCGAGCATGGCGTAATACTTGTTTGGTGTCATTCGGTGCAAATTTAGGCCGTTTCTGTGAGTTCTCGGGGTTTATCCGGCTGCTCATGCTGAAACGCTTTTGCAGACACTTCCCAGACGTCTGACAACATCGTAAACCGTCCGCTCACTCACTCCGTAACGCTCGGCCAGAATGGCGACCGTATAACACACCTTTTCGCCCCTGTTCCGGGCTTCGGCATAGTCCTCGAACATGCGCAGATATTTATGATCCGACGGCTTCACGCCGGCTTTTTCCAGCGTTTCAATCACTCCACCGCATATTTTCAATGCTTCGTACACTGTCATTCAGCATTTTTTCGTAATTTTGTGGCTCCTACGACATTCAGCAATTACGCCAATGCGCGGTCGAAAGGCTTATAAGCCCCCGGCTGCTGCGCATTGGCGTTTTGTATTTGTATGTCGTAGGAAAACTGCAAATCAGGCCGGGGGCTTTTTCTATGCCTCCGCCTGTGCTGGGTTGGTCAGAGCCTGGTTATCATCATGTCGTTAAATTTGGCTTGATAGTTCAAATGGTTTGTCCTCATGCGGACCGTCGCGCCGTACATGGGCGCCGACTCGCCGTATTCGTCGGCCATGAAGCGGCAGAGCTCCACGATTTGCGATTTGTCCGAGGTGAAATAAACGTATTTCGTGCCACGGAGCAGACGCAGCACACTGAGATAGTCGGTCAACTTCCAATAATTCTCGTACATTCCACACTCGGTCGTAAGATACGGCGGATCCAGCAGGAACAACGCCCGGCTGTTGCCGCGCTCACGCTCGAACAGTTCGCGGTAGTCCATGTGCACCACCTCTAACCCGTCCAGATAGCCGGCACATTCATAGCCGCCCGGTCTCACGCGGTTATACATCGTGTGCTTGCGCAGTTCCTCCAGACTCGTGACCCATTTGCCGGAGAAAAGCACCGACCGCCCTATGGTCAGAATATCCACCCGGCCGAGCCGCTTCTGCGCGTCCTCGACAATGGCGAGCACATCGGCGCGCTGCCGGTCGGTCAGGCGCTTGTTATGCTCCACGCCGTTTAACAGCTCTTTAATGGCCGCTAAAATGACGTTGGTGTCCTCTATCGCCGCCAGCCTGCGGTCGTAGCGGTCAAAGTCGTTATATACCACCCTGCACTCGGGCAATACCCTTTTGGCAGTGTGCGACAGCAGCCCGGATCCTCCGAAAAGGTCCACAACCGTGTCAATCTCTCCCTCCGCCTGCTTCAACACCTCGGCGAAGTCGCGGAGAAAATAGCGCTTCTGCCCCATGAACGGAAGCGGAGCGCATTTGTAGGTCCTACTCATTCAGCATATATTCAGTTTTTAAGGTTAGCGCGCAGGGGCGGCAGCATTTACCCCCCCCTAAAATTTCGCGCGTAATTCACAAGTTTTCTGCTCATTATTTTGTCATGTTACAATATTTTCCTAACTTTGCACTATCAGTTAGACCATCTGTAAAAGTCCGTTTGTAGCCCGATATGCACCGTTTTACTCCTTTCCCGTCATTGAAAAGTGTTTGTTAGCTGAGGCGACGTTCAAGTCCCTGCCACCTTGGGACTTTCGATAAATGAAGCTCGTACCCTGGATTTTTGGGGTATTTCAACATTTGGGTCCCTTTGCTTGCTGTTCTTCTCCGCGTGGCGAAGATGCCACCGAAAAATGTTGAACAGTCCGACAGTATTAAATTTTTATCCTGTCCTGATGTGCGTACAATGTGTTTCGACCGCAGGGACTTAAAAGTGGAGTTCATCACCCCACTTTTTTTATGTCCGTGCCCGGCGCATCATTCCAGCGAGAACGAACGCTCCCAGGTGTAGCCGTATATGCTCCCGGCGGTGTGCTGCCCTTTGTATAAAGGCCGCTGGCTCACACGGTATTTCATGCGCACGATTTCACCGCCGCTGTCCTTGCCGCCTGTGGGCTTGAGCCGGGCTATCTGCACGCCGACAGGCGCATAGGCCTTGTGGCACGTGCCTTTTTTGTTGGCGGTCGATTTCAGCACTATTTTCTTGCGGCTCCCCTGCATACGGTAAAAACCGCCGTGGCCGACATAGAACAGCGACGCGCACAGTGTCGGCAGTTCCTTGCCTATCAGGTTGGAGTCGGTCTTGGGGTCGGCCACCCCTATGCACTTGGGCACATACCATTTGCCGGGCGTTCCTTTGCTCAGGCGTATGCCCTTGAAATGCACATATTGGCTTTTGGGCTGCCGCTTCTGGCGTTTCCCCTTGTTCTTGGTGTACGACTGCGCGCCGCCTGTCCGGCGGTAGGCGCTGCGCTTTTTCTTGCGGAGCAGCACAATGTCGCAGTCTGCCCCCAGGGCGCCGTGCCTCAGGTAAACGGTCGAACGGACAATCTTAACATCTAAGTGCATGGCCGTCTCTATCTGCTGGCACCATGCGCCCCAGGCCGCGCCGTTCCATGTGCGGACGTAGTGGCAGTCGTCGCCCTGTATAATCTCCTGGCGCGCCATTCTGCTGCCTTGTGCCGTGATTACAACCGTGTAGTCGGTTATTCCGTTGAACAGCGCAACGCTGGCCGTGCACGACAGCACGCACGGCGTTTTAAGGCCGTCGAGCTGCTTCTGTGTCAGCCCCTGCACGGTCTTGGCCGTCAGCTTCTCGGCGAGTATGTCTTTCAGGTAGTTCAGCACCGTGGCCGGCATGTTCTTTATCTGGGCCGCGAGTACGGCGTTGGTCGGAAACGCTTCCAGCGCCTTGCCGTTCACATTAACGAAGCTGTTTATGTCGTAGCTCTCCGCTCCTTTGGCGGTGGTGAACTGCGCCATGCGCATGATTCGCGCTTCCTTGTAGGTCTCGGCGTCGGCTTTTATATCCTCGGCCCTGGTGGTCACGGTCAGGTAGCGCACCGAGGTGCTGAACAACGGCCGCTGGTTTATCTCCACGACCTCGGTCTGCTTCTGTGCGTTCACAATCACCGCCACGCCGCCGGACATGCCGTCGGGGGCTTTCAGTATGTAGTTGGAGCCGCCGACGCCCGCAAGCAGTTCCAGCAGTTTGATCTGGTCCTGGATAAAGTCGAGCGTTTCGGTCGATAAGGGATATTTACCGACGCCGCCCGTGGCGGTCCTCGTGTCGGTATAGCTTGCTGTTTTCATTATTTCCGCGTATAGACTGTTTGCGTTATGGGGATTATCTCGTTTGTCAGGTCAAACCGGCCGACAATAACCGGGTCGCCTGTCCTGACATAATGCGCCCGTTTGGTTATCAGCTTGTATTTATCCACCATCGCCTCAATCTCCGCGAGTTTGCCCCATGCCCTGGCCGGGACAAAAACAATGAAGTCGTTTTGCGCCATGTTCAGCGCCTGTTCGCTGTAAAGCACCGGCACGTCCGGGCCGGGTTCGCTCACAGTCACGGGGATTTGTTCCCCGCTCTCGGTAACGGCATAGAGCCACTCGCCCTCCTGCTTCATGCTCCCTATCTTGAAGCCGCCACCGAAATAATGGTTAAGCACGCCGCGCAGATAGCAGACCTGCCCGTTGTGGGTAAGCCTGAATATATGCCCGGCGCGCGTGTCGGTAAACTTGCCGTACACCCGCTCCACCTCCGACGCCCCGGCTCTCAGCAGCCCGAAAATCAACGGGCGCCGGAGCCAGGACGGCAGCAGCAGCGCGATCAGACGCTTAAAATCTATTTCAAACATCATTCCACGGCTTTATAAGGTTGATAGTCCACCGTGAGCCGGTCGATGCTGTAATAGCCGCTGTATGGCCTGTCGTAGCCCTCCACGGTCTGCCACGCCTCGCCGTTGCGCGGCTTCACGGTCACGCTCTTTATGTCGGCCACCTCGACGCACGGGAGCGCCTGGAGCGCGGCCATAAGGTCGCTTTTGCGGAACAGGCCGTTAAACGGCAGGTTCTCGATCACGCGCTTGGTGGCCTCGCGCACCGGGTCGGCGCCGTTCTGGTCGCCGTTGCCGTTGGCGTCGATAGTCAGCAGCGTGGGGTCGTAGTATATCAGCAGCGCGATCCTCATCTGGTCGGCCGGCTCGTTGCGCAGCTGCACCGATACGCCGGCGTCCTTGATTTCGTCCATGTACGAGGTCAGGCCGGCGAGCTGCCCGGCGGTAAGCGCCGCCGGGTTGCCGTCAACCTCACGGGCGACCTTGATATATACCACGGTGTTGCTCTCGGTGGCCACGGCGTATTTGACGACCCGGGCGGCCGCTATGTCCTGCTCGGTCATGCCGGTGGTGTCGTAGTAGTCGCAATCGGTAACGAGCTTCCGGCCCTGCATGTACGCCTTGGCCTTGTTCACGTACCAGCGCAGCGTGTGGGGTTCCAGCCGCTCGATCCTCGCGTCAACGTCCGCACGGTGCAAATCGAACAGCTTCTCGAGCGTCCATACGGCAACGGCGAAAACATAGAAAAGTATGTTTTCCAGGCTCGCCATGCTGAAACAGTCGGCAAAGCCCTTTGAGCCGTCAAGCCCGTAGGCGCTCTTGACCGCCTCCATTTTCATGAAGTCGGACGTCATGCCCTTTTTGATTTCCTCGATTGTCCGTGCCATGGCAGCGAAGCGTTAGAGGTTACGGCCCAGCAGTTCGTCCACCTCGGCCTTGCAACGGGCGCGCAGCGCCATGAATTGCTCCAGCTCGGCGGCATGTTCCGGCGTGTCCTTGCCGTTGGCCAGCACCGCGATCTGGGCGTCCATGTCGTAATGCCGGCCGATAAGCCCGGCCACGAATTTGTCGCGGCGGTTCTCATCGGTAACACCAGTCGCCTCTATCATGGTGCCCCCGTCGGGCATGTCGCCCGTATAGCTGAAGCCGGGCACGCTCTCGCCCGTTTCCTCGTTGGAGATTTCGGCCGGGGCCTCGTTCAGATACAGCAGCGCGTGGCCGCCGTCGTAGATTTCAAACTGTTTGCGCTCTGTGTAGCTTGCTGTCTGTTTCATTTGTCTGTCGTTTTTCTAATCGTCGGGGTCAACGATTTTATAAAAACATCGCTTCCCGTCGTTTATGGGTTGTTTTATTATTTTTGCCCTGAGCGGTTCCGTTATCTCCACCCCTGCCAGCTGGCGGATAAGCGCCTGGCTCCCCGTGAAACTTATGTGCTGCACCCAGCCTGTCACCGGCTGCCCGTCGTCGTCGATAACCGGCTGCCCGTTCTCCATGAGCTGCTCCTCAATCTCGTATTGCAGCGTCAGGCACGAGTCGGTGGTGTGTTTCGACAGCGTGGTCTTGTAGCCCGTCAGGTGGATTTCGCGGTTCAGGATTTCGTCGATGTGGTACTTGGTACCGGTCAGGTTGCCCGAGGTTTTGGGCACGAGGTCACTAAATTTTTTCATATTGAGAATTTTGAATAGATGTTTGCTGTCGCAGTGGGTCATGAAACCCGCGCGGCTCGCCGTCAGCAGCATTATTTCCGCTTCCGGCACTCCGGCTTTCCTCAGCTTCGCCAGCTCCCTGCACAGGCCCTGTTTGTTTTTCTTGCGTGCCAGGCAGTGCGTGTGATAGGTCACATAGCCCACAAAGTCAATGCCCCGGCTCTCCACCGGAAATATCTGGTAATTGCCTTTAAGGTCCACGTGCCGCTCTGTATTCAGCCAGTCGTTTATAAACACCAGCCAACCGTGAAGCGTGGCCTTGTCACCCGCAAGTAGCACCATGTCGTCGGCGTAACGGTAATAATACCGCACCCCGGCCACCTCTTTAAGCAGGTGATCGAGTTCCGACAGATACAGGTTGGCGAAATACTGGGAGATATAATTGCCGATAGGCACGCCCGGCGCGCTGTCTATTATGCCGTCAAGCAGCCACAACACGTCCGGGTCCTTGATTTTGCGCCTTACAACGGCTTTCATTATGGCATGGTCTATGCTCGGGTAGAACTTGCGCACGTCCAGCTTCAGGCAGTAAGCCGTTCCCGCCGGATCATTCCTCAGGTCCTCGCGCAGCTTCCGCAGCAGCGAGTGCATGCCCCGGCCCTTTATGCAGGCGTGCGTGTCGGCGGTAAACTGCGGCGTCCATATAGGCTCGAGCACCTGCATGATCGCCCAGTGTACCACGCGGTCACGAAATGGCAGCTTGTAGATTTCCCGGCGCTTCCCCTCGTTTTTTATAAAAACATCGTAGGGGCTGGTCCTGTATCGCTTCTCCGTCAGCTCCCGGTGCAGCTGCTCCAGGTTCGCCTCCAGATTGGCGAAAAACGCCGTTACCTCATCGCGCTTGCGCTTGCCGCTCGCGGCGTTCTGCGCCGCCTGCCGCAAGTTGTCTGTGGCGCAGATGCGCGCATACAAATTGCCATATCTTTTCATTTCGGTTCATCGGGTCTGTTTTTGGGTCTGTGGGTCTGCAATGCTCGCTTCGGAAGCTGTCGAGGTCGCCGCCTTTCAGCGCCAACCCTACCGGCACCCTCTGCTTCGGTTGTCATCTTCTGCCTTGTGGCACGGTCCGGCCCCTCTGTCGCGTTAGTCTTTTTTCGAGCCTGTATAGGGGCGACGAGTAATTCGCATTCGCATTCGCAGCCGTGTTGTTCGCATTCGTGGCAAACGCGCCTGCATTCGTGCCATTGTTCGCGTTACCGCCGGCAGCACGCACGCGGAGGCTCCCTACTGCCGGGGCCGCAACCGGTCAAACTCCTGTTCGACACTGCAAATTTAACACTTTTTCGCCACTTGGCCGCGCCCGAAAGCCCCAAAACCCGGTTTTCCGAAAATTTTCGCCCGCCTGCGGCGGGGTTGGGGATTGCTCCCGCCACCCCGCCGTCCCGGGTTCTCCGTTCTCAATATGTCAAAATTTCAATGTACTCTCGTTTCGCGCGCTCCCCGGCTCTCCGGCTCCCGCGCCCTGCTTGTCCTCTATCTCCGGCTCTCGTTTTCCGTTTTCGTATTGCGCTTCGCGCCGTCCTCGTTTTAGCCGATTTCCGGGTCGTCCGCGAAAACGCAGAGGGGCGACGAGTAATACGCATTCGCATTCGCAGCCGCGTGGTACGCAGTCGTGGCAAACGCGCCCGCAGTCGCGCCATCGGCCGCGTGACCGCCGGCAGCACGCACGCGGAGGCCGGTCTGTGTAGCCCCATTGGTATAGAAGTAGTCCGGAAAATACGTGCTGGCGCTCCCCCCTACTTCCGTAGGCATCATGCACAGCCCCTCGCTGCTCAGGCGTTTTATATAGCCCTCTTTCTGCGGACACTCCGCCACTTTCAGCATGCCCTCCACGCTGTTCGGGTTAAAGTCCGCATACATCGACTTGGCAACATAGACCTCGGTTTTTACGCCCGCTTCCTGGCTCACTGTCAGGCCGCGTGTCCAGCGCCACAAGTGCCCGAACCCGGCATGCACCAGCCCGAAAAACACCGGCACCAGAAACGTTATCAATGGTGCGTCTGCATCGGCTTCGCCCGGAACGGCATATTCCACCATCCCCGTGCCGTCACCCGTTTCAAGGCCCACGCTCGTTGGCACAAGTGGATAGCAGCCGTTATAATCCAACCATTTCTGATAATTCATGGTCGTGACTCCGGCGCCGAAGCCACCCTGCATCAGCCCATCCGCGTCAAGTTCCGGGTTGTACGGCGCCTGCACGTTCCTTTCGCCCATGATTACCGCGATCAGTATCTGCACCGCCGCCTGCGCCACAAACCAGTTGGCCTCCCAACCCTCGCCGCGCTTCCGCGCGTTCGTGCCGAATGCCGTCGTGCTTATCGCAGTGGCAGCCATGCCCAGCATCGTAGCCTGAGCCGTCTCTGCCCCGGCGCCCTTGTTGGCTATTGCCGACCCGTTGCCCCCGCGGTAGCGCTCATCATCGCTGATCACCGAGCACAGCTTCTGTTCCGTCCTGTCCATCACGGCCGCACCGGTCCAGCTTGTGCCACCCTTGGGTATGTAGTAGCTTTTCTTTCCGAGTATCGGTTTCAGCGTGATCGCCCATTTGTCGCGCGTGCCCTCCGTCCACCGCGTGAAGTACCACCCGCGGTTCCAGCACCACATGCACTGCCCCATGCTCCCGTCCAGAGCCGCCGGACTCCCGTCCTCGAAGCGGTGGCTGTCCTGTGGATCCAGTTTTCTGAATTGTCGGTCGTCAGTCACCAGATAGCGCCCCAGCCCCAGTGTCTCGGGTAGTTTCCGCAGCGCGTCCACGCTGCCATGCCAGCCGGCCGCCTTGGTCGTCGCTTTCGTGTTATCCCACCAGCGCCCCGCTATCGGGTTGCCCGCTTCCGCCACGGCCCGCTCAAGCTCCATGCTCCGCGTCTCGCCGCTCGCGTCCATCACCTCTATGCGCATCGCGTCAAGGCCGCCCTCGGCCGGCTCCAGATCATTGATGCGCTTGGCGTTCTCAAAGGCCGCAAGCAGTTCGCGCACCTTTGCCTCTTCCTGTTCGTTAAATGCCATTTTATTCTCTGTTTAATGGTTTATAATCGGTTGTTTTTATCGTGTTTACACGCTTGATTTATCCAGAATATTCGTTGCTGTATATCTCGTAGTCCTCGTCGCTTACCGCGCTTATGCTCACCGCCTGGTAGTTGGCCTCCGTCATTTGCGTGGCCGCGTAGCTCTTTATCACTATCTTCGTTATGTCGAATATCGCCAGGAACTCGCTGTGAACCTCGATCGCCGCCTTCGTCTCCAGCAGCTGCCGAAGCTCCCGCAGCTCGTCGCCCGGATATTCGTCCGTTATCACCCCGTCGCGTACCGGCTGCACCCCCACCACCAGGTTCACAGCCCAGTCCCCGGCGTTGATATATTCTTTCACCGTGCCGTCACGCCCCACAAGCGCCGTGCTCACTATCCGCGCCTCCCGGCTCACAGCCGCCACTGCGTCCGCCAGCTCCACCTCCAGCGTGCCCCCCTCGGTCTGCGCCCGCAGCCGCACCGGGCACAGCACATAGCGCCCCTCCCACCAGGCCCGGTCCGTTATCGGCACACCGCGCTCCTGTGCCGTCATAGCCTCGCCGCGGCCCTCCCAGCTCACGGCCTCGCCTGTGTGCCCCTGCCCGAAGCGAACAAGCCGCTTCGACATATAATTCGCCCAGCTCACTGCCGCCAAGTCTATGCTTACAGGTAGTTTCATTCCGTTGCCAGTTGGGTGTCATTGAGCGCCCCGGTCAGGGCTTCAAGTATTACGGCTTTGACCTGCTCGGCACTTTCGCCGACGGTCGCGCTGTGTATCTCGAAACGCTCAACCAATTTTTCAATGTTGATTGTGATATTTTTGATTTTGCCGCCGGTATCGCTGTTGCTCCCGGTGCCGGAAGCGCCCGAAAGACTGCCGCCTGTGGGATCTACGGTCGGGGTTGTAACAGTAGGGATTGCCGCTCCCGCATTATTAGGGGTGCCCTTGGGTTTGCCGTTTGGCTTTTTGGGGTTCTTTTCGCTGGCGCTCATTTCGGCCTCGTAGGCTTCATTAAACGCCTGCCCCATCTGTTTGCCGTAGTCACTGAAGCCGGCTTTTAGTTTCGTCAGGGCTGCCGATACGCCGTCGCCGTCAAGTTTGAAACATGCTTTGATTAGGTCGCCGATTGCGCCGAACACTTGCTTTGCCATATCGCCGATCCCGGTAAAACATGCCTTGAACGCGGCCCATGTGCCTTTGAGCACGGCACGGAATTTGGCCGACGTGTTCCAGAAATGTACGCCTATGGCTACAAGAGCGGCAACCGCGGCGGCGATCCAGCCTATAATCGGGATATTCATTATTGCCACGCCCACGGCTCTGCACGCGGCGGTCGCGGTGGTGGCAAATACTCCGAATGAGGTTGAAGCGGTCGCAGAAAAAGCCGCCGAAGCCGTACCGCCTGTAACAAACGACAGCACAAGCGCGCCCAGCCCTTTGAGGGCGTTGAATATGCCGACGGTGGCAAACCGCACCAGACCGATTGTGGCGCGCCCCATGTTGCCTATAAAGCCCAGCGATATCATGTTGGAAGTGGAGAGGGTGCCGTTCATCAGCGCGATGCTTATAGCGGCCGACCTTACCCAGCCGACTATGCCGGACCACATAGTGGCCCATTTCAGACCTTTTATCAGGAGCATGAGTTTCCAGCCTGCCGTAAGCAGCGGCGCAAGTTGAGCCAGGGGCACAAGTGCCGAAGTCAGCACACCGCACCACAGCGAAAAATCGCCGGTGGCCTGGAATATGGAAATTTTCAGGTCCTCGAACCGCTGGTTTACTCTGGCCTGTCGCTCGGCGTAACTGTCCATGATAACAGCGGCCTGCTCGGTTGCGCTGTTGGTGCCTGTAACTGCGTCCGTAAAACCTTGCAGACTCTCGGTGCCTTGTATCAGTGCGCGGGCGGCGTTGGCGTTTTCCACGCCAAAGAATTTTGACAGCAACGCGGAGTCATTCAGCATCGGTTTGAGCATTTCGAGGCGTTCTTTCAGGGTCTTGGAGTTGTCGCCCAGGGCCACAACATCAATGCCGGCCTTTTCCAGTTCCTCGCGTGCCTGTTTCTCGACAAAACGCCCTTTGCTGAGTTGGCCCAGTACGTTGCGCAGTGCTACGCCGCCCTCGCTGGCTTTTTTGCCGGCTTTGTCCAACACCTGGATTGCGGCGTTGGTTTCCTCGAAGCTCACATTTGCGGCCTTGGCCGCCATACCGCACTGCTGGAGCGCCGCGCTGATTGCCGGAAGTTCCGCGGATCCTGCCTGGCCGGCGGCGGCCATTACGTTCATCATGCGCGCCATTTCCGCCGCTGCTGCCGTCGGATCCTCCATGCTCACCCCGTACTGGTTCATCGCCGTGGTCAGCACATTGGCCGCCGCCACGCCGTCGCCGCCCATAAGTTTGCTGGTCGTCTGTATGCAGTCGCCCATCGCGCTGAGTGCTTCGGGATATTTACCCAGTTCCGGCGTCAGCTGCGACAGCAGCAGTTTGTAACCCTCAACGGACACCCCCGCGTCCGTACCGAACGCCAGGGCACTATCCCGCGCAAAGCCCTCGATCTGCTTCAGGCCCTCGCCGGTCACGCCGGCAACCGCGCTCAGGTCGTGCATCTGGCTGTCCAGATTTATGCCGGCGCTGCTAAGCTGGTTAAACCCGTCGGCAACATTCTGCGCTATATCCTTGAAATACGAAAACGACGCAAGCGTACCGGCCAGGCTACGGCCGCGGCTCTCCGCAACCTCGGCCTGGGCCGTGAAATTCCCCGCCGCAGCGCTCATGCCGCTTATCTGGGCCGTGAAATTTCCGCCTATGTTGAAAATATAGTCAAATACGCTCGCCATGTCGTTTTTATTTGTTATATTTGTAGCGCGTTACACAAGTAACCGGTCTTGATATGTTCAGCTTCCTGTTGAAAGTCATTTGCTACGGCGCACTCTTCGCATACGTGGGGTGGTTCCTTTCCGTGCTTTGGAGGCTCGTTACAAAACCGGGCAAATCGGGGCGGTTGCCCTGGCTTTAATGCTTCTCTCCGAACAGTCCGGCGATAAGTTCCGCGCGGTTCCGGTTGCGCCACCGCTCCAGCCATAAGGCTTGACTGTAAAGCGCCGCCCATTCTTCCTCAGTTTCGATTTCATCGGCATTTATATGCAGGTTCGCCCGGATAAGGGCGCACCCCTTGGCGAACGTGTCCTCATCGTCGGCGTCCGCCAAGGTGTGCGCCTCTACAAGTTTTTTAGCGACCCCATGCAGCCGTTAAGCAGTTTGTTCAACTGCACCTGTGCGGCCATGAAGAGCACCATGTCATGGCGCACAAATTCGCTGCCGCCCAGAAAACAGTGCTCGAACATCACACGCCCGGACTCCACTTCGTCAGTCTTGGCTATCTTGGTGGTGCTCTTTACCGTGGCGAAGTCGGGACGTTTGAAATATATGATATGCGTTTCGTCGCCGTCAACTATATCCACACGGAACACCTTGCGGTGCTTCGCTTTCCATTCTTTTATGTTTGCTTCGGTCACGCCCCCGTCAAAGGTCCGGGCGTCGACTGTAGGTTGTTCCTGTTTTTCCATATCTGTTTAATGCTGTTTTAATCGGTTTTTAAATGGAGTGATTGTGGCCGCCGGATTTTGCCCGGCGGCCTGCGGTCAGGCTGCTTTGCCCCATTCGATATGCGAGGGCACAATCGGGAGTTCCACCTCCTGCCCGGTGTCCCCCTCTTTCCATTTCCGGGCGTTCCCTGAAATATGGATATTGCGGATCTTGTCCGTTACCAGCCGCCCGCTGTCGGGGATATACTGCACTATGATGTCGAACGGCGGCAGGTCCTGGAGCCGCCCGGTCGGGCTCTGCGCCGACAGCGCCTGCACCTCTTCCTGGTACAGTATCAGTTTGCCCGTGCACGTTATGCGGCCCTTGGCGCGCCCCACGGGGTAACGCCCGGCGCCCCACTTGTTCACGATCTCCTGGTTGTCGTCATACTCCACGCCGGTTATGCCCGTTACAGGCACACCGCCGATCAGCACCACGATGTCGGCCCAGCTGCACAGCATACCGTTCACCAGGGGGATACCGTTGTTGATTACACTTGCCATTGCTTTGTGTCTTTTGGGTTAGGGTTATACGATCTTTGCAAAACCGATCTTTATTCTCACGTGGCGCATCACAGGCACCGCCACCTTTTTGAGCACGATGTCAACCGTGCCGCTGGCGGCCACGTCCTGGTCGGGGTCGATCTCGGCTTTGTAGCCGCTCAGTTCGCCGGTTTTCTCCATGTCCTCTAAGGCATGGCCGGCTACGGTTTCCAGATGCGCCACGGTGTAACTGGCGAGTTTGCCCGTGTCGGCGTCCACATACACGTTGCCCCCGAGTTCGGGTATCACATAGGCACGCACGCCGCGCGCTCCCTTGTCCATAGTGCGCACGCTCTCTATGCTGGAGAAGTCGCTTATGGCCGAGTCCATGGTATGGCTGTCGTTCATGTAGCTGCCGCTCTGCCCCTGCTGGGTCACAAAGAACAGGTAACGCGCCGCGTCCAGCTGCTCCACCAGGGCCTTGTCTACATCGCGCAGCAGCGTACCGTCGCCGAACGCCGGCAGGCTCACGCCCGTAGGAAATTCTTTGACCCAGGCTATGCACTGATGCACCTTGGCCCGGCTTATCAGACCCAGCACAACACCCAGGCCGCTGACACTCGCTTTGCCGGCGTTGGCTTTGTCCTTGTACAGCTCGGCTCCGGCGCCGCTTCCGGCCTGGCCGATTACCACGCTGACACGGCATTTGCCGCCGCCGGCCAGCGTTGTGGATATCTGTTTCACGTTGGCAACTTTCGGGGCATACACCACCGACAACTCCGCGCCCTGCGCCTCCAGCGTGTCGGCCTGTCCTTGGATTTTCACCAGGTCGTCCTCGCTCGGCACGCGGTCGCCGCACCATACGCCGATCTGGCGGATCCGCCCGTCGGCGAAGTTCTGCACGGTCTTGATTTCCGCGAATGTCATGCTGTCAGTCTGTGGCTTCTCGAAGATGCCCACATACAGGCTCACCGCCGGGTTGAGGCGGTAAATCTCGCTCAGGTGGTAGTGCAACACGCGCACCGCCCACGGAACCGCCGTCTGTGTGCCGTCCGCTCCGGTGGTATGGTCCACGATGCCGGCGGCCTCGGCGGCGTCTATGGTCGACAGCGCCTGCACGCGCTCGGCCTTGAAGCCTGCCGGTATGTCGCCGGCGGCCATGTATATCACCAGGCCCGTTATATGGTCCTCGCCCGGCAGCGATTTGGGGACGTTGCCGTTCTGGCGGTTTATGGTCAGACTGGTGCTCATTTCGCGCTCACTTTTATGGTTTCCTTACTCGGCAGGTTCCGGGCATGCGCCTTGGCGTCACCCTCTTGCACAAACACCTGCCCGTCGCTCGTCACCCATGCCTCGGTAAGGCCGTGGCGCTTACACGCCGCCAGACCTACGGATCGGAGCGCCCCGCCGCTTTCAGCCTTGGCCCTCGGTTCTGTCTTGGCCTTGGCCGCTGTCTTGGTCGGCTTTGCCGGAGCTGCGGCGATTGTGGCCGAAGCCGCCAACACGTCCTCGACACTTGCCGCATTGTCCGCGACTGCCTGGGCTATGGCCTGCACGTTCTCCGCCGCTGTTTCCGCGGCGGTGTTATTTTTGGTTTCGTTACTCATGTCGTTAGCGTTTTTTGATTTTATAAACTATCCACCCGGCTGCCGCCAGGATCATTATTGCCGAAGCCCATGCCGCGCCCTGTTTCATGCGCTCCCACAGGCCCGGTGCTTTGGTCGCCGTTACAGTCACTTCGTCCAGCTCGCCGCCGTAATAGTCCAGGTCGGTGTCTTCGCTGGCCGTGGTCGTCGCGGTGTTCTGCTCCGTGGTCCGCCTCGAGCCGCTGCTGTCGTGCCTCTGCCTTACCCGCGCTTTTACCGGCGGCCGCCCCGTTTCCGGGTCTTTGGGCTGCGTGGTGTCGTAGATCTCAATCTCCGTCACCGTCACACCCTCCGTCGTCTCCGTCCGGGTCGTCTCGTGCTTTTCCTCGCTCCGGCTTTCGGCGTGATCCGTCACTGTCACTGCCTCCGCCTTCTCCGTCCGGCTCTGCTCCGCCACCTTTCGGCTGGAGCAGCAGCTCGTATTTGACAGGACAGCGGTCAACATGAGGACAGCCCCAAATACGCTCCAAAGCCTTGTTGAGCCTCTGTACATCATTGCGTAGGTTGGTTATTTCGGCTTTGAGCGGCGGAACAATACTCTCCATGAGTATGTCCGACGCCTTGCGCACGTTCTCCAGCTCGTGGCTCTTGACCTCGGCGAGCTTGTCTTTCATCTGCGCCCGCAACTGGTCCACCTCGGCCTGGTACTTGGCACGCATCAGCCGGCTGCCAACCCATGCCCCCACCGGGGTAGCTATCGCCGCCACAAGCGCCGATACTATGATTGTGATTATTTCGCCGCTCATTCATGCGTTACTGTTTTATGCCGACCTCGGCAAGCCACTTTTTCACATCGAAACTGGGGCACGCCTTGGCGGCAAATTCATTATGTCCGTGCACTGTCGCGCCGGGGTATTGCTTGAGCAGGTCCTTGACCAACGTTGCAAGCGCAGTCCGCTGCGCGGACGTGCGTGTGTCCTTGGGGGTCTTGCCGTCGGCGGCGCAACCGCCGATATAGCACACGCCTATGGAGTTGGCGTTCTGCCCCGTGCAGTGTGCCCCGGCTACCGACAGGCTGCGCCCCGGGTGGACGCTCCCGTCGCGGTAAATTACGAAGTGATACCCTATGCCGTTGAATTTGCGGGCTCGGTGCCACCTGTCTATATCCGCCACGGTAAAGTCCTTGCCCTCGGGGGTCGCAGCGCAGTGCAGGATTATTTTGTTTATCTTTCTCAATGTGCCCGAATTTTACGCGGCCTTGTCGCTCATTATCGCAGCGCGGCACTTGGTTTCGCTCAGGGGCAGGCAAATGCCGTACTGGTCGAAGTTCACCAGGCTGCGGTGGTTCTGCGGGTCGTTCTTGGCCTCGCTGTGATAGAATGTTGTGGAGCCTTGCGCTTTCATCATGCGGCCGGCGTAGAACGCCACGGTGCTGTGCGTGTCGGTGGCCGACGTCACCGCGCCCCAGGCCAGTTTTTTGCCGGTGGTAGAGTTGTAGTAAGGGGTTCCGTTATATTCGTATATGTCGAAACCGTAAAGCCTGCAAATTCTACCCTCTGTCTGGTTGATGTTATAATGTTCCTTGAATTGCTTGTCAACAGCCAGAAGGTCGTTGGCATGGTCAGAACACAATACCAGCACGCGGTCCTTTTTCGGAACGTCCATATTGTCGAACGCTTCTTTGAGTGCAAGAAGGTCCTCCGGGGTCAGGCGCTTGCGTCCGTTATATGCCGCACCGGTGGTACGGAGCACGGGTATGTCTTTGGCGTTCTGGTCAGGGGCGATTGCGTGTATCGCTCGCGCGCCGAATGCCTCTATCAGGGCGTCGCGGTGTCGCTCCTGCACACTCGCCATTTTGTCGTAGCTGATTGCGTGGAGCTCGTCGTCCGTTACCGGCGTGGCCTCGGTCGTGAATTTGTCCAGACTGATAGGCTTGTCGGCGTCCTCCAGTGCTGTCACTTTGATAGGATAGGTGGTGTTGTTTACCAGCACCTTGGGGTCGCCACCGATTGCCACGAAGTGGATCACGTCATTCTCCACATACTGGTTGTAACTGCGTATGCGTGTCAGCCAGCCCCACGACTCCAGGGCGGTGCGGAACTGCTTGATCTGTTCGCCGGTCCATATCTCTGTGAACACGCCGGCACGCATCGCTCCGGCAGGGGCGAAACGTCCGGCCACGAGCGCCACCACGTTGCCGGCTACTGCGCCGGCGCCGGGGGCGCAGCCCACGGCCACGGCGAGTGTAGCCCCAGCCGCGGCGTTGAATGTCACGGCCGTGAGCATCATGCACACAAGGCCGAAAATCTTTGCGAAAATTTTACCTTTCATTGTTATGGTTCTATTTGGTTCAGTCTTCGAGTTTGGGGCAGTCAACGCCATATTCCTCTTTGAAAAGGCGCATATATTCCGCCGGGTTGTTTTTGCGAAGCTCCAGGCGCTCGGCCTCGGGCACCTCGCCGAGCTTGGCGTAGGTCCTGGGGGCTTCGCCGGCGCCGGGGGCGCTCTGCTTGCCCAGGTTGATTGTTTCGGTGGGCTTCTGCTGGGGGTGCAGGGTGCCCAGGGTGTCGCGCAGCATCTCGATGCCGGCGGCCTTGCCTAACTTGATGTAGTGGTCACGCTGCTCCGCAAGGATTCGCCTTTCGGCCACGGCCTGGTCCACGGCCTGCGTCACGGCCGCAAGCTGGATCGTCTCGGCGCTGTCGGCACGTCCTTTCATCAGCGTAAGCGCGGCGGTCACCTGTTCCTCGGTCGCGGTTTCGGGCAGCCCGAGGAGTGCTTTCTGTTCTTTCGTCATTTCTGTTAATTTGGTTTTGGGGTTATTATTCTGTGTGCCGGACTCCGGCTCCTCTCTATCGCCGGTTTCATTGTCCGGCGCGGGTTCGGTTTCTTTCGTGAGTTGCAGCAGGGGAAGGCCGGGGTTGTCCTCGCCGGCGGCGAGTTTCAGCAGCTTGCCCTCCGCTCCGTACAGTTGCAGGGCTTCGTCATTGCCGCCAATATCCACGATGCTAACCTCTATCAGCTTGCACCGCGTTACGGTTTCGCGCGTCTGCCCCGGCACCACAAGCCCGGGGTCGGGGGTGGTTTCTATCGGCTCCAGCCCGGCGCTCGCCATGCGCAAAAAGCCGTTCTCCCACTTGCTCTCTATCTGCTTGGCGAAGTCGTCGTTCTGGTCGAATACCGGCGTACCTATCAGCTTGCCGTCCTCGATGCGCAGGTTCTCGACCCTGCCTATCGGCATGGCTCCCGGCTCCCAGCTCCTGCGGTGCATCCATAGCAGCACCGGGTTGCGCTCGTACTGGCTCAGGTCTATGCCGGCGGTCAGTACGCGGCTGCCGTAACTGTTCACGGCCTCGGTCGATATTATTACCTCTTTCATTGTCGTTTTCAAAAAGCCCGGGGCGCGGCGGCGCGATGGTGGGTGGAGGGGGTGTGTCCGCCGCGCCCGAGGGCTTGGTTTGTTTTGACCGTCCGGGCTTGTCGTGCCCTTGCTGTTGCAAATACCGTGGGCGCCCGGACGGTCGGGTCATTTCAAAATTCTCGGTTTGTTGCGGCGGCAGGATTCGGACCTGCGACCTCCGGGGAATGAGCCCGGCGAGCTGACCTCTGCTCCACGCCGCGATGTCGTTTCTAATTCGTTCTGCGCCGCAAAGTTGAGCATAGTTCGCTACCCTAACAAAAAGAGTGTAAAACTTTTACACTCTTTTTTATTATGGTGCTTTTTTGAGCCAATTTTGCACCGTGAAAGCGTGCCCGCAGTGGACGCGCTGCATCTAATTCATGTAATTTATTATGAATGGCTACTAAAAAAGATCGTGAGCAGCAACGCGAACACGCCCGCCTGCTCTACATGCAGGGGGAGCCGCAGAAGTCTATCGCCGAAAAGGTCGGGGTGTCCGCTCAGACTGTAACAAAATGGGTCGCCGACGGCGGCTGGGAACAGGCCCGTGCCGCCGCCAACATCACCCGGCCGGAATTGGTCAATAAGATACTTAACAGCATAAACGTACTGCTCGAAGATTTGGCGGCAGACCCCAGCCCGGAAAAAACGGCCGCAAGTGCCGATAAGCTGGTCAAGTTCGCCGCCACGGTCGAACGCCTCGACAAAAAAACATCGGTCGTCGATGTCATTGAGGTGTTTATGGCTTTCAGCAAATGGCTGCAATACCGCATGACTTTCGACCCCAATGTCACCCCGGAACTGCTCAAAACCATAAACCATTATCACGACCTCTTCATATCCGAAAAGTTGAAGGAAAGTTTTTAACGCATGGCTACGAAAGCGGAAATATTAAAAGCACGCGAAAAGTGGAAACAGCACTGCGAGACGGTGCAGGCCGCCACGGTCGTAAACATAAATGAGACAGCCGAGCAGCGCCTTATGCGCCTGCGCCGGCTGCTGCTCAATTATGCCGATTTCGTCGACCATTATTTTCCGCACTGGACTGAAAACCCTGAAACAGGCAACGCAACCCCCTGCGCGCCGTTCCATATCGATGCCGCCAATAAAATCAGGAAAAACCGCAACCTGAAGGCCGGCTTCGTCTGGCACCGCGGCGCGGCCAAATCTACCAACATGGACGTGTTTATCCCCATGTGGCTTATGGCCTGGGATATTCTCGGCGCTGAAATATTCGGGACCGCGAAAACAAAAGGCCGCGAAATAAATGTCATGGTGCTGGTCGGAAAATCTGAGGACAACGCAAAAACGCTCCTGGGCGACATTCAGGCCGAATTACAGTATAACCAGCGTTATATTGCCGATTTCGGGGAACAGTACAACGCCGGATCCTGGGAAGAGGGCGAGTTTGTCACGCGCTCCGAAGTGGCGTTTTTCGCCCGTGGCCGCGGTCAGTCTCCGCGTGGTCTGCGCTACCGCTCCCACCGCCCGGACTATGTCGTGATCGACGACCTCGACGACGACGAGCTGGTCGAAAGCCCGGCGCGCGTGTCCAAACTGTTCGACTGGGTGCGCTCGGCTCTGTTCGGCACCCTCGACGGCGGACGCGGCCGCTTCTTTATGGTCGGCAACATGATTGCCAAAAATTCGGTTCTGGCCAAGTGGTGCGACATTAAGACGGTGCACGTTACCCGCGTGAACATTTACGACCGAAACGGCAAAATTTCATGGGCCGCCAAATGGACCCCGGCCGAAGTCCAGGCTATCGCCGACACTGTGGGTTATCGGGCGTTTCAAAAGGAATACATGAACAACCCTATCATCGAGGGCGCCGTGTTCCGCAACGAGTGGATCCGCTGGGGCAAGCGCCCGGCATGGTCCAAGTTTTCCGAAATTGTCCTGTATATCGACCCCAGCTTCAAAGGCTCCACCAAAAACGACTTTAAGGCCGCGAAGCTCTGGGGCAAGGCCGGCACCCAGCTCTGGCTTCTCCGCGCCTTTGTCCGGCAGTGTTCCGTGGCCGAAATGGTGCGCTGGTGTTACGACCTCTACGAGTGGTCACGCGCCGAAGGCATTTCCGTGCGCTGGTACATGGAGGCCAATTTCATGCAGGACACCATTCTCGACGAGTTCCGGCGCGAGGGGGAGCTGCGCGGCTATCAGCTCCCCATTACAGGCGACAAGCGCAAAAAGCCCGACAAGTTCCAGCGTGTCGAAGCGGTCAGCCCCCTGTGGGAGCGCGGCTTCGTCACCTACGACGAGTCTCAGCGCGACGACCCCGACATGCTCGCCGGCATTGACCAGACCCTGGCTTTTGAAAAAGGTATGCGCGGACACGACGACGGCCCCGACGCCGACGAGGGCGCCATCTGGATTTTACAGCGTGATACCCGCGTACAGTCATTCAACCCCTCTTTCGGCATGAGGAAAACATCAAAAAATTTATGTTATTGACCGATTATTTCCGCGCCCTCATTTTCGATTGGCGCAAAAAACGTGCTATCCGCGAAGCTCAACGCTCCGCCGACCTATACCGCAAAAAGTTCCTGGTGCTCGTTCATCAGGGCCGCCCGGTCTGCGTCTCCATGCAGGGCGTAAAGCAGCTGATCCGGCAGAAGCGGTTCCACGGACTCACTGCTGAAAAGGCCCGGCAGATTGCAATATATGAAGCCACCCCCTCAAACTCGCGCCCATGTTCCTGACTGTCGAAGATTACCGCTCGGTCTGCGATGAATTTGAATTCGAGCAGATAACCGAAAACGCCGAAACGCGCGAAGCCGCCGAAACGGCCGCCCTGGAGCAGATTGCATCCTACCTGCGCAACCGTTACGACATTGACCGCGCTTTCGCCGCCTCCGGCTCTTGCCGCAACGCCATGCTCGTGCAATGTGCCGTAAACATTTCTCTGTGGCTCATGGTCCACCGCCTGCCCCAAAACATGGGGCACGAGCGACGCGAACGCCTCTATGACGACGCCGTTAAATGGCTACGCGATGTCCAGGCCTCCAAGGCCTCGCCGGATCTGCCGCTCTACATATCGGCCGACGGCTCCGCCGACGCCCGCAACCCTGTGCGCTCCGGCTGCATGAAGCCCAACAGGTACGATTATTAAACGATTAAACACCATTAAACGCCCGATTAAACGATGTTCAGACTGTGCGCAAAAGTTGAGATAAAGGGCGACCGCTCGTGGTCGCTCGACTTTGTTACTGCCGTGGAGATTACCCGCGACACCGGAAAGCTCACCGCCGAAGCCAAAATAACGCTGCCTAAAAAAATGAAGTGGGACGGCTCGGTTGAAATTCCGGTGCGCCGCGGCGACAGTGTGCGCATATCCCTGGGCTACGACGACAATTTGCAGCTTGCTTTCGTCGGCTGGGTGCGCGATGTCGGCTTCAAAACTCCGGTGGTCATTACCTGCGAGGACGATATGTTCAAGCTAAAACAGATGCCGGCTGTCAAAAAGGCTTACCGCTCCGTCACGCTCGAAACGCTGCTCAAGGACCAGGGCATTACCCACCGCCTCAACATCATGGGCGAACAGTCGCTCGGAGCTTACCGCGTCACGGCCGACACTGTGGCCTCTCTGCTCGGCAAGCTATCGGAACAGGGCGTCCGCTCCTTTTTCCGCTATGAGGACGGCGAGCCGGTGCTTTACTGCGGCGTGCTCTTTGAGCGCGACAGCACCCCGGCCCAGGTGTTCAAAACCGGGCTTAACATCATTTCAGACCAGAGCCTCCGGCAGCAGAAAGCCGAGAACATGCGCCTGCGCGTCAAGGCGGTCAGCCTCATGCCGGACAATAAGAAAATCAAGGTCGAGGTCGGAGACAGCGACGGCGAACACCGCACCCTCCACACCTACAATAAGACCGAAGCCGAGTTAAAGGCATGGGCGGAGCAGGAAGTCAAACGCCTCAAACGCGACGGCCTCACCGGCTCTTTTACCACTTTCGGATATAAGCTCGTGGACCCGCTCGATGCTGTCGGCCTCATTATCGACGGCGCTAAAATGGGCGTGTACCAGGTTAAAAAAGTAGTGATCAAATACGGCGACGGGGGCTTCCGTCAGGAAATAACCCTCGGCCTCCGCGTCGCTTAACTAATTGTGTCATGTCAGACTTACGAAACATTATCCGGCAACTTGCACAGCCCGACGGCGAGACTGTCGCCTTGGTCTGCACGGTGGACGCGATAGACAAGGCGGCCCGTACCGTTGACTGCTCCCCCATAAATGAGGGGGCGCCACTGCTCGGGGTCAACCTCCAGGCTAACCAGGGGGCTGATTTCGGCCTTTGCCTTTTTCCTGAAAAGGACAGTTATGTGGTCGTGGGCTTTGTCGCCGACGGCGACGCAGGGGTGGTGCTGCTAACTGAAAAGATTGAGTCCGCCGAAATTGTGATCGGCGGCACCTCCGTCGTCATGGACGCCGACGGCTGCCGCATCGATACGGAAAAAATGTCGGCTCACATCAACCGCGACAACATCATTTTCAACGGTGGCGACCTCGGCGGTCTGGTCAGGGTCGAGGATATTACAAAACGCCTTAACCTTATTGAAAAGGACATTAACAAACTCAAAACCGCCATGTCGGGCTGGACCCCGGTGCCTCAGGACGGCGGCGCTGCCCTCAAAGCTGCCGCCGCTTCATGGGCCGGCTCACAGCTCACACCGACAAAGCGCGGCGATTACGAAAACACCAAGATAAAGCAATGAACGGTCTCCAAATTGATATTGACACAGGCGACCTCCTGGTGGAGCGCTCAGCCGCCGTCGTCGCCGACGCCTCCGGCTTCATTGCCGAACTGGTGCTGCGCGCCTGCCGCGGCGAGTTCAAGGAACACCCGCTCCTGGGCGCCGAGGCTCCCCTTATGCTCGCCGGCGAGCCCGACCCGTTCTGGCCCGGCAACGCAAAAAAGATGCTGCGCGCCTGCGGCCTCGATGTTTCAAACCTCACACTGTCGCCCGAGGGCGTGGTGCAAATCTCATAAGCCATGCAGATAATTGTTAACGACCGCCAGACGCTGCTCGACATTGCCGTCATTGCCCTGGGTTCCGCCGCCGGAGTGTTCGCCCTCGCGCAGCGGAACGGCCTGTCCGTTACTGCCACGCTCGCCGACGGTCAGGCCGTTGCCTACGAGCTGGAAGATGTCGTCAGCCTCGCCGTCCGCTCGGCCTATGCCCTCCGGCACATCAGCCCGGCAACCGACATTGACCCAGCCGAATATCGCGAACTGCTATATCAGACTGGCACGAAACGCCCCGCCGTCATGCGCCCCTGGCTCGACAAGTACGATGATGTTCTCGTGGTTGACAAGGTGGACGAAGTTCTCGAATTGCTCGACCGAAAGCAGCCGGTCAAGGTGCAGAGCAAGCAGGAATTCACCCGCGTTTTCTCCGACCCTTTCAGCGAAGTTTTTTCATAACATCAAACCCTTACCAATATGGACCAACTCACAAAAAACGATTTGCAGCCGCTTGATACGGCCGGCCTCATGGAGCACGCCGAAGTCATACGCGACGCCGTGCAGGCAAAGACCATTTCGGCGCGGCAGGTGGGTGGGCTGTTTTGCGCCCTGATCGAAGCATGCGGCGACATTAACCGCGCGGTCGGCCTGTTCCTGTCCGTCAACGTGCCGGAGCTGCAAAAGGATATTGACCGGCGCCTCGCCGGTGCCGACGATGCGGCCGCAAAGGCCACCGCCGAAACTCAGCGGTCAGAGCAGACACGCGCGCTGGTGGAGTCGCTTGTGGCTCAGCTTTCCACCCATAATCTCAATGCACCGCTGCGCGTCGATATTACGGCCGCGCCGCTGCGCATCACTCTCACCAACCCCGTGCCGCAGAAAATCGGTGCCGTGCTCTTTCCGCGCTTCGGCCTCGGATCCGTCCTGTTCATCGGCGACCATAAGGCGGTCGACGTCACACCCGACGGAATGGTGATCCCGGTCGCCCTCGGCCGCTCCACCGTCAACGCCGTTGCCACGGCCGACACATCGGTTTATAAAACGCTTCGCATCGAAGTGGTGCCCCCGCGTCTGCGCTTTTCGCATTCCGGCGCGCTACGCATCGACGGCAAAGGTAATTTAAGGCTTACATGATGGACTCTATCAGACATATAAACTACAAAAGCGACTTCATCGTCCGCGAACGCTTCCGCGATGCCTCGGGGGCTTTTGTCGCTATCCCCCAGGAGGTGGATTTCGAGCTGCGCTACTGGGTCAAGCCCGGGCGTTATTTCGTGGCCTCGCGCTCCGGCGGCGTTTACACAAACTGCACCCCGGACGGCGACGCCCTCCTGGTCATTTTCAAGGATCACGGCTTTTGCGAGGGCATTCTGAAACATGAACTGCATCTGCGCCTGGTCAACGGCTTCATGCCGGACGGCATACAGGATGTATATTACCCCGAGGACATGGCCGTCCAGCTCTGGCACCTCGGCGACGACGCTCTGGGCGTTATCGAGTCCGGGGTGGTGGCCGCTTACACTCGCGGCCTGCCGTTCACTTTCGACGATTTCACACAGGCACAGATCGAAGTGCTCCAACGTCCGGCTCTCGACGCTGCGAAAAAGGCCGACGCGGCCACCCAAAGGGCAAACACTGCCGCCGGAGAAGCGGAGCGCTTGACCCGTGAGCTTTCAAACACCGGCGCACGAGTGGTCAAGGATTGCACCGAAGCGACAGCAGAAGCCCGGACGGCCACAAGCAACGCAGACACCGCAACAGGCGAAGCCTGGGCAGCGACCACCGACGCACGCGACGCGACGGCCAGGGTGCTGAAACAGGCACAGGAACTTGACACAGCCTCCGCCGCTGCCATTAAGGATTGCGACGCCGCCACTGCTGCCGCCAACAAGTCAAAGGCAGCCGCCGACACCGCCGCCCGAAATGCACAGGACGCGGCCGTGGCCACTCAGTCGGAACGTGAGCTCACAGAACAGAGCCGCCAACGCCTCGAAGCCGTGGCCGACCGCGCGGAACTGGCGGCCGCCCCGGTGCCCGACGGCCTCCGCGTCGATAGCCCCGCGCCGCTTACCCTCGGCAACCCGGTGCCACGCTTCATAATGGCCCGCGTCCTCCCGGCCGGTGCGCTGCAAAACATCATTTTTCAGGCTTTCGGCGGCGCTGCCGGGAGCGCCTGCGGCCAATCCGCTTTTGTAGCGCCGGACGGCCGCATCTTACCGCTCGCTCCCGGTGTTACCCATGTCCATGTCATACCCACGGCCGGCACCCGCTTCTATAAGACTGTCGAGGTGCGGGTGGTCGCCCCAGCGCTCCGTCTGGCCGCACCCAGCGCGCTCCGCCTCGATGCCGCCGGCAATATCCGTTTAACTTAAATCACCGCATCATGACCAATATTATCTCAAGCATACGCGAATGGTTCGACCGACCTACGCGCGCCGAAGTTATGACACTGGCGCGCATGGCGTCCGGCAGGCAGGGCCTCAAAATTACCGCACAGCTGCTCCAGCAGACCGACACGCTCACAAAAAAGGACATTAACGACTGGCGAAACGCCCACCAGGTCGCTATCGACTACGAAAACCCCAACCGAATGCGTCTTTACGACATTTACGCCGACTGTGTGCTCGACGCCCATTTGTCGGGTTGTATCGCGCAGCGCAAGGGCAAGGTGCTCCAAAAAGATTTTCGTCTGGTCGATAACAACGGTAAGGAAGATGTCGCCGGCACGGAGCTGCTGCAACAGGAATGGTTCGCCGATTTTCTCGGCTACACCCTGGATACAGCCTACTGGGGGCACTCGCTCATTCAGCTGGGCGATGTTATCCGTGCCGACGGCGGCCTCATGCGTTACGACGGCGTGGAACTGGTGCCGCGCAAACACGTGGTGCCGGAATATGGCCGCGTGGTCGTTAACCCGGGCGACGACTGGCGCGGCGGCATTCCTTACCGCGAGGGCGATTTCGCAAACTGGTGCGTGGAAGTGGGCAAGCCCCGCGACCTCGGCCTCCTGCTCAAATGCTGCTGCTCTTACATCAGCAAAAAGAACATGCTCACGTTCTGGGATATGTTCGGCGAGATTTTCGGCCAGCCCATGCGAATAGCCACCACCAACAGCCCGGACGAAAACGAGCGTGCCAAGGTTGAAAGCGCCCTTGAGAACATGGGCGCGGCGTTCTGGGGCCTGTTCCCCGAGGGTACCAACATCGAGATCAAGGAAAGCAGCCGAGGCGACGCTTACAACGTGTTCGACCGCCGCGTGGACCGCTGCAACTCGGAGCTGTCGAAGGTCATTCTCAACCAGACAATGACCATTGACTCGGGAGCCTCGCTCTCTCAGTCCGAAGTGCACCTCGAGATTTTCGAGCGCACCACCGAGGCCGACGCCACTATGGCCGGCTATGTCATTAACGGCCGGCTGCTCCCACTCATGGCCGCACACGGCTTCCCGGTAAAGGGCAAGCGCTTTATATGGAACAACGCCGCCAGCTACACCCCGGCCGAACAGCGCGAGATCGAGCGCCTGCTTCTGGAGTATTACAATGTGCCGGCGGAATATTTCACGGACAAATACGGCGTCGCTATCGACGGCCCGCGCGAAGCAAAGACACAGCCCGACCGTTTTTTCGACTGAGCCCCGCCCGGTCGTTCCGGAACACGGCGGGGCTGCGCCTGTCATATCGCGCTTTTAACGCCGCTCTCGGCTCGTTGTATGAAAATGACTTGCTGGAGCTCGCGAGTGCGTCAGACAGACCCGATTTTGACGACACGGCCTTTTTTGACGCTGCCAGCATGGTTTACAACGCCGGCGGCTTCGATGCCTCGCAGCTCGCCACCCCGGAAGCCCGGCGCCTCATCGGCGAGACATTGAGGCAGATTAAACGCGGCATTGCCTCCGGCGTGCCCCACGAGGTGCCGGAAGTCGTCAGGTATGCCCTCGAAAACAACGCTTTTATTTTCTCCGGCTTTAAAGCCTATCACACGCTCCGCGAGGTGGGTCTTACCATGGTAACGGACAAAGGCGACATTAAACCCTTTGAGCAGTTCCGCAAGGACGTGGAAACGGTCAACAGCCGTTATAATCATAACTATCTCTATGCGGAGTATAACCACGCGGTCGGAGCCTCGCTCATGGCTTCGCGCTGGCAGCAGATTGAAAAGGACGGCGACCGCTACGACCTGCAATACCGAACAGCCCAGGACGACCGCGTGCGTGAGGATCATGCAATTCTGCACGGCACAACCCTGCCGCCCTCCGATCCGTTCTGGTCGCTCTTTCTGCCGCCGAACGGTTGGAACTGCCGCTGCACGGCCGTACAGGTCCGCAAGGGCAAGTATGAACGCAGCGACCCGGCCCTCTCCATGCTCCGGGGCAACAACTGCACCGAGGCCGCCAAGCAGCAGATTTTCCGCTTCAACCCCGGCAAGGAGCTGCAACTGTTCCCGCCCAAACACCCGTATTTCAAGGCGCCCGACGACGCTAAACAGGTCATTGAGCAGCTGAGTGAGGAACAAAAGCGGGAGCGGCGTATTGCCGAAATTGTCGCGGAACTGCCCGCAAATCTTACCGAAGCAGAGAAAAAAGTATTGGCCGAACATTGCCTCAAGCTCGAAAAAGACCTCGGCGTTACCAAGGGCAAACCTATGAGCGTGGACGATGCAGACAAGCAGTCTGCCAATCCTAATTACAGTAAGTCCCGGGCATATCAAATAAATTGCCAGACTTGCGCGCCTGCCTACGTTCTGCGGTTGCTCGGCTTTGATGTTGTGGCAAAAGCCAATACCAGCGGCTCCCTGTCTGAATACTTGTCGCGTCAACGTTCTTTTGAAGCATGGTTAAAGCCAGACGGCACAGCACCAACCCCGTCGCTCACTCACTCCTGGATGGTGGGTAAGGGTTACAGGCAGATGTCTAAAAAACGTTATGCGGAATATTTCAACGAGTGCTGCAAGGAAACAGGCGTGTATATACTTACTATCGGGTGGAAAGGCGGTGGCGGTCATGCCACCATTTTGCAACGGTTTGAGGACGGCACGTTAAGTTATATTGAGCCGCAGAGATACAACGGAACAAGTTCCAGACGCAGCATTGGCGAATTATGTGAAAGTGGTGCGGTTAAACCGGTCAGGACACGCGGAGTTATGCGAGTGGATAATCTTCTGTTTAATCCGAAATTCGCGTCAATCTTTGAAAAAGCGTCTGATTAAATGCAGTGCGTCAAACCCCGTAATTTCCGTGATTTTGTTCTCTTTCAACAGATAGACAAATGGAAAACCCACATCCACATCGTCAGGAAAATGGTAATAATAAGCCTGCGCGCCCTGATATTCTCCAAGGTGCTCTATACGGTCGCCGTACTGCTCGACAAGCCATTGCGCCGCTGTTCTTATTTGTGCAGGTATATCCATTTTGCGCAAATTTACGACTTTATTCTGATATAACAACAATTAAACACCAAGTAAATGCTCGACGCCAATAAATTAAAAGCCGATATTCTCGAAGACATGCGCGTGGAGCTCTCCGACGAGTTCGACCGAAACTTTGAACGTAAGGCCTTTTTCTCCGACAAATGGAAGCCTCGCGCCCATGATTACCCGCGCGGCTCCCTGCTCATGGTGTCCGGGGCCATGCGCCGATCCACCAGGGGCGAAGTGTCCGGCGACGGTGTGCGCTTCGCATCGGCTATGCCTTACACAACCCTGCACAATGAGGGCGGCACCGGCTACAAGCAGGTAAGGGCGCACACTCGCAAGTCCAAAAAAGGCAAAATATACAACGTGCGCGCTCATCAGCGCAAGTTCACCATGCCGCAGCGTCAGTTCATCGGCGACGGCCCAGATACGCAGCGCATCATCAAGGCTGTAATTAACGACAACCTCAGCCGCTTCAATCTTTCATTAACAAATTTCATAAGGACCAAATGAGAAAACAGATTTTTACAGCCATTGCCGACAAGCTGCTCACCGTGCCCGGCATTACTTACGTGGACCTCTGGAACGACAACGGCGCCCACTTTGCCGGCGGTTCCGCCTATCCGCTCCCCTCGGTGTTCGTGGAGTTTGAGGTTATCGAATGGAACCAGCTCCAGAACGGCGTGCGTCGGGCCGACATAAATGTACGCCTGCACATCATGAGCCGCGCTTATGCCGGTATTCACGGAAGCCAGGACAAGGCTATGGCCGACGCTCTTAAAATGTTCGATATGCTCGACAGCATCAACGCTGCCATGCAGGGGCTGCGCGGCGACAATTTCGCCGGGTTCATGCACACTGTTTCCGCAACCAATCACGCGCACAATGAAATTATCGAAAATGTCGAATGTTTCCGAACATCGGCGCAGGACGTAACCGCCATGCGCCCCGTAAGGGCCGTTTCCGGCATCTCTGTCGCGATTTCTAAGGCAGACTAATACGATAACACCCCCGGCGGCTCTTGCGTCCGTCAGGGGTGTTTTTTAGAGTTCGTCGAACAACGAGGGTTGATTGTCTTGGCGGCTCTCTGTGTCCGGGGGCAGCCCCAGCATGTTCAGATATGTGCGGTAACAGATACCAAACTCCGGTTCTATCCAGTGCCGCCATACGGCTTTGTAACATTTGGCCTGGTTTCCGGCCTCATAGTGCAACGCCGTGAGCGCTTTTATTTTTTCAGCCCGCGCCAATGTGCTTTTGTGCCTCTTTTTCTTTGCCATTCACCGAATTATTTGTATCTTTGCGCTGTCCTTTTACATCAGGCTCAGCGCCGGCGTCAGCTATGAGGTTGCACGTTGGCGCGGTCTTTTTTTATTCGGCCGCTTCCGCCCCGGTTCCCTCTGCCTCCGCATCGGGTTCCGGGGCTGTCTCATTCTCCGGCAGCAGGTCCACGTCCGTTATGCTCAGCGGTATGCTGCGCCAGGCGTTGCCGGTGCTTTCATCGCGGTATTGGGCACGGATATAGCGCCGTGTTTCGGTGGGCTGGTAGCTCTCGCGAATTATCTTCACAGCCTCGATGAATTGTTCGTCCCGGCTGTCCTCCGCCATTTTCTGGAGCTGGAGCACTTTGCTGGCGTTGAGGTTCCCCTGGCGGTCTTTGCTCAGCAGCTTCATAACGGCTTTGACAAGCGCGGCCGTCTTGTCGTCGGTGGCAAGGCTCTCCAGATAGCGGCGCACCATTGCGATGCCGGCCTCGGCCATGTCGGTCCAGCCGTCCACGGTGTTGACGCCCAGGGTCAGGCGCAGGCTGCTGTCGCTGTTCGTGAATGTATGGCTGTACTGCCCGTCCTCCTTGAAGCCCACGACCTCGGCTTTCATGTCAAGCACGGCGGCGAAGTTGCCGAACGTGGCATCCTTGACTGTCTTAATCTGTTCGCTCAGGGCGCGGAGTTCCGGCACGGCTGCCGCCAGTTCCTCATCGACCATTTGCTGGTATGTTTCCCGCTGGGCCTTGCGTGCCTCCGCGGCTTCCTGTCTGGCCTTTTCGGCCTTGAACGCCTTGAACTCTTCCAGTTCGGCGCCGCTGATTGTTACTTGTTCACTCATCGTTAAATGGGTTTTAAGTGGTTATTAAATTGTGTTTAACTGTTTCGGTGCGTGTCCTTTTACACCGGCTCAGCGTCATTCATCGTAATTCTCCGCATCGGGGCTGTCGAAATTCAGTGATCCGGCTTCCTCGCTCGCCCACCACGCAAGGGCGTCCAATAGTTCGACCTTGGCGTTCTCGCTCATGCCCTCCGTCTGTTCCCGGATCAGGGTCTTAATCTTTTCCAGTTCTCTGCTCATTGTGTCGCTTGCTTAGTTCTATCCGTTTGGGTAATACCACGCCCCAGTTACATGCCCGGCAGCACTCGCCGTCCTCTTTTATGGGGTAGGGGTCGTTTCCGTATTCCGTAAATTCTTTGCCGCAGATGCAGCAGACTTTTTTGTCCTTTTCCATGCTCGTTTGCCAAATTGATATTTGTCGCCTCTTTGTAGGTTGGGCGAGTAATAACCTTTTGCCGGATATGTGCCTTTTTTCAAATGGCTCTCCCGGGCTTTTTTCGACGTGTGAGCCTGGCACTCGCACATGAATTGCGCGGTCTTTTCAAGCCCCAGCCTACGCGCCTGCCTCACAACCGAGCGCGGCGAGATCCCGAGTATCAGCGCGCAAATTTTGTTCGACATGTGCGGAAAGTTACGACGCATCCAGCTCTCTTGCTCGTGTGTAAGCGTGATTTTATTCGGTTGGTGCTTGTTGAGCCCTATTTTGTGCGCCTGCACATAAACGGCCTGTACACTAGTGCCGAAATACTCCGCCAGCTCCGGGGCTGTCATACTTTCATAGAGTGTGCGCAATTCCTCGTTGCGCTCTTTCGTCCATTTAGCCATATCATCAGTTTAATGCCGGGTCAATTTCGCCGCTGGCCGCATAGTGCTGCATCAGCATCGCATCGGTCAAAGCATCGACCGCCCGGGCGTCCTTGACTTTGTTGTTGAATGTCGCTATGAGGTTGCGCAGCCGCTCCCTCGGTATCTTGTTAAAATCGGCGTAGCCGCTGGCTCGTTCGGCAATGCCTTTGATTATCGCCACGCTGCTTTTTTGCCCGGTTTCCCGGAGCCAGCCGCCGATCGCCGCCATTACCTGCTTGCGCAGCTTGTCAAGTCTGGCCGTGCCCTGCTTTTCGTCCACCTGCTCGCTCAGTTTCGCGCAGATGTCTATGAGCTGGTGCTGGGTCAGGTCGCGGCTGCTCTCCACTCCCCAGCTTGCAAGGATCGCACGCTTGGCTTCATCATCAAGCCCCAGCACCGTGCAGAGGGTATGATATTTTTTCAGCAGCCCCCGGTGTATCTGGTCCATTGTCTTGTTTTCTCTTGCCATGATTAAGTTATTTAATTTGTTCGGCCCAATAGTCGTTTGCGCCCTGTTCCCATATTATGAAGTCCTCGCCGCCCTCGCCTTTATCCCGGTCCTCGTAGCGAGTTGTCACAAAGGCTTTGAAGCCCTCGACCTTGATTTTTATGTCGGCGTCATAGCGTATCTTTTTCGCTATGTGTCCGTCGGGGTTCTTACCGGCTTTGTCGGCCTGGCTTATGAACACGAACAGTTTGTCCGAAAATTCAGCTTTCAGGGCTTTGAACTGGTCCATATAGAATTTTGTCAGGTATTGCAGGCTGTCAATTACGATTATTTCCGGGCTCTTGCGTTTGCGCAGCCTGGCACACAGCTCCGGCAATTCCTCTTTGTTCAGAAGTATTATATTGCTGCCGGCCTCGGCCATGCCTACGCGCTCCCATGCCTTTTGCAGCGACAGGCTCAACCCTTGTTCGAGGCTGTCATAGGCCACACGCCGGAAGTTCGCCAGATACTTGCAGAGCATGAGCGTGAAAGTGGTTTTGCCGCTTCCGCTATCGCCCCAGATCAGCCATACCCCGCGAAGCTCCGGGCGTCCGAAGCTCGCCAGGAACGACCCGTCGAAGTCTGCGGTCTCGAATTGCGCCGCCAGCACGTTTTTATTGCTTATCGCCCTGCCCATTGTCCGTTATTGTTTTACCTTTACGCCGTACCCTTTGGCCTCTATCATCGCGTTAAACGCCCTCCGTTTGGCCTCTAAGTCCTCGGCTGTGTTCGCCTCTATTTCAACCCGGATCATCTTGCACCTGCGCCATGTTACACGCTTTACCCGGATATCGCAGAGCCAGCCCTCATTGAGCCAGTCCTGCAATATCTGGGGTGTCCACCCGGCCACTATGTCGAATCGTGCCTTGTGTTTCATTACTTTGCTTCGTCCAAAAATTCTACATCACAGCGGTCCACACGGGTTATATAACGACCGTTGCCGTCTTTAAGAGAATATCCCCCATAAGAGCCGAATATTTCCATTACTGTACCCTTTTCAAAGGTCTGCCCACCGCGGTTGCGCATTGTAACACGCAACCGCACCTTGGCGCCTATGATTTTGCGACGCTTGCTCATTTCGCACCCCCTTTCAGCATGGCCCATACACTGCGCTTTACGCGCCGCAGGTCGCCGTCGCACTCGTCCACTATCCTGTTTATTGCCCGGCTGTCGCTCACGCCGTTGGCGACGCATACGGCCGCCACGTCCTCACTGTTAGGCAGTGGCAGCTCCACGAATTTGCGGCCTATGCGGCTGTATATCTCGGCATAGCCTTTGCGGTTCAGGCGCAGCCCCTTTTCGATTCTGGCTTTCAGATTGCTTGTGGCGGTCAGCATTATGCCGCACTGGTCCTCGAGCTGGTTATACAGGCTAATGAAAAAATAAAGCACCTGGTCGCTCAGCTTGTCGGCCTCGTCCAGCACGATCAGCGGCTTTTCCTTGCGCTTCAACGTGTCCACGATATTGTCCATCATGTCGCTAACGGTGGTGCCGCTCACTGTCGCCCCCATGTTCTGCAACAGTTTGGCCATGAACGTGCGACGGTTCCAATACTCGGAGCAGACCATGTGATAGACGTTGCGCCCGGCGGCCGTGTAGTTCTTTATGGCCTCGGTCTTGCCGCTCCCGGCTCCGCCTATAACGGCGGCGGTCAGGTTGTCGGCCTGCACGCTGGCAAGCGTGAATGTCATTACCTCGTAGGCCCGGGTCTTGACAACCTGCCAGCCCCTGGCCTCGCTGCTTCCGGTCTGGGCGGCTATGCTCCGCCACATGTCGTCGGCTATGGTGTCCCATTTTCCGGTCAGCACTTTGCTTATGGTCGCGCTGCTCACTCCGTTAAGGCTGTTGGCGGCCTTATTGCCGCTCCCTTTTTGCTCCACATAGGCGCGGAGCTGTTCGCATATCTGTTTTTTCTGTTCTGTTGTCATGTCCTTTTACATCTTAAAAAATTGAATAATCGTTTGTCTGGTATGCGTCCACCGCATCGCCCTGACGTGTTACAGGTATTTCCACGGTTTCGACCTCTAAAGCCTCGATGTCGGCCGCGGCCAGCCGCTTGCGGCTCCTGTTGTCTTTGTGCTGGCCCCGGCTGTCGGTCAGCATCAGTCTGTCCTCCATGCACGCGCCCAGCGCCGGGGTGCGGTAGATCGGCAGTTCCGCGGCGCGCTCGATCGTGCGTTTCGCTCCCTGGTAGTGTTGTGCGAGCCGGCGCCCAGTCTCGGCCTCTAATGCCACGTTATAGTCGCGCACTCGCTGGAGCTGTTCTGCGTCGCCCGGCTTGCGGTCGGCAAGCGCCATTGGCTGCACGTATTTTTCCTCAAGCATATAGCGGCGTGTGCCGTCCTCGCTAACTGCCAGTACATCGTGCAGGTCGTCGGGGTCATATCGCACCGTCCAGCGCTCTGAGGCATAGTCCCTGAATGTCAGGTCGAAGCAGTCATAATCACGCTTCACGCCTAAAATAGTGGGGCGTAGGCCGCAACCCTCCAGCACGTTCTTAAAGCCTGTTTCAGCGCCGAAGTTCAGCAGGTACATTTCGCGGCTCATAGGCAGGGTGTGTTCGGGTTTGAGGTTGGCGAGTTTTTCCATGAGCGCGCCGATTTTCTGCATGCGTTCCAGCCGCATCATTTCATCTATTTGTGCACGGACTCCGACTTCATCGGGGAAGCTGTGCCGGCGGCGGTTCAGGGCCTCGCTGTTAGGCTGGCGCTTCGGGTTGGTGGTCACGCCGTAGCCGCCCCAGTTCGGGCACAACTGGCAGTATGTCGTATTGAGGTGGTTGAAATACGGCTCGACCGGCTTCGCCTTGGCATTGTGTGCCTGTGCCGGTATCACCTTGTCGCCCAAAACGGCGTAGAGTTCGGTCATGGTCTTTATCGCGTAGCGGTCGCTCTGCACCTGGTTGTATCTCAGCATCTGTCCTGTCAGCTCCCGGCTGTGGATCGCGGCGTTCCTCAATGCCGCTTTTATCAGTTCCGGGCACTCATGGTCGCCGACGGCGTAGCCCATAGGGTAGTCCACGCACGGATCAAGCACCACCACGATTGTAAGACGGTTTGTGTAGGTCGTCACGTTGTGCCCCTTTTTGTCTGTCCGCGTTTTCTGGTAGAGCAGCTCCACCGTCCAGCCGTCGAGCGAGCACATCAGGAATGGCGCGGTCGGGCGGCTCCGCTTCACCTGCATGGTCTTTGTGTTGCGGAAGTTGGTAACACCCAGACGCCCGGCGGCCGCCTCTAATTGCAGCTTCTCGCGCCATACGCCCACGGCTGCGGCGGTTATCACTTTCCAACCTAACAACCGCGCCTTGGCGTTGTAGGCTTTCGCCACAACCGTGTCCTGCACGTTGTTGGGGTTGCTTATCAGCGTGGCGAGATAGCCGGTCTGCTCATCGGTCAGCACCTTGCCGGCGTTGCCGTTCTGGAATTTGCCGGATATGAAACATTCGTAACCGTCGCGCACATACTCCGCGCATTTCATCGACAACCGCCGGGGGCTGCCGGGCAGCGAGTGGGGGAAACGGTCGGCCAGACGCGGCAGGGCTGCCGCTGCTCTCGCCCAGAATTCTTTTGCCGCCACGGCTTTTTTGCCGGTGCGCTGCCGCTTGCTCACATGAGCCTCCCAGCAACGCCGGAACGCGTTCATGATCGCCGCGTTGCTCGCATACTCCATCACTTTGTCCTCGGGCAAATGCCGGCCGTCGTTCAGCGTGTAGCCCTGGAAAAAGTCAAAGGCCGCGCCGTCCGGCTCCACGGTGTCTATAAACTCCCGGCTCTCGGCCTGCTCTTTCAAGTCCGGCCAACGTCTGTAAACCTCAGTCCGCCATTTCAGCGGCAGGCTCTCAACATCGAACAAAGCCACACGACCGTTGCCGCCCTTTTGCACCTGGCGCACCTGTCCTTTGCGTACAAGGGCTTTGAGGTTGGCCGTCGTTATCACACGCCCGGTCAGTTCCTCATGGCTTATACAAATTTTTCCGTCAATTACCTCCATAGTTACAGGTTTTCAGCATAAAGTTGGAGCTCCGCAAGCTCTGGAAATTTTTCTATCTGGCGGCGTCCTATCACCGCCCCATGACGGTTATACACCACCGCTGCGCCGGTGTGCTTGTCTATCTCCAGACGCACGCCGTTGTCGAAATTCTGGACCATGAGTTCACGGCCGTCCTCTGTCCTGTTGTGCAGCGTCTCACACTCCGGGCAATGGTGCATGGGCTTGGCGCCGTACACCCTTACCGCTGTATAGCGGATCTTCTTTGCCGCCGGGCTGTTGCGCTGGTAGGTCAGCGCAAGATACACGGTTTTCTCTTTCACGTTGAACGACTTGGCGAGTTTCGCCGTCGTTTCCTCCGTTGCGTCGATGTAATGTTCAAATGTTGTTCTCATATCCTTTTACTTTTTGATTTTTTCTGTGTACTGGTCGTCAAACCATGTTGCTGCCTGAGCTTCGACCCATGAGGTGCCGCAACAGCCTTGCGTTACGATTATTGCCGTGGTGCCGTCTATCTGATAGGCGAACATTTCGTCCTCTCCGTTTATCGTTTCTACGAAGTCGGGCAGCTTTGACCACTCCCGGAACCCGACGTTTAGTTTGATTGCTTCCATTGTCCTTTTATTTCAGCTCGTTAATTCTTATTTTGTCACAGCCGTATGACAGCCTGAGGCTGTACCGCATGTTTTCCACGAAAAAGTCGGGTGCCGTAAACACAAGCCCGGTTTCCTCGCTGTATGAGAATGCCACCTTTTGCAGCATCAGGTAGAAGCACACCACCTGCCGGTAGTTCTCTGCTCGCCATTCTTTGATTTCGTCCATGTCCTTTTACTCGTTTTTATGGTTTTACGTCCGTGCTTTCCTTGGCTGCCTGCCGCTTTTTTTGTATCTTTGGCGGCTGTAACCGTGGTAACACGCTGCAAAGATAAGAGAAAATTTTCTCATACAAAAATTTCAATGCGATTTTTTTCTCTTGAACATAAAATTTTCTCATCATGTTAAACCGACTCAAGCAATATATCGAGGCTAAAGGCATGACAGTAGCTTACGTGGAGAAGATGCTGGGCATGTCAAACGGAGCTCTATCTAAGCCCATTAAAAACCACACCGCAATAGGTAGCGATAAGTTAGAAAATATTCTCGCATTCTGTGGAGACCTTTCTCTCAAATGGCTGTTTACAGGTCAAGGGGAGATGCTAAATGTAGATGGGTATAAGCCTACTTTGGTCTCTGGGGAGAATGCCGCAATGATTGAAAACAATCTCCTCAAATTGATGCTTCTTGAAAAGGAAACGACCATCTTACAACAAGCAAAAGAGATTGGCAGACTGGAACAACGCATCAAAGAGCTCACGCAAAGGCTGGAAAAAACTGTTGGCGATGCGAGCACCGGCGATACTGCAAATGTCGGTTAGGCGGCTATGCTCCTGCGTTCACACGTGCCCTCCGCATACTCCCCTTTAAGCCCTCTAAATAGGGGTTTTCAGCGTTTTTTCACTGCTTTTTCAGTTGTTAAGCGCATTAAACACCATATATCAGACACTTAGCAGATTTTCAAGGGCAAATTTAAAGGGGGCGATTTTGGTATTAAAGGGGGTGTTAAACGCTAAAAATCGCCGTTTTGATTGCCGATTTTGTCCGTATGGGGGTGCGAACCTATGCGACAAAGTACCCCCAACTGTATCCCCAACTGTATCCCCAACCCCATTTTTCAAACGAAACGTGCACGATTTTCACCCCTCCCCCACCCCTCGATTTCGCACCTCGGAGCAGTGCGCCGCCACCCCCATTTAACAGCCGATTTAACACCTTGCACCACCCCACACGTCCGCCGCATCACTCGCGCCGATGAACGCGCACCATGCGCCGCTCCCCTACCCTGCCGACCAACCAGCACAATGCCCCACAAACGCCGTAAACGCCTGTATTTCGCGCCCTCTGCGCCTCTGCCAGCGGTTGATGCAGCCACACAACGAAAACGGCCACACAGCCGGCGAAAACCAGCCATGCAGCCGCACGATATTAAAGCCAATTAAAGCCCGATTAAACCTGCGTTAAACGCCGATTAAACGGACGGCCCAAAAAATTCAAGTACAATTCAACCGAATTCAACTTTTTGCACGCTTCGTTTTTCCGTGCCGTTCCACTCCCCCACCCCACATCATCAATCATATCAGTGAGTTACGCGACCGACCGACATTCACACCGATGCTCGCTTCGTTTTCATGCCCATATAAATTTGTTAATCTCCCTCAGGGCCATCGGGGGCACGGGGAGTTCGGGAAGAAGCTCGAGGAGACGACGCTCCATGCCTATGACTCTCAGGAGGGAGATGAAGTTGTTCATAGTCATATTCGGATTCTTACCCTGCTCGAAATGGCTGATGGTCGTGTAGCTGACGCCGGACTTTTCAGCAAGCTCCCGCTGACTCAGCCGAGAGGCGAGGCGATAGTCCTTCATCCGGGAGGCAAGAGTCTCGAGGATAGTCATATTTGTGATGTAGTTCCTGTCAATCATAGTTTAATATATTACTACTTGGCTGCAAATATAGCAATAAATATCCATATATTACACCATAATTCGCGTTTTACTTTTTCGCACTATTTCGGGGTGCTGGGTGGATTAACTTTGTGGAAATTTAATCCCAGAAATTATGCAGAACAATAAAAAGGACATGAAAAGAGAAATGACAGCCATGAAAAGAGACAAAACCCACAACACAGATGCTTCAACGCCGACATTTCCAGTATCAAAGAAGTTTTTCAGCTACATCCGCGAGCGCATCGGTGATGCTTGCAAGGTGTATGCCGGCGGTCTCACAGGAGATGACAACACTCACGGCAGCGAGGATATTTTTGCAGCAAGCATGGCTGCTGTCGAGGCTTACATTTCCGAGGGACGGACGCCTGAAGAGGGCGCGCCGGCTCCCGTAAGGATGATTTTAGCCCTGCTACGCCCCGAGATAGACCGTGCGGCCAAGCGCTCGGCCTCGGCACGTCTGCGCGCTGCCCGACGCAAAGCGGAGCGCGAGGCTGCCGCTGAAGAAGCTGCAACCGATAGGCCTGTCACCGAAAGACTTGCCGATGATGAGAATATTGCTGATGAGGAGGCTATCGAGGAAGCCTTGGTTGACGAGGCTGCGAAACAATTAGTATCCTCCCTGATGACCCGCAGCGTGCGTCGAAGGATGCTCCGCGAAGAGAAACGCAGGCAGAAGAAAGGCTCACATAATAAGAAAGGACACCCTTCCGCCAGACGATGACGCGGAAAGATGTCCTCAATGGGAATATGAAATAATATCCTATTAATATTTGCGGCGTTTCTGCTCGTAGACGAGAGTGAGCGAGGGCTGGTCGCACACCTCGGTCGGGCCGAAGTACTGAATCGGGCCGGGATAGGTGTAGCAGGTGTTGCGCTTCCACTCGTCGCGCTGCTTTGCAAACTTGAGGAAGGGTGCGCCGTCAAGCTCTACGAGAGCCTTGCGAATCACGGGCTTCATCTCGCCGTGGCGACGCTCCATGTTCATCATCATAGTGATAGGTATACCGCCGGCAACCCAGTTGACGGGCGCGAAGGTAAGGTTGCGGAGGCTCGACATATAGCCTGTCTTGCCGGCTGCGATGAGCGATGCGGCGGTGTAGCCGAGAGCGTAGCAGTAGTTGGCGTCGAAGTTCGAGGGATCGGCGCAGCGGCCTTCGTAGCCGAAGAAGTGGTGCATGGTCGAGTACTTGCCACAGTATTTGCCTTCGGCGGCGAGCTGCTCGAGTCGCTTGCCGACCATTTCTGAGAGAAGCTTCTCAGTCTCGATGAGCGAGACCTGCACGTTGCCGTGGGGGTCGCGGTCGAGGGTAAGCTGGCGAGCCACACCTGCGGGAAGCGACTCATAGGTCCTGGCATTAGCCTCGCTGAGCTGCGAGATCACCCATGCGCGCTGCTCCTCGGGAGCCACGGTTGCAAACTCGTCGGCCTTGGCGGCAAGGAGGTCATTGAGCTCGGAGATAAGAGCCTTGACAGCGGGGATGAACTCGATGAGACCCTCGGGGATGAGGACCACGCCGTAGTTATTGCCGTCGGCGGCACGGAGAGCCACTGCGTCGGCGATTTCATTGACCACGTCGGCGAGGGTGAGGTTCTTGGCCTCTACCTCCTCGGAGATGATGCAGATGTTGGGCTGGCACTGGAGGGCACATTCGAGAGCGATGTGTGAGGCCGAGCGGCCCATGAGCTTGATGAAGTGCCAGTATTTCTTGGAAGAGTTGCAGTCGCGCTGGATGTTGCCGATGACCTCGGAGTAAACCTTGGTGGCGGTGTCGAAACCGAAGGAGGTCTCAATCACGTTGTTCTTGAGGTCGCCGTCGATAGTCTTGGGCACACCGATCACCTGCACGCCGGCACCGATTTCCTTATAATATTCGGCGAGGATGGCGGCATTGGTGTTGGAGTCGTCGCCGCCGATGATTACGAGCGCCTTGATGTCGAGCTCGCGGAGGATTTCAAGACCCTTGTCGAACTGCTCCTTGGTCTCGAGCTTGGTGCGGCCCGAACCGATGATGTCGAAACCGCCGGTGTTGCGATACTCGTCGATGATTTCTGAGGTGAGTTCTTTATAATTGTGGTCGACAAGACCGCCGGGGCCCATGAGGAAGCCATAGAGACGGCTCTTGCGATTGATTTTCTTGATGCCGTCGAAAAGACCGCTGATGACATTGTGGCCGCCGGGGGCCTGGCCGCCTGAAAGAATCACACCGACATTGATAGGCTGGGCTGACTCACTCTCGGGAGCCTTTTCAAAACGGAGTTCGGGAAGACCGTAGGTGTTGGGGAACAGATTACGGATATCATCCTGGTTGTCGGCCGACTGGGTGGGCTGACCTTCTACAACTTTCACACCACCTGTAAGCACGATGGGAAGTTGGGGCTTGTAAGCCGCGCGGGCTTGCTGCAAAGCACTTTTTTTCATTTGTGTTCTATATAGAGTTACTTTAATGTCAACGAATGATTGGAGAGACAAATGATTATAAAAGCCTTATCATAGACATTCACACTTGCAAAGTTCGCAATAATTTCGCAAAAAATCAATAGTGAGTCCTAATCAAAATTCCACTTATTTTGGCAGTAAGCGCCGCGGCGTTAAAATATGCAAAATATTGTAAATTGCACATATCCCGGCAAAGCGCGCAATCGGCTGTAAAAATTAGCGTTTACGCCGCCGTTTTCAAAATCAAATTTAACATTTGTCTTTGCAGACTCGCCTTTTGTCGCCATATCAGCGACAGATTGGCCGCAGAATAGGGATGAAAATAGTTAACTAATGTCAAATTTTGTATTTTTACAACCATTTAGAGCCTAAAATTTTAACACTCGCAAAATAAGTGCTAAATTCTGTTACATTCCCCTACAGAATCTTTAATAGCGCCCAACAGCCCAATCATCAACCGATTGCGATTTTGAGCGTAGAGATATTATGAGTAACTTTGCAATGTGAAAACAAATATAGACCACCGTTTCACAGCTTTAAGAAATTAAGAATCATCAACAGACACCAATGAATAAAATCATCGCGACTATAGCACTGCTCATGGGAATAGGCTCGGCTGCCGGAGTGCAGGCAGAGAACCCTACCCCGTTCAAGCTCCCAACAGCCCACAACGCAGCGCTCGAAGCAGCCGCCTCGCTCCAGCAGAACGAAGAGATTGACGCCGTGCGCCTCTTCAGCCCCTTCGCTGCCGAGGATGTCAACACTATCGCCGAGGACAACAGCGAGCTTATCGGCCAGCTCAAGGAATATGCCGCCAAGTATATCGGCACCCGCTACCGCCGCGGAAGCGCCAGCCCCAAAGGCTTTGACTGCTCCGGCTTCATTGGTTTCATCTTCAAGAAATTCGGCTTCAACCTCAGCCGCTCGTCGAGCGCACAGTATAACGAGGGTGAGAAGGTGGCTCCCGGCGACCTTCGTCCTGGCGACCTCATGTTCTTTTCGGGACGTGCCGGTGGCCGCAGCCGCGTAGGCCACGTCGCAATGGTTGTCGACGTCAACCCCGACGGTTCATGCACCTTCATCCACGCTTCGACCTCGAAAGGCGTGACCTACCAGAAATTTCCCGACGGAGGCTACTACTCCAAACGTTACATAGGTGCCAAACGCATCATCACCTTATCTTAATTCAAATTTTCAGACATCAGACATAGATAGAAAGGAAAAAACTCACGCCACCGCGACGGTGGCGTGAGTTTTTAATTTATGCTTGCCGGCAGACTGCCTGTTTAGTCAAGACGGTGAATCACGAGGCCTGAGCGGAGCTTAGGCTCGAACCATGTAGTCTTCGGGGGCATGATGTTGCCGGTGTCGGCAATATCCATGAGCTGCTTCATCGACACGGGGTAGAGCGCGAGGGCCATAGCCATTTCGCCCGAGTCGACACGGCGCTTCAGCTCGCCGAGGCCGCGGATGCCGCCGACGAAGTCGATGCGCTTGTCGCTGCGAAGGTCGGTGATGCCGAGGATGTCGCGCAGGATGAGGTCGCTGGAGATTGTCACGTCGAGCACGCCTATCGGGTCATTGTCATTATAAGTGCCGGGCTTGGCTGTGAGCGAGTACCATTTGCCTCCGAGATAGAGGGAGAAGTTGTGGAGCGCTGCGGGACGGTATTCCTCGGCGCCCATTTCCTTGACTTCGAAGTTTTCGGCTATGCGGGCGAGGAATTCCCCGGGCGTGAGGCCGTTGAGGTCCTTGACCACGCGGTTGTAGTCGATAATGTTGAGATGCGACGCGGGGAAAGCCACGGCGAGGAAGTAGTTATACTCCTCGTTGCCGGTGTGAGAGGGATTGGCCTGGGCCTTTTCGTGGCCGACGAGGGCTGCGGCGGCCGAGCGGTGGTGTCCGTCGGCGATGTAGAGATAGGGTATCTTGGCGAACTCCTCGGTGATAGTCTCAATCATCTTGTCGTCGTCGACAACCCAGAAATGGTGGCCGAAGCCGTCGGGGGCGGTGAAGTCATACTCCGGCTCGCCGGCAGTGACGCTGTCGATGACCGCCTGGAGGGCGTCGTTGTCAGGGAAGGCGAAGAAGACCGGCTCGATGTTGGCATTGTTGATGCGGACGTGCTTCATGCGGTCCTCCTCCTTGTCGCGGCGGGTAAGCTCGTGCTTCTTGATACGTCCCTCCATGTAGTCGGCGACGTTGGCGGCGATGACGATGCCATACTGCGTGCGCCCGTTCATGGTCTGGGCGTAGATGTAGTAGCGCTCCTTGTCGTCCTGCACAAGCCAGCCCTTGTCACAGAAGGCGTTGAAATTCTCGACGGCCTTACCGTAGACCTTGGGGTCGTGCTCGTCGGTGCCGGGTTCGAAATCAATCTCCGGCTTGATGATGTGGTAGAGCGAGCGGGGATTTCCCTCGGCCTCGCGACGGGCCTCGTCGGAATTAAGCACATCGTAGGGGCGCGATGCCACCTGGGTGACCATCTCGCGCGGCGGGCGGATGCCTTTGAAGGGTTTAACTTTTGTCATGGTTTCAGAGGTTAACTTAGATCGGTATTGGAGATTTTGGTATGGATGACGAGATTTTATTAGTTGCGGATGATGGTCTGCTTGCGGTCCGGGCCGATAGACACGATTGTAATCGGGGTCTGCAACTCCTTCTCGAGGAAGGCGATGTAGTCCTTGAACTGCTGCGGGAACTCATCCTCGCTCTGCATCTTGGTCATGTCGGTCTTCCAGCCGGGGAGGGCGACATAGACCGGCTCGATGTCCTCCTCAATCGAGAAGGGGAACTGGCGGGTCTCGACGCCCTTGATTTTGTAGGCTACGCAGGCCTTGATTTCGTCGAAGTCGTCGAGGACGTCGCTCTTCATCATGATGAGCTGGGTGACGCCGTTGAGCATGATAGCGTAGCGGAGGGCCACGAGGTCAATCCATCCGCAGCGGCGCTCACGGCCTGTGACAGCGCCATATTCATGGCCGAGATCACGGATGCGCTTGCCGGTGGCGTCGAAAAGCTCTGTCGGGAATGGGCCGCTGCCCACGCGGGTACAGTAGGCCTTGAAGATACCGAAGACCTCCCCTATCTTGTTGGGAGCCACACCGAGGCCTGAGCATGCGCCGGCGCTGATGGTGTTGGAGGAGGTGACGAAGGGGTAGGAACCGAAGTCGATGTCGAGCAGTGTTCCCTGCGCGCCCTCGCAGAGCACGCTCTTGCCCTCGCTCAGGAGCTGGTTGATGAGGAACTCGGAGTCGACAATGCCGAAGCCTTTGAGATAGACGATTGCGTCCATCCACTTCTCCTCGAGCTCGTCGAGATTGTCGGGGTCAGAGCCGAGTGCGGCGAGCTGGGCGAGGTGGCGCTGGCGGAGCGCGGAGTATTTTTCCTTGAAGTTATGGAAGACATCGCCGAGGCGCAGGCCGTTGCGCGAAATCTTGTCGGTATATGTCGGGCCGATGCCCTTGCCGGTGGTGCCGATTTTCTTGCCACCCTTAGCCTTCTCGTTGGCTGCGTCGAGCAGGCGGTGTGTCGGAGTGATGAGGTGGACTTTCTTTGAAATCTTCAGAATCGAGCGGAGGTCGACGCCGCTCTTCTCAAGTTCCTCGGCCTCCTGCTTGAAGAGGACGGGGTCGAGGACGACGCCGTTGCCGATAATGTTGATCTGGCCATGCTGGAAAATGCCCGAGGGAATTGAGCGGAGGACATATTTCTTGCCTTCGAACTCCAGAGTGTGACCGGCGTTGGGACCACCCTGGAAACGCGCCACGGCGTCGTAGCGTGGCGTCAGGACGTCAACAACCTTACCTTTTCCTTCGTCTCCCCACTGGAGGCCGAGAAGCACATCTACTTTCATGTTGCAGTGATATCTAAGAGTTTATTATTGTGTAATGTTATTCTATTTCTTCTGACTTGGCTGTGTCATATCCTTTCTGACCCGGCCTCCGCCGCGGCAGCGCGAGCAGAGCCCGTGGATGTAGAGGTCGAAACCACTGGCGACAAACGACGGATAGCGCCTGAGCTTCAATATCCTAAGCAGCTCGGCATCCTTGACCTCGCGCCGGCGCCCGCAGCGGGTGCAGCACAAGATTATGTGCTCGTCGACACGCGAGGCGCACTCATAGACCTCTGCCCCGTGCTCGCCGGGACGCCTGCGCACCACCCCTGCGGCCTCGAAGAGGCGGAGGGTGTTGTAGACCGTCCCCTGGCTGAGGCGGAAGTCGGAGTCCGCGAGAGCCAGCATCAGTTCCGCAGGGGAGAAACATCCCTTCATGGCTGTCACCTTCTCGAGAAGCACCATGCGCTCCGATGTGCAACGCAAGTGATTCTGAGACAGATAGTGGAGCAGACGGTCAGCAGCGTCGGTTTTTCGCTTTTCCTCGTTCATCAAGGGACAAAATTACAATTCAAAGCCCTAATATCCAAATTTTCAAGCAAGGAAAATTCACACTTCTAACCTCAAACAGCCTAAACAATTCCATCCGAAATATTTGATTCTAAGTTTTAAGACTGTGGCCGAAGGCTTTCTCAGCCTATGTAGCCGCGGGCTGTGAGAATGTGATAGACGAGGTCTTTGAGGAGGGCATATTCGTTCTGGCGCGAGCCTATGCCCTTGCTGCGGGTGTCGAATTCGCGTATGGCGGATATTATCTCTATGGTCTGGCGGACGTTGTAGTTGCGCGCGGCCAGCTCGTAGCCTTTAAGAGCCCAGGGGGAGCGCAGGCCAAGGGCGTCCATGTAGCCGCTCGGCGACTTATCGCGCGTGTAGTGGTAGATGAGCAGGTTGGAAAACTGGTTGAAGAGTGATGAGACGGTCATCACCGTCGGGTTATTTTTCGGATTATCGGTGAAGTAAGCGACTATAGCGAAGGCCTTGGCAGCGTTGCGGCTGTTGATAGCGTCGATAAGCTCGAAGTTGTTATAGTCCTTTGAGATGCCGATGTTGCGCTCGATGGCCTCCGGCGTAATCATGGCTCCGGGGCCGAGAATGAGGGCGAGCTTCCCGATTTCGTTGTAGAGGCGCGAGAGATCGACCCCGATGTAGTCGCGGAGCATGGACAGCGCCTTAGCGTCGACATTGAGCTTCTTCTCCTTGATGAGGTCGGATATGACGGGGAGGACATTGCGCTCGCTGAGGCGCTTCGATTCAAAAATGACACCGTTCTTCTTCACGGCTGCGAGGAGCTCCTTCCCCTTGGCCTGGGCGCCTCGGCAGGATATGACCAGCACAGTCGTCGGGTTGGGCTTGGCGACGTAGGAATGGAGCTTGTTGAGCTGGTCGGCGCGTATGGCCTGCGCCTCCTTGACAATCACCACCTGGCGCTCGGCCATCATCGGATAGCGGTGGCAGACATCCATGACCGTTTCGACACCCGATTCGGGGGCATAGAGGACATAGAGGTTGAAGTCGCGCTCCTCCTCGGGGACGAGGTTCTCGAAATCCCTGACAAGCTCGTCGATATAGTAGCCCTCCTCGCCGTGGAGGAGGTAGACCGGCGCAAGGTTGGACTTGGCTGCCAACTGGCGCCTCAGTTCTGAAAATGTCGGGGTTGAAGAAGCCATTTTTAGGGTGATAGTTGATTAAGAGGGTGTAAATTTACACAAATTTGACGAAAATCACTAATTTTGTCCTAAAATCAGAACAGCAGAAATGATCAACCGACATGAACAGGAGGCAATACGCCCGCTGAATCTCCCCCCGGCGGAGGTAGGACTGCGCCACGGCATCCGTGGCGACGAAATCCATGACCCGCTGCGGGGTAAGTGGCTGCGCCTGACACCCGAAGAGTGGGTTAGGCAGCATTTCACTGCCTATCTCCGCACACAGCTCGGCTACCCTGCGGGACTGATGGCCAACGAAATCGGCATTCGGCTCAACGGGACCGCAAAGCGCTGCGATACGGTGGTCTATGACCGCGCGGGCCGTCCGCTGATGATTGTCGAGTACAAGGCCCCGGCCATAGCTATCACACAGGAGGTGTTTGACCAGATAGCCCGCTACGCGCTCGTGCTCAAAGTCCCCTACCTCACCGTCAGCAACGGCATGAGCCACTACTGCTGCCGCCTCGACATCGAAAGCGGCCGCTACGGCTTCCTACAAAGCATCCCGGAGTACGACCACCTATAACGCCGCCTGACAGCATATCTAACAGACAGGCCTTTTCTGTAGCATATAGAAACAACTTGTGGCAAAGAAATTTCGAAGCAAGGGTATGGCGGAAATCATCTTTGACAACAGCCTCGGCTTGAGACCGAATTTCACCTGATAATGCGGATTGATAAGATAAATGCGTCTGTCAATTATTGAATAGCCGGCTTCATCCGCGAGTCGCTCGAAACGGCTGATGTCCATTCGAGATTCGCGTATGGACATTAGCTCGTCGACACATTCGCGGCTTTCACCAAATGCGGACAGCAGGCGCTTATAAAGTGCCGCCGGGAGGAGATGTATGAATGGGAGTTTTGACAGGACAAGACTCCTGCATATCTGCTGGTGACCTCCGAAGGGCATCTGCCAGGCAGGAAAGGCTATGAAAAGATAGCCTCCCGGCTTCATGAAGCGCCCTATCCCGGCCAACAGCTCCCGCTTCCGGGATATGTGCTCTATGACGTCATGACAGAGCAAGAGGTCAAAACATCCAACTTCCTCCTCCATAGCCATGATGTCGGCATAAATGAAGCGCCCCTCCGCCTCACTCTCTTTGAAAAACGCACGCGCATCCCTGATTCGATTCTTCGATATGTCAACCCCGACGGCCCGGCAACCGAGGCGCGAGAATGGCAGGAGGTTACCCCCGTCGCCGCAGCCTATCTCAAGGACCGAGGCGCAAGAATCTATGTCAACGAAATTTTTGATATAGGGTATGAGGTATCTCTCGCTTGTAAAAGCAAGCTCGGAGAAATATGTAGCTCTGTCGGTATGTCTCTTTTGCATCTTTGTAGGACTGTTGAATCAACATATAGATGAAGCGACAGCCACAATATTGCATGAGGAGCAAAACTTTTCAGCGCAGGGCACTACCAGGTCAGACGCAGCCCCACGGGGATTGAGAACTCCAGCGGTCTCTCCTGGCGGACAGTCCTGACATCGGACGATGTGTCGAAGAAGTACTCGACAGAGGGCTCGGCATAGACGCTGACAGAGGGTGTGAAGTGATACTGCACACCGATTCCACCAACCACCGACCACTGTATCGGGGCTTTCAGATCCGGGTAGCTGACTGTCGGCTCGTCTATGCCGGTGGTGTACTCCGCCACGCTCTCCTTTGCCGAAACAGGGAGGTCGACAGCGATTCCGCCATGAGCATAGACTGACATGCGGCTCGTCGTGACAAACTCATAGTTGAGCTTCAGCGGCAGCCCGACGTAGTGTATACGCTGTGTCGATTCCTTTCGGACATGGGTGTTTTCAGTAGTGACATCCGCACTGAGATATGTGTAGCGCAGACCGATGCCTACACTCAGTGAGTGACCCAGCCGCTTATTCACGGAGAGGCCGACCGATATCGGCTCATGATAGCGGGTCCTCCGGGTCTCCTCCACATCTCCGTCGTCCGACGAGGCATCGGGGACGCGATAAACTGCCCTATTCTCCAAATCCCGGTTTCCAGAACATGATATTGAGAGGGACCAGGACGGAGCTACAGACACCGATCTGTCACGGAACTCGGAATTATCAGCATAAAGCCTGTCGGGCCGAGGCTGAATCAAGGGCTGCATAAGCGAGTCATTGCCTAATACCTCTTCGGGGACAGGTGCCTCCGTCACGCTGTCGCTAAGGACATCTACCGGCTGACGAGGCTCTTTGCCAAGGTCTATTGGTGACTGTACGGCATCAGTCGTAGCATTGTGTGACGGATGGTCGGCAGAGCGGACTGACACTGCTTCAGATATTGCATCAAGCAGCGAGGTGGCGGAGAAAGGAGCGTGTGCAGTGACAGTGACATTCTGATTGCTGCGCTTCATGACAATCATCCACATGGCTACGGTGACTGCCACAAGCATGAACAGCGAGCACAGGCCGGCACGATAATCCCGAATCATGCGCCTGACCATAGCCTTGGCATGAAAAAGCTGAGAAGCCGAGGTCTGTGGCGCTATTCCGAGCATCGAGGCTATTTCCTTGTGCGACATCTCTTGCAGGACGCTTAAACGGAACACCCTTTTGTAACCTTCGGGCAGTCGGCTAATCATGGATTCAAGCTGCTCCAAGGTCAGTGTATCATCAGAATCATCAGCGCCTACAGACTCTTCCACAACCTCTCTATCCCAAGGGAGGCTATTAGCGGCCTGCTCCACTTTCAGGTACTGTAGTGAGAGGTTTTTCATTATACTGGTCAGCCATGACTTCACCTTGGAGGAATCTTTCAAGGTATTTATTGACGTGAAGGCAATAATGAATCCGTCGTGAAGAATATCGTTCACGGTCTCGGGTTCATGTATGTAGTAAGCTATCACCTCCTTCATCGGAAGCGAATAAGCCTGATACAGAATCCCGAAGGCGACCCTGTCACCGGCCTGGCATGCCTTTACTATAGTTGCTGTGTTCATTGCTGACGTATACAGTCATATAAGTATAGAGAGCAAAAGCATCGAAATATTGCATGCAGAGATAAAAAAATATGATATCAGACGCGCAGCATCCCGGCACGGATTCGGTGTCGGGATGCTGCGGTGTATTGTCAGATTGTATCTGTCGGGGGAGGATGTGTCCGCGCCGGAATTAGACGGCGAGGAGCTCGTTTTCGAGCTTGGTGATGTCCTCGGAGAGTTTCTTCTCGAGGGGAAGGCGCTCGTCGATGAGGCGGCAGGCGTAGAGCACGGTGGCATGTGTGCGCGAGAGGCGTGTGCCGATTGCCTTGAGGGGCATCTTGGTGTGCTTCTTGGCGAGATACATGACCATCTGGCGGGCGTCGGACACCTCGCGCTTGCGCGACTTGGTGAAGAGCTGCTCGACGGAGATATTGTAGAAGTCGCTGACGGTGCGGGCGATGGTCTCAAAGTTGATTGTGCGGCGGTTGAGCTTGACGGAGTTGGAGAGGACGCGGCGCGCGAGGTCGACAGAGATGTCCTTGTCAAGGAAGGTGGCATGGGCGAGGAGCGAGACCACTACCCCTTCGAGCTCACGGATGCTCTCGGTGACGTTGGAGGCGATGTAGTCCATGACCTCCTTCGGGAGACAGAGACCGTCGCGGAGAGCCTTCTGCGAGAGCACGTCGCGGCGCAGCTCGAGGTCAGGCTTGTCGAGCTGGGCGGTCATGCCTGACTTGAAACGTGAGAGGAGGCGGTCCTGCATGCCCTCCATCTGCGCGGGGGCGCAGTCGCAGGACATGATTATCTGACGATGGTTCTGCTTGAGGTGATTGAAGATGTGGTAGAAGGTCTTCTGAGTCTTGTCCTTACCTATGAGATCCTGGATATCGTCGATGATAAGGGTGTCGATGCTCTGATAGAAGTTGATAAACTCGTTGACCTTGCTTCGCTGCACGGCAGCGGTATACTGGCTCTCGAAAAGACGCGCAGTGATATAGAGCACTCGTGCGCGGGGGTTCTTCTCCTTGATGCGGATGCCGATTGCCTGGATGAGATGGGTCTTGCCCACTCCGCAGGGGCCGAAGACGAAGAGGGGGTTGAAAGTCTGTATTCGGGGGTCGTTGGCAATGGCCTCGCCGATTGAGCGTGCCACCTTGTTGCTGCCGCTGATGCAGTAGTTCTCGAAAGTATAGTCGGGGTTGAGCTGCGAGTCGATGTCCTCCACCACCTGCTCCTTGAAGGGGTTGGATGTGGCACCGGGAATGGGCTTCACTGCCTGGCTGGGATGCGCGCTACCTACCGCAATCCTCGAGGCGGGATCGTTGGCCACAATCGGGTACTCGTAAATGAGGCGTATGTTGGAACCGAATACTCTTTTGAGAGTCTTCCCAAGCACGTTGATGTATCGTTCCTCGAGCTGCTCGGCGAAGTATTCCGTCGGACAGTAGATTGTCAATACGTCATTCTCAACCCGCAGGAATGTCAGCGGGCTGAACCATGATTTGAATTGTTCTTCAGGGACAATGTCGCGAATTATTTCCAGACACTTGTCCCATTTTTGGGAGTATTCGTTCTGCATTTTTCAGTGTGGTAGCTAAACTTTCAATTAAGCAGTTAGTTTGGCGGACGATGTACCTAAGTAGTTTTTATGAGAAGGAGGTTTGCCATTTTTTCCGCTATTCAACAGTCGTCAACTTCGTGCTCTTTGTTTGCAAATTTCCAAAAAACATTTATCAAAATCAAACACTTTTTTATTTGGATATTTTAAACAACTTACAGCCTTCTGAATTTCAATAAATTATGAAAAGTGTAATTATTCGCTTAAAGTATTACTTCATATTAACACTTTCAACAAACTATGTAATAAGCGATTATATACATTAAAGTTTTTATTCACACTTTTTTATAAAGCACGCACCACGATTTTGAAACGCACTGAAAATCGGCTTCATGAGGATTGGTGAAGCGGCGTGGCATCGTGGGCACTTATTTATAATGATTCTAAATAAGGATACACTGGCGTAATCGCCTTATCATTTTCATTTCAATAGCACAAATGTGAAATTCCGACCAGATTTTATTCCTTCGGCGCGGGCCGAAAAATAGCGGTCAGGGTGGCAGCGGGTGCACAGTTCCGGCGAGAATCCGGCTATGTTTTTCTCAAGGAGACCGACGCGGAGGAGCGAGCGGAGGGCATAGGCGCCGAGGTCGACATGCGGACGCGGCCATGAGTCGCGACGGACCACGCACTCCCCCGGGAAGAGCGCGGCCACCTCCTCGCCCACCTCGAAGCAGTCGCGGCAGATTGCAGGGCCGATCCATGCGCGGATATTCTCAGCCGAGGCACCCGCGGCAAGCATGGCGGCTATCCCCTTCTCCACTATTCCGGCCAAGGCGCCGCGCCAGCCGGCATGGAAGGCTCCGGCGACACCCGCCACGGGGTCGACAGCCACAACGGGCAGGCAGTCGGCGGTTGACACACCAATGACACGACCTCGCGCGGTGGTCACAAGCCCGTCGACCCCCTCGAGCTGCTCCGCCGACGGAAGGGTCTCACCCAGCGTGAGCACCCCGGTCGAATGGATTTGGCGCGGGACGACGATGTCCTCCTCCCCTACTCCGAGCGTGTCGGCGAGGAGGTGCCGACAGGAGGCGATATGGGCCGGAGAGTCGCCGGTGTAATGGCAGAGGTTGAATTCGGAATACGGGGACGCAGCCGGCTGTGCGGAGTCGGTGCCTCGCGAGGTGAACATCACCGCATAGCCGGGCTCGTCGGCAAGGTTGTTGAGCCACGCCGGACGCCAGTCGTAGCGGGAAGCTTCGGTATGTTGAGTTTTTTCCATCTTTATTTTGCCATCTGTGGCTTTTATCTTACTTTTGCGCCGATTTTAAGAGAGACAGGACTGTTGCAAAACATGCTGTTCCCGACGGAGAGTATTGCAAAATTTGCAATCTGTAGGGATGCTGCGTGCAGCGTCAGTCGGAATCAGGCTTATGTATTCCATTTGTAATCGGACGTTGCACGCAGCGTCCCTACAGACAAAATTTGCAGCACTCTGACCATATTATTAGATAAAGAGCGGCGAAAATTCGTGCAAAATTAGCTCTTTTCATGGAAAAACAGTAGCAAAGATGAAAGATTTCAAACCCAAAGGGCACCTTGCAATGCTCGGCGCCAACATCACCTGGGGCATGATGGCACCTATAGCCAAAATCACGATGGCAAGCGGCGTGATAAGCCCGCTCCTGATGACCAACTTCCGCATTGTCGGCGCAATGATATTGTTCTGGATAGCGTCAATGTTCACGCCGAAGGAATATGTCCCCCTCGGCGACCGGCTCAGGCTCGCCGGTGCGGGTATGCTCGGCATCGTCTGCAACCAGGGCAGCTACATCTTCGGCATCGGCTTCACCTCGCCCGGAGAGGCATCAATCATCACCACGACCATGCCGCTGTGGGTGATGCTCCTTGCGGCGATGATACTCAAGGAGCCTATCACATGGAAAAAGGCCGGCGGCATAGCCCTCGGAGCCTCGGGAGCGCTGCTGCTCGTGCTCGGCAGCTCGGCCTCGGCCATGAAGGGCGACAATCCGATGCTGGGCGACATGCTCGTGCTCACCGCGCAGCTGAGCTATGCGCTCTACCTTACATTCTATAAGAATTTCATAAAGAAATATTCGGTGTTCACGCTGATGAAGTGGATGTTTACCTACGCGGCGATAGTGGCTATCATAGTCTCGGGCCGCGAATGGTTCTCGACCGACTGGGGCCTGATGTCGGCCAAGGAGATAACGGGCGTGGCCTATGTCGTGATTGTCGCCACCTTCCTTGCCTATATCCTCACAATGATTGGTCAGAAGAATCTGCGCCCGACGCTTGTCGGCATGTACAACTATGTACAGCCAATCATTGCGTCCATCATCGGTGTCTCCCTCGGACTCGACCGCTTCACCCCGGCCAAGGTCTTCGCCGTCGCACTCATCTTCTCCGGCGTCTACCTCGTGACCATCAGCAAAGCCGCCAAACATCCGGCCGTGGCAGCTGAAAGGAAAGATTTGGAGAGCGCCAAGTAATTTAAAGAACACCCGAACCTATTTAAATGCTCCCAAAGTCTGATTTGAAAAATACCCCTGACCAAAATGGCAAGAAATTCTTAGTCTTCATTGCCTACCTGCAAGTCATCGGCATTGTGCTTGTGGTTTTCGGGCACTCATTTCACGAATACCCGGACGGCAACTATGGCAGAAGCCTTTTGCTATACAGGATGCTGTATAGTTTCAGGATGCCTCTGTTTCTATTTGTGTCAGGATTTCTAATGGTCTATACCACCAAATTATATTCCACCCGCAGCAGAATATCTGATTTTATAAAGACTAAAATCAAACGGCTTCTGCTTCCATTCATTGTCTTGACACTGGTAACGTTTATCCCCCGCTCACTAATGTCAGGAATGGCAGATGACGGGTTACAACTTTCATTGACATCATTCTGGAAGTCATTCGTTTACAACGGACAGCTTGTAATTCCTTATTTCTGGTTTCTACAGGCCAGTTTCATCCTGCTGGTATCCACCTACATAATAATCACCTTGGGTGAAAGAGCCGGGCTAAACGACATGGTGATTTATCCTGCTATCCTTTTGCTGTTTTTCGCGCTCCCATACCTGCCAGTAAACTATAGCGATGCGTTTTCTTTAAGCCAGGTAGCCCGACTCGGAATCTACTTTGCGGCAGGAGTCGTGTATTGCAGATTTTTAGATACGTTTGACAGATTTATACCGTGGGAATCGCCCATATTCCTTATATGCGCGACAACTCTATGGGGATGGCTGTTTTTCCTGACGGAGAATACCGGTGCAATCATCATATGCTCGATAGCAGGCATCGCAATGTGCATCTCGCTTGCAAAGATACTGGAACATCACAACATAACAATCCTAAATCATCTGATAGGGGCCAACTATATGATCTTCCTCCTATCGTGGTACTGCAACATAGCGACCCAGCAAATACTTCATCATTTCATCGAACTGCCTTGGTGGTGCTTCACAGCCATGTCGTTACTGAGCGGCATCTATATACCCCTGATATGCTACAGATACCTTGATTCGCATCCCGACAGCAGATGGATAAAAATCACAGCCTTCTTACTGGGGCAGTCAATAAATAAGAAAAACAGAAAGTACGGAGGTTAGAACCAACCTGATAAAAGAAAAAGAGCGTGTTTGAACACGCTCTCATTTTCTAAATGCAATCGGGAGGATGCAGTAGACGGGGACGGGGGTCTCGTCGATAAGTCCGACGGTCCAGGGGGGCATCTTAGAGAGGATGCGGACGGCCTCGCGGTTGAGGGACTCCTCGACACCTTTGATTACAGAGATATGCGACAGGGTGCCGTCCTCGCCGACTACGAAGCTGCAAAGGACTCGCCCCTCGATGCCGGCATGGTAGGCCTGGCGCGGATAACGTCGCTCGTTGTTGATGAACCGATACATGGCCATGTCGCCCCCCGGGAACTGGGGCTGGACATCGACGCTCTCGTATTCATACACATCTATGGATATCTGCATGGAAGCCGTCGGCGACTCGCTGACAGCCTGCTGTGGGAGCCGCTGCGCTGACAGTTTCGCGGCGGTCGCGGCGAAGAGAAGAAGGAGAATGAATTTGTGTAGAGTTTTTGGCATATAGATAAGCTAATGTGTGGTAGCAAAGTTATATATTGGAAGGCTCCGCCGCAAGTATTTTGAGATTGATTACAATAGTTTTAGCTTTGTTGACATTTTTGGCCCCGAAATGGGGCTTTCGTGGTTCCCTTATATAATAATGAGGCAAGGAGGCCGTTTAATAGAAAGTATATGTTTCACCCGATGACATCGAAAAAATCACCCTTCACAAGATACCGCAGCCTGCTTCTCACACTAGTCATAGCCGTCGCCACGACAGCCTACGGCCAGGACTCGCCGGCTGCCTACAACTTTCTCAACCTCCCCTCCTCCACCCTCGCCTACGGCCTCGGAGGCATCAACATCACCGCTATCGAGGACGACCTCAACAGCATCGACCAAAATCCCGGACTCCTGGGGCCGGAGGTGGAGATGCAGCTGGGCTTCAACTACATGCGCTATGTCGGCGACAGCAACTTCGCGGGAGTGAAGTTCGGACGGCGCGCGGGGGAGCACGGCGCATGGGCCGCCGGAGTGCAGTATTTCGGCTACGGCACCATAAAGGGGGCCGACATCAACGGGGTGCTGACCGGGGAGTTCTCGCCAAAGGACATGGTGTTCAACGCCATGTATGCCCACGACATCAATGACCGCTGGCGCGGCGGCGCGAACATAAAGTTTATCTATTCGAGCTACGACGCCTACAGCGCTATGGCTCTCGCGACCGACCTCGGCGTCAATTACTACGACCCTGAGAGCAACCTCTCCTTCTCAGCCGTCGTTGCCAACCTCGGCGGCCAGGTGAAGCGATTCAACGAGCGTTACGACCGCCTGCCTGTCGACATCCGCCTCGGCCTGTCGAAGTCATTCGGCTCGCTGCCGATCACATGGTCGGTCACCGCGTGGAATCTCACCAAGTGGCACCTCCCCTTCTACGACAACGGCGACGGCGCCGAGGATGCCAAGCCCGAAATCAAGGACAGCTTCGGTTCCAACCTAATGCGCCACCTCATCTTTGCCGCCGACTTCATACCCAACGAGAAATTCCACGTCGGCATCGGCTACAACTACAAGACACGCACCGACATGTCGACCTACAAGCGCAACTTCCTCTCCGGCTTCTCGGCCTGCGCGGGCATCAACGTGCGCAACTTCGGCATCGGGGTGGCCTTCTCGCAGCCCCACTCCGGCGCGACAACAATAATGCTCAACATTTCAACTAAACTATATGAGTTCTGAAAAAATCATCATAGCCATTGACGGCTTCTCGTCGTCGGGCAAAAGCACTATGGCGCGCCGCCTGGCCAATACCATAGGCTACCGCTATATCGACTCAGGCGCAATGTATCGCGCAGTCACACTCTATGCCATGCGCCACGGTATGATCGGTGCCGGCGGCAGTGTGGACAGCGCCGCGCTAATCGCCGCACTCCCCGACATACACATCGACTTCAAGGTCGAGGGTGACGGACAGGTGACGATGCTCAACGGCGAGCCGGTCGAGAAGGAAATCAGGAGCCTCGAGGTGTCGAGCCATGTATCGCCCGTGGCCGCCATCCCGGAAGTGCGCCACGCATTAGTCAAGATGCAGCGCGAGATGGGAGAGTCGAAGGGAATCGTCATGGACGGACGCGACATCGGCACCGTGGTCTTCCCCGCGGCGGAGATGAAGGTGTTCTGCAACGCCGCCCCCGAGCGCCGCGCGCAGCGCCGCTTCAAGGAGCTGAGCGAGAAGGGTGCAGAGGTCAGCTATGAGGAAATCCTCGCCAACGTCAACGAGCGCGACCTCATCGACATGACGCGCAAGGAAAGCCCCCTGCGCCAGGCCGACGACGCAGTGCTGCTCGACAACTCCGAGATGAGCCTCGATGAGCAGAACGACTGGCTGATGAATCTCTACGACTCAATCACCGGCGCCAAAGCCTGAGCGCGCCCGACACAAAGCACCGAAAAAGTGGAAAAGACTACCCCCGTAATAGAAATTGACGCCCGCTCCGGCTTCTGTCACGGAGTGGTGACGGCCATACGCAAGGCCGAGGAGGAGCTGGAGCGCAGCAGCGAGCCGCTCTATTGCCTCGGCGACATAGTCCATAACAGCGACGAGGTCGAGCGCCTCGAGCGCAAGGGACTCTCGACAATCACCCACGACGACCTGCGGCGACTCTCGTCGACGCGGGTGCTGCTGCGCGCCCACGGCGAGCCCCCGTCGACCTACGCCCTCGCCCGCGAGCGGGACATAGAGCTGGTCGACGCCACCTGCCCCGTGGTGCTCCGCCTCCAGCAGCGCATCAAGGAGACATATGACAACTCCTCGCCCCGCCCCCAGATAGTAATCTACGGCAAGGCGGGCCATGCCGAGGTCAACGGGCTCGTCGGGCAGACCGAGGGGGAGGCAATAGTCGTGGAGAACGTCGACCAGCTATCGAAAATCGACTTCGACCGCGACATAGCCCTCTACTCGCAGACCACTATGCCCCTCGGAGGCTTCGCCGAGATGGTCGATGAAATCAAAAAGAGGATTTCAGATAATGTCAGCTTCAGTTACTACGACACAATCTGCCGTCAGGTGGCCAACCGCGTGGACCACCTGCGCGACTTCGCGCGGCGCCACGACGTGATTCTCTTCGTCGCCGGAGCCAAGAGCAGCAATGGCAAGGTGCTCTACAACGAGTGCCGCAGCGTCAACAGCCGCTCCCACCTCGTCTCAAACCCGGCCGACTTCCGCGTCGAGTGGCTCGACGGCGCCACAAGCATTGGCATCTGCGGCGCCACCTCGACCCCGCGCTGGCTCATGGAGCAGGTGCGCGACACGGCTACCGCCGCCCTCGGGAAAGCATAATACATATATTATAGAAGTATTATTATAGAAGCAGAGCATGGATAATTTTGTAGCCATCGATGTGGAGACAGCCAATGCCGAGCCGTCGTCCATCTGCGCTATCGGCGCTGTCAAGGTGGTCGACGGGTGTATCACCGACCGTTTCTACGAGCTTGTGAAGCCGGAGCCGGAGTATTACTTCCGCCACTTCACGCTCAACATCCACGGAATCGGACGGGAGGACACCGAGAACGCACGAGTGTTCAGCGAAGTGTGGCGCGACCTGTCGGAGATGATAGGGCGCCTCCCGCTCGTGGCCCACAACAAGGCCTTCGACGAGCGCTGCATCCGCGCCGCCCACCGCGTCTACGGCATGGACTACCCCGACTACCCCTTCTTCTGCACCCTGTCGGCATCCAAGCGCCGCTTCCCGCGCACGCTGCTCAGCTCCTACTCGCTCCCATACGTCTGCGAGTTTCTCGGTATACCATTTTATAATCATCACGACGCGCTCGCCGATGCCGAGGGATGCGCGAAAATAGCTATGACAATTTTATGAGACTGAAAAGCCGGATTCTCCCCCTCCTCACCGCGGCGGCGCTGAGCGCCCCGCTCCTTGGCGCTGTCAGCTCCTGCGGCGACGACGGTCAAAACCCGCAGCAGCAGAAGGTATCCAAAAGAGTAAGAGACAAGAAGGCCTACGCCCTCGGCGGAGAGCACGCCAGGAAGCTGCTGGAGTATGCCGATGACGAGGGACGAGTGCAGGACGGGCTGCTCGACACCCGCGCACGCATCAGCAATATCAATGCCAAGCTCGGCGCACAGTCGGCAGCCGACTACGAGCGCGGATTCACCGACTATGTCCGCAAAAACAATGACTCGCTCGCAAGAATAATTTTCTAAAATTTATTTAACATTAGTTAACCTGCGGCGAGCGGGCATTTTTACTCTATTTAATATAAGGCGGCTTGCATCTCTCCCAATAGTTGTATAATTTTGCTCAACGCTTTTTTTCACACACACTCAGATGCAATTCTACAGCACAAACGGACAATGCAGACATGCTTCACTCGAAGAAGCTGTGATGACCGGCCTTGCGCCTGACGGCGGACTCTATATGCCCGAGAGAATCCCGGTCATACCGCGTGCATTTTTCAAGAACATAGGCGAGATGTCGGTGAGCGACATTGCCTATATCGTCGCGACCACCGCGCTTGGAGATGACATAGAAGCATCGGAACTGAAGCAGATTGTCCTCGATACATTCTCATTCGACATACCACTGCGAAGGGTCGGCGCAGACAATATCTACGCGCTCGAACTCTTCCACGGCCCGACACTGGCCTTCAAGGATGTCGGCGCACGCTTCCTCGCGCGCATCATAAGCCACTTCTCGCGTCCGCACCACGAGGAGGTCAATGTCCTCGTGGCCACGTCGGGAGACTCGGGAGGCGCCGTGGCTACGGGCTTCCACAAAGTCCCCGGCGTGCGGGTGTTCGTCCTCTATCCCGAGCGCGGGCTCTCGGCCATGCAGCGCCACCAGTTCACATCGCTCGGCGACAACGTCTACCCTATCGAAATCATGGGTAACTTCGACGACTGCCAGCGTGTGGTCAAGGAAGCATTCGTCGACAAGGAGCTTCGCGAGATGATGCACATCACCTCCGCTAACTCAATCAACGTCTGCCGCCTCATCCCGCAGATGTTCTACTACTTCTACGGCTACAGCCAGCTGCTCCACCTGGGCAACAGTGTCGATGACGGAGCGGTCATATCCGTCCCATGCGGCAACCTTGGCAACCTCACCGCAGGCGTGCTTGCCAAGAAGATGGGACTGCCGGTCAAGCGCTTCGTGGCAGCCAACAACGCCAACTCGACATTCGCCGACTATCTCGCAAGCGGAGTGTTCACCCCGCGGCCGCCTCGCAGGACTATGGCATGTGCGATGGATGTCGGCAATCCCTCGAACTTCGCACGCATCCATGACCTCTACGAGGGTTCACATGAGGCTATCAGCCATGACATGCACGGCTACTCCCTCTCCGACGAGGCAATAGCCTCGGAGATGAGAAGGGTCTACGAGAGCGAGGGCTACATAATGGACCCCCACGGAGCGTCGGCCTACTGTGCGCTCAGGCGCGACCTCGCCCCTGAGGAAACAGGCATATTCATGGCTACCGCCCACCCGGTAAAGTTCGCAAAGACGGTCGAGGAAGTCACAGGCACCTGTCTGAAAGCCGACGTAGAGAGCGTATATCCTAAAAATATAAGCGAGCACCACGAGACCCCGCGGATTACCCCGTCGCTCCCCGCGTTGAAAAAATTTTTGCTTTCAGCAACCTAAATTGATACTTTTTTGTTAAATTTGCGATATGACTTGCACGGCAGGCGGCCGCAGAGACGGCCACAGCCGGCAATACTAACCCTTAAAACACTATCCACCAATGGCTTCTAACAAGCGACTACTCAAAAAAGAGATACGCATGATCTGCGGCTCGCTCGCAGGCGAATGTGTAATCGCCAAACTCACCGTCCCCGGCATCAATTCTGAAAAAATCAACCAGATTATATATGAGATTGCCGGACTTCAGGAAAACGCCCTCAAGCGCGTGAGCTTCGACTTCCCCCAGTCGCCCAAATCCTTCGGAACCCCCGGAGAATACCGCAAGGCACGCAGAGCATATTTCAATGCCGGCTACGGCAAGCTCAAAGATGAGTTCAACGCCCACGTCGAGACCATCGTCAAGAAGATGAACGCCGAACTCCCCCAGGAGCAGAAGGAGGCCAACAAGGCTGCCGCCAAATCAGAATAAGCATCCGCGATACCCGCTTTTAAGAAGATACAAACGATCATACGGCCATGTCACTGAGCAGAATGATACTGAAACTCTTCGGCTGGAAGGTGGAGTGCAGCGTCCCCGATTATCCCAAGTGCATAATCTGCGTGGCGCCCCACACCTCCAACTGGGACTTCGTGCTCGGCAAACTGGCCTACTGGTCGCTCGGGCGCAAAGCCGGTTTCCTCATCAAGGAAAGCTGGTTTTTCTTCCCGATGAACCTACTTTTCAAAGCGCTGGGGGGCATCCCCGTCCCCCGGCGCCGCGGATCGTCCCTCTCGGAGATACTGATAGCCAAGTTCAAGGCCAGCGACCATATGAGCCTCGCCATAACCCCGGAGGGCACGCGCGCGAGGGTCAGCGAATGGCGCACAGGCTTCCTCCACATAGCCTACGAGGCCGGAGTCCCAATCGTCCTCGGGGCGATTGACGCCGCCAACAAGCTCATACATCTCGAAAAGACCTACCACCCCACCGGCGACATGGACGCCGACATGAGGGCCATCAAGAAATATTACAGCAACTTCCGGGGAATCATCCCCGAAAATTTCACCACCTGACCACAGAAGGAATGAAAATCTGCGCAATCCCCTTCGACATAGCCTATGCCGATGTCGAGAACAATCTCATCTCAGCTGCGCACCAGCTCAACCAAGTGGAGCCCGATACCGACATCGTGGTTCTGCCCGAGCTGTTCACGACTTCATTCATTCCCGACCTCAAGACCGTTGCCGCCGTTGCCGAAAGCAACTCGGGCCACACGGTCGAGAGCATCAAGCGCTGGGCACAGTATTTCGGATTTGCGATAGCCGGAAGTTTCCTTGCCACAGACGGCGACGGACACTATTACAACCGGGCTTTCTTCATAGAACCTGCCGGCGATGTCACCTTCGCCGACAAACGCCACCTCTTCCCTCTATCGTCGGAAAACACAACCTACACTCCGGCGAGCGAACTGCCCCCTACCATCCGCTACCGCGGCTGGAACATCAAAATCATTGTCTGCTATGATTTGCGTTTCCCCGTGTGGACACGCAATAATCCTGACCAACTCTACGACCTGCTCCTTGTACCATCCAACTGGCCGATTTCCCGTGTCAAGCCTTACAAGCTTCTGCTGAGCGCCCGCGCTGTCGAGAACCAGATTTACACCGTCGGGTGCAACCGCACCGGGACTGACAAATATGGCGACTACCCAACCGGGATGTCCTCTATCTTTGACAATCTCGGAGAAGACATACGCGAAACCCGCCGAAACGGCCACATCTACGCACTGCTTGACCTCAGAAACCTTAAAGAAGGACGCGAGCGCTTCCCCGCGTATCGCTCCACCGACCGATTCACCATCGACCTGACCGACACCCGATAAGACAAAAATAGTTTTTCAAAACGAATCGCCGACTTATCGTCACAACGCCTCGCCGACCCGACATGTCTCTTGAAAATTACCCCGCACAGTTCCGATTTATGCCAAAAAACAACCTTTTTTAATTTTTTCATTAAATTTGGCACTTCTTGGCTGAACCTTTTTAGCTTTTATACGTTATATATTATGTAACATCTAACGTAAAACCTTATACACAATGGAAACTAAAGATAAATTCAGCACGGCTCACGATGACTTTTTCGGCAACGTAGTAGGAACAATCGTAAAGACCCTCAAAACTGTCGCCCCGAAATCCGGCACGGATTTTGTAGCGGAATGGTCTATTCCCACTCCCCGTCCGTAAAAAGATGCTATTTTTTCAGACATTGCCCTCCTCAATGCCTCTACAGACCAAAAGTTAAAGAACACCGACCCGCCCCCCTGACATTCTCCCGCTTATTTCTGAATAACCACAGAGACTCATTCTTCTCCCCTCTTACAGAATAAGATACAATGTCACCGCATCGCCTCGGAGCAATGCGGTGACATTTTTTTCGTTACGACCGGCGCCTTGATTTCATGAATCAAGCTCGTCGTCCTCGTCATCAAGGAAGTCAAAGTCCCAACCGTCGGACATCGACTCGGTGAACTCCGCAAGCTCGCGCCCCTCGCGCTTGGTGGGGCGGCCGAGACCCTTGCGGCGGTCGATGAAGCCGGAAATCTTGACCACTTCGAGGAGGTCGAGCTCGCTCTTGGGAGTGATATTCTCCATGTAATCGGCGACGAGCTTCGCGCCGAGGCGGTTCTGCGTCAGCGCAAGCACCCTGAATGAATAGGTCACCGGGGGCTTGCGGACATTGACCACGTCGCCAACCTTGACAGTGCGCGAGGGCTTGGCAACTACGTTACCTATGTAGACGCGCCCCTTCTTGCAGGCCTCGGTGGCGACTGTGCGGGTCTTGAACACCCGCATGGCCCAAAGCCATTTGTCAACTCTTACTTCGTTCATAGGACTACACTACTTATTATTATAGGTGTTCATAGCTGTCTGGATACCGGCGAGACAGAAAGTCTTGACGGCGTCGACCGCAAGCTCTATGCGGGCGCCCATAGCCTTCTCCTCATCATCGGTAAAACGGCCGAGCACATAATCAATCTGCGTGCCGCGGGGGAAGTCGTTGCCGATGCCGAATTTGAGACGCGGATAATCCTGCGTCCCGAGCATCTGGGCTATGTTCTTCAACCCGTTGTGGCCGGCGTCGCTACCGCGGGGCTTGATGCGGATAGCCCCGAAGGGGAGCGCGCAGTCATCGACGAGGATGAGTATGTTTTCATTCTCGATGCCCTCCTTCTCCTTCCAGTAGCGGACGGCGTTGCCGGAGAGGTTCATGTAGGTGGACGGTTTGAGGACCACGAGCTGGGCATTTTTGACCCTCATGCGGGCTATGTCGCCATAGCGCTCGGTGGAAAAAGTCGCACCCGCGCTCTCGGCGAGCGCGTCGGCGATTCTGAACCCCGCGTTGTGGCGGGTAGCGGCATATTCGGAGCCGATGTTTCCAAGACCGACAATCAGATATTTCATTATTCAGCTTTACATATAGGGTTACATAATAAAAACAACAGATTTTCCCATTGTTCAACGAAGAATCCAAGAGAAAATCTGTTGCTATAGCGGCTTTGCGCGTTAAGCGCGGAGCGCGGCCCGGATATATTACTGGGCAGCGTTGGCCTGTGCACCACGGGCGGCACGGGTGAGCTGTACGGCGCAGACAACGGCGTTCTTTGCGTTCATCAGCTCGAGACCCTCGAAGTGGAGCTCGCCAATCTGGAGAGTCTTGCCGAGACCGAGGTGGTCAACGTTGATGACAAGGCGCTCGGGAATTTCAGTATAGATAGCCTTAACGCGGATTTTCTTCATTGAGAGGTTGAGCTTACCACCTGCCTTCACACCTTCGGCGTGGCCTTCGAGCTTCACGGGAACCTCGATAGCGACGGGCTTCTTGTCGTTAACCTCGAGGAGGTCGATGTGGAGGATAGCGTCCTTCACGGGGTGGAACTGGATGTCCTTGAGGACTGCCATGCGGGTCTCACCGTTAACGGTAAGCTCGATAGCGTAGATATCAGGGGTGTAGATAAGCTTGCGAACTGCGTCCATGCTGACAGTGAGGTCAGTTGTGACAAGGCCTTTGCCATTGCCGATCTCTACGACCTTCTCACCGGGCTTGAGGGCCTTCTCGTAGGGAAGGGTAACAATTTCGCCACCGTTGAGGACTACGGGAATCTTGTTTTCATCGCGGAGAGCCTTGGCTGCCTTCTTGCCGAGGTCGGTACGGGGCTCGGCGGTCAATTGAAATGTCTTCATTTCTGAATGATTTGGTTTTAAATTGTGTTACTAAAAATTAAGTTGTAATTCTATTGCTCCTTAATTTCCCATCACACGGGGATGCTAAAAAGCGAGTGCAAAGTTAGTGATTTTTTTGCAGTCGCGACGGATGTGTTCACATCTTTTAACCATAAAAGCCGTCATTAGTGGATTATTTTTAGCCACACATTGCCTATCTTTGCGCAATCAGTTCAATATTTATTTATAAGACAATGTATATGAAAAGACTATTTGCAAGCACACGCCCCTTTATCTTCCTGCTGTCGCTGCTAATGCTTTCGTCGTGCGAGGATGACAACCTGGGCGATGTCCAAAGCGAGGTATTCTACAATCTAACGTCGGTCACATGGTTCAGCGAAGATTACGGCTATGACTATTACGGCCAGCCGATGTACTACTGCGAGTACTGGGATTTCTACGGCGACGGCACCGGCGTCTGGGACACCTATCAGGAAGTCGAGGGCTACGAGCCTGAGCGGCACCGCTATTATTTCGACTGGGACTTCACCACCGACAATTTTGCCGTCATAGGCCTGTATATCCACGGCGTAGGCAACGAGTTCTGGCTGATAGACCAGCTGACGCCCTACAGCTTCGCATCCTATGCCTCAAATCTCGACCCGGTATTCAACCCCGGAGTCCCCTCGACCTACCAGGTCTTCCATGCCCTGGATGAGTGAGGAGCAAAAATAGATTACTAAAAAGAAGAGCGTGACGCCCGGGAAATCGGGGCCACGCTCTTGTCATATCAGTCTGTGTCAGGCTGAGTCAGGGAGATTACCAACCGGCATCCTCGCCTTTCTCGAACCATGTGCAGCTCTTGTACTTGAACTCGCCCTTGCTGGCAACGACATAGACGAGGCTTTCCTCCTTGGCTGCACCGTCGTAGGCAGTGAAGTTGAGAGTGTAGGTCACTTCCATGCCTTCAACCGGGGCCGCATCGGGATGAAGGGCGCTGAGTGCGTTCTTCATTGTCTCGGTGCAGAAGCGCTTCTTGATGAGCATGACGATTTCATCGTCAGAGAGGCCGTCGTAGCCGGTATAGCCTTCGGGAGCATTGTTCTTGGCAGTCACGGCGCGCACGTCGACGTTGCCATAGTAGGCGGAAGCACCCGAATAGAACTCGGCATTGCCGCGATAGTCGATGAAGGTAGCCTTTGAAAGCTCGGTGGCGCCCATAGGCTTGGAGATGTTGTCGAATACCCAGTTGACGCAGGCCATATAATAGGTATAGGACGGATCTGTGTTGCGTGAGTAGGGAAGTGTCATGACAACCGAGGGATTGTAGTTCCAGTTGCCCTTCTGCTTTGTGAACTGGTCGGTGGTAGCGCCGGTGTTGAGCGCCCATTCGCCGTTGATAACAGTGTACTGGGTGGCGCGGAAGGTGGTGTTCGAGCCGTCATAATACTTGTAGACAACAATCTCGGCCGTCTCCTCGGATGCGTAGGGGAATTTCTGCGCGAGGAACTTCGGGAGGTACTCCTGGGGCTGTGTGCCGCTGAGGTTGCCATACTTGGAACCCATGTCGGTGTAGTCCTCGGGCTGGAGGAGCACTGTCGACGAGGGAACCGACCATGAAGAGCCGTCGAAGAAGTAGATGGCGTTCTTGGCAGTGGTGGGAACGGGGGCTGCGGGAGCTTTGACAGCGGGCTTCTTGGCGGGAGCGGGAGTCTTGCCGTTGACGGAGGTAATCACGATGTTGTAATACTTACCGCCTGAGATAGTGATGAAGTAGCCGCAGAGCGTGCAGGTCTCGCCGTCGGTTATGAGGGCGCGGATGTCGTTGGGGACCATGTAGCCGCTGCCCTGGCTGGCTGTAGCGCCGTCGACGAGGAAGTTGTAGTAGTTGCCGCTCACGCTTGCCTTGCCGGTGAAGGTGACATATTCGGCCAACGCGTCGTCAGTGCGCTTGATAGCCTCGTCCATGTCGGCGCCGGTCACGGTCTTGGGTGTGGGATAGGCAAACTTCTCATCCTGGCCTTCGACGGTGTAGCTGTCGGGGGTGATGGCAATCTGGAAGCCCTTGTTGTAAGAGGAAATAGTTCCGTTGAGAGTAACCTGGGTACCGATGCTCACACTTGCGGGGTCAAAGCCGCTCGCCTGGTAGCAGAGGATTGAACCGCCCTTGTCGGAGAGGATGAAGCCGCGGGAGTTGATGGCTGTCACGAGACCCTTGACCTCCACATCCTGCTTGAGGGCCACGGAGGAGAGAACGTCGGTCATCTCCCACTCTTCCACCTCGCCGCCGCCTACATTGCCGAAGACGGGGTTGGTGGCAGCCTCATTGTAAGTCACGACAGCATAGTCGCCCGGCTCGGCGTCGGGGAGCGCGTCAGTGAGGATGCCGGGGAGCTTGGATGATGCAGTCACAAGCGGGGCGAAGGCACCGATGAAATCGTCCTCGCTACCCCATGCTTGCTGATAGTCAGCCTCGCTCACGGTGTAGGAGAGCACTCCTGCATTGATGTCCTTGACTTCCTGGGGCTGGTTGGTCGAGAGGTTGTAAGTGACCTTGACCGAGGAGCCGTTGTTCATCGAGAAGTAGGGGAAGGATGAGTTGGCCAGGAAGGCGGGGATATATTTGCGGGCCTCGGCATCGGTGGCAAAGGCGCCGTTAGTGCCGACAGCGGCAAGAGCGGCTACGTCGGCCTCACCGCCGGCCTCGGCAAGTTTCTTATTGGTCGAGTTGGAAGCGATGCTCGAATAGTCGGCAGAAGTAAGCGTGTAGGACACGGTCTCAATCTTCGTGTCGGAGGGCACCTCGAAGCCGTCGAGCTTGTCGTTCCAGTCATTCTCGTCGCAGCTTGACAGCATCAGTGCACAACCGGCTGCCAGAATTGTATATTTTAATGAGATATTCATATCTTAAATGAATTGAAAACTGTGACTACGGAATTATTAGAATTTAACTTTCAGACGCAGCGCGTAGGTACGGCCGAAAGAGTAGAATACACGGTAGGCATTTGACCATGTGCCGTCAACGCCGGAGGCAGTGTATGCGTCAACAACATAGTTGTAGTCGCAAAGGTTGTAGACGTTGCCGAAGAGGGTGGCGTCGAGACCGCCGATGTTGAAGTTGTAGCTTGCAGAGAGGTCGAGCTGGTTGCCCCAGGGAATTTTCCAGGGTGAGCCGACGTTGATAGTGGCGTTGGGGGCATAGTCGCCTGACGAAATCGAGAAGTCGCTGTAGTTGCGGGCGTTGAAAGTCCAGTCGACACCTACGCGCCAACCCTTGAGAGGCTTGAAGTTGAGGCCGAGGTAGCCTGTGGTCTGTGCTGAACCGCCGACCTTGCGACCCTTCTGGTTAAGAGTGGCGCTGGCATGGTCGGGAGCATACACGCCTGATGCGAGGGCACCGTCCTTGGTGTTCTGGATAGGCTGGCCGTAGCTGTTGTAGAAGTAGCCCTTGGTGTTGCTGTCCCACTCCCAGTCGCCGATGGAGAGCATACCGTTGAGGTCCATCCAGCGGAAGGGCTTGTAGACGAAGTTGAGCTCAATACCCATGTGGCGGGCGTCGACACCCTGCATGTTGAAGAAATACTTGGTGCCGTCCGAAAGGTCGCTCGAGCGAGTGGCGGTCTTGTCCATCCACTTGGTGTAGTAACCGTTGAGGGTGGCGGTGAAGACGGGTGAGTGGTACTCGTAGCCGATTTCAAACGAACCTACCTTCTCGTTGACAGCGTTGGGGTTGGTCGCATTGGATGTGGCAGCCTGAAGGAAGGCACCGCCGGAGAAGAAGGGGGCACGGGTGATGTAGCCACCGTTGAAGTATACGTTGTTATGGCGGTCGATGTTGTAGTTGGCACCACCCTTGACAGTACCTGCGAGGAAGTTGACGGTCTCAGACTTCTCGTGTTCCTTATCATAATAGAAGTGGTCCACACGCCAGTAGCTTGTGTTGGAGAACGAACCGGCGAGGACGGTTGTCAGCTTGTTGTCAAACATCGAATATTCGAGCTGTGCATAAGCGCCCTCCTGGAGAGTGTGGCCGTCATAGTCACGGTAGACCACGTCGCCCACGCCGAGGTGCTGGTAGCGCCAGTTGGGATCGGCGGCTGCGGCATTGTTGGCGGGGAGCACGCCCTTACGGGAGCTGTCGTCCATGAAGTATTCACCGTCATAGAGGTCGACAATCTCATTGTTGTGGAAGCCGATGTAGTAACGCATGTCGATACCGGCAGTGAGGTTGAGGCCCTTCATAAGCTCGTTCTTATAGGTAGATACGAGGCCGTACCAGTTGTGGCTGTTGTTCGACTTTGACATAACCATGTTTGAACCGGTGGTCGAAGCCATGTTCATTTCCTGGATTGCGGCATAGTCGAATGTACCGTCGGCGCGACGGAAGAGGGTGTTGAGGCTGCCATTGCTTGCGCCATACCAGCTTGTGTTGCTGAGCGACGAGCCATTGTAGGAGCCACGGCCCTGGCCGCTGTAGCCATAGCCGGAAGCGAGGCTGACATAGACGGCTGACGAGAGTGATGACTTCTCGTTGATCTGCCAGATGTGGTTGAGTGAGATCTGCGGCTTGTGGTAGACGTTCTTGTTGGATGAGCGCACCTGGCCGTCGATGTCGTAACCGAAGGTGGGGTTGTATTTATACATGCTCTCGCCGTCCATGTAGTTTTTCACACCCTGCCAGCCCTCGATAGAGAGACCGTCCTGTGAAGAACGCTTATAGTGGGTCTGGGGAGAACCGAAGGCGGTAAGAGAGAGCTGGTGCTGCTCGTTGAGGCGCTTCGAGATATTGATGAAGTAGGTATAGGCGTTGAAGTTTGTGCCCTGCACATAGCCGTCGCCCCACTTGCGGGCGCCGAGGAGGGTCACTGCCCAGCCGTCCTTGCTGACACCTGTCGAGACAGAGAAGCCGATGTGGTTCAGACCGTCGTTGCCCATACCGTAGAAGACATTGCCGCCTCTCTTGACATCAAGGCTCTTGGTGGTGATGTTGATAGTACCGCCGACGGAGGGAACCGACACGATAGCTGCACCGAGACCGCGCTGGGTCTGCATGCTTGCAGTCACATCAGAGAGGCCGGCCCAGTTTGACCAGTAGATGCCGCCCCACTCCATGTCGTTGACGGGGATACCGTTGATGAGCGCGGCGACATTCTCGGTCTTGAAACCACGCATGTTAATCTTGGCGTCGCCATAGCCACCGCCGTCCTTTGTAGCCCACACGCCCGGAGTGGTCTTGAGGACCTCGGGGAACTCCTGGTTACCGAGCTTGGTCTCGATTGTGGCGGCGTCAACCGTCGAGATAGCCACCGGGGTGCGGCGGGTACGGGCGATTGACTGTGTGACCACGACGTCCTGGAGCATCTGCGATTCGATCTCCATGCGAATCTCACCGAGATTGGTCGCAGCCTTCAATGTCATAGGCTTGTAGCCGATGTAGTTGACGTGAATCTCAGAGCCTTTGGGAAGGGAGATTGAGAAATTGCCGTCAACGTCGGTCGTGGCAACAATTTTGGTACCTGGCACTGTGATGGTGGCGCCGATAATCGGTTCACCATCCTCGCCGACAAGCACACCATTGCACTTGATGTCATTCGGTGCAGCCATAGCCGACATACATGCCAGCCACACGGCCGCTGCTAAGAGAATGAGTCTCCTAATCATAAGGTAGAATTGATTAGATTGGTGAATAATAGATTTTGGTTAACTGAAATAACTTGGTTTATTGTATTAGCACAGAAAAATTTTTACAAATTTAACCATAATTCATTAATTTTTGTCTATCGAGTATGTTAAAACTTCATTAAATCAGGATTCCCAACCATAACCGGGATTCTAAAAATGACATATAACCGATAGTCGGGACGCGGCAACCAATTCCATTTGGTTTGCTTTTTCGGGATTTTATGAGTAAGTTTGCCATGATTTATGGACCAGACAAGCAAGAAATATTATAAAATCAGCGAGGTGGCCGAGATTACGGGGCTCCCGATGTCGACACTACGGTTCTGGGAGACCCAGTTTCCGGCCATAAATCCGCGCCGCAACGACCGCGGCACTCGCTTCTACACCCCCCGCGACGTGGAGACTGTCAGGATGGTTGCCTATCTCGTCAAGGAGAGGGGCATGAAACTCGAGGCCGCCCAGGAGGAGATGAAGCGCAACCGCGACGGTGTCACGAAGCGCTTCGAGGCTATCGACGGCCTGAGGAAGGTCAGAGACCGTCTCCAGGAAATACTCGACTCCCTCCACCACCTGCGATAGCACCCCGGCGACAGTATCCGATATATGTTTTGAATTACTATGGCAAAGAAACAGTCAACAGGAAACAGGAAGAAAAAACAGCAGCAGTCGTGGGCCTACCGCCATTCGCTCGCGATACTCATCACGGTGATAGCCCTGTTCGTGGTAGCAGGGTCGGCGCTCGCCTTCGTCTTCATCCCCTACTCCGGCTCCGAGGGGAAGAGCGAGTGGATCTACATCCCGAAGGGAATTTCCAAAGCCGCCGTCAAGGACTCGATGAAATCAAGCCTCGGCTCCTCGATGGGGACGAGGGTCTATGTGATCTGGAAGCTGATGGGGGGGGACTCCGAGAGGTCGCAGGGAGCCTACAAGGTGTCGGGCGGCCAAAGCGCGCTCAACATCAGCCGCCGTGTGGCCCTCGGCCGCCAAACGCCGGTCGAGGTGAGGTTTAACGGCACCCGCACCATGAAGCAGCTCTCCGAGCGGATTGCCGGACAACTTCAATGCACTCCCGTAGAGTTTATCGAAGCCTGCGAGGAGGTGCTCCCCGACAGCGGTTTCAACCGTGCGGCCTATCCTGCGGCATTTATTCCCGACAGCTATGAATTCTACTGGAGCGCGACGCCGCGCAATGTCGTGAAGCGCCTCCTCGACTACCGCAACCGCTTTTGGGACAAGGAACGCCGGCAAAAGGCGACAGCGCTGGGACTGACGCCGGTCGAGGTGGCCACAGTGGCATCAATCGTCGAGGAGGAGACAGCCAAGGCTGACGAGAAGCCGAAGGTGGCACGCCTGTATCTCAACCGTCTTGCCAAGGGGATGAAGCTTCAGGCCGATCCGACGGTGAAATTTGCCACAGGAGACTTCGGCCTGCGCCGCATACTCGGCAAACACCTCGCCACAGAGTCGCCTTACAATACTTATAAGGTACAGGGCCTCCCTCCCGGACCTATCCGTGTCCCTGCCGGGGCGACAATCGACGCGGTGCTCAACGCTCCGAAGCATGACTATATATATATGTGCGCGAAGGAAGATTTCTCGGGCTACCACAACTTTGCGGCCGACTATGCCACCCACCAGGCAAACGCTCGACGCTACCAGGCCGAACTCAACCGCCGCGGCATACGTTAACAACGAAAAACCTATCATCAAACTCTCCGAAATATGAAAACTGTAGCCACCTTTCCCGACGCAATGTCAGCGAGCATATCCAAAGGGATGCTTGAGAACAACGGTATCCCCTCGACAATCGACAACCAGGCCATGAGCGCGCTATACCCCACCCCGATGTCGGGAGTGTGGGAGGTCAGCCTCATGGTCAATGACTCCGACTATGACAAGGCGACGGCACTGCTGGCCGAACACGGCGACTGAAAAAATCAGTGGCTTCGTGGGGACAAGCTCCCAGACTGTGGCACGACATTGTGTTGCATAAGACCGCATACAGAATAAGAGTCTCTTAAAAATCGGCAAAATTGACCACTTTTTCGAGAAAAATCTTTAACTTTGCAACTCTTAAATATCCTATATCGTAACAACACATGCCGTCTACCGCAATCGAAAGCCGACAACCCAAGATCTCCGTATTCCGATCACTGTCACAGATTCCGTCAGTAAGTTTCCCCGCACGCCTTGACTGGATGCTCCTCGCCGTATGCCGCCAGGGGGAGATTTCGGCCATCATCGACGTGGCACCACGCCGCATGGGGCCAAGCTCAATCATGGTGCTCAGACCGGGACACATAATCAGCCAGTGTAAGGTCAGCCAGGATTTCGACGGTTTCTTCATAGTCGTCCAAGAGGAGAAACTCAATGAAATCCTCCCCTCGCTGCACTATGTAATCCCCTACAGCCTGCACTACAACGCCAATCCCATCATTGAAATCACAAGCGAGGAACTCGAGACGCAGACCCTCATCTACGAAATGCTGCAACGGCAGCTGAAATCGTCGGAGCAGCTGTTCAACAACATGGCTCTCGACTCGCTATGCGAGGTGCTTTTCTACAACACCCTCGGCATCTATGCCTCGCGCGTCAATGAAAACAAGCCGCGCTCGCGCAGAGACGAGCTCCTGTCCAACTTCATCGACCTAATCGAACAGCACTTCAAGCAGGAGCGGGCCGTCAATTTCTATGCCGACAAGCTTTTCGTGACCCCGAAGCATCTCTCGGCTGTGCTCAAGGAAATCAGCGGCAAGACTGCCGGCGAATGGATTGACCACAGAGTCATACTCGAAGCCAAGCTGATGCTGCGCACCACCGGCATGAACATACAGGAAATAAGTCTCGCGCTGAATTTTGCCAACCAATCATTTTTCGGCAAGTACTTCAAACACCTCACAGGTGTGTCGCCAAGATACTACCGCAACAAGCTTTCCGAAATATAAACCCGATATAATTTATGAAAAAGACACTGCTCTCCACTATTATAACCCTCCTGCTCATCCCTCTCGCAACCAGGGCGGACAATCCCGCCGGCTCAGTCCCAGACAAGGATAAGGAAGAAAGCCTGTATATACAGAAGGTCGACGAGGCGGAGAAGGCCGGCGCCGAGGGGAAATGGAAGGAGGCGGAAGAAGCACTCCTCGCAGCCCTGCGTTCCGAACCGGCCAACCCGACCAATGTGCTTCTGATGTCGAACCTCGGTATGATACGCTTCTACATGGGGCAGGACTCGCTCGCCATAGCCACACTCAACGATGCACACGAGATGGCCCCCATGTCGGTAACCATACTGTCGAACCGCGCCCGCGTCCTCTCGGCCACAGGATATGAAAACGAAGCCTACGAGGACTATGACCGAATACTCAGCCTCGACTCGCTCGAAATTTCAAGCCGCATGCACCACTGCCTGCACTCGCTGCGCCGCCACGATTTCAAAACCGCCAAACATGACTTCGAATTCATGGAGCGCAACTTCCCTTCGGAGATTGAGACACAGATAGCGGGCGCGACAGTGCTCAGCGGAACGGGAGAGTTTGCCGCAGCTATCCCCTACTACTCGCGCATACTCGAAAAGAAAAAGGAGCCGGAGTACTACGGAGCACGCGCGTACTGCTATCTACTGACCGACGCCCTCCAGGACGCGTCAAACGATATAAACTCCGCTCTCGCCCTCGCTCCTGACGACGGCGAACTTTACCTATACCGTGCAGCGTTAAATAAGATGAGATTCCGCCCCGACGATGCCGAAGCCGATGCCCGCAAGGCGATGGAATTGGGTGTCGACAAAGCGAGGGTGACGCAGTTTCTCAGCAAAAACAATTGAAAAAGATGCTTGGAACAGTAATCAAGAATACCGGCAGCAACTACCTCGTCAGGACCGATGAGGGGAAGGAAGTGACATGTAAAATCAAGGGTAACTTCCGACTGAGGGGAATCAGGACGACCAATCCGGTGGCCGTCGGGGACCGCGTGACCATAAGCGGAGGCAACGACCAGACAGAATATATCACAGCTATCGAACCCCGCAAAAACTATATAATCCGCAAAGCCACAAACCTGTCGAAGCAGGGGCACATCCTTGCGGCAAACATCGACCAGGTCTGCCTGGTGGCGACGCTCTTCCACCCGGTCACCTCTACGACATTCATCGACCGCTTTCTTGCCACTGCCGAGGCCTACCGCGTCCCCGCGATACTCGTCATAAACAAAATCGACCTGCTTGAGGAGGATGAGGGGATGACCGAATACCTTGATGCCGTGAGCTACCTCTACGAGTCGATAGGCTACCCGGTGGTGAAGCTCTCAGCCCGCACCGGGGAGGGGCTCGAGGCGCTTCGCGAGCTGCTTGACGGAAAGACAAGCCTGTTTTCAGGCAACTCAGGTGTCGGCAAGTCGACACTCATCAATGACCTCATCCCCGGACTCGGACTTGCGACAGCCGAGATTTCAGACGTGCATGACACTGGCATGCACACGACCACCTTCTCCGAGATGTTTGAAATCCCCGGCACGGATGAAAAAAGCTATATCATAGATACTCCCGGAGTGAAGGGTTTCGGCACGCTGGAATTCGACCGCCAGGAGGTCAGCCACTTCTTCCCCGAAATCTTCAAGGCCGCCGCCGGCTGCCGCTACGGGAACTGCACGCACACCCATGAGCCGGGCTGCGCAGTCAGAGAAGCCCTGGATAATCATGAAATCGCGGAGTCACGCTATTCGTCGTATCTCTCGATACTCGATGACTCTGCCGAGGACAAGTACAGAAAAGGATATTAAGAGGATATCAGGTGTCAGACTCCGAATCGGGCATGATGACCGAGGTGCCAGAGATAGCCCCGATGCGCCCCGATAGCTCCGGAAGGAGGTCGAGCGGGAGCGACACGGTCATGGAGCAGGTGTTGTCAAAGCTCTGTTCGATAATTTTGACAGTGTCAGGGTCGCGTGACTTCAGAAGCTTCATCACATCATTCATCGCGAGATAGGGAAAGGTGAAGGTTAGCGTGGTCATGTCCTTCCCCTCGATGATTTCCGCAGCCTCTATGGCTAATTTTGCGGCTTCGCGGTAGGCGGCTATGAGTCCCGAGGTGCCAAGTTTTATCCCGCCGAAGTATCTCACAACTATAATCACTATGTTTGTGAGTCCGAATGAATTTATCTGGCCGAGAATGGGTTTTCCGGCTGTGCCGGAAGGCTCGCCGTTGTCCGACGATAGGAATTCCTTGCGGTCGGAGCCAATCATGTAGGCCCAGCAGACGTGGCGGGCATCATGATACTCGTTGGCATAGAGCGCGACATACTCCTTCGCCTCCTGTGCAGTGGTCACAGGTATGGCAAAAGAGATGAAGCGGCTCATCTTTTCACGAAAAGCCGCTTCACTTTGCGATGCAATGGTCAGATAGTCAGCCAACGGTATAAAATATTTTTAAGATACAATCAGCATGGCGTCGCCGTAGACACCGAACTTGTAACCCTCCTTGACGGCCTTCTTGTAGGCATCCATGACGAGGTCATAGCCGCCGAAGGCAGCAACCATCATGAGCATGGTCGAATAAGGGAGGTGGAAATTGGACACGAGAGCGTCGGTGACGGTGAAATCGTAAGGTGGGAAGATGAATTTGTTGGTCCAGCCGGAGTAGGTCTTCATGTGCTCGCCCATGCTGACAGAACTTGCTATAGCGCGGAGCACCGAAGTGCCGACGGCGCAGACGCGGTGACCGCCATCCTTGGTGTTGTTGACCATGTCGACAAGCTCCTGGCTGGCCTCCATCTCCTCGGAGTCCATGCGGTGCTTGGTCAAATCCTCGACATCAATCTCACGATAGTTTCCAAGGCCGCTGTGGATGGTGATAAAGCCCTGGTTGACACCCTTGATTTCAAGACGCTTCAGAAGCTCACGCGAAAAGTGGAGACCGGCGCCGGGAACAATGACAGCACCCTCCTTGCGGGCAAATATGGTCTGATAGCGCTCGGCATCCTCCTCGTCAGGCTCGCGCTTGATGTAGTACGGGAGGGGGGTAGTGCCGAGTTTGTAAAGTTCTTTCTTAAACTCGTCATGCGGGCCGTCGTAGAGGAAGCGGAGGGTGCGGCCGCGTGAGGTGGTATTGTCAATGACCTCGGCCACCATCGACTCATCGTCGCCGAAATAGAGCTTGTTGCCGATACGGATTTTGCGGGCAGGCTCGACGAGGACGTCCCAAAGCTTGTTTTCGGCACTCAGCTCGCGCAGCAGGAAGACCTCGATGCGTGCGCCGGTCTTCTCCTTGTTGCCGTAAAGACGGGCTGGGAAGACCATAGTGTCATTGTAGACGAAGAGATCGCCATCGTCAAAATAATCAATAATATCCTTGAAGATTTTATGTTCAATCTCGCCTGTGCGACGGTTGACTACCATCATTCTTGACTGGTCGCGCTCCGGGCTTGGGCGTTGTGCGATGAGTTCGTCCGGCAGACGGAATTTGAATTGAGAAAGCTTCATGAAAATAAAAGCGGATTAAAAAAACTAAATTTTCCTATCAAGTATTCAATCATTGGATGACTGCTCGTCGTCATCCGGGAAGGTGATTTCGGCGTTCCGTATCATCTCCACGGCCTGCTCCACAGAGAGGCACTTGTCGATACAGACATCGCCGACACGGGTGCGGCGCAGACCGACGAGGTGTGCGCCCGAACCAAGGACCTCGCCGATGTCGCGGGCGAGCGCGCGGATGTAGGTACCCTTGCTGCACACGATGCGCAGGGTCAAGATCATGCTTTCACTGTCGAAATCAAACAGCTCGATCTCGTCAATGACGAGAACCTTCGGCTTCAATTCGACCTCGTGGCCCTTACGGGCCATTTTATAGGCTCTCTTGCCGTCAACCTTGCAGGCGGAGAAAGCCGGGGGCACCTGCTCGATGCGTCCGATGAAGCGGGGTAGAATCTCGCGGACGGCGTCGATGGTGATATGGTCTGTCGGATACTCGGCATCAATCTCCGTCTCAAGGTCGAAGGATGGAGTAGTGGCGCCGAGGCGAACCGTGGCCACATATTCCTTGACTCCGGCCTGGAGCGACTCTATAAGCTTCGTTGCACGCCCTGTCACCACGACCATTACACCCGTGGCGAGGGGGTCGAGCGTGCCTGCATGTCCGACTTTGAACTTCTTGCGGTGGAGACGGTGGAGTATCACACCTCTCAGACGCTTCACAACGTCAAAGGATGTCCACTCGAGGGGCTTGTCGATGTATAATATTTCGCCGGTGACAAAATCCATGCTTCAAAGGTCTTACCAAACAATACAGAGTATACCCACACAGAGACAGTAGAGGGCGAACCATATCAGTTTGCCCTTCTTGACGATGCTGATCATCCACTTGCAGGCGGCACAGCCGACAAGGAAGGAGGCAAGGAAACCGATGAGCAACGGCCATGTGCCCACGCTCGAACCGACACCCTCGCCGGCAATCAAATCCTTGGCACTCAGAAGAGCCTCGCCAAGAATCGGGATTATTACCATGAAGAAGGAGAACTGGGCAATCTTGTCACGCTTGTCGCCAAGAAGAAGGCCGGTGGCGATAGTCGTACCCGAGCGACTGAGACCGGGGAGGACGGCCACTGCCTGGGCGCAACCGATGATGAGCGCGTCATACCAGGTAATCTCATGGCCTTTGATACCCTCCACCCTTTCGCGCTGGGGATTCCTGAAAAGGAAGGCAAAGGTGAGGAGCGCGGCAGTCACGAGTAGACAGATGCCGACAACAGTAAGGCCGCTGCCGAAGAACTGCTCAACGAAATCCTTGAAGAAGAGGCCTACAATGGCCACGGGGATACAGGAGAGGAGGATTTTGCAGACGTAGAAAAACTTGTCGTCGCGTGCGACGGTAAAAAACGACTTGCAAAGCGGTAGAAATTCATGCCAAAGCACCACTATCGTGCTGAGGACGGTGGCAACGTGGAGCATGATGTCGAATTCGAGAGCATCGGCTCCTTCAAGTTTGAGGCCGAGAATCTCGCGGCAGATTTCGAGATGACCGCTACTACTTATAGGGAGGTATTCGGCAAGTCCCTGGACTATGCCCAAAATAAGTGCGTCAATACTATCCATGATACTAAAATGCTTATTCCTCCTTCTTTGATCTGGGAGTGTACATGATTGCAAATCCCATAAATATAAAGCCTATAAATGCGATTGTCGGTCCGACGACTATACGGCGGGTCGAGAAAATGTCAGGGTTGAAGGCATCCCAATCGGTAGCACCGCCGGCCATAAGGCAGAAACCGAGCACGATGAGCACTCCGGCTATGGCCATGAGGATGAAATTGACTTTGAGAAGCGGGAGGCGGCTCTCGCTCTCGAGAAGCAGCTTTGACTCACCGGCATCACGCTTTGGAGCAGTTTTATTTGCCATAATTCAGTTGTTATTTAAACATTTCGTCGTAAGAGAGCCTCAGATAGCGGTTTGCGGCAAAAATCGCAGCTATGAGACAGATTAAAATCCCGGTAATGACCACGCCCACGAGGACGGCTATGACACAATCCCATGTCAGCACCTCGGCGATGGAGAGGTCGAAAGTGCGGCCATAGTAAACTATACCCACGAGGGCAAGCGAGGCTATAAGCCCGGCAACGAGCCCGTTAACAATGTTGTCGATAAGGAAGGGACGCCGTATGAAGGAGGCTGTCGCGCCGACAAGCTTCATCGTGTAGATAGTGAAGCGACGGGCATAGACAGTAAGCCTTACCGTATTAAATATAAGTATAAACGACACGGTCAGAAGCGCCACCGCCACGAAAATAAGGCTGAGCGAGACGCTTCGGAGGGTGGAGTTGATACGGTCTACAAGTTCTGTGTGCACCTTTATCTCCGACACCTGGGGCATAAGCTGGAGAGGTGTTATGATAAGGCCGATGCTGTCATTGGAGGCGTAGGCTGGACGGACCCGGACCTCAAGCTCGCCGACAAAGGGATTGACCCCGGCAAGACGGGTGATGTCCTCCTCCTCACCTACCATTTTCTGCCAGCGGTCGAGCACGGCTTCAGGCGAGGAATAGGAAATAGAGCTTACGCCCGGATTTTTTTTGAGACGCGACCTGACAGCATCAATGTCGGAGGCGGTCACCTCCTCGTTGAAGAGAACCACGAAGCCCATATTACCCTTTATACCCTCGGTTACCTTGTGGGCGGCTATGCCCATGAAAGAGGCTACTCCAAGAATAAAAAGCACCAGTGCGACCGACACTGTCGCGGTGGCACGGGTAGTGAACAAAGGGATTAAGTGATGACGCCTTTTTACCATAATAATTAATAAAGTGCAAATTTACAACCGCAGGAGGCCGATGTCAAGTAGTTTAACTAAATTTTAACCTTTTCGGGCATATGAGCGCCATTTCTCAATGAGCGCGGTCATATCGGCGGGTATGGGGGCAGAGAAAAACATCTCCTCACCAGTGGCAGGATGGACGAAACCGAGAGTACGGGCGTGGAGGGCCTGGCGGTGACAGATTTCAAAACAGTTAGCAACGAATTTCTGATAGGAGCCGTTGCGCTCGCCGCGCAGGATTGCATCGCCGCCGTAGCGTGCGTCAGAGAAGAGGGGGTGGCCTATGTGGCGCATGTGGACACGAATCTGATGCGTGCGCCCGGTCTCAAGCACACACTTGACGAGGGCGACGTGGGTGAAGTCCTCAAGCACCTCGTAATGTGTGACGGCATGTTTGCCTGTCGGATCATCGGGGGGAAGCACAGCCATTTGCAGGCGGTCCTTGGGATTGCGGCCGATATTTCCCTCGATACGTCCGACAGCCGGAGAGGGGACGCCCCAAACGAGGGCATTGTACTCACGCTTGGTGGTCTTGTTGAAGAACTGCTTGCCGAGATGTGTCTTTGCATCGGGTGTCTTGGCCACAACGAGGAGCCCGGAGGTGTCCTTGTCAATACGGTGGACGAGGCCGAGGCGCGGGTCACTGACGTCATAGTCAGGGTTGTCACGAAAATGCCATGCCAGGGCGTTGACAAGGGTCCCGGAATAATTTCCGTGGCCGGGATGGACCACGAGTCCTGCCGGTTTGTTGACCACGAGAAGCATATCGTCCTCATAGACTATATCAAGCGGAATATCCTCGGGGATGATTTCGAGTTCGTAGCGCGGACGATCCATGACCACCTGCACTACATCGAGAGGCTTCACGCGGTAGTTGGACTTTACAGCCTTGCCGTTGACGAGTATACATCCGGCATCCGCAGCCTGCTGGATGCGGTTGCGCGAAGATTTTTCGAGCCTTGAGACGAGGAATTTGTCGACCCGGAGCAGTTGCTGCCCCTTGTCGGCCACGAAGCGGAAATGCTCATATAGCCCTCCACCTATGTCCTCGCCAACTTCCTCGTCAAGCTCGTCGGCATCGTCTGGACGCGGCGCGTCGGAAAGATGTTCGTTGTAGAGTTCAGCCATAAGGTCAACTGTCAAAACAGGTTCAACTGCTCGGGCGCGTTCTCCGTATCAACCTCGGCGCTGTCACCCTCCTCAAAAACTTCCTGAACCCCCTCGCCCACTTCGAGAGTGACGGTCGAGTTGACCGGGATTCTTGCTCCGGGCGACAGGCGGCGTCCCTTATAGTAGACCGCAAGGACAAGATCCTTGAACTCGCTTGGGACGCGCTTCTCGACCACGTTCTTTATCTCCAGACCTTCGAGTATCGACTTCGCCTGACGGACAGAGATGTCGGTGAGAGTGGGTAGACTGACCATTTTGGGCGAGAAGGCGTTGATGGTGAGGTATATTTCACGTCCCTCCTTGACGACGGTGCCCACCTTCGGGTTCTGTTCGATAACTGTGCCCGGACGGGTGGTGCGGTCATAGACAGAGTCGGCAAGGATGGCCACAAGGCCTTCATCTATGAGAGTGCGCTCGGCGGCGGAGTAGGTCATTGACTTGACTGAGGGAACCGTGACAGTCGAATCGTGGCGGGTCCACACGTCAAGCCACAACATAGCAAGCCAGCAGACCGCAATGGCCACAACCAACATCAACCCGACATGGAGGAGGATTCTTTTCATATTAATATATAATTAAAATGTGGTGGAGGGATAGGTGTTTTTATTCGCCGATGGCAATTTTGAAGACCTCGTCGATTGTCGAGACGTAGTGGAAGGTCAGACCGGCGATATACACAGGCTTGATGTCCTCGATATTCTTGCGGTTGTCGGCACAGAGGATAATATCGGTGATGCCGGCGCGCTTCGCGGCCAGGATTTTCTCCTTGATGCCACCGACAGGAAGCACCTTGCCGCGCAGGGTTATCTCGCCGGTCATGGCGAGGCGCGACCTTACGGGACGCCCGGTAAGAGCCGAAAGAATTGACACGCACATTGTGATACCGGCCGACGGACCGTCCTTCGGGATAGCTCCCTCGGGTACATGGATGTGGAGTTGACGGTTTTCGAAGCTGTCAGGCTCGATGCCGTAGGATGCGGCGCGCGCCTTGACCACCTGGTTGGCTATAACGGCTGACTCCTTCATGACGTCGCCGAGGTTGCCGGTAATCGTGAGCTTCTCCCCCTTGCCCTGGGTAATAGAGGACTCTATGAACAGAATCTCGCCTCCGACGGCAGTCCATGCGAGACCTGTGGCCACTCCGGGGGTGTCGGACACCTCGTAGCGCTCGGGGGTGTAGGTCTCGACCCCGAGATATTCTCGAAGGTCCGAGGCCTCGACCGTCAGTTTATAGTCCTTGCCGCGCATCTTGTTGAGCACAATTTTACGGATTACCTTGGCGAGTTCCTTTTCGAGCAGACGGACGCCGCTCTCGCCGGTGTAGCTCTCGATGATTTTCGAAAGAGCCTCGGTGGTAAACGTGATTTCATCCCTTGCAAAGCCGTTCTCCTCCGCGAGGCGGGGAATCAGGTGCTTGCGGGCTATTTCAATCTTCTCTTCGGGCAGATAGCCGGAAATGTCGATAATCTCCATTCGGTCAAGGAGCGGACGGGGGATGGATGAGATTGTGTTGGCCGTGGCGATGAAGAGGACGTGCGAGAGGTCGTAGTCGACGTCGACATAGTTGTCATGGAAGCGGTTGTTCTGCTCGGGGTCGAGGACTTCGAGCAAAGCCGATGAGGGATCACCCTTGAAATCGCTGCCTGTCTTGTCGATTTCGTCAAGAAGCAGGACGGGGTTGGAGGTCCCGGCGCGCTTTATGGCGTCGATGATGCGGCCCGGCATGGCACCGATGTAGGTGCGGCGGTGGCCTCGGATTTCAGCCTCGTCATGAAGACCGCCGAGCGACACTCGCTGGTATTTTCGGCCGAGAGCCTTGGCGATAGACTGTCCGAGGGAGGTCTTGCCGACACCCGGAGCGCCGACGAGACATATAATAGGTGAGCGTCCCTCTGGGGTGTTCATCATCACAGCAAGCTGTTCGAGGATGCGCTCCTTCACTTTTTCAAGACCGTAGTGGTCCTCGTCGAGCACGCGCTCGGCTGCGGGGAAGTCGGTGTCAAGCTCCGAATATTTGCCCCACGGAAGGTCGGTGAGCAGCTGGAGATAGCTGTACTGCACAGAGTAGTCCGGGCTTTGTGGGTTGAGGCGGCGGAGTTTCTCGAGTTCCTTGTCAAAAGTACGCTTGACGGAGTCCGGGAGGACAATCTCCTTGACCTTCTCCTCGAGGGCGTGGCAGTCATCGTCGTCGCCGTAAAGCTCCTCGCGCAGCACTTCGAACTGATGCTGGAGGAAGGCGCTGCGCTGCTGCTCGTCAATGTTCTTGCGGGCCTTGCGATGCACTTCCGCACGGATTTCGGCCATCTCCTCGCTGTGGGCGAGGTGGCTGAGGAGGAGCTGCGCGCGCTCCTTGATACGGTTCTTGCGCAGCAGCTCTATCTTTATCGCGGGAGAGAAGGGTGAGTGAGTGCTGATGATGTTGATGAGCAGCTGCGGGCCGGGGATATTCTCGATGTTGAAGGCGAGGTCGCTCATCTTCTCGTTGCCGGAGTGGAGTATGTTTAGCGTGGTCTGACGAATATCGTCGACGAGCGCCACAAATTCCTTGTCCGACGCGCGTGGAGTAGTGTCATGTATGGTCTTTACAGAGGCTGATAGCGCTCCTGGTATGAGATTACCTTCGGAATGACCTACAATCTTTATTTTTTCACGCGCCGAGAGTATGGCCGTATGGGTTCCGTCGGGAAGATCGAAGGTCTTGAGCACGTCGGCCACGACACCGTAGTCATAGAGGTCGGCGAGCGAGGGATGTTCCGTCGCTGCATCACGCTGGCAGAAAATACCCACCGGGATATGCTGTTCGGCAGCGGCTGAAGCAGTCCTGACCGAGTTTTCCCGCGCCAGGGTTATAGGGAATGTGACGCCGGGGAAAAGCACGAGGTCCCTCATGGCTATGATTGGGAGATCATCGAAATTTGGAATCGGGCGCTCAGAGGGAAGCCCTATGTCAATCTGTCCTACCGAAACTATTTTTGTGCTGTCTTCTTTCATCTGTTGGGTGGTTGCTGCTATTTTATAAAAATGCGACCCCAAAGGTAGTAATTTTTCCGCAATTACACCTTATAAGGACCGCCCTATTTTAACATTTGGAGGCCTACAGGAGCCACAGCAAGGTTATTTTATAGCTAAAAAAAGTCTTTTTAGTGGTTCTAAAACAAGCCCGCCAACTTTTAACCAATTTTAACTTAATTACACTTTGATTCGATTTAAGGCCAAATAATGGCAATCTGTCTACCCACAGACTACAAGTTTGGCAATTTTGTAGCCGCATCTCACATATAAGCATATACATGAAGAACCCGCCCCGCCATTGACATAAAAGAGGATTAGGATTTTCAAAAATTAAAACATAACTTTGCATCAACATCACGGGAGCGATGCTCAAAAACAGATAAAACAATTTCTCCTCGTGATGCTAAAAAGTTCTCAACTATCCCCAACATACACTCAAGAGACATTTGCATTATTAGACATTTATAAATCCACTGACGTTAAGTACTATGTGTAAGCAGCGAAGGATGACCGTGAGGCCAGCCTTCGTTTTTTTTATATATTTAAAGATTACAGACCGAGACCCTGCTTGCAGATTTTGTGCAATTTTTGTAACTTTGTATGTTATTCCAAATTATAAAATGCAGCAGAAACAAAATACATCTTCTCAGGAACAAAATATCACAGTCTTAGGCGCGAAGGTCAACAATCTCCGGGACGTGGACGTAGAAATCCCCCGTGGCAAGCTCGTGGTAATCACAGGAGTGTCCGGCTCGGGAAAATCGTCGCTCGCCTTTGACACCCTCTATGCCGAAGGGCAGCGCCGCTACGTCGAAAGCCTCAGCAGCTACGCCCGCCAGTTTATGGGCAAGATGCCCAAGCCGGAGTGCAAGGCCATACTCGGTCTCCCGCCGGCCATAGCAATAGAACAAAAGGTAAACACACGCAACCCGCGAAGCACCGTTGGCACTTCGACAGAGATTTACGACTACATGCGCCTGCTCTTCGGGCGTGTCGGCCACACCTTCTCCCCTGTCAGCGGCGAGGAGGTGAAGAAACACACGATTGACGACGTGGTGCGCTTCGTTTGCTCCTACCCCGAGGGAACACGCGCGGCTATCACCGCCCCTATCCTACTCCCGGAGGGACGAAAATTTGCATCACAGCTCGATGTCTACCTCAAGGCCGGCTATTCGCGAGCGGTCGCAGAGGGTGGACGCTTCATCGAAATCGAAGAGCTGTTGACACAGGTGCGCGACAATCCTGACAGCTTCAGTACTGATGACTATCTCCTCCTCATCGACCGTCTTTCCGTCTCAGCGGACCCCGACGAAGTGAGCCGACTGAACGATTCGGTAGAGGCAGCCTTCTTCGAGGGACGCGACAGGCTTAAAGTGATGCTTTGGGCCGAGGACGGGCTCGTCGAGAAGGATTTCTCAAAAATATTCGAGGCCGACGGCATCCGCTTCGAGACGCCGACAGAGATGATGTTTAACTTCAACAACCCCGTCGGAGCCTGCCCCACATGCGGAGGCTTCGGGAAGGTGCTGGGAGTCGACGAGCGCCTTGTCGTCCCCAACAACACTCTGTCAATCTACGACAACGCCGTGGCCTGCTGGCGCGGCGACAAGATGAGCGAGTGGAAGCGGGCATTTATAAGCGACTCTGCCCGCTTCGGCTTCCCGATCCACAAACCATATCTCGACCTCAGCCCGGAGGAGAAAGACCTTCTATGGCACGGGCCGAAAAATGACAGCGGCGCACGGTATATGTATGGTGAGTTCCCCTCGCTCGACAACTTCTTCAAGATGCTCGACGAGAACCAGTATAAGATACAGTACCGTGTCATGAAGGCGCGCTACCAGGGGAAAACAATCTGCCCAGACTGCCACGGCTCACGACTGAAGAAGTCTGCTTCCTATGTCCGCGTCGGCGGCAAGACCATAGGGGAGCTCGTCAGCATGCCGGTCAGCGAGCTCTTGGATTTTTTCAAAAAACTCAGCCTCGACGAGACCGATAGCCGCATAGCCTCGCGCCTGCTGCGTGAAATCAACAACCGCATCTCGTATCTTGAAGAGGTTGGATTAGGCTATCTGACACTCGACCGTCTCTCCTCTTCTCTCTCAGGAGGCGAAAGCCAGCGTATCAACCTCGCGACATCGCTCGGCAGCAGCCTGGTAGGCTCCTTATACATACTTGACGAGCCGTCAATAGGTCTGCACTCGCGCGACACCGACCGCCTCATCACCGTTTTGAAAAAATTGCGCAACCTCGGCAACACCGTGGTGGTCGTGGAGCACGACGAGGAAATCATGCGCGCCGCCGACTACCTCATCGACGTCGGGCCGGACGCCGGACGCCTCGGAGGCACAATCATATACCAAGGCTCCCCCTCCGAGCTTGTGCCCTCCCACTCCCGCGGCGAGGCCACCGATAGCTATACGGCCCGATACCTCACCGGCGAACTTTCAATCCCCGTGCCCAAGCAGCGCCGGCGCTGGAGGGACTCCATAAGGGTTATCGGAGCAAAGGAACACAACCTTAAAGACATCGACGTCAAATTTCCATTGGGAGTAATGACAGTGGTCACCGGCGTCAGCGGTTCGGGCAAGTCGACACTCGTGCGCGACATACTCTACCGCGCCGTCAGCCGCCACCTCGGACTGCCCGGCGACGCACCCGGAACCTTCCGAAAACTCGGTGGGGAACTGTCACGAATCAGCAACATCGAGTTTGTCGACCAAAACCCTATCGGCAAGTCCTCGCGTTCAAACCCCGCGACATACCTCAAAGCCTTCGACGAAATCCGCAAGCTCTTCGCCTCGACCCAGGCGGCAAAGCAGATGGGCTACAGCGCCTCGATGTTCTCCTTCAACTCCGACGGAGGCCGATGCGAAGAATGTAAGGGTGACGGGTATATCACAATCGAGATGCAATTCATGGCCGACATTACCGTCCCCTGCGAGTCATGTCACGGCAAGCGTTACCAAAAGGAGATTCTCGAAGTGGAGTACCGCGGCAAGAACATCTACGACATCCTCGAAATGACCATTGACCAGGCCATAGATTTTTTCTCGGAAACGAAAGGAGCTCAGGAAAAGCGCATCGTAAAGCGACTCCAACCTCTGAGCGACGTCGGACTCGGATATATGAAGGTGGGACAAAATTCATCGTCACTGTCGGGAGGCGAGAACCAGCGCGTGAAGTTAGCCTCATTTTTCGCCGATGAGAAAGGCGAGCCGACACTCTATATTTTCGACGAGCCGACCACCGGCCTGCACTTCCATGACATAGCCACACTCATGAAATCATTCGACCGACTGATTGCGGCAGGTCATACCGTGCTGATTATCGAGCACAATATGGATGTCATCAAGTGTGCCGACCATGTGATTGACATAGGTCCAGAAGGTGGTGCGGAAGGCGGTCGTCTGGTAGCCACCGGCACACCCGAAGAAATAGCAGCCTGTGAGGCATCATACACAGGCCGCTTCCTTAAAGAGAAATTAATGAATTAACCAAACATATAACAACAAATTACGACAATATATCATGGCAAAAGTCGGAGACCGCGTGCGCTTTCTCAATTCAGTGGGGGGCGGCATCATCAAAAGAATACAGGGCAACATAGCCTACGTTGACGACGACGGATTCGAGACCCCTACCCTCCTCCGGGAGTGCGTGGTTGTGGCCTCCCCCGAAGTCACAGAGCAGAAAGTAGCGCTTACACAAGAAGCCGTTGCCCCGGCTGCAGTCAGCGCGACAACACCGGCGCGTAGCATCCCGTCGCCCGAAGAGGTCGAAGAGACACCTGAGGGAGAGAAGCTCAACATAGTCCTCGGCTATGAACCGCATGACATCAAGCGCCTCAACGATACTACTTTTGACACCTATCTCGTCAACGATTCCAACTATTACCTCTACCTCATCTACCTCTCCCGTGCGGACGAGGCCGACGGATGGACCACACGTTTTGCTGGAGTCATCGAACCGAACATGCAGGTGTTTCTTGAGGAAATCAACGGTGCGTCGCTCCCTGACATGGACCGCATAGCCGTGCAGATGATAGCCTTCAAATCAGGGCGTGAGTTCAAATTGAAAGCACCCGTGGCTATAGAGACTGCCCTTGACACAACCAAATTCTTCAAGCTCCATTGCTTCACCTCCAACATGTACTTCGACAAGGAGGTGATAGCAATCGACCTTGTGACCAACGATGTAGCCCGCAAACGCATGGTGCTTGACTCATCACAAATTGAAAAGGCAATCAAGGCAAAGAAAGCTATAGACCGCCCCACCCACCGCCCTGTGAAAAAGAATCCTCAGAAGCGCCCCGACATCATAGAGGTTGACCTCCATATCTCGGAACTTGTCGACACCACAGCAGGACTAAGCCCGGCCGACATTCTCAACATACAGATTGACGAGTTTCGCCGTGTCATGGATGCCAATCTAAAGCACAAGGGTCAGAAAATAGTGTTTATCCACGGTAAGGGCGAAGGCGTGCTCCGGGCTGCCCTCATGAAGGAACTCAACCACCGCTACAAGGGTCACGACGTCCAGGACGCATCGTTCAGAGAGTTCGGCTTCGGAGCGACTCAGGTGACAATCTGAACCGGCGCCCGACGATGATACTCTGGTTTTCAGGCACGGGCAACTCCCGCTTCGTGGCCGAAAGACTCGCGGCACGACTACAGCAAGCACTGAGGGAGATGAAGCCCGGCATAGTGGCGACGCCGCTTGTCACATCTGACAATGACGACAAAATCATTTGGGTATGCCCCGTGTATTCATGGGGCATACCACCCTACGTCAGATCAATAATCAAGAAGATAGAATTCAGGCAAGGGACAGAGGCTCTGACACACCATCTTGTCCTTACCTGCGGCGACGACTGCGGTTTAGCGGACGAGATGTGGCGCTCCGACCTTAGAAAACGGGGCTGGCACGACGGCTGCGCCTACACGGTCATCATGCCCAACAACTATGTCTGCATGAAGGGCTTCGATGTCGACCCCAAAGAGCTCGAGAGTAACAAACTCGCCGCCGCTCCGGCAAGAATCGACGAAATAGCATCGCGTATACATGATTTCAACCCAGAGAAGGATAAAAAACAGACCGATGTGACCCGCGGACGCTTCGCTTGGGTAAAGACAAAGATTATCTATCCCTGGTTTATCCGCAATGCCATGTCGCCCAGGGATTTTTACTCTACCGAGAGTTGCATATCATGCGGAAAATGTGCCGCCCGCTGCCCGCTTGACAATATCACAATGCAGATTCCGGCGAGCACAGAGGTGATGAAAGCCTCACGGGGCAAAAAGCGCCCCTCCTGGGGCGACAACTGTGCCGGATGCCTCGCATGTTACCATGTCTGTCCCCGCCACGCGGTCATGTATGGCAAGTCAACACTCGGCAAAGGACAATATCTGAACAAACTTTAGACGAGGGAGACAAAACATTGCCTGGCATAGAACTTTTTCGGCATATCGGGTGTTTACTTAACGACAACAACATCAAAACTGATTTAACACTGCATCCCTATATGGAGAAAAAATCTATCAAAGGTACCAAGACCGAGCATAACCTGCTCGCCTCATTCGCTGGTGAGAGCCAGGCCCGCTCACGCTACACACTGTTTGCAAAGAAGGCCCGTGAAGAGGGCTATGAGCAGATTGCACGAATCTTCCTAATCACAGCCGAGCAGGAGCTTAGCCACGCAGAGATGTTCTTCTCCCGTCTCGAAGGAGGAGTCGTGGAAATCCAGGCAGGCTATCCCGCAGGAGTAGTTGCCGACACCATGACCAATCTCAGCGAGGCTGCTGCAGGTGAACGTGAAGAATGGAGCGACCTCTATTCTTCTTTCGCCCAGACAGCCGAAGAGGAGGGCTTCAATGATGTGGCGACAATGTACAAGATGATTGCCAAAGTCGAAATGGAACATGAGAAACGCTATCTCCGCCTCCTCGAGCGACTCACCAATGGTCAGGAATTCTCCGAAGAGGAGGAAACCGAATGGCAGTGTATGTACTGCGGCTATGTGCACAAGGGCAAAAACGCTCCCAAACGCTGCCCCGTGTGCGGAAAGGAGCAGGGCTACTTTGAGCGCAAAGCTGAAAACTATTGATATTTCACTGTTTCTACCGAATATACATAAACAGGCCAACTGCCTTTGCCGGATTAGCGGCAGAGGCAGTTGTTTCGTTATGCCCCTTCGCTTGCCGACAGCACGCAAAAAGGGACTGTAACACATATTGTCAATGCGCTACAGTCACCGATATTCCTTAGCTCCAAAACTATATTTGGGCTTGCTCAGATGCTGTTTCGGCAAGGAAATGATCAAGGGCAGCCTTAGCCGACATGGTGTAGATTGTGCCGTCGTCATGTGCATAGACGACGCTCTGTCCTTTGACGATTTTGTCCAAGAGACATTTTTCCACGGCGATTTGCATCCCGCGGGCAAGTTTTTCGGAAATATTATCAGTCAATTTGAGTTTCTCCATCGTTTTTAATTCGGTCATACAATTCCGGTGCTAAAGTCAGAGTACTGTTAGCCACGACTTGCGGCCTACAGCGGGTGTTGTCGATAATCGTCCAACTATCGACGATGGGCATGAATAAATTGAAAAGGTTACTGATTCCATGATGATATCTACGGATAATAACGTCCTGGGGAATGTTGTGTCCACCCTCGCTGACCCTTTGGGCCACACGCTTTATGGCAAGCTGCGGCGAGGAGAGCCATATATATAATAGGTGGACGAAATAGCCGAGCTTATGCGCCCTCGACACGAGCGACTGGTAGCTGCGGGTTGCAAGCGTCGTCTCAATAGCGAAGGTAATACCTTTTTGCAAAAGTTCCTCAATCCGATGGAGCATGATTCGTCCCGCCTCAAAAGAGACACTCTCGGGGTGAAAGGGAGAAAGGCCCTTGGCAATCTCATCGGCATTAACGAACTGCTGGCAGTCAAGAACGTCTGGCAATATAGTAAAGGAAGCCGTCGTCTTGCCGGCTCCGTTACATCCTGCGATGATGTATAAACTGGGCGATTTCATAATCATTTGTGTTTTTTGTTGTTTTATAAACGTGTGTTTTTATATATAACAATCTATTCTCGAAAATAGACACGCTTTACGCGCTGAGAAATAGATGTAAGGACTTCATAAGGTATGGTTCCGAGAGTTTCGGCGAGGCGGTCGACCGGCATATTGTCGCCGAACACCTCCACACGGTCGCCGGTACGGACGTCAGGGACATCGGTGACGTCAATCATGCAGGCATCCATGCAGATGCTTCCGACTGTCGGGCACTCAACACCTTTGACAACCATCGACGAGTTGCCGTAGCCGAGGTGACGGTTGATGCCGTCGGCATAACCGATTGGGACTGTGGCAATGACAGAGTCGCGCTTCAGAAGACCGCGACGGTTGTAGCCGATAGTGGTGCCGGCCGGCCAGTGCTTCAGAGATATTATGACGGTGTGGAGCGAGGACACCGGGCGGAGGTTATCCTGCGAGCCGTCGTTCATCGTCTTTATGCCGTAAAGCCCTATGCCGAGGCGTACCATGTCGAGCTGGTGCTCAGGGAAGCGGGTGATACCTGTAGAATTAAGGATGTGGCGGATAATCCGGCGTCCGGGGAAGGCATCTTGCAACATGCGGCAACATTCGTCGAAGTATTCGAACTGGCCGCGCGTATAGTCATCCTCCAAGGGGTCATCAGCTGCGCATAGGTGGGAGAATATCGAGCGCGGTGCCACTGCATCGCTACCCTTCAAAACCTCTATCAACTCTGGAAGAGTCTCCTTGCGGAAACCGAGGCGGTGCATCCCGGAGTCAATCTTGATATGCACGGGAAAATCTTTCACACCATAGCGACCGGCCTCGCGGATGAGGGCTTTCAGAAAGTCGAGACTATAAATCTCCGGCTCCAGACGGTCGGTGAATATGGCATGGAAGTTGTCGACTGTCGGGTTGAGGACAAGAATCGGCATGGTAATGCCTGCACGGCGAAGTTCGGCGCCCTCGTCATGGACAGCCACGGCGAGATATGTCGCGCCCTGGGCCTGGAGTGTTCGGGCGAGTTCGTGGGAACCTGCCCCGTAGCCCGAGGCCTTAATCATACATGCAATCCCGGTGGTGGGTTTGATACGCGAGCGGAAGGCATTGAAATTCTCAACTACCGCGTCGAGATTAATCTCAAGGACAGTCTCGTGCTGGCGCGCTTCAAGAAGCTCACAGATGTGGGCGAAGCCAAAAGAAGGGGCGCCTTTTATTAAAATCAGTTCATTGCTGAAGTCCTGAGTCGACATTCCTTTTAGAAAGGCCTCGGTGCTTTCAAAAAAACGGGCGTCCAATCCGGCAAAGCTATCGGAGTTACGCTTCAGCTCGGAACCGATACCGATTATGCGGCTGACGCCGGCACGAGTGAGAAGGTCGCCTACCATCCGATAGTCATTGGCCGCATCGCCACTTCCATGCATGAGGTCACTGAGAATCACGGTCGACGTGCGCCCGGAGACATTGCGTCGGCGCATGAAGTCAAGCGCCGGAAGGAGGGAATTGAAGTCGCTTGTATAGTTATCATGCACAAGCAGGCATCCATTGACACCCTCGATAAGCTCAAGGCGCGTCCCGACAGGAGTGAGGGCGGCCATCCGTTTGGCTATATCCTCTGTAGCAACACCAAGGTATAGCATCACTGCAAGACAGTGGATGGCATTTTCTATATCGTGGCCGCCGATCATCGGAACACTCAAATTATGAGCCTCACCACCTTTATATATATATGTAAGGGTCGTGGTCCCTTCTGATTCGCAGATATTTCCGACATAGAGTGGTGCGTCGGTGCGTAGGCGCGACCATGCAATAGTGACAGGAGCATCAGCGACACAGGAACCTATCAACTCATCGTCGCCATTATATATCACACACTTGCACGATTCGAGCAGGGAAGCCTTCTCTCTACATTTTTCTTCTATCGAGTCAAATCCGGCGCTATGGGCGGCTCCAATATTGGTAAAGATGCCGATTTCGGGCTGAAGTATGGACTTAAGCTCCTTCATCTCCCCCGGAAGAGATATTCCGGCCTCGAAGATTCCGAGAGCGCTGCTATCGTCAAGCTCCCAGACCGACAGAGGGACTCCGATTTGAGAGTTGTAGCTGCGAGGGCTGCGGGTGATGACCACGTCGGACTGAAGGAGCTGGTTGAGCCACTCTTTGACGGTGGTTTTTCCACGACTGCCGGTAATAGCAATGACCGGGATATGGAAACGTCCACGATGATGCCGGGCAAGCTTATGGAGCGAGTCCAAGGGGGAAGATGAAACGAGGAAATTGGCGTCGGGCATCTCTGACGCGTCCGCGGGCAGACGACTTACCACAAAATTTCTAACACCACGCTCATAGAGCGGACGGACATAACGATGCCCGTCACCCGTATGGGTCTTAAGTGCAAAAAACAATGACTCTTCGGGATAAGTCAAGGAACGGCTATCGGTTAGCAACCGTCCTATCATAGAAGCCGGTGACTTTAAGTCAGATTCGGCTCCAAGGATTTGTGCTATGTCTGAAATACTATATTTCATTATCATACATGCTATCTATATAACGCTCACAAGCATCTTTAAGTTTTGGATAACGCCTGGTTAACAGTTCAGCGGCCTGGCGTCGGTCGGCAAATTCCTGTTCGCGCACTTCGGGCGAGCGGCTCATCACCAAGTGAGAGAACCTGCGTGTAAATGCAGAGACCTCCTTGGCTGTCGCGAGGGTCGTGTCGTCAAAATAAGAGTCCCTAAACAGTTGGTAGATATACTCTACAGCCTGGCGTGAGGGATGTTTCATGTCCTCGGCATAGAAACGATAGTCGCGGAGGTCATCCATCATCACCTCATAGGCCGGGAAATAGTGCAGCCCCTCGAATCGGCCTGAGTTTATAAGTTCGTCAATTCCAAGCAGAAGTGTAGACTTAGACAGCTGGTTGCCGTGGGCACCAAGCTCGAAGTATCGCAGAGGGCTGACCGTGAAGACTATATAAGCTGACTCGTTAACAGAACGAATGGCCTCGACAATGCCACTGACAGCATCAATTGTCTCCGGCAGGTTCAGATATTTAACCATGAACTCTCCGCCCGGGAGCTTATGACAGTTGGCCACCACCTCCCCAGTCTTACGGGAAATGAATATGCGTGTAGTGCCGAGAGTGACAAATATTACTGTGGCGCGGCGCATGAAATTGCAAGCTTCACTTATGCGGGAATTCATCAACTGCAAGGTCCCATCCTGGGTCGGAGCCGAAAAACGGGAATGGAATAAAAAACTGTGAAATAGGCCGGAATGGGCGAACAAATCCGTCTCTCCCACCCTTTTGCCGCTCGCGAGGACCTCGAAAGACCGACGGACTGAAACGGGATTGTATAGCGGGCCAAATGGATTGTCACACACGGTAAAAAGCTCACGGATAAGACATTCGCTGATATTATCAGAGAAGCATGATCCGACCAGCATGACTCGGCTGTCATGACTGATGAATCCCTTTTGTCCGGCAAGGGGGCGTATGACTGTGCGAAAGTCCATTATCAACAAAGCTGTGGTTAAGCAGTCGACAAAAGTAATAATAAATTTGCACAATCCGAAATAAATATTTACCTTTGCAGCCGTGAATAAAGATAGCGCCAAAAGCTATCGTAGAAAAGGCACAAGGAGTGATGCTCGAGTGGCTGAAGAGGCACGCCTGGAAAGCGTGTATACGCCAAA
>CAJUIX010000002.1 GCA_910586665.1 uncultured Duncaniella sp.
CGTGTAAAACTCCTCGATAGGCTCAGCCACCTTCTTCTCCCTCTTGATATATTCCCACTCTTTGAATAGGGCATCAATATCAGTTCTCCGTATTCTCGTGCAGCCATTAAACTGGCAACAAGGTATCTTGTGCGCCTCAAGGTAGCGGTACAAAGTTCGTCTGGACACACCTATCAGTTGGGCGCATTGTGTCGGACTGATAAATTCAAGATCTGAGATTTTATCAGTTTGCACACTATCTGCTATCGCTTGATGTTCAGCGATATGGTTGTTTCTTTTGTTTTGCTTGTAAGAGCGTTCGGCACATCTCTTGCAACAGAACCGTGTAGAGCACTTGCGGGCTATAAAATTAGAGCCGCAAAACTCACAATTTTTAGTGATTTCGATGGTACTGCTCATTGTTTATTTCCGTTTTATTTCTGTTAAATCTGTGTCATGGCGTGTCAGTGTGTGTCACTGTGTGCCATATCCTCCACCATCTCGGATGAGGTAGGTGGTGAACCACGGAAACGGTACAGTCGCGGTACAGGAAATCGCTAAAATCGACCAAAATGCGCAAAAATCGGCAATTTTGACCAATAAAAAACGCCCTTAAAAAGAGGCGTTTCGTGTTATTTATTAGCTAATTATATAATTTTCAAGCGTTTATCTATTTGCCGATGCAAAATCTGGAAAATATAGTTTGAAGTAAATCGGAGGTGGTTATGGAGCCAGTGATTGTGGAGAGGTAGTGGATTGTTTCGCGGAGGTCTTGGGCTATGAAGTCGCCTGAGAGATTGTTATTTAGCCCTTGGATTACTCGATGGATAGAATCTTGGGCATGAATCAGGGCTTCATAATGGCGAGCATTGGTAACAATCATGTCAGCATCCTCGAGTGATTCCGCGCTAGAGCATTTTCTTAATTCCGAAATAATATTCTCAATATTTTGACCGTTTTTTGCCGAAATATAGATTAACTTGTCTATGACATTTGTTTGATTTTTATCATGTTGTGAAAAAAAATCCACTAATGTCTGAAATGATGCATGGATATTATTCTCACATAGACTATGAGGGGAATCGACAAATTCATTACATAGATTAACCGACGTAGCATCTATTTCGGTATCGCTGATTGTGTCAATTTTATTCAGCACAACAATCAATTTTGCATCTTCAGTAAGATGCTTTTTAATATTTAATCCTATTGTTGTGAAATCCGTAGCACTTATTTTGGGCGTCACGAGCCAAAGGACAATTTTTGCCTTGGCTATCGCAGAGTAGGAGCGCTCGATGCCAAGACTTTCGATGGAATCAAAGGTCTCGCGTATGCCGGCTGTGTCAATGAAGCGATAAAGTGTGCCGTCAATTTCCATCGTGTCCTCGATTGTATCGCGTGTGGTTCCTGGAATATCACTTACAATGGCGCGGTTATCATGGAGTAGTTGGTTAAGCAAGGTCGATTTTCCTGCGTTTGGTTCACCAACTATGGCCACCGGGATACCGTCTTTGAGAACAGATCCTGTTGAAAATGAAGAAGCAAGTGATGAGATTTTCTTATATAGTGTCTCCGCCAGCTCTCGCAATTTTTGACGTGAGGCAAATTCGACGTCTTCCTCCGAAAAATCAAGTTCGAGTTCAAGCAGCGAAGCGATTTCGATTAATTGGTCACGCAACTCGGCTATATGTTTTGAGAATTCGCCGCGCATCTGTGAGGCGGCAAGTCTATGTGCGCTGCGTGATGATGCCGCAATCACATCAGCTATGGCTTCTGCCTGGGCGAGATCCAGTCGTCCGTTGGCAAAGGCTCTGCGTGTGAATTCTCCCGGTTGTGCAGCCTTGCAGCCACTGCGTATGAGTAGATTCACCAGTTCACGCTGAATCCATCGTGAGCCGTGAACCGAAATTTCCACCACGTCCTCTCCTGTGAAAGAGCGCGGGCCGCGGAAGATTGTTGTGACGGCCGTGTCGAGTGGCTCCCCTGGATGTTGAGGGTCAACAATCGTTCCGAGGTGGGCCGTATGACTTTCGACACCTGCCAGTTTCTTACCCTTCCAAATTTTATCTGTAATACTTATGGCATCCGGGCCGCTTACACGGATGATTGCGATTCCACCGACGCCGGGTGCGGTCGAAACGGCGCATATTGTATCTGAATCAAATATCTGAAACATGATACAAAATTAGCGATAATTTATTATCTATGCAAATACCTTGATTCCTAATGTAGTTTATAGTATCTTAAGTACTAATGATGTATTTTGGTGTTGTTTTTTTTGTGATTTATTCTCCTGTTCAGCAGCTTTGGCGTACCATGCTGCGGCTTGCCGCGCATTTTTTCTTACACCTATGCCGTTGGCATAGCAATCGCCCAGACAACGCATAGCCCTCGGATGTCCGTAATATCTCTTGTTTTCGTTGATATTGGTCGCCGCTTTTTTGTAAAGGCGCACGGCCTCTGTCATATCCTGTTCAACTCCGTGTCCCTCGGCATGGCATCCGGCAAGAAGGTATTGTGATTCAGGGTCATCCGCTTTTGCCGCCTGACGGTATAACTCAACCGCCTTGTCCCAATCCTGTTCTACGCCAAGCCCTGCCGCATAACAGTTGCCGAGACCGCGCAGCGCATCGGGGAAGGCATTTCCGCCAAGATCCACCACCTTACGATACCACTCGACAGCTTTTATATAATCCTGTGCTGTGCCACTCCCTGCAGCATAACAGTGACCAAGCTCCACCCAAGCCATAGGGTTGTCATGCTTGGCAGCTTTATTGAACCAGCCAAAGGCTTTTTCCTCATCACGTTCCACTCCGTCACCCTCTTTATAACACAATCCCACAGAGAAATAATCTTCGGAATATCCGCCTTGCGCCGCTTTCAGATAGTGTGCAAAAGCCTGCTCTGCATCTTTCGGCATACCACCTTTGCCGAGACTATAACAATATCCCAAACGGTCATTTGCATAAGCATCGCCCAAGTCGGCGGCTTTCTGCCACCATTCCGCAGCAGAAGCCATGTTGCAGTCCACACCCCAATCATGCTGATAACAGCATCCGAACATACACATCGCTTCCGCAAGGTCAGCACCGGCCAACTGCTTGCCGTTCACAGCCTTTTTCAGCCATTTGGCAAGTTGTCCTTGATAACTATCCTTGTTCAGACGCTCTTTTGCCGGGCGGCATTTATTCGATGCGATCCAGTACAATTTGAAAGCCTTAGCCAAATTACGCTCTACGCCTATGCCTTCTTCATAGCATTGACCGAGCTGATATTGTGCTGGAGCATAGCCCGACTGCGCCGACTCCCGACACTTATCAATGTCAAATGACTTGTCTGTATATTTCTTTTCGTATTTTATCTTCATTCTACGATTGATTTTCAGGCAGTTCTACTGTTTCTACCCAACTTGGGCTTCTTCTGTATAATGTCACCTTGAAAGCATCTCCATCCCACGCAGTTTTGGTGACAGCCCCGGACATATCAATGGTGTGTGGCAATTCTTCCAGCCACCTTGACACAACAACTTCTTCCGTGGCACAATGGACTAAATCTACTCTTATCGCATCGCCTATGCCGTGACCGATGCATCGGTACACTTTAGCCCGGTACTTTCTGTCGCGGCGTGGTTTCGAGTATTTTTCAAGCAAGATTTCCTTCTCGTATCCGCACTCCCGCATCCGCTCAAAAATATCATTTCTCCGCTCTGCAAGGCTATTTTTGCCGCCTTGCACACGGTCAATCTCCACAAGAATGTCCATCACAGTATTGGCGACACAGTTTTCAAACTCATTGCTGAGTCCTTCGCTGAACGCCTTACTGAACCGTTTAAGATTATAAAGTTTGCGGGAAGTTTCAAGGTCAAGATTATACCACGACACGCCCAGTTCGGGAGAGGTATGGTAGCCCGGTTCGTATGTCCCATTTTGTGGCTCGACATTAGCGCAGATAGTCAGTTTTCCGCATCCGTCAAGGTCAATGGGCTGTAATTCTGTCAGAATAAATTGTGCGATGCCGAATGTGACGGCAAAAAGATTGACATAGCAATAGTTGGATTTCTCCTTCTCTCTTTTTTCAAGAGTGTGATCGCCCTCGAAACACAATGTATGCAGTTTCATCTCTTGAAATTTCTGAATTTCTTGCTGTTGAGAGCATTTTCAGCCTCAGAATTGCCTTTCTTGGCGGCAAGTTTGAAATAACGGACAGCGTTCTTCAAATCAACAGGTACCCCTAATCCGTTGAGATACATATTGCCGATTTCGTATAGCGCAATTCCGATGCTGTCGGAGTTTCTATTCCAAAAACGACCTGTGCGTTCTGCGAGATGCATATATTGTTCCATCGCTTTGGGGTAATCAACCTTGCCACCGATACCATTTTTATAGCAGTCCGCCAATTTCAGTGTCGCCGTGATTTCACCCATATCAGCCCCTTTCCTGTACCATAGGCGAGCCTTTGCAGGATTCTTTTCAACGCCCTGACCATCCAAATAAGCATCGCCCACCATTGCAAACGCTTCGGAATAATCATGCGCGGCAGCTTTTTTGAAGCAAGTAAAGGCCTTTTTGAAATCTGCCAACTGCCTATATGCCTGTCCCATCATATACCATGCCTCCCCCTTCTCAGTGAAAGACACATCGCCTTCTGCAATCTCCTTGTAATGCGTTATGGATTGCATCATGGCATTGGATTTATCATCAGTTGGTAAGCTGTCATTCGTTTTTTGCATTGTATAGGACCCTTTTAATAAAATCAGTTTTGGCATCCGTATATCTGTCTCTATCGTTCTTGAATTGTGGCAAGAGGCTCAGCTTCAATGCCTCATATTCGCAAGCCACTTCAGAATGTCTGTTGAGATAGTCGCGGAATAATATTTCGTCGTTGTCACCAATCGCATGGATATGAATGTGGAATACCTTCTCTGCATAATCATTCGGAGTATAGCCCTTGTTGAAACTCATACGGCTCCCGGCTGATGACATACAGATATATCCGGCTGTTTCCAATTCGATTTTTACACCTTGCCAATCGGCATCGGGTGAAATTTCAACGAGAATATCAATTATCGGCTTCGCTTTAATGCCGTTAATAGCAGTACTTCCGATATGGTTGATTATCGGAGAGTAAGCAGACAATATCCCGGAAAGATTTTGCATCTCGTCTTCAGCCCGTTCCTTCCATTGGGGCTGATGCGGAGTCAGGAATATGGGAAAGAGTTGCCATAGCTCTTTCAATGTCATATTTTCAAGAGCCTTCTTATTCGGATGGCAGAGTTCCAATTTGTAAAGTACATGGGGCTTTAATCTATGACCTTCGGGCAAAGCAGAATGAGAGAAAAGGCCCAGTCGCTCCATTCCGATTTTCTGCATCACACGCTCAGAGCGATGGTTGCATACTGTCGTGAAAGAATAAATTTCATTGAACAAATGATTTCTCCGCGCATAATCAAGACAGGCTTTTGCAGTTTCTGTGGCATAACCTTGATTCCAATGCTCTCTCGCAAGTCTCCAGCCAATCTCAACTCCGGGAGAAAACTCTGCATCAAAATCAAAGTGATGGAATCCGACATAACCGATAAAACTGCCATCATTTTTTGTTTCCACGGCATAAAGTCCGTAACCATAAGCTTTATGTTCGGCTACTATGCGATTATAGAACTGCTCAGTTTCTTCTAAAGAAAGACATTTGGGCAGATACTCCATAACCTCCTTGTCGCTATTGATTTCAGCGAATGGAATCATATCATCCTCTCGCCAATGGCGCAGTATAAGCCTGTCGGTTTCAATCATGTCAAAAATGGTTTTATATTTTTCAAGTTATAAGGTGGCCGCCTGGCATTTTCCCAAAATGCCGTGAGCTGCCTTGCAGCAACCCAATTACAAAATTAAATGTTTTTTCTCAATGTTCTGCCATTAATCATCTCAATTATATATGAAAAAAGCAGGCTGCGCAAAATTTCTCTGCGCAGCCTGCCATGATTTATAATTACGATAGATAGGTTTATTCGTCGGCCTGGGCCTTTTCTGCGTATTCTTTGAGAAGCTTCTCCTGGACGTCGGCAGGTACGAGTTCGTAGGATGCAAACTTCATGGTAAATGCAGAGCGTCCGCCTGTGATTGATGAGAGAGCAGTCGAATAAGAGGACATTTCTTTCAAAGGCACGCGGGCAGAGATTTTCTCAAAACCATTGTCGCTTGACATACCCATGATGATTGCGCGGCGTCCCTGGAGGTCGCTCATCACGTCGCCCATCACGTCGGCCGGAACCATTACATCAACGTCATAAACAGGCTCGAGCACCTTCGGGTTGGCGTTGCGGAAAGCCTCGCTGAAGGCATTGCGTCCTGCAAGACGGAAGGAGATTTCATTAGAGTCAACCGGGTGCATCTTGCCGTCATAGATACATACTCTCACGTCACGGGCATAGCTGCCGGTTAGGGGGCCTTGCTCCATACGGTCCATGAGACCTTTGACGATAGCCGGAATGAAGCGTGCATCAATCGCGCCACCTACGATACAGTTGTGGATCACGAGTTTGCCACCCCATGCAAGAGGTATCTCCTGGGTATCGCGCACGTTCATCTTATATTCCTGGTTGCCGAACTTGTAGGTGTCGGGGGCAGGCATGCCTTCGGTGTAAGGCTCGATAATCAGATGCACTTCGCCGAACTGGCCGGCACCGCCGGACTGCTTCTTGTGGCGATAGTCGGCACGGGCTGCCTTGGTGATGGTTTCGCGATAGGGGATACGCGGCTCTTCAAATACGATAGGAAGTTTGTCATTGTTCTCGACGCGCCATTTCAGTGTGCGGAGGTGGAATTCACCCTGGCCGGAGAGAATGGTCTGCTTGAGTTCTTTTGACTGTTCGATAATCCATGTCGGGTCTTCCTCGTGCATACGGGTGAGTATACCCATGAGTTTTTCAGCATCGCTCTCTGTCACAGGACGGATTGCACGACGATATTTAGGCTCCGGGAAGCGGATGAAGTCAAACTTGTAGTCACACTCCTTGGCATCGAGGGTATTGCCGGTGCGCACATCCTTCAGCTTGACAGTTGCACCGATGTCTCCTGCGCACAGTTTGTCAACCTGGGTCTTGATGCTGCCGCATACGCAGTAAATCTGGGCGATGCGCTCGCGCGAGCCACGGGTCACGTTCTCAAGATCGACACCCGGAGTGAGTGTGCCCGACATGACTTTGAAGTAGCTGACTTCGCCAATATGAGGTTCGACTGTCGTTTTGAAGAAGTAGAGCGAGAGAGGCCCGTTGCTGTCAGGCTTCACCTCGACACCCTCAGTGGTGACTGGGGCAGGCATATCTTCAACAAAGGGAACCACATTGCCGAGGAACTCCATCATGCGGCGCACGCCCATGTCCTTGGCGGCACTGACGCAGAATACGGGATAAATCGAGCGGTCTACCAATCCCTTGCGGATTCCTTCGCGCATTTCGTCCTCTGTAAGGTGGCCCTGGTCAAAGAATTTCTCCATTAGGGTCTCATCATTCTCGGCAGCAGCCTCGACGAGTGCCTGGTGCAGCTCATGCGCCTTATCCATTTCCTCGGCAGGGATTTCCTCGATTGTGGGAGCGCCGCCGTCGGGTCCCCATGAATATTTCTTCATAAGGAGCACGTCAATCATGGCGTTGAAGCCCGGACCGCACTGGAGGGGATACTGGATGGCTACAATCTTGTTGCCGAAATGCTCGCGCATCTGCTCCATAACGTTGTCATAATCAGCTTTTTCTCCGTCAAGCTGGTTAAGGGCGAAGATGACCGGCTTTTTTAGTGATTGAACAGTGCGGAATATATTCTGTGTGCCTACTTCGACACCATATTGCGAGTTGATGAGGATGACGCCGGTGTCGGTCACATTGAGCGCTGTGATAGCATTACCCACGAAGTCATCTGCTCCCGGACAGTCAATAACATTGATTTTCTTATTTAAGAATTCGGCATAGAAAACCGTCGAGAACACACTGTAGCCATATTCTTTCTCGACGGGAAATGAATCGCTCACGGTGTTTTTACCTTCGATGGTACCGCGGCGTTTTATAACTCCACACTCGTAAAGCATCGCTTCAGCGAGTGTGGTTTTACCCGAGCCTTTGCTTCCAAGCAAGGCTATGTTTTTGATCTCGTTAGTTTGGTAGACCTTCATATCGTTTTGGTTTTAGTTTTAGGTAAGACTTTTGAGTGATGATTTTATAAATCGACCGCAAAATACTAATTAATTTTTATTTTTTCCATGTTTTAATATGTGTTTTATAACATACTCTCGCTTTTTGTCACCCTCTCCGTGTAGCGTATAAGCCATAAATTCTTACCTTTGCAGTCATAAAAATAAACTAAGCACGCTCTTAAAAAATGGATTCTTCAAAACCTTGCCTGATTCAGCTCCCGCGCATCTATGATCCGCGAGGGAGTCTCACTTTCGTTCAGGACAATGACCAGATACCCTTTGAAATCGCACGTTGCTATTGGACTTACGATGTCCCGGCCGGCGAGGCTCGCGGCGGACATTCCCACAAGGAAGCAAAATCTTTGCTCGTGGCTGTCAACGGCTGTTTCAATGTCAATCTCTTTGACGGTTATACTTGGATGACCTACACTCTCAACCGTCCATTCGAAGGATTGTATATACCTCCGGGCTACTGGCGCACACTTGATAATTTTGCGTCGGGCAGTGTGTGCCTTGTAATGACTTCCATACTCTATGACCCGGACGAATATATTCGTGATTATGAACTTTTCAAACGCCTCGCGGCAGAAAGCGACCTGCGCCTATGAGATTTCCATTTCTTGACCTTGCCAAAGTCAATGAGCCGTATGTGGAGGAGCTTGCCGAGGCCGCCGGACGTGTCATCCGTAGCGGCCGCTACATCGGTGGCGAGGAAAACGATGCTCTCGAAGCCGAACTCGGAGCCATTCTTTCGGCTCCTTATATTATAGGTGTAAGCAACGGTCTCGACGCTCTGCGTCTGATACTCCGTGCCTATGTTGAAATGGGTGTGTTCCGTAAGGGGGGCGAAGTTATATATCCCGCCAACACATATATTGCATCCGTGCTTGCCATTTCTGACGCCGGTCTCGTCCCTGTGGCAGTCGACATCGATGAGCATACCATGAATATTGACAGCTCGCTGATTGAGGCTGCTGTGACCCCGCGGACATGTGCCATCATGACCGTGCATCTTTATGGCCGTGTAGCCTGGGACGATATCCTTGTCGATGTCGCTCGTCGTCACGGATTGAAAATCATAGAGGACTGTGCCCAGGCTCTCGGTGCACGCACTCTTGCATCAGGTCTTCATGATTCGCATCATGCAGGTGCGCTTGGCGATGCTGCCGGTGTTAGCTTTTATCCTACTAAGAATGTAGGCGCGCTTGGCGATGCAGGGGCGGTAGTCACCCATGATTCGGAATTGGCTACGACTGTGCGTGCTCTTGCCAACTATGGCTCTGATCGCCGCTACCATAATATCTATTGTGGCTTCAACTGCCGGCTCGACCCGATTCAGGCAGCCATGCTTCGTGTCAAGCTCCCTCATTTGGCCGATGAAAATGCTGACCGCTTTGCCCGTGCGCTTGCATATCAGCGCACTATCGAGCATCCGTCTGTTATACTGCCTGCAATGTCGCGTGAAGTCACTGACCATGTCTGGCACCAGTATGTAATCCGCGTTCCTGCGGGTAGCCGTGACAATTTCCGTAAGTTTCTGGAGGAGAAGGGAGTTGGTACGGACATTCATTATGCTGTCCCGCCTCATAGACAACCATGTTACGCATCTTTGACTCACGAACCGCTCCCCGTCACTGACCGCATTGCCGACGAGATAGTCAGTCTGCCGATTGCTACAGGTACATCTGTCGCTGATGCAGCTGAAATCGGCCGAATAATTAATTCATTGGATTTCTGACAATGGCAAAAAAAAGAAAAGCGAAGCGTAAAGTGACTTCGCTAAAAATAGACCGCCCTCTTATAATCATCGGGCTGATAGTAGCCTGTATATATCTCGCCATGCGGCTTCAGGGAGAAGAGCAGGGGAGTGGTGGTCGAAAAATCACTGATGCCGAGTTTGGTGATTTGATGGCTGTGAAGACCAATCCTGCGCGGAAAGAGATTCTTCGAAGTTATAAGGGGATGGATGTATCTTTCAACCCTGATTGTCATATTCCCAATTGGGTGTCATGGGAGCTTACTGCCGATGAGACAGACGGCGATGTGTCACGCTCAAATAAATTCATGGCTGACCCTGATGTCCCGCAGTCAGCCGAGACATGGGATTACAGCTATTCGGGCTACGACCGTGGCCACATGGCTCCGGCGGGGGATATGCGCTGGGACAAGGAGGCAATGTCACAGACATTCTATATGACCAACATCTGTCCGCAGGTCAAGACTCTCAATGCCGGAAGCTGGAAGCGCCTGGAAGAGAAGTGCCGTCAGTGGGCGGAGGCCGATAGCGCTATTTATATAGTCTGCGGACCGGTCATTGACGGAAAACCTATAGAATATATCGGCGACACAAGAGTCTATGTACCTCGGAAATTTTTTAAAGTTATAATCTCGCCATACACAGTCCCTGCGCGTGGCATAGGTTTTATAATGCCAAATGGCAAGGTCAAAGGAGGCATGCAGGCCTGTGCGGTGCCCATTGATTCGGTCGAAAGCCTGACAGGGCATGATTTCTTTGCCTCGCTTCCTGACGACGTTGAGCAGGACATAGAGTCGCAGTGCGATTTCCATCACTGGAGCACGCACCGCAAAAAGCAATTCACTAAAAACTAAGTTTCTGACTAATTTTTGGCGGTCACATTGTCGGAGTTCATGCGCTGCATGTAGCTTTGTATGAGTGCGCACATTTCACCGTACATCTCTTTCTCCAGCTCCTTGTCGAATTTCCCTTTAAGGTTATCCTTCAAGAGCGGATCTGCTTTATAGTTATAGATTTCTGTGATATTTGTGCCGTCGGTGCGCATCACATAGTCACCCTTAAAATACTGCGGATAGAAGTCCCAGTTAAAGGCCCATGTTTCTTCTGTAGGAGTGTTGAACATATCCTTTCCGAAAGCGATATATGGCCGGTCGTAGCCGAGGTAGTTGAGCATGGTAGGCATAATGTCCATCTGCTGCACGATTCCGGGATGTTTCCCGCGCGGCAGTTCTCCCGAGGGGTCGAAGAAGATGAGCGGCACGCGGAATCCTCCTACCTCGCCCATGTAGACATCGTGTGTGCGCTTGCTGCTCGCATGGTCAGCAGTTATGATGAAGATAGTATTGTTGTACCAGTCTTGTTTCTTGGCTTCTTCAAAGAAGCGCTTGAGGGAATAGTCGGTGTAGCGTATACATTTGTGGAGTTTGTGGAGGCCTTCGTCGACAAAGACATCCTTGTATTTCTCAGGCACGGCGAAGGGGTGATGTGACGAAAGGGTGAACACACTCGCGAGGAAAGGCTGGGGGAGTTCTCCGATTTCAGCGCAGAAAAATTGCAGGAAAGGCTCGTCCCAGATGCCCCACTTACCGTCGAACTCATCTTTCCCTCCGAAGCGTGGGTCGGCGATGAATTCTGTCTTACCGAAATATTTTTCAACTCCGGCCTGCTTCACAAAGGCGTTGAATCCGAGCGATTCATTGTCGGCTCCGTGGAAGAAGGCTGTGCTGTAGCCCATGTTTTTGACCTCGCTGGCGAGGGAATTGATATGGTTGAGTGAGTGTGGCGACAGCACGAATGGACGGTCCATACGCGGTATAGAGGCGAGGACAGCCGGAATAGCGTCAATGCTGAAGCCACCGTTTGCAAATGACTGCTCATAATAGAGGCTGTGTTGCAGCAGTGAGTCAGTGAAAGGTGTGTAGCCTTTGTATGTACCGTTGTCAAGGTCTTTGTTGAGGGCTCCGACAAACTCCTGTGCGAAGCTTTCAATAATGAATATGACAATATTCTTGCGCCTTGTGGTTAGTGAGTCTGCCGGAACATGCAGGGGAGTGTAGACGGCATCAAGTTCGGCCTGAGTTTTGAAAAATTCGGGCGTGTTTTTAGCCATCTGATTGACAGTCCTTATCATGGAGAAGGGCGTGTTGAGCACAATGCCGGTCTGTATCGGCTCCTTTACAAATTTATGGGCATAGTTTACCGAAATAGGGCGTGTGGCGGTGAAAAATGTGTTTCCGCGCATACCGCAGACGGCAATCGGGGCAATAATTACGAGCGAGGCTATCTGTGTCAGATAATAGCCTTTCCTGGGCTTGGTCGGTGTCCCCGGATAGCGGTAGCATTTCCATAAAAATATAATCATGGCTATGGCAAGGAGGACGAAATACCAATGGCTGACGATTTCAACCCCGACGATGCCGCCAAGATTATTGTCCCCCTTGAACTCATCGAAAATAGCCATTGACGAGCGGTGTTTCCTGAATTCAAAGAACACTGAATCGGCAAGGTTCATGAGTATACATGCCGAATTGATAATGACATATAACCACTTAGTTACCAAGCAAAAGCCTCTCTTCTCCTTTATATGTAAAGGGAATAGATAAAGGAGTATGATTAGTGCGTTGGTATAAAAAATTGCTGATGTGTCGAAGCGCCAGCCGCCGAGAGTGATATGCCAGAAATCATTCCAGGTGATTTGTGCGCTATACAGACCCCAGTTTTCGGCAAGAAAGGCAAGTCGGCAGATTTCATAGCATATATAGACCCAGAGTAGGTTCAGAACAATGCCTACAGGGTTTGAGTGTAATATATTTGTATACCTTTTCATTGGAAGAATGTTTGTGTATGTGGTAGCCTTGATTGGTGAAAATATTTATCGTTTGCTTAAATCTTCATATAGCTTCTGTAGGATTGCCCGGCCGTTGCGTTCACGCTCCTCGTCAGGACCCTCGATTGCTTCATTGGATACATTGTCGACAATCGTGACGCCTCGAGAGTCAGTATACATGAAGCCGTTGGTATATGTGTGGAAGGAGAAGGGCTTCTTATAGCTGTCGGCAAGGACGTCGCGACTGAATATGAATTCGTCATGAGGCAGGTTCATCTGTCCGAGAAGTGTTGCCGCAAGGTCGGTCTGACTCATGATTGTGTCGATGCGTTTGTGGCATGAGAGTGCGCCGCCAGTGAAAAGTATAGGTATATGTGCATACTCGCTACGCGACTTAGGATTCTTCGTAGCATTGTAACCGTGGTCGGCAACACATATAATGAGAAGGTCATCCCATGCGGGCGAAGCCTTTAGTCTATCAACGAATTCTCCAAAGCAATGGTCTGTATATGCAAAAGAGTTGGCCACCTCGTCATCCGGCAGACGGTTATACGGTACAGTGAATGGCTCGTGGGAGCTTAGCGTTTGGAACGTAGTGAACCATTTCTCACCCTTTCTGGTCTTCTCCATAATATCGTCATAGACAAAGTCAAACATATAGCCGTCCTGTACGCCCCATTTGCATGTCGGGGCTGATGACGGTATATCTTTCTGACTGACGAGCCTGTCATGGCCTGATGCGAGATAATAGTCTGACTTGTGCATTATGGTCAGCTCTCCACCGTGGACGGCTGTCGTCACATAGCCCTCCTTTTTAAGCTTTCGCGGGAGAGCGGGAAGGTTTGGAAGTTTGCGGGTATAGCGTATGACACTCGTGGTCGGCTGTCCGAGATAGCCACTGAGGAGGCAGACGAGACCTCTGTCTGTGCGGAAGCTTCCGGCGGTACAGCGTGTGAACATAACTCCCTCTTCAGCAATCCTGTCTACATTGACAGCCACCCCTTCCTTTCCACCAAGCGAAGGAACGAATTCAGCACCGAGGCTCTCCCAAATTACAAGAAGTATATTTGGACGCTCTGTGCGCAGCAGCTTGACGGTGGGCTTTCCGTCGGTCGGGAATAATTCAGAATTAATATCTTCGCACTCCTTGTCATCGAAGAAGCGGAACTTACCTTTGAATTCATCCCTTGTACCGAGGGAATATATGAGGTTGTAAGCGGGATTGAGTGCCCAGTGGTTATAAAAAGGATTCTTACTGTAGTATACCACGCTCGGGTTGTTGGGGCGTATCTTCAATCCTCTTATTATCATGAAAATAACTCCTGCAAGCGCGAGCATGATTAGAAACACGAGCAGAGCCTTCAACCATGTCAGCCAGCATCCTGCAAGCAGACTTGATGCGCTTCTCAATGTGATATATTCAAGTCCGATAAAGAATATGGCCGCAAAAATGAATACGACACTAAAAGCGGCTATAAGATAGAGTGTTGACACGCTTGCAAACGCTCCTTTCAGCGAGCGGAGATATACGAAAACAGATGAATCAATCTTGTAGTTCCAAAAGCGGTAGAGAAGAGTGTCTGCAACGCATATCAATGCTATAGCAAGTGATATAATGACATTGTAGACAGTAAGGACTGTGCCGACATTGAAGCATGGAATAATCGTGTGGATGCCTGATATAATTAGAGGTATCGCTGTGATATATGCCGCTATGATAGCGTCGGACACAAAGCCGTGTGTGTATACCCTGCTTATATCTGATGCAGTCAGCTTCTCGGTGTTGACCACATTATTGTATGCACCGAATAGTGGCTTCTGCACGACTTGTAAAAAGACCACGCAGTAGACAAAATATATTATTGAGAAGAGACCGAAACCTATCATTGCAAGTTCTGTTTACTTTTGGGGAACAATTTCTCGCACTTTTTTTGCAATAACTTCCGGGGAGAGCTTGCGCATACAGTCAAAATGACCTTTCGGACATTCGGAAGCGCCACCAACCGAACACGGCTGGCAGGATAGCCCGAGAGATATTGCATTACCACTATTCTGACGGTAGGCAAGGAAGCCGCAGGCCGGAGTGGTGCTGCCCCAGATGCTTATGACGGGAGTCCCGGCAAGTGCAGCCATGTGCTGGTTCGATGAATCCATGCTTATCATTGCATCCATAGCGCCCATGAGTGCGATTTCATTCTCAAGTGCGTACTTCCCGGCGAGCGAATGGCAGTTTTCCCTTTCTTTGGCCCAGTTATCAAGCTTTTCTGCTTCTTCACCGCGTCCACCGAAAAGATACAGATTATATCCGTCGGCAATAAGCATATCAATCAATTGCTGCATGATTTCAGCCGGATATGTTTTATTATAGTATCGTGCGAATGGGGCAATCCCTATGGCCGGGTGTTGGGGATTAAAGGGTATGCCGCCGGGCTTCTCCTTGTCGAAGAGGCTCTCGAAGTCGAGTTTTATAGGGTAGCCGAGGCGCCTGAATACGTCGGCATATCTCTCGACAAATGGCTGCTGCGGTCTGCCGGTCTTGAAAAGCTCGCCTCTGTCGGCTCGCATTTTGTCAACCATCTCAACCCGTGTTCCTCTTATGCGGAAATAGTTGTCTATAATCCAGGCGCGGAGCACATTATGGAGGTCGGCGACATAGTCGGGACGCAGACGTCCGAGCCTGCGGAGAAGTCGTAGAGTGCCACGCACACCTTTGTATTCACCCTTGAAGTCTGCGGCGATAATATTTACATTATCAGGCTTGTTGATAAAGAGCCGGCCGAAAAATGGGCGCGTCAGAACATCAATATCCAATTCAGGATATTGACGCGCAAGTGAATATATGGCCGGTATGGTCATGGCCACGTCTCCAAGAGCCGACAGGCGGATTATCAACATGCGTTGTTTGTCTCTCTTCTCCATAATCATTAGCTTCTTGCTTATTTCAACTGGCCTGTTAATTGGAAATATCTCTCTGCGGTAAGGCGCGCAGTCAGTAATTCGCGTTCTCGGTCACGAAATTTGTCGATGTATGCGTGCGCATGGCTTATGATAGCCTCCGCCTCTTCGGGATGGGAGGAGTAATACTCAAGCTTCTCTATGAGGTCGGAATAATCAGGGCGCACTTCTATATAATGGTAGTCGGGGATGAGTGTCCCTTCCATGAACCATGATTCGATGCGGGGACGCGGGGTGACAGCTATAGAGTTGGATGACATGACCCACTTCAGATTGGTCGCCACGTCATTTCCCTCGATACAGGCTATGAACTTGAAATCGAGCTGGTCCTGCATCGTTATGTATGGCTTGATATAGCGAGGATTAGCAGCGTCCTTGTTGATTTGTCCGACGTCGCACATCGGGTGGTCTATGAATTTTTCAAGGAAGAGCGAGCGCTGCGGTTGTCTGCGCACCACATTTCGAAAAACAATCATATCCCTCTTTTCCCGGAAGCTGCGTGAGTCATTTATGAAACGGAAGTGGCGCACTTTGTTGAGCGGCAGCAGCACGGTATTGCTCTTACCCTCACCGATAGGACGCGTCTTTGCGAAAGTCGGGAAGGGTAGATTCCATGCGACATCCCCCATCAGATAGTTAAAGCGGCAATAGGGCGGGAAACAGCGCACACACTCGTAGAGGTCAAAAAAATATGTTGTGAATTTGTGCTCCTCTTTCCAGGGATAGTGGAAGTCACCGACAGCTACGGCTGTCGATGAGTCTATTTTTGAGTTTTCGGCACAGCGGGCGTAATACTCAACCCGTCTCTCGATTTCGTTACGCTCCTCATCGCTAAGGCTTTTCAGCTGTTCGCGGAAGTTATAGCGAAACATGGCGTTTGGCAGGAAATATCGGGTGAAATTTCCTGTGTAGAACGCCATGCGCTGGTAGCCTTTTATTAGAGAGCGGAAATCGGTGCGTATCCTCATTTATTCTGACTTTTCAGATAAGCCTCGACTCCGTCGATATCCTTGCGGTTGTCGACTGAGAGCGACTTGCAGTGGCAGTTGTAGTAGTATATAGGCTTGTGGTTTTCAAGGAAACGGAATGAGTCATTCTCCTCAATCTTCTCAATCGGGCCGCGCGGGGTGTTGTGGTAGAAGTCAAGAGCCTTGCGTGTGAAGGCACCGACACCCACGAATTTATGGAATACATAATCCATTGCTCCCTTTGGATAGGGAATCGGGCTGCGGGATATAAAGAGGCAGCGGTCATCCTTGGCAGTGACTATTTTTAGATTGGTTGCGTCGACGACCTCCACGGGATTGCTGAAATCGGTCATGAGGTTTGACACGAAGAAATCATCGGGCTGGAGTCCGTCGGGTATGCACTGCACGATTGCGTCGCGAGTCAGAAGCGGTTCGTCGCCGTTGACCATGACATAGAGGTCGGCTTCGATGCGTGTCGACACCTCGTAGAGGCGCTCGGTGGCTGTGTCGTGGTCTGAGCGCGTCATGACCACCTTGGCTCCGAATTCTTCGGCTACATTCTTGATTTTTTCGCTGTCAGTGGCCACATAGACCTCCTCGAAGAGTTCTACTTCTTTGCAGTGGTCATAGACCCATTGTATCATAGGCTTGCCGCAGATGAGGGCAAGGGGTTTTTCAAAAAAACGGGACGATTCGGCTCTTGCCGGAATCACGCAGATTATTTTCATTTCTTAATGATTTTACGTTTCTATAAGAAGTTATTGTGTAACAGTAATTGATGATTTTTATTTGTAATGCCAGCGTCTGTGTGACCATAACCAAAGTCCAGGACGTCGGCGTATGGTCTCCTCGAGCATTTCCATGTATCGGCGTGTATAGGGTGAATCTTCCTCCATGTCAGCCGGTTCGATTTCTTTGAATGTGAATTTATAGTGGCCGCGGCCCTCTTTCTCGACATCGAGATAAAGATAGGCGGCATTGATGCGCTTGCCGATTTCCTCTCCTCCGGGATTGAATGGGGTTATCTGGTTGAGGAATGTCGTGCGGTGGTGTGATATTTTTGCGTTAGAGCGATGATCGGCTATAAACCCTGTTATAAATTTGAGCCCTTCGTTGCGCCAGCCAATCAGTGTGCGGAACACCTGTTTCTGCGGAACGGATACAGGGTTGAAGCGGGAGCGTACTTTGAGCATCAGTCTGTCAAACGCCTTGTCACGCTGCGGTTTGTAGACCTGCGCGCAAAGTTTTACCTCTTTGAAATGTCTGACGACTGATGGCACCCACTCCCAGTTGGCATAGTGTCCGAGATAGAGGACCACTGGATGTCCCTCTGAGGCCAGCTTGTCAACTTTCTCGGCTCCGATGACTTTGATGTGCTCGTCGACCTGGCGGTCACTGATATGGAGCAGCTTGACTGTCTCAACAATGTTGTCGGTAAACTGATGATAGAAATCGTTCTCTATTTCAAGGAGTTCGGACTCGCTTTTTTCTGGAAATGAATTGCGAAGGTTCCTGCGTATGACATTGCGACGATATTTCATCCCTTTGGCAAGGATGAGATAGAGCATGTCGCTCAGCCCGTAGAGCACCGGGAAGGGGAGCAACGCGATTGCTCCAAATACGGCTCTGTAGAAACCATACATTAACTTTTCACGCATATATCCTCCTTGATTTGGTTGACTACTCGCCGTGTTGCTCCGGCATTTTTGCTGACATAGGCAGCCGATAGATTGGCTATTTCTTTAAGCCGTGACGGATTGTCTTTCAAGTTCGTAAACCAGCTGTCAAGCTCGTCGATTGTGGCTGTAATCCGGCCTATGCCGAGCTTTATCATCTGCTGTGTGACCACTTTGCGTTTAACGTTAGGCCCGAAAGCCACGGGAAGACCATAGACCGCCGGCTCTATCACGCTGTGGAGCAGCTTGGTGAATCCACCTCCGATATAGGCCCATGTTGCATAGCGGTAGATGTAGGCCAGTGCGCCGACAAAGTCAATGACAAACACCTGTGTGTTGCTGAAGTCGGTTTCCAAATCACACTGGGTATAGAATTTCAGTTTCCCCTTGATGCCGTCTTCAAGGTGGCGGAGAGTGGAGGCCTTGATTTCATGAGGTACAATTATAAATTTTGTATCAGGGTGACGGTTGGCGAGTGCGGTGACCATTTTCAGGTCCTCGTCGTCATGAACGCTTCCGGCTATGAATATCTGGTGGCCTTGGGCGAAGTTTTTGATGACTTTGTCTTCCCAAGGGGTGTTGGCCACGAGTATTACATTGTCAAAGAGTGGGTCGCCGTTGACTGTGACATTCTTTATGCCGAGTTTGCCGAGCTGTTCGCGGGAATCTTCGTTGAGTACGAATATTTCCTTGAAGTACGAGATGCTTTTACGATAAAGGTCGCCATACCATTTGAAGAAGGGGCTGTCAGGACGTATCACCGATGAGACAAGATAAGTCGGAATACCTCTCTTGTGCAGTTGGAATAGGTAGCTGTGCCAGTATTCCGACACCATGAAGACCGCACAGTCCGGCTTCAGCATATCTATGAACCTCTTGACATTCACATTTGTATCGAATGGCAGATAGAGCACGCAGTCCACATCTTCGCAATTTTTTATCGAAAGGGCCTCGTAGCCTGTAGGGGAGAAGAATGTCACCACTATGTTGCAGTCACAGCCATTCTTGAGTAGGCGGATTATCGGGCGGGCTATACCGAACTCTCCAAGCGAGGCAGCATGAATCCATATGGTCGGTTTCTTGCGGTCGAGGTGCGAAAGGGATTCGCCGGCCTCGGCAATAGCTTTCCTTTGCCCCCGGGCAAAGCGGATGAATTTTGACGGTGCATCACCCCGCGCCGCTCCTGCCAAGGCATTGAGCGCGCGCCGGCCTATTCTCATTCCAATGTCGTATAATGCAAGCATAGGGCGGGTCGGTAAGGGTAAAAACGCATGACACTCCCCCGCTTTTACAGTCTCAAACGGGGAAAATGCCTCATTTTAGGCCACAAAATTACGATAAATGTTTGAATTAATTCAATAAATTTGTGCTAATTTTGTAACTGAAACCACTGATAGGACATATTATGCTAATAAAATTCGAGGATATTATTCGCAAGGCAGCCCCGGCTTTGCAGGTCGTCACAATTGAAGCCTCTGTCGGTAATACTCCCACATCCGACGAACTTTGGTCCCTTATAGGGAAGGCTGCATCGGATCTGAAGGAGGTCGCCGAGCTTTCGGACATCAACAAGCGTCCGGCCATAAAAGCTACCCGTGAGGCTTACAAGGCCTGCGGTAAGGAACCTAACCGCTACCGTCCGTCGGCTGAGGCTCTCTGCCGCCGTGCTGTAAAGGGGATGGAGCTGTATCGGATCAATACCCTTGTCGACATGATTAATCTCATATCGCTCCAGTCTGGCTACTCGATTGGCGGTTTTGATATGGATAAGATTGAGGGTGATGTGCTCACTCTCGGAGTCGGACGTGAAGGCGAACCCTTCGAGGGGATAGGGCGCGGTGTGCTCAACATTGCAGACATGCCGGTCTATCGCGACGCTGTCGGTGGCATAGGTACCCCGACGAGTGATAACGAGCGCACGAAGCTTGGTTTGGAAACATCACGCCTGCTCATGTGTATTAATATATATGGTGAGGAAATGCCGGTCGACGACGTTGTCTCGCTCACGGTCTCACTGCTTGAAAAATATGCAGAGGCCGATGATATAAAGGTCAATCTGTTTAAACCCTGATTATTGGATATGAAAACTCTTCGAATGTATCCGACAAGCCTCAATGACAGATATATTGATGAAGCTGTCAAGTGTCTGAGCGACGGTGGGATAATTATCTATCCGACCGATACTCTGTACGCTATTGGTTGCGACGCACTCAATAACTCCGCTATCGAGCGGCTCTGTAAAATCAAAGGGGTTAACCCGCAGAAGCAGACTCTGTCAGTAGTCTGTGACGGCATCTCTATGGCGAGCGAATATGCCCGTATTGACAATGGGGCCTTCCGTATACTCAAAAACAATCTTCCGGGGCCGTTCACATTCATTCTTCCGGCTGCGACCACGCTTCCGAAGGTATTCAAAGGACGAAAGGAGGTTGGAATCCGAGTGCCATCCAACCCGATTGCCACAGCGATAGCCGAAGGTCTCGGTCATCCGATTCTCTCATCCTCTTTGAAAGTGGACGACGAGGTGCCTGAATTTGATGCCCACGAACTTGCGCAGGCCTTTGAGGGCGTGGCATCGCTGTTGATTGACGACGGTGAGAGTGGTGACGGTGATTCGGGCTGGATTCCCGGTCCGTCGACGGTGGTTAATCTAACTGACAGCTCCTCACCTGAGATTCTGCGTGAGGGGCGTGGTGAGTTACAATAATATTTGCTCGATAATTTATTTTTTTGATATAGATGAAGATAAGCCGCTATTCACACTCGATTAAGAGCGAGTGGGACGCTTTTGTTGATGCCTCTAAAAACGGCACCTTCCTTTTCCGCCGAGACTATATGGAATACCATGCGGACCGTTTCCCTGACCACTCATATGTATTCACAGATGATGATGGGCGTATCGTGGCGCTCTTGCCTGCCACTCTGCGTGAGGGTAGGGTATTGTCAAGCCATGCCGGACTCACCTATGGCGGTCTCGTGCTTTCAGACAGGACTTCAGGGGTCAATCCATTGGTAATGTTTGACATGCTGCGTGAAGAAATGCGCAAGGAGGAGCTTTGCAAACTGATTTACAAGGCGATACCGCATATCTATCATCGCCAGGGAGCCGAGGAGGATCTCTATGCGCTATTCAGAAATAATGCTGTGCTGAGTGTGAGAAATCTTTCTACGGCAATTAATCTTCGAAATCCGATAGCCTCCTCACGGCTTGGCAAGAGGGCTGAGAAGCGGCAGCGCAAGGGCAATATCTCTGTGAATGAGGTCGAAAGCTGCCGGTCGTTTTGGGATATAATCATAGAGGACCGTCGCATACGTCACAATGTGCGCCCGGTCCACACTGCAGCGGAGCTTGACTATCTTAAAAGTCGTTTCCCTGACAATATCCTATTCTATACGGCTTGTGACGAGGCGGGAGAGGTGCTTGGCGGAGCGGTAATCTATCTTGACCGTGGTGTCATCCATCTCCAGTATGCGGCCTGCACACAGCGGGGCAAGGACATGTATGCCGCTGATGTGATATATCACGAACTGATATTCAATACGTTACCCGGCAATGCCTGGTTTGACTTCGGAATATCAAACGAGGATGCCGGGCGGTATCTTAATGAGGGTATGGTTCACCACAAGGAGGAGTTCGGAGGCCGCTCCGTGGTCTATGATATTTATGAAATGGAGGTTTGAACCACCGATATAGTTTATTCGTCAAAAGTCATTTCGTCGAAGCCGGCGGCGTCAAATTCGTCCTCGTTGAATTCGGTTGTGCCGTAGAAATCATCATCGAGGTCGGTAGAAGAAGCCGCCTGTGAGGCTTTGGCGTCAATCTTTGCATCAAAATCATCGAGGTCGACAAACTGGGAGGGTGCTTCGCCCATAGAGATGGTACACAGCGGGTCGTGGAGGTTCTTGCCTGGGATTGACTTCTTCATTTCGATGAAGAATGAGCGGTCAGTCATATAGTCAAATACCCACACGAGTCTCTGGCCGTCATCTTCGATAAAATCACTGAGCGGGGTGTCCTCCATGAGGTATACATCCTCCGATGAGTCGGAACCCATGTCCTCGAGACATATTTCCTGGTTGCGCTCCCAGCCGTCATCACACATAAAGAACGAGCTGAACTGGCCTTTGTCGTAGCCTACGGAGTCGCAGATTGCATTACGGAGGTCAAGAAATGTAGCGTCAGCGTCTATTTGGATTTCACGCTTGAAGTTGTCGACTTCATCAGATACTATACGGAAGTTGAAAATCATATTTAATATGTGTATTGTTTTTCGGATTAAATATCGGTCAGATTTTGTGGCGCCACCATGCGCCATAAATCCGTACTGCGAAAGTAATAACTTTTTTTTAAAACAAAAACTCTTTCAATAGAAAATTTATGTTTCGTATGCGCTATTATTTTCCCGAAAAACTATTCGCAGGTATATATTCGTAGCCCCAGCCATAATCAATCGGGAAAAGAGTCGGCTCAAGTTCCGTATGCTCCACAAGATAAAGCGCTACTTTTGCATCCCTTACAGATAATCTGGTAGCATGACTTTCATCATTGTCACCTTTAACAACCGCGTCGAAGTCAAAACTAAGTTTTATAGCTATATCATTGGATTTTTCAGAATAAGGCTCGATTTTTTCGATAATCATGCTTCCATTGCTTATCTTGAAGGAGTTGAGTATTATTCTATCATTCTCATGCCCTGTCGGGACAGAGTCTTTTGCAAAATAGTTTTTACATAAAGGCATATGTGCGATTTGGAGTGCAACTATATTGCCCATATCACGATTCCAGTTTATAATGCGTTCATTTTCATTCCCGTTGGTGTTTTCAGGAATGGTCACAATCGGATAGCTTGTCCCGATTTCAGGCTTTGAGTCAAAAATCATGAATACGGAGATAGCAGTCTTCTCACCTTTTTTCTGTGAGAGCGGGGACAGTTCGAATGTCAGGTAGAAGCAGCTGTCAGATTGCGCAAATTGTGATGACTTTGGCTTCAAACCTCTGAATATATCCTTTTTGTACTCATATTTTTTACCATTGATTTTGATTTTTGCCATGTAATCTCTCACTATGCGGTCTCGTATCTGCAACCTCGATATTAGGTCTGCTTCTGTTTCGGCATGAATCGTGAAAAAGGCCAGTATGATTACACCAACGAAGAGTGCTAAGCGGGTATATGATATTAATTTAGGTATATTCATGGATTTATGTGAAAAAATTGGTGACTCAAAATTAATAAATAATCTCGAGTCACCAAAATTTAAGTCATATTATTAAAATGCTTTATTCCCATTCAAGCCGCAAGTCGCGGATGAGGGTTGCCGCACCGCCTACCGAGCCGGTATGCTGGATTGCAAATGATGATGCAGGGGTAGGGAGCACTATGGCAGAGAGGCTTACGCTTGGTTTTATATCAGAATTTGACACAGGCGATGCAGGAGCGTCAGTTGATGCTGTGGCCGTGAAGCTTTCCTTTGAAAGTTCGACTGATATATTGCAAGGATTTCTGAAGCAGTTGCTTGCGACTGGCTTGCTGACAGGGGTGACTTCGCCATTGTCATAACGGACGAGGGTAAAGGTGACAGCTTTGTCATAGTCGGGGGTGCGCTCGATACGGAGAGCATAACCGCTGAGCGCCACCGGGTCAAATTTGATGCAGATATCCATATACTGCCCTGTAGCACTTCCGAATCCCTGGCCCGGCCCTTTGCTCGGTTCAGCCACAAAGGAGATGCGCATTGTTTTGCTGTCGTCGCGAAAGGGAGTATAGGAGAGGCGTGCTCCGCGAGTGTCCTGTACGAGTCCTATGCCGGTTGCCGCGTCCGCTCCGTGCCCATAATACCAGCTCTTATCCTGGTCAGGTGTCCAGTCATGAAGCTTCGTATCAGCCGGTTTGTAGGAATCGAAACTCCAAAAGCCTTGTTTACCACCGGCATTACGACGGATAGGGATTTCGGCAAAGGAGGTTATGAGGCTCTTCTCTTTCTTAGGTGTGGCTATGACCATGAGTGTGTTGATGCTCTTGCCGAGACTGATTACAGCGGCGTTGCCCTGCTCAGAGTCAGTGAGTTTGGGAGCAACGGAGGCTGAGATGTAGTAGCCCTTGTCTGCCCATGAGAGCGGATAGTTTCGCGCTGCGGCTCCGTGGCCGTGGCGCACGGCAATGCTGTCACTCAAATCAGCCTTGGTCGAGCGATACCATACGATATAGCTGTTCTCATTCTCCTCATTATCCAGCTTATAGTCAAGCGAGAGGAGCGATTTGGTTTTGTTGTGGGAAATCGAGGGCACGATTGCAAACTGTGGCGCTTTTTTGAGATAGGGAGCAATCTTGACAGTTATTGCACCCACGAGTCCGTCGGGAGTCGTTGCCGAAACTATGTTTTCGATTTCACGAGGGTAGCTGTTGGCAGAGGTTGCAACCCCTTTCACTCCGTTGGCCTCGATAGAGAGCGTGGTAGGAGCCGACCAAAGCAGACCATTGGTCCTGAGCTGTGCCGGATAGTCGCCCCACAGACGCAGCGAGGGATTGAGGTTGATTGTATCGGACTGGGGAGCGAGGGTTTTCCTGCTTGTCTGTATCTGTAAGGCTACAGGCAGGCCTGTCAACCGTGTCGACAGATTCTTTTCAGCCGTTCTGACAGCGGGTAACATCCCGAGCGGGTCCCAGTCGTCGTCTCCTGCAAGTAGGTTGGGAGTGTTGTAGATAACCTTGTCCCCGTCGACAATTTTATATGCCTTCAGGAGTGGCGACGAGCTGATGTCGACGCTCATTTCAGACCTTTCGGAGTCGATGCTGACCGGGCGGCCGTTGAGGCTGATATTGCTCTGATAGCATCGTTTTGAGGATAGGTCGCGTGTCCACTGTAGTTTAACCGGGCCGTCAGATGTGAAGCGGGTGTCAATCATAGCAACCTGTCCGGGTGCTTTGGTGAGGTATTGGACGCCGTCGACAAGCGTGTGGATGTCGCAATTCAGGAACACTGCGCCGGTCGATGCGGTAGAATAGAACGGCTTCCCGCTGTAGAATGTGAATTTACAGTCAAGGTATACCGCCGAGCCGGTAAGAGCGTCGTCGGTACATTCGAAATAGCAGTCTTTGTAGAGTGATCGCCGCGCGCCGACAAAGGGGCAGAGATTGAGACGGCTGATGAAGCGGCTGTTGTCAGCAAACAGTCTGTCAGTGTCCTCGCAGATACCTATCTGAGCCTGCACTATGGCGTCGCGTCTCTTTTTTCTGTCAAGCGAGTGGTCACGGGGATATACGAGGTCTACGTTGCAGTAGTTGCCGAAGGTCATATTCTCCACGCTCAGGCTACGGCCTTTGAAATGGAGCATGGTGTAGTTGCCGAGGGCGCCCTGTGTCTGTCCGCGGTTCACGGCAAAGACCACATCCTCGGGATTGTCGGCAAGGCCTACGATTGAAAGTGTGTCGCAGCTGACTTCGAAGGCATAGGGGATGTTGCCTGAATTGGCCGAATTGCGTCTGATGGACGCATCGTCGGGATTGTCGAGCCAGTAGACAGAGGGGCTGACGAGAAGTGTGACACTCGACGCGTTGCTTTGGTTCACTGCTTTCAGAGCCTCTACGGCGTCAGTATAAGTGTATGGTGAACTTGATTTTTCAGCCGACAACAGCAATGTCGAGGGGCTGAGACGGTAATTGTTGTCTCCGAAAGAGACTGACGAACCGTCGGCACTCAGGCTGAAGTCTCCGCCGAGCATAGTGAGCGACGACAGAAATAAGGCACTTGTGATGATGATTGATTTCATGGTTTGAATGATGATATACAGGGGCGTCAATAAGCCCCTTCAACAGTAGAGACGTTTTTCAAACGTCCACAGAAGCCTTGAATTTACAAATTGCAAGCTGTGGATGCCATGAAAAACGTCCCTACTGCAAGAGATGCAGTTATTCGTTCTTTACACTTCGAGGTTGAGATTGAACTCCTCGTTCCAGGGCAGACCGTCCTTGGAAAGCTGTGCGAGGAAGGGATCGGGGTCAAACTCCTCTACGTTGTTGACTCCCGGCTTGACCCACTTGCCTGTGAGGAACATCATAGCGCCTACCATCGCGGGGACGCCGGTGGTATAGCTCACTGCCTGCATGCCGGTCTCGCGGTAGGCCGCCTCATGAGAGCAGTTGTTCCAGATATAATATGTGAGATGCTTGCCTTCCTTGTCAATGCCCTCGATGCGGCAGCCGATAGAGGTCTCGCCGTGGTAGTTCTCACCGAGGTCCTGCGGGTTGGGGAGGACTGCCTTGAGGAACTGGAGGGGGACAATCTTCTGACCGTTGAAGTCGACCTCGTCGATTCGGGCCATACCGATATTCTGAATCACACGCAGGTGTGTGAGATATTCCTGGCCGAATGTCATCCAAAAACGTGCACGCTTGATTGACGGATAGTTCTTCACGAGTGATTCAAGTTCCTCGTGATAGAGCAGGTAGCTCTCGCGCTCGCCGATGTTGGGATAGGTGAGTGTCTTGTGGATTTCGAGCGGGCCTGTGGTCACCCACTTGCCGTCCTCGTAGTAGCGGCCGTTTTGGGTAATCTCGCGGATGTTGATTTCGGGGTTGAAGTTTGTGGCAAAAGCCTTGCCGTGGTCGCCGCCGTTGCAGTCCACGATGTCGAGATACTGCATGTCGGAGAAATAATGCTTGGCAGCGTAGGCTGTGAATACACCCGAAACACCCGGGTCGAAACCGCAGCCGAGGATAGCTGTAAGGCCGGCCTCCTCGAAGCGCTGCTTGTAGGCCCACTGCCATGAATACTCGAAGTGTGCCACATCCTTAGGCTCGTAGTTGGCCGTGTCGAGGTAGTTGACCCCGCAGATGAGACAGGCATCCATTATGGTGAGGTCCTGATAGGGGAGTGCCACGTTGATGACAAGCTCGGGCTTGTGACGGTTGAAGAGCTCGACGAGCTGGGGCACGCTGTCGGCATCAACCACGTCGGAACTGACATTGGGTTTGCCGATAGCCTCAACAATGGCGTCACATTTGCTGCGTGTGCGAGAAGCAATTACTATCTCGGTGAATACTTCGGGGTGCTGTGCGCACTTGTGAGCCACTACGGTACCAACACCGCCGGCTCCGATGATGATGACTTTTGCCATTTTCAGTTATTAATATGGTATGATTTGTTAATTTCAGTTTCCGATGGCGGCTTAGTCACGCTGGCTGCCGAAGAAGCGGAGGAGATAGAGGAAGAGGTTGATAAAGTCAAGATAGAGATTCAGGGCGCCGATAGTGGCAAGGTGGCCTGTGTAGGCAGGGGGTGTCACAAGAGCCATCTTTTTGATAGCCTGGGTATCCCATGCGGTGAGACCTACGAAAATAAGCACACCTGCGATAGAGATAATCCAGTCAAGTTGGGTGCTCTTGGTGAAGAGGTTTACCAAGGAGGCAATGATGAGGCCGATGAGGGCGTAGAAGAGGAAGTTGCCCCATTTGGTGAGGTCCTGGGTTGTAAAATAGCCGTAGACACTCATCGCACCGAAGGTGCCGGCGCATATGAAGAATGTTTTGGCAATGGAGGTCGCAGTGTAGGCTATAAATATGGACGAAAGTGCCATGCCGTTAATCAGCGCGAACAGATAGAAGAGCAGCGTCGCTTTGGCCGACGACATTTTCATCACTCTCGCTGAGAAGTAGAACACGATTGCAAGTTCGGCAATGAAGAGTCCCCAGTAGAACCAGGAATGTGTGAGCATGAAGGTCATGTAGCTCGTAGAGCTTGCACAGAACAACGATACGAAGGCTGTCACAAGAAGTCCGAGAAACATCTTGAAGTAGACGAGCTTCATAACCGACGAGGTTGTCTTGACAGCTTCCTGCTGGGAGCTATGATAGTTGTTGTAGTTGTCGCCACCACCGTAGTAGGGAGGCGGGGTTTGCTGGTTGAAGTTCATATCTGTTTTTATGTGTTATGTTTGATATGTTATACTATAATTAGATAGATTTTGACATGAAAAGTTTAATCAGTCATTACATACGCTCGGGAACCTCGATTCCGAGAAGAGCCATGCCGGTTTTCACAACCCTTGCTGTCTGGCGGCTCAGTTCGAGGCGCAGCGAGCGCACGGCCGCATCGGTCTCTTTGAGGATTGAGCAGTCGTGGTAGAACTGGTTGTAGCTCTTGACAAGGTCATAGATATAGTTGGCGATAAGTGCCGGACTGTAGCTCTGACCTGCGGCCTGGACTGTCGAGGGGAAGTCGGCGAGGGCCTGTATGAGAGTGATTTCACGCTCTCCAGGTGTGACATCGCTATAATTCTTGATTGCCATGCCTTCCTCGTCGGCCTTGCGGAGTACGGAGCAGATACGGGCGTAAGTGTACTGGATGAAGGGGCCGGTGTTGCCGTTGAAGTCAATTGTCTCCTTGGGGTTGAAGGTAATATTTTTTCGCGGGTCGACTTTAAGGAGGAAGTACTTCAAGGCGCCGAGACCAACCATTTCGGAGATTTTGGCTATTTCTTCATCATTGAGCCCGTCGAGTTTGCCGAGCTCGGCCGAGACGCTGCGTGCGGTCGATACCATATCGTCCATGAGGTCGTCAGCGTCTACCACTGTTCCCTCGCGCGACTTCATCTTGCCTTCGGGCAGTTCGACCATGCCATAGGAGAAGTGTACAAGATCCTTGCCCCACTTGAATCCGAGACGGTCGAGGAGGATTGAGAGCACCTGGAAATGATAGTTCTGCTCGTTACCCACGACATAGATCATCTTGTCAATCGGGTAGTCTTGGAAACGGAGCTTGGCTGTGCCGATGTCCTGGGTCATGTAGACAGACGTGCCGTCGCTGCGGAGAAGCAGTTTGTGGTCGAGACCTTCGCCTGTGAGGTCGGCCCATACGGAGCCGTCCTCTTTGCGATACATCTTTCCGGTTTCGAGGCCTTCGAGCACCTTGCTCTTGCCTTCGAGATATGTCTCGCTCTCATAATAAATTTTGTCGAAGTCGACACCCATACGTTTGTATGTCTCGTCGAAACCTGCATATACCCATGAATTCATCTTTTCCCAAAGGCTTCTGATTTCAGGGTCCTTCTGTTCCCATTTCACGAGCATGGTGCGAGCCTCTTTCATCAGTGTGGATGCAGCCTCGGCCTCCTCTTTTGACATACCTTTGTCTTCAAGCTCCTTAAGCTCTGCCTTATAATGCTTGTCGAAGAGGACATAGAAGTCACCGATGAGGTGGTCACCCTTCTTGCCGGCTGATTCGGGAGTGACGCCGTCGCCCCACTTCTGCCATGCGAGCATGGATTTGCAGATGTGGATGCCACGGTCATTGACGATATTGGTCTTCACGACGCGGTTGCCGCAGGCTTTGAGTATCTCCGATAGGCTGAAGCCGAGGAGGTTGTTGCGGATATGGCCGAGGTGGAGGGGCTTGTTGGTGTTGGGCGATGAATATTCGACCATTACGAGGGGCGAGTTCTCATCGGCTGCCTTCAACCCGTAGTCAGGGGAGTCGGCGATATGGCTCAGGACTGAGTTCCAGAATTTTGGGGCCACGGTTATGTTGAGAAAACCCTTGACAACGTTGAATTTCTCAACTGCATCTTCGTTAGCTTCAAGCCATTGGCCGATTTCATTGCCGACGGCATCAAGCGCTTTGCGGGCTGCCTTTACCCAGGGGAACACGACAACGGTCAGGTTGCCCTCAAATTCCTTGCGTGTGGCTTGCGGGACTATGTTCTCGGCAGGTGTGTCGATGCCGTAAAGCTCTTTGACCGCCTTTGATACGGCCTGGGCGATGATACTGTCAATAGACATTTTACTGTGCTGTTTTTTGTCGTTGTGATTAATAATTCAATCAGATAACTTCTGCATGGACAAAATTTTGCTGCCAATGGAAAACGGCAGGCTATTTGTCGCGCTTTAATTTACAAAATTACAATAAAAATATGTAAATCCGAAATTTTGTCTATGCTTTGTCCCATATCGAGCTGCGCCGTGGGTGTTTTGCGCCGAAGAGGAGCAGCCGCATGGCTGTGTTATAGCTGAAATATGCCCATACCCAGCTGATGAGCACGCTGAGCTTGCTCCGCATGCCGAGCAGGGAGATGAGGTGGATGAACATCCATGCGAGCCATGCGACGAATCCCGACAAATGAAGCTTTTTGAGGTCCGCGACGGCGCGGTTGCGACCGATAGTTGCCATAGAGCCTTTGTCAACGTAGCTGAAGGGCGTGTCCCAACGGTTGTTATTGAGGTTTTTAGCAAGATACTTGCCCTGCTGTATCGCTACCTGTGCCAATTGTGGCAGACCTTTGGGGAATTTTTCGGTCGGGAGAAGGTTGATGTCGCCGATGGCAAATACATTGTCAAGCCCCGTCACGCGACATTGCACGTCGGTCGCAAAGCGCCCTCCACGACCCAACTCATATTCCGCACCATTGATTTTCACCGGCGAACCAATGACTCCGGCAGTCCAGATGACCATTTCGCTATACATCGTGAATCCGTCGTCGAGCGTCAGCACATTATCCTTGTATGCCTTCATCAAGCGACCCAGATTCACATTGACCATTAGCTGCTTCAAGTCTTTCAGTGCCGTTGCGGAAGCTTCGGTGCTCATTGTCCCGAGGAGGCGGTCAGAGCCTTCAAGTATTGTTATGCTTAAATCTTCAGGGGGGATTTCGGGATAGTCACGCCTAAGGATATAGCGCTTCAGTTCGCCGATTGCACCAGCTATTTCAACCCCGGCCGGCCCTCCGCCGACCACGACGAAGCTCAACATGCGCCGACGCTTGTCCTCGTCCGGCTCTACGGCTGCACGCTCGCAACGGATAAGGATTTCGTTGCGGATACGAATGGCTTCGTCTGTTGACTTCAATGTATAGACCTCGTCAATTAGTTCCGTGTTGCCGAAGAAGTTGTTGGTGGTACCGAGCGCTATGACGAGCTTGTCGTATGGCAGGGTCTCATAGTCGGTGACCACGCACTTTCGACTGACATCTATCGACTCTACATTGCCTATATGGAATCTGACGCCGCGTGCCTTACGCTTGCCAAGCTCCCGACGGAAAGGGAAGCAGATACTCGTAGGGTCAAGTTCGGATGATGCCACCTGATAGAAAAGCGGCGGAAATGTATGATAGTTATGACGGTCGATAAGGGCTACGTCATACTTTTCCTTATCAATACGTTTGACAAAATTAAGCCCGGCGAAACCTCCGCCGAGCACCACTATCTTTTCTTTTTTGTGCATTGTGGTCGGAATATGCTAAAATAAACTAAGCTGTTTCGCAATTATAACATATTCCATTGTCCGATAGTTTTGACCGCTCAGACTATGGTACGATTCGCGCAGGTAATCACCCGGCCTGGAAATTGCTCGACAAGGGCAAGGTTGTGGGTGGCCATTATGACCGATGTCCCCTGGCGTGCTATCTCGTGCAGTCGGCTGACGATTGCCTCCCCTGTAGCAGGGTCGAGGTTGCCTGTCGGTTCGTCGGCGAGCAGGATTCGCGGGTGGTTAAGGAGCGCGCGGGCGATGACGATACGCTGCTGTTCGCCACCTGACAGCTCGTGGGGATTCTTATAGCTCTTGTTGAACATGCCTACACCTTTGAGCACCTCTTGAATACGCTTATCAATCTCGGCTTTGTCTCGCCAGCCGGTGGCTTCGAGGACAAAGCGGAGATTAGCGTAAGCGCTTCTGTCAGTGAGCAATTGGAAGTCCTGGAAGACGATGCCTATCTCGCGGCGGAGGTATGGAATCTCCTTGCGACGGATGGTATTCAGATCATAGTCAAGCACACGCGCTTTGCCGGAAGCGATAGGAATGTCGGCATAAATTGATTTAAGCAAACTTGACTTGCCGCTTCCGACCTTGCCGATCAGGTAGACGAACTCTCCCTCCCCGATAGAGAGGTTGACATGTTTCAACGCTATCAAATCCTGGCGGTGAAGCTCGACGTCCTTGTAGTCTATGACCTTTTCCATGCTGTGATAGTATCAATTGCCCATTTCGGAGAGGAATTTTATGCGCATGAGGCGGATTTCATCCTCGGTATAGTCTTCGCCGAACTCGCGATATGCCTCGTTGAGGTCATCGTTCTGACATTCTTTGAAGAAATCGAAGAGTTCCTCCTGCGAGTCCTCGTCCATTATCTCATTGATGTAATAGTTGATGTTAATTTTTGTCCCTGAGTAGACGATAGCCTCTATGCGGTCCAGTAACTCGCTGAATTCAAGACCCTTGGCCTTGGCGATTTCGGGCAGGGGAATCTTGCGGTCTACGGCCTGGATTATAAACAGTTTTGTCGAGTTGCGACTGGGGACGCTGCGCACGCGCAGGTCCTCGGGACGATCTATCTCGTTCTCTTCTACGTGGCGCTTTATGACTTTGACAAAGTCTTCGCCATAGCGCTTGGCTTTTCCTGCCCCCACGCCAGGGATGTTCTGCAACTCTTCGATAGAAATGGGATATGTCGTGGCCATAGCTTCCAGTGAGGGGTCCTGGAAGATGACGTAGGGTGGCAGACCCAGGCGCTTGGATATTTTTTTGCGCAAGTCTTTGAGGATACTGAACAGCTCGTCGTCGGCTGCACATGATCCCGCACTTTTCAGCATCTCTGTTTCCGGCTCTTCGGAGAAGTCAGAATCCTCGATGACCTTGAATGACTCAGGCTTAGAGAGGAACTTCTTGCCTTTGGCCGTCACGCGGAGTAGGCCGTAGTTTTCAATGTCACGTTCAAGATAACCCGTCTGGATGGCCTGACGGATTACGGCACTTATCAATTTGTCGTCAGCACCCTGCTCGCAGCCAAACACTTCAAGCTGGTCGTGCTCATATGATTTTACATCTGAGGTAGCCCGGCCGAGCAATACGTCTGTAACATGATCGGCCTTGAATTTTTCTTTTAGAGCAATGACTGTTTCCAGCACTGCGCATAAATCATCTTTAGCTTCCACTTTTTTCTTTGGGTTAATGCAATTGTCACAGTTCTGACAGTTGTCCGGCGCATATTCTTCTCCGAAGTAGAACAGGAGTGAACGGCGGCGGCAACTGCTTGCCTCTGCATAACTCTGGGTTTCCAAAAGGAGCTGGCGGCCTATCTCTTGCTCGGCAAGAGGCTTGCCCTGCATGAATTTCTCCATTTTTTGCAAGTCCTTGGCCGCATAGAAGGTGATGCATTGTCCCTCACCTCCGTCTCGGCCGGCTCTGCCCGTCTCCTGATAATAACCCTCGAGTGATTTGGGCATATCATAGTGTATAACAAATCTCACATCAGGTTTGTCGATTCCCATACCGAAAGCTATCGTGGCCACTATCACATCGACTTTCTCCATGAGGAAGGCATCCTGGTTGGTGCTTCGGGTCACGCTGTCCATACCGGCATGGTAGGGGAGTGCCCTGATGTCGTTGACGACGAGCATCTCGGCAAGCTCCTCGACTTTTTTACGGCTGAGGCAGTAGATGATACCCGATTTCCCGGGATTGCTCTTGATGTATTTTATGATATCCTTGTCGATGTTGGCAGTCTTCGGCCTGACCTCGTAATAGAGGTTCTCGCGGTTGAATGACGACTTGAACACTTTGGCATCCTGCATCCCGAGGTTCTTCTGTATGTCATGCTGCACCTTGGGAGTGGCGGTCGCTGTGAGCGCTATCATCGGACGGACGTTGATTTCGTTGATGATAGGGCGGATGCGCCGGTATTCGGGCCTGAAGTCATGTCCCCATTCCGATATGCAGTGTGCTTCATCAACTGCATAGAAGGAAATCGAGATTGTTTTCAGAAATTCGATATTCTCCTCCTTGGTCAACGATTCGGGCGCGACATAGAGCAGCTTTGTGCGCCCTGCGGAGATGTCGGATTTGACAGTCTCGATAGCGGAGCGGTTGAGCGAGGAGTTGAGAAAGTGGGCCACATGGTCGGCTTCGCTGAAATGGCGCATGGCGTCCACCTGATTTTTCATCAGGGCTATGAGGGGAGAAATCACTATGGCTGTGCCTTCCATCATCAGGGCCGGCAATTGGTAACACAGCGATTTCCCTCCGCCGGTAGGCATGAGGACGAAGACGTCGTTGCCTTCAAGGAGGCTGCTCATGATGGCTTCCTGGTTCCCTTTGAAGGAGTCAAAGCCAAAATGCTCTTTAAGTGCGTCGTGAAGTCGTTGATTCATGGGATATGCTTCAGGTTGGATGAGGAGTGAAATGTGAGATTGGTTTCCGGGAGGAAGCTCCGCATCAGCCTATATAGGCCTTGCGGATTTTCTCCTCGGCAAATTTGCGGTCGATGACCAGCTCTTTGATGTCGGTCGACGGGGTTTCATACATCGGGTCGACCATGATTGTCTCGACGATGGTACGCAGTCCTCGTGCTCCGAGCTTGTACTCGATAGCCTTGTCGACTATGAATTCAAGCGTCTCGGGGGCGAATATGAGCTTGACGCCGTCCATTGCAAAGAGTTTTTCATATTGCTTTGTAATGGCATTTTTCGGCTCCGTTAGGACCTTGAGCAGGGCTTCGCGGTCGAGAGGGTCGAGGTGGACAAGCACCGGCAGACGACCTATGATTTCGGGTATCAGTCCGAAAGATTTGAGGTCCTGGGGCGCTATGTATTTGAGATAGTTGTCCGAATCGACCTTTGAGCGGACTGACGCGCTGGTGAAACCCACTACATGGGTGTTGAGCCTGTGGGCAATCTTGCGCTCGATTCCGTCAAATGCCCCGCCGCATATAAAGAGGATGTTCTTTGTGTCGACGGCAATCATCTTCTGTTCGGGATGTTTGCGGCCGCCATTCGGCGGAACGTTGACAATGGAGCCTTCGAGGAGTTTCAGAAGTCCCTGCTGTACGCCTTCGCCCGATACGTCGCGGGTGATTGATGGATTATCACCCTTGCGTGCAATCTTGTCAATCTCGTCGATGAACACGATGCCGCGCTCGGCTTTGGCCACATCGTAGTCCGCGGCCTGGAGCAGGCGCACGAGCAGGCTCTCGATGTCCTCGCCTACATATCCGGCTTCTGTGAGCACTGTCGCGTCGACAATAGCGAATGGCACATCGAGCTGGCGAGCGATAGTCTTTGCAATCAAGGTCTTGCCCGTACCTGTCGGACCGACCATGATTATGTTGCTCTTCTCGATGTCGACATCGTCCTTGTCTTGCGCGAGACGCTTGTAGTGGTTGTAGACAGCGACAGAGAGGTATTTTTTTGCGTCTTCCTGCCCGATGACATACTGGTCGAGGAAGTCACGAATCTGGACCGGGGTCGGAAGAGGCTTGCCGGCCTCATCTTCGGCTCCTTTGTGCTTCTTTGCATGGGCCTTTTGGGGCTTCTGTTCGGGGTTATCCTGAAAATAATCCTTCAGCAGTCCTTCAATCTGGTCCACGCACTCGCTACAGATATATGCGTCACCAAGCGGGCTGGGCACGAGTATGTCGGTGTAGCTCGGTTCTTTTCCGCAAAATGAGCACTTGACTCCCTGGTTGGAATTGGATTTTTTAGCCATTTCTGTTCCTGATGGAGATAGTGTTTACTTCTTTTCGGGGGTGAGCACGCGGTCAATCATGCCGTATTCCTTAGCCTCGTCAGCAGTCATCCAGTAGTCACGGTCAGCATCGGCCTCGATGCGCTCGAGCGACATGCCTGAGTGGTCGGCGATGATTTTGTAGAGCTCTGCCTTGTATTTCAGAATTTCGCGGGCTGTGATTTCGATATCGGAAGCTTGTCCCTGCACGCCACCGAGGGGCTGGTGGATCATGACGCGCGAGTGGGGGAGTGCGAGGCGTTTGCCCTGTGCTCCTGCCACGAGGAGGACGGCCGCCATTGAGGCCGCCATGCCGATGCAGATTGTGGAGACGTCGCTCTTGATGTGCTGCATGGTGTCATAGAGGCCGAGCCCGGCAATCACGGAGCCGCCGGGTGAGTTGAGATAGATAGATATGTCTTTGCCGGGGTCGACAGAGTCGAGATACAGGAGCTGGCCCTGGACCACTGTGGCGGTATAGTCATTGACATCTGTGCTGAGGAAGATGATGCGGTCCATCATCAATCGTGAGAACACATCCATCTGGGCCACATTGAGCTGACGTTCCTCAATGATGGTCGGGGATATGTAGGATGATGTGATCTGCTGTGCCGAAGATGCTGCATACTGGTCAAGAGCGAGTCCGTTCATGCCGAGGTGGTGCACAGCAAAATTTCTAAAATCTTTATTCATAATTTTATAACTTGTGTTCGCTTATTTGGTAATGTAAAATTACAAAAAATTACAGTCACTTCAAAAAGTAGTGCGTAAAATTTTGCTAATTGCAGGCAGCAAGCATAGAGGCCATATTTTGGGCGAGTTCGTCGGCAGGCTTGATGATCGGGTCTATGCGTGCTTGTTTCATTTCAGGCGATGGCTCTAAGAGGGTGACGGGCTTGTCGGTAAACATGGCTCTGATCTTGCGCGCGGCCTGCGAACCCCATGAGTATGATCCTGCGATGCCTATGATGCGGTTCTTGATGCAGCGGGCCGACAGTGCTGTCGCGAGCGAGGCTACCGGTGGGAATATCTCGCTGTTGTAGGTCGGCGACACGATGACGAGGCCCTTGAAACGCATTATGTCGGCAAGGATGTGGCTCTGCGGGGAGTGCGACACGTCATGCAGGCGTATCTCCTTTATGCCGAGTCCGGCGAGGCGGGATGCTATATCCTCTGCAAGCATTGTCGAGTTGCCATACATGGAGCCGTAGGCAATCACGACTCCCGGTTCTGCTTCCCAATTGGCCATTTTATAATAGAGGCGTCCGATTTCATCGCGGCGGGAGTGCCATATAGGTCCGTGTGTGGAGCAGATGTAGTCAATCCTAAGCCCCTTGGTCTTGGTGATGGCCTTATCGACAAACTGTCCGTATTTGGCGACAATGCAGGCGTAGTAGCGATACATCTCGGGAATGAATATGTCTGTATTCATCTGCTCATCAATAACCGCACCGTTGAGTGCTCCGAAGCATCCGAAGGCATCCCCGGAGAAGAGGATGTGTTCCTCCTCAAGATATGTGAACATGGTTTCGGGCCAGTGTACCATAGGGGTTAGGATAAATCGGAGGGTAAGGTCGCCGAGGCTGAGCGTGTCATTGTCAGCCATGACCATGATTCCGTCCTCGATACCGTAGAAGCCGCTGAGAAGGTCGACGGTCTTGGCATTGCAAACAATCTTTATATCGGGATATTTTTCTTTCAGCATTGGTATCGCGCCGCTATGGTCCGGCTCGATATGGTTGATAATCAGATAATCGGGCGCCTTGCCTTCGAGCGCGTTTGATATATGGTTGACAAATTCTGCCGCATGGCCGGCATCGCTACCGTCGATAATGGCTGACGCCTCACTGCCGCGCACTATATAGCTGTTGTAGCTCACGCCGTTGGGCAGGTCCCACAGACTTTCGAAAAGAGAGGTCTTGCGGTCATTGACGCCACAATAACTCACATGGTCACTGATTTTGTTGACATTCATATTGAGATAATGGATGATGTTGATGATTCCAATTTATTCGCCCCGGGCCAGCATCATGCTTTCGAAAAAATGCCAGATGGCTATTCCCCCTGACACAGACACGTTGAGAGAATGTTTGGTGCCGCGTTGTGGAATCTCGAGGCAGACGTCGCACTGGTTGACTATCTCCTGGCTCACGCCTTCGACCTCGTGGCCTAGCACAAGCGCATAGCGGCGTCCCGGTTGTGGTGTGAATTCCTGAAGCTCGATGCTCCCCTTGACCTGTTCGAGGCAGCAGAGGGTGTAGCCGTCGCGTTGCAGTGACGACATACACTCGTCGGTCGTGGGGTAGTATTCCCAGTTGACCGAATCCTCGGCACCAAGAGCAGTCTTGTGTATTTCGACCGACGGCGGGCATGCGCTTATGCCGCAAAGCATGAGTCGCTCCACCGCAAAGGCGTCGCAGGTGCGGAATATTGCCCCGATGTTGTTAAGGCTGCGCACATTGTCGAGCACGACGGTCAGCGACATCTTGGGCTGACGTTTGAAGTGCGCTATATCAGCGCGGTGAAGGTCGCGTATCGTTTTCTTTTCCATTGTATCTGTTTACAAGCTTGGGGACTGTCTTAGAGAACAAAGTTAATACATTATTTTAATATATGCTACAAGCTTTGTGCAAAATATATCCTCCCCGATTTCATAATAGAGTGTTTGATGACTTTTGTGATTAAGCACTCTCTAAAATAATGCAGGGAAGCTGGCTTGACTAGCCTGCTTCCCTGCATTTGTTGGGGAAATGTGTCTTTTCAGACCGAGATTATGCTTCTGCGGGCTGAACATTGATGAATTTGCGGCCTTCCTTGCCTTCGGTGAAGACAACAACACCGTCGATGAGGGCGAAGAGAGTGTGGTCCTTGCCCATGCCAACGTTGAGACCCGGGTGGTGTACGGTGCCACGCTGACGCTTGATGATGTTACCGGCTTTGCAATGCTGACCACCGAAAATCTTTACTCCGAGTCGTTTGCTTTCTGACTCACGGCCGTTCTTAGAACTACCAACACCTTTTTTATGTGCCATTTCTTTTTGAGATTTTAGGAGGGTTAAGCTACAACTTCTTTAATTAACACTTTGGTGAAGCACTGACGGTGACCGTTCTTGCGACGATAGCCTTTGCGGCGTTTCTTCTTGAAGACGATGACCTTCTCGCCCTTTACGAGGGGGGTGAGGACTTCACATACAACCTTTGCGCCTTCCACTGTGGGAGCGCCAACTTTAACTGTTTCATCGGCCTGAGCGAGGAGGACGCGGTCAAACTCAACCTTGTCACCTTCTTTGACGGCGTCGCCGAGATAGTGAACATACAGGAACTTCTCAGGCTCTGCCTTGAACTGCTGTCCCTGGATTTCTACGATAGCGTACATTTGTTATTAATTGGTTTTCAGGTTATTCCGTCGGGCGAGAGCGTGGTGACAGACACTCCGCTGCTGCTTTTCAAGGCCCGGTGCGGCTAAATCGGATGCAAAGTTATTAATTTTCCGTGGATTTACCTAACTCTGCCGAATCTTTTTTCAATAAAAAATAAAATTTATGTGGAAAAAAGAAAAGTGAGACTCAAAACTGAATCTCACTTTCTCTTGCTTTTGTCGGGGTGACTAGACTCGAACTAGCGACCTCACGCCCCCCAGACGCGTACTCTAACCAACTGAGCTACACCCCGATTAGGATTCAAAAGCGTTGCTTTGTTTCTCAAAAGCGATGCAAAGGTAGAGAGTTTTTTGATACCCTCCAAATTTTTCGGGGTAATTTAACCTCGATTAACATAAATACTGTAAATATTACGCAAATTGTTAATTGAATTAACAGCTAAGGCTCTTTTATGGCCTCACGCCTCCTCTGCCTTTTTTCGTGCGGGCTAATGAAATATTCATCATAGTAGGCAAGCAGGAGGGTGGTGAGGGGGATTGCTATGATTAGTCCTATAAGTCCGAGCAGAGTGCCCCACACCGAGAGCGAGAGAAATATTATAGCCGGATTCATGCTCATGGCTTTTCCTATGATTTTAGGCGTCAGAATCAGGTCCTGGATAATCTGCACGATGCAATAGACGGCTATCATCTCCCAGAAGAGCGTCCAGAAGCTCGTCCCGCCGCTTACGGAGACTATTATACATATAAGTGTGGCCGGAATCAGTGATACAAGTTGCAGGTAGGGTACCATATTGAGCAGTCCGATAAACATGCCCAACACTATTGCCATAGGGAGACCTATTATAAGGAAACCTATACTGAATAGCACGCCTACTATGAAGGCCACGAGCGCCTGCCCACGGAAGTAATGGTTCATAGACACCTTTACATCACGCCCGATTTTGAATACTATGCGGCGATACTTGGGCATGACCATGCGGCGGAAGCCACGGGCGATTTTTTCGTAGTCTATCATGATGAATACCACATATAGAAAGACTATCACCCAGCTGAAGAGGCTCATCACCAGGGCTATAGAGCCTGTTATCACATGCCAGGAGGCGGTAAATCCTTCCTCGAACATTCTCATCCATTCCTCGTGGGAGAGCTTTCGGGCTATCAGTTCGAAATTCACGTTGTTGCGTAGAAATTCGTGAAGCTCCTCGGGGATGAACGGGATGTGGAACTCCGAACTGGTGTATGCTTTAAGCATAGAGGCCATCTGAGTGGATTCACGGATAATCATAGGCACCACGAGGTAGCATAGGGCTACAAAGAAAAATGTCATCTCGAACAGAGTGACAAAAGTCGCTATCACTCGCCCCTTCAAATTGAGGAGCTGGCGGTTGAACTGCACAAAGGGTTCAAATATATAGGCTATAAGACAGCCGACGAGGAAGGGGAGCAGCACACCTTTAAGTATACTGATAAGCCATACGGCACCGATGAATAGGACGCAGTTTATGACGAGCCTCACAGTTCTGTCGAGGTCATAACGTTGACGGACAAGCATGATTATGTATAGTTGTAGTGTTTATCGGCCACGAAATTAAGCATTATATTCCAAAAATTACATAATTTTCTGTAATTTTGTCTGCGCGAAGGGCAAATGTGACTCTTCTTGCCCATTTTCGCCTAATATCCAAGCATTTTAATAAATTAACTTAAATTATAAATGGAAAAAGTAAATCAAAACATCATCCAGTCGGGCCGTCAGCTGCTATCTGACAAGGCCTGGGCGAGGTGGACAGCTCTGACGCTCGTTGCGTCGATGATGCTGTTCGCCTACATGTTTGTTGACGTAATGTCACCTCTCCAGTCATTAATCCAGCTTCAGCGCGGTTGGACCCCGGAAGTTTTCGGCTACTACGCAGGTGCTGAATATATCCTTAACGTATTCGGCTTCCTGATTATCGCAGGTATCATCCTCGACAAGATGGGAGTGCGCTTCACCGGCACGCTCTCTGCCTCGCTCATGGTGCTTGGTGCCTTCATCAAGCTTTATGGTATCAGCGACGCTTTTCAGGGTACGGCTCTCGACCAGTGGCTCAGCTCATGGTGGGTTGAGATGCCGGGTAGCGCCAAGCTTGCCGCCTTCGGCTTTATGATTTTCGGCTGCGGTTGTGAAATGGCAGGTATCACTGTTTCAAAGGCTCTTGCTAAATGGTTTGAGGGTAAGGAAATGGCTCTCGCAATGGGTCTTGAGATGGCTATTGCCCGCATCGGTGTATGGTTCATCTTCACAATCTCTCCCCGTCTGGCCGACTGGGGCGGCGAGCCGTCGGTTGTGACTCCTGTAGCTTTCTGTGCTGCTCTTCTCTGCATCGGCCTTCTCAGCTTTATCACCTTTACTTTCATGGATGCCAAGCTTGATAAGGAAATGGGAGCTACAAAGGTAGCCGAGGCTGAATCCGACGAAGAATTTAAACTCTCCGACGTCGGCGCGATTTTCCGTAGCAAGCTTTTCTGGATTATCGCCCTCCTCTGCGTACTCTATTATTCAGCTATCTTCCCCTTCCAGCGCTATGCCGCCAACATGCTCCAGTGCAATCTCGGCATTTCCGAGACGCAGGCTTCCGACATCTTCCGTTGGTTCCCTGTAGGCGCGGCTGTGCTCACCCCCTTCCTCGGCTACTTCCTTGACCGCAAGGGTAAGGGTGCAAGCATGCTTATCCTCGGTGCTATACTTATGATTGTGTGCCATCTGACCTTTGCCTTTGTTGTTCCGGCTACCAAGAGTGAGCTTATCACATATTCGGCAATCGTCATTCTCGGTGTCTCCTTCTCGCTTGTGCCTGCCGCTCTTTGGCCCTCGGTTCCCAAAATCATGGACAAGCGCTTCCTCGGCAGTGCATATTCGCTGATTTTCTGGGTTCAGAACATCGGTCTCGCTTTCGTGCCTATTATTATAGGCAAGGTCATCACACTGTCAAACCCAGGTGTGACCGATCCTTTGCAGTACAACTACACCATGCCTATGTGCTGTTTCGCCGCTCTCGGTGGTCTTGCCCTTGTGTTTGGTATAATCCTCAAATCGATGAACGCCATTCATCATTACGGTCTCGAAGACCCCAACATCAAGGAGGACTTTGAGGATGTACGTCTCGATGGCGAGGCATAAACGTCGATTGACACATCAACTAAAAATATCCCGGACAGCTTGCAGACTGAAGCTGTTCGGGATTATTGTATGGTTATGGGGAATTATAATAAATCACACATCTTGTGCGTTTTATTATTATGAGAAAGACAATTATAGTATTATTCTTGATACTGGCTTGTTCTCTGACGGAGGTCGTGGGACGAAATCCTGAACGAGGCTACCGCGGGTTTGTTGAATCAGAAAGTCTGTTCGTCCCAAACTTGGGCTTTTTGGTGGGCGGAGGCGGGGAATCCGATTTTTGGACCGGGTTCAGTACCACTCATGGCTATCAGATAAACCCACATCTGTTTGTGGGCGCCGGCATGAGCTGTCTGTGGGTGTTTAATGATATTGATTATCATACAGACACGCCAAAAATTAAATATCTGCCCCTTTTTGCCGATGTTCGCACTGATTTACGTTTCGACCGGTTTACACCGTTTGCTGATTTGCGCATGGGGTATAATCTCTTGTGTCACGGTGCGTTTTCCGGCGCGCTGACATTAGGTTATAGATTTGACTGGGGGCGCCGTGTGGCTCTGAACCTTGCGCTGGGAGTAAACCTCCGCGGTCAGCGCCACGAAGACTTTGAAAGCGGTTGGAATTCGGAAGAGGGAGCCTGGAGCCGTCTCACAGGGCGCTACCGCACCGGCTATGATGCAAAGCCGGTATTGAGATTAGGTATTGAATTTTAGATTCAGCCATTTAGAACGACCGCTCGCGGCGCGAGGCGTCGATGCGCAGAAGTATAAAGAGCAGGAAGGTGAAACCCCACAGCGACGACCCCCCATAGCTGAAGAAGGGGAGGGGGATGCCGATTACAGGACACAACCCTATGACCATACCGATATTTATAGCTATATGGAAAATCAGATAGCTCGCCACACAGTAGGCATACACTCGCCCGAACACTGTAGGCTGGCGCTCGGCAAGGCTGATGATGCGCAGGATGAGTATCAGGAATAGCAGGATGACTCCGGCCGATCCTATGAGGCCTTCTTCCTCGCCGACGGTGCAGAAGATGAAGTCTGTGTGCTGTTCGGGCACATATTTTAGCTTGGTCTGCGTGCCGTTGAGGAATCCCTTGCCCCATATACCCCCTGAGCCAATGGCGATTTTTGATTGGTTAACATTGTAGCCGGCTCCGCGCAGGTCTTCCTCCATGCCGAGAGCCACTTTGATTCGCATCTGCTGGTGCGGCTGGAGGATGGAGGTGAAGGCATAGTTGACGGAGAACAGGAATACAATCGCCGCGAGAGCCGCGCCGACTGTGATTACGAGCTTTCGGGCCTTGGACTTAAACATTAGCAGGACGCAGTAGGCAAGAGCCGCCATGATAACTGTCACGAAGAAGATTGTACCCGGGACGGGGACGCCCAATAGTTCGAGCGCGGTGACTATCACCCCCGTGCCCAAGAACCAGAACAAGGTATTTCGTGCCGCTTCAAATTCCTTGCAATATATGGCAAGCATGGCCACAATCAGCACCATTATCATTATGAATACCGCGGCTTGTCCGGCTGGTATGCCGAGCAGGAGTGTCCCGGTATACTTTACGGCTACCACGAAGAAGGTGACAGCACAGACAGCGGCCAGTAGCACCAATCCGCTCATACCCTCGCGATATAGCACGAAGAATAATGATAGATACACCAATGCCGAGCCGGTTTCTTTCTGTCCGAGAATCAGTATGACAGGTATGAAGATAATCAGCAGCGCTATCATATAGTTCTTCTTCGAGGCATTGAGCACAAAATTATAGCTTGAGAACAACTTCGCGAGACACAGTGCCGTGGCAAACTTGCCGAATTCCGCCGGTTGGAGGCTCATCGGGCCGATTACGAGCCACGAGCGCGAGCCTTTGATGTCCGGGGCTATGAATATTGTTATCAACAGCAGCAGGCACACTCCTCCGTAGATGACGTATGCATAGTTCTCGTATACTCTGACGTCAATCAGTATCAATACCAGTCCGAGGATGAGCGAAAGACCTATCCATCTGAATTGTTTCCCGGAAAATTCCGTGAAACTCAACATATTGGCATGGTCAAAATCATAGCTGGCGGCATATATGCTAACCATGCCAGCCATGACGAGGATTATATATAGCACGACTGTGAACCAGTCGACATATTTGAAAACCGAACCGTTGTTGTCTTGTTGCACGTCGCTTATACTTTAGGAGGGGTGATACTGTTTCTTTACGGTTAATGCTTCTTGGTGTCGGCAAACTGAATAGTGTTTGACTGCAACATTCTTTCTTCAAGATACTTCCGCTCGGGAGGAATGAAGCCGCGCAGGTATCTCTCCATGACGAGCGAGCCTATAGGCACACCGAAAGTGGCACCGAAGCCCGCATTTTCGACATAGACCGCCACGGCTATCTTTGGTTCGTGGTAAGGGGCAAAGCCCATGAAGGCTGAGTGGTCACGGCCGTGAGGGTTCTGGGCCGTACCTGTCTTTCCGCACACCTCTATGTCAACCAGATTGGTAAGTCGGCATGTACCGCCGGTGACAGCCATGCGCATGCCTTCGGCTATATCGTTATACCAATGTGAGGCCACAGTCGGTGTGTGTCGCTCGAGATACTCCGAGGGCACTATTGTGTCCTGGATTTCCTTGACGACATGCGGGGTGATGTAGTGGCCGCGGTTGGCTATCGTCGCGCACAGATTGGCTATCTGCAAGGGCGTGGCAAGAATCTCACCCTGTCCGATAGCAATTGATATGATGGTGTTTGCACTCCAGTGGCCGGCGCCATACCATTTGTTGTAGAATTCTACGTTTGGAATGAAGCCTCTGTACTCACCCGGAAGGTCTATGCCGAGCTTGTAGCCGTAGCCCATTGACACCATGTGCTTTTTCCAAATATCAAAAGCGTTGGCCGAGCTTCCGTATTTGCCGCGCTTGTCTATCATATATTTGAAACCCCAGCAGAAATAGGCGTTACACGATGTCTGGAGCGCCGGTTTGAGCGGGAGGGGGGAGCCGTGACCGTGACAGCCTACGCGCAAGCCTCCCGATATGAATCCGTGGTAGCACGGGAACATTGTACTGGTCGTAATGATGCCCTCTTCGAGCAGTATCAGGCCCTGTGTGGGTTTGAAAGTAGAGCCCGGGGGATAGGTGGCCTGGATTGCACGGTTGAAGAGGGGCTTGTCGGGATCGGCCATCATTTTGTTGTAATTGGCACCTCGTTCACGGCCTATCAGCTTGCTCGGATCGTAGGAGGGTGCGGAGACAAGGCAGAGAATCTCACCTGTGGCAGGCTCGATAGCCACGACAGCCCCCTTTTTGTTCATCATCAGAGACTCGGCATACTGTTGCAGCTCGATGTTGAGTGACAGCTTGATATTTTTGCCAGCCACGGCGTCGCGGTCGAGTGCACCCTCTTCGTAGCGCCCCTGGATTCGTCCCAGGGCGTCGCGCATGAGGACTTCCGCCCCCTTGGTGCCTCTCAGAAATTTCTCGTAAGTGTGTTCGATGCCGATGTCGCCGATATAGTCACCCGGCATATAGTAGTGGTCACGGTCGATATCTTTCTGTGACACCTCGCGGATGTTGCCGAGCACGTTGGCCGCGCTCTTATAGTTATACTCTCGGAGGATGCGTTTCTGTATGTAAAATCCAGGGAATCTGTATAGCTTTTCTTGTAGGCGTCCGTATTCTTCGGCTGTGAGATGTGTGAGCAGCTTTTGGGGGGAGTAGGAGGAGTAACCGGGATTGCGTCGCTTGTCCTTCATCTCGACAATTCTCCGGCGCAGGTCCTCGGGGGTGATATTCAGTGCGCGGCAGAAGTCGAGTGTGTCGAACTCCTTGACGTCGCGCGGAATCATCATGACGTCATAGGCCGGCTGGTTGTAGACCACGAGCCTGCCGTCGCGGTCATATATTATGCCGCGTGAGGGATACACCGCCTTGCGCAAAAATGCGTTTGAGTCGGCATATTCTTTATATTTTGAGTCGAAAACCTGGAGGCTGACAAGGCGACATATATATATGAGTGCAATTATTACTATAAAGCCGCCTATGACATAGCGCCGTTTTTCGAGATTATAGTCTTTTCTCACTTCGCGGTGTCATGAAACTGTCAATACCGACCATTATTGCCATTGATAGAATAGTGCTGAACACTATTCGGAGCAATAGCCTGACGGGATTGAAGAAAGTGAATGATTCGATTAAGAATATAAGGGTGCAGTAGAGGAGGGTCATGGTCAGCAGATACTTCAGATAGGTAGCTGTTCCAAGAGAGTGCATTGACGGCTCGGGGCGCGTCATGTCCTCCTCACGGGGGGCGTAGAGCCTGAGTATCGGCTTGCGGCACATGACAAGTATCGTACATGCGACGGTGTTCATTCCGTAGGTGTCGGAGAAGATGTCCACTATCAGGCCGAGGAAGAATCCGATTGTCAGAAGCTGGTTGGTCGACAGCGTGATAGGCAGTCGCAGGAGCACATAGATGAATATCAACGGCACTGCCACATTGAATAGGCAGATGTGGTTGAAGACTATCACTTGTGCAAACACAAGTATGAAGCCGAGAAGTATAAATTTAAGTACCGTCTTGCTCATCCCGTGCTTAGTTTATGTTTTTTATTTCAAGCTCTTTCTCCACCTCCACAAGCTCGTCTTTCATATGGTCGCGTATGACACGGACTGTCGACAGGGTCGAGAAGTCGGTGAAGAGTTTGATGCGCAGCGTATAAAAATTATCCTCACGGTCGCGCGAGCCGGAGAGAATTGTTCCCACGGGTACTCCTTCGGGGAAAACCGACGAGTAACCGCTCGTCACAACAGTGTCACCCTTTACGAAGCGGGCGTGTTTCGGCAACTCTTCGAGTATGGCTTCTCCTGGATCGCGTCCGTCCCACACAAGTGATCCGACCTGTTCCTCACCCTTGACCTTGCACGACAGGCGAAGGTAGGGGTTAAGGACTGAAATCAGGCGTGCTGTGTGGTCCGATACGACATTGACTATTCCGACTATGCCGTTCTGGTCAATCACACCCATCTCAGGTTCGACTCCGTCAAGCCGTCCTTTTTCTATTGTTATATAGTTGTGGGAATGGTTGATGGAGTTGTTAATGACGTGGGCAATGAGGAACTGGTAGCGCGACAGGGCCGAATCTACGGTCATTGTGTCGGCATATAGTTTCTCTTTATAGTCACGAATCACTCTGTTAAGCCTGTAGTTCTCCAGTTCGAGGTCTGAATTGCGTCGCTGAAGGTCTTCGTTGATGTCGCGCAGTGAAAAATATGACGTGACATTGTTTGTGGCCTTGTAGACGCCGGAGGCGACTACATTGGCCGACGAAAGATAGACATGGTGCTGGAACGGATTGCGTGAAAACAGCATAACAAGCCCCGCCACCAGATAGATGACGAAGAGAAACCATGAGCTGTATCTGACGAAAAACTTAAAAAGTTCGCTCAACTTTTCTGAATATGCTTGTTAGTCAATATTAACCCTGGGCCGCTATAACATAGCGGCCTCATGGATTGTTATTTACGCGATTTGCTGTCCGTAATGGATTTTCCTAATCCTTTAGCGGATGAGGAATGAGAAGGTCTCGATGTTCTTGAGCGCGACCCCCGTACCCTTCGCAACAGCGAGGAGGGGATCTTCGGCGATGTGGAACTGGATTCCGATCTTATCGGTCAGACGCTTGTCGAGACCGCGGAGCATTGCACCGCCACCTGCGAGGAAGATACCGTTCATCACAATGTCGGAGTAGAGTTCCGGGGGAGTCTCGTCGAGAGCCTGGAGCACTGCGGCCTCGATGCGTGAGATGGATTTCTCTATGCAGTGTGAGATTTCCTGATAGCTGACGGGCACTTCCATAGGAAGGGCTGTCATCTTGTTCGGTCCGTGAACAATGAAGTCTTCCGGCGGATTTTCAAGCTCTGTGAGAGCCGAACCGACATGAATCTTAATCTGCTCAGCGGTGCGCTCGCCCACCTTGACGTTGTGGACGCGGCTCATGTGCTCCATGATGTCGTCAGTGAGGTCGTCGCCGGCCACCTGTATACTCTTGTTCGACACGATGCCACCGAGTGAGATGACTGCGATTTCTGTAGTACCACCGCCTATGTCGACAATCATGTTGCCCTGGGGGGCGAGGACGTCGATACCGATACCGAGAGCGGCAGCCATAGGCTCATAAATCATGTAGACGTCGCGGCCGCCGGCGTGTTCCGACGAGTCGCGCACGGCGCGAATCTCAACCTCGGTGGAGCCGGAAGGGATACCTACGACCATTTTCATAGAGGGGGAGAACCAGTTGCTCTTGGAGCTTGCTTTCTTGATAAGGCCGCGAATCATCATCTCGGCAGCATTGAAGTTGGCAATCACACCTTTACGGAGCGGACGGATTGTCTCAATTCCGTCGTTCTCCTTACCCTGCATGAGCTTGGCCTCGCGTCCGACCGCGATGAGCTTGCCGCTGCGCTTTTCGATAGCGACAATCGAAGGCTCGTCAATGACAATCTTGTCATTGTGTATGATAATCGTATTGGCCGTACCGAGGTCAATAGCGATTTCTTTGGTGAATGAAAATAATCCCATTAGTTAAATAAGTGCTTTGTATGTGTTTAATCCCCGGCTCCTTTACGAGGTAGATGCCCTCGGGGGAGCGGGGATAATATCGGTGAGAGTTTTAATGTTTGAAGTGGCGGAAGCCGGTGATTACCATTGCCATGTCGTGAGTGTTGCAGAAATCGACACTCTCCTGGTCACGGATAGAGCCTCCAGGGTGAACTACGGCGACGACACCTGCTTCGCGGGCGATTTCGACGCAGTCAGGGAATGGGAAGAAGGCGTCGGATGCCATGACGGCTCCGTGGAGGTCAAAACCGAATGAGTGAGCCTTCTCGATAGCCTGCTTGAGTGCGTCGACACGGGATGTCTGGCCTACACCGCTTGCAAGAAGCATGTTGTCCTTGGCAAGCACAATGGCATTGCTCTTTGAATTCTTGACAATCTTGTTGGCAAAGAGGAGGTCGGCTGCCTGTTCGGGTGTCACAGCCTTTTCTGTCACCTGCTTGAGGTCGTCGAGAGTCTCCACTTTGAGATCGCGGTCCTGGACGAGGGCGCCGTTGAGTATCGAGCGGAACTGACGTGTGGTGTCAAGGGCCTTCTTGATTACGAGGATGATGCGGTTCTTCTTCTGCTTGAGGATTTCAAGTGCGCCGTCGGTATAGGCGGGTGCTATGATTACCTCGAAGAAAATTTTGTTGATTTCCTCGGCTGCAGTCTCGTCGACTGTGCCGTTAGTGATGAGCACACCGCCGAAAGCGCTGACGGGGTCACCTGCAAGTGCGTCCTTCCAGGCTTCGGCAATGGTCGGGCGAGTGGCAAGGCCGCAGGCATTGTTGTGCTTGAGGATGGCGAATGTCGGATCCTTGAATTCGGAAATAAGACATACGGCTGCATCTATGTCGAGCAGGTTGTTGTAGCTTATTTCTTTTCCGTGGAGCTGGTCAAACATGGCCGAGAAGTCACCATAGAAAGTGCCGTGCTGGTGGGGATTCTCACCGTAGCGCATCTCCTTGGCACCGTCGATAGCTATGCGGAGGTCGTCCTGCTTCTCAATGGGTGACTCTACAGCTGTTGATGCGAAGTAGTTGTAGATGTCGCTATCGTAGCCTGACGATACGGCAAAGGCCTGCGATGCAAACCAGCGGCGCTCTGCGAGCGAGCTGGATGCGCCGTTGCGCTTGAGCATTTCGGCAAGGGCCTTGTACTGTCCCTTGGAGGCAACAATGACAACGTCGTTGTAGTTCTTGGCAGCGGCGCGGATGAGCGAGATGCCGCCTATGTCAATCTTCTCGATGATATCGGCCTCGGGAGCGCCTGATGCAACAGTGGCGCTGAATGGGTAGAGGTCGACGATTACGAGGTCGATTTCAGGAATTTCATATTGCTTGATCTGACCGCGGTCACCTTCGTTGTCGCGACGGTTCAGGATGCCGCCAAACACTTTGGGGTGGAGGGTCTTGACACGGCCTCCGAGAATCGAGGGGTAGCCGGTAAGATCCTCTACTGCGTCACATTCGTAACCTAAACTTTCAATGAATGAGCGTGTGCCTCCTGTCGAGAGAAATTTGACACCGTCGGCATGTAGCAACGACAATATTTCTTCCAGTCCGTCCTTATAAAAGACTGAAATGAGAGCGGTCTTGATTAGTTTATTGTCAGACATCGTTGTAAAATTCTGAACTTGTTGTTGGGAAACTGTGATTTTTGAAAGTGCAAAGTTAATGAAAAATACTCACTATTCGAACAAAAATCTTTTATATTTCCACATCTATATATAAAAGAATGGTAAAAGATGCGAAAATCCGACAAGGGAGGGAATTTAGAGCGGGTATAAAGATAAAACTGTCCGCTCCCTTGGGGAACAGACAGTTTTTTGTAGTCTTCAAGTAATGTTTTCCTTTCAGGGAAAAATTACTTTCTGATACCAAGCTCTTTCTGGGCGATGATGGCACGGTAGCGGTTGATGTCCTTGCGGATAAGGTAATCCAACAGGCGACGACGCTTACCTACCAACGCTTTAAGAGCTCGTGCAGTGGTATAATCTTTGTGATTTGACTTGAGGTGTTCAGTCAAATGAGCAATACGGATAGAGAATAATGCAATCTGTGCTTCAGGCGAGCCAGTGTCAGTCTTGCCCTTACCGTACTTCTCAAAGATTTCTACTTTTTCATCAGAGTTCAAGTGCATTGATACAGATGTTTAAAGTGATTAATATAAATAAAGAATATAGTTTGCTCAAAAGAGCGCACAAAGGTAGGAATTAATTTTAACATTTCCAAGCCTTCGGCACAAATCTGAGCAGGATTTTAATGATTTTTAGTCAAGGTTGAGATTGTCCTTGGCTGGATTGCGGAAGTGAATCTTGTGGTCGATATATTCCTGGGTGGCGATGAGCGTGGGTTTGGGGAGACGCTCGTAGAAGCGGGAGATTTCAATCTGCTCACGGTTTTCAGAGATTTCCTCGAGATTGTCGCTGAGTGACGCGAACTCCTGAAGCTTCTTTTCAAGGTCGTGTTTCATTTCGCCGGCAATCTGGTTGGAACGCTTGGCGATGATGCAGACTGTTTCATAAACGTTGCCGGTGTCCTCGCTCATGCTTATGAGGTCACGGGTCTGGGTGTTGAGAGGTGCGTTGGTCTTCTTGTAGTCCATTATATCTCTTGTTAACTTGTTGTTTCTTTTAAAATAGCGGTGCCGGCGGCTTATTCCTTCACATAGCGCTGGGCAATCTTGAAGATATTGTCAGCTTCCTCGCGGTTTGGGGTGTCGGGGTAATTGTTGATATATGAGTAATATTCGTCAATCACCTCGCGGAAGCGGTCGGCCTTCTTCTCGTCGATACTCTCGCGGGCTTCCTGATAGCGGGCTTTGAGTATGAGCAGTTCCAGGTCTTCCTTATATTTGGAGTAGGGATAATCCTTGATTGCATTTCTCGCTACGATGACGGCGCTCTCATAGTTGTTGCCAAGGTAGGTGCCGAGGTTGTAGTATAGCTGAGCGTTTTCGAGTTGCTTGAGTGTGAGCTTGTCCTGAAGCTCGAAGATGGCGTTTTGGGCAATTGACACCTTGTCGCTGCCGGGGAAGTAGTCAAGGAATGACTGCAACTCCTCAATGGCCTTGATTGTGCCAGACTGGTCGAGCTGCGGCTCGGGTGAGTCGAGGTAGTAGCCGTAGCCGGTGTAGAAGCGGGCAAGTTCGGTGTATTTCCCCTTGGGATAGCGGGAATAATACATCTTGAAGTAGTCACCTGCGGTCAGGTAGTCCTTGTTCTCGTAGTTGGCGAGGGCGTAGAGGTAGAGTGACTCCTCTGCCTTCTCGGAACCTTTGAACTGTGTGAGGATGTCCTCGAGGACAGTGGCAGCCTGGGTATATTTTTTCTCCTCGAAAGCGCGCTTGGCATATTCGAGGCGGTAATTTATGTCATGGCTCTTAAGCGCACGCTGATACTCGCCGCACGAAGCAAAAAGCATCGAGGCAGCGAGTATGACCAAGTATTTTCGCATGTTGATGATCACTGTTGTGTTTTGGTCTGTGTGAGAATTGATTTTTCAACTTGCAAAGTTAATGATTTTCCGTTTATTTTCTCCTATTGCAGACTATTTATTTTGAAAAAAAGCATTATATAGCATCCTTTCGAAGGAAAATAACAATAAAAACCATTAATTTTGTATCCCGATTCCCAATTCATAATATATGAAAGTCCTCTCACGATACTTTATTCTCCTTACCACACTTCTTATTCTTTCTTCATACAGTGATGCTTTTGGTGCTTCGTCGAAGCGCGAGATGCGCGGGGTATGGCTTGCGACGGTGTGGGGCATTGACTGGCCTTCTGTCAGAGGGACTTCTCCGTCGGTGATAAAGAAGCAGAAAGCAGAGATGACTGCTATTCTGGACCGTTGCGAGGCCATGAATCTGACCTCGGTCTTTTTCCAGGTCAGGGGGATGGGCGACGTGATGTATCAATCCTCGCTCGAACCGTGGTCTTCGTTTGTTTCCGACAAGCGCGGAGTGTCTCCAGGCTGGGATCCGCTGAAATTCGTCGTCGAGGAGTGCCATAATCGTGGCCTTGAGTGCTACGCTTGGGTCAATCCTTTCAGATGGAGCTCGGGGACCGACTATAACAGCGAATATGACCGTCGGTGGAAGGAGCGTGGCTGGCTGCTGAGTTTCGGGAAATATACAGTGTTCAATCCCGGACTTGAAGAGGTTAGAAATCATGTCGTCGACATTTGTCGCGAGATAATAACCGGCTATGAAGTCGATGGACTTGTCTTTGACGACTATTTTTATCCCAACCGCATACCTGAGACAAATGCGGCCCCGGACTACGGGCTATGGCAGGAGTCTGCCCCGTGGATGAGTTTTGGCGACTGGCGCCGTGCGAATGTCCACAAGACTATTGCCGATGTCCATTGCATGATTGCCGACACCCGGCCCGAGGTCCGTTTCGGAATTTCGCCTGCCGGTGTGGCCGGGAAGTCCCATACATCCGCCATGAAGTGGGGCATGGAGCCTTGTTGTGTCAAGGCTGACGACTGGCAATACAACGAGATTTATTCCGATCCGCTCGGCTGGCTGTATCAGCGCACGGTCGATTTCATTTCCCCGCAAATCTACTGGCCGACATCGCATGCCACCGCGCCCTACGCACCTATTGCCAAATGGTGGGGGGAGGCTGCCACGCTTTATGGCTGCCATTTCTATTCGAGCATGACTCTTGCCCCGCTCGACAAGTCGAACACGCCCGAACAGCGTCGCGAGTTGCTGCGCCAGGTGGATTGCAATAGGTCGATTAATATCGGAGGTGATTTCGGGACCGTGCTCTATAGTGCCAAATTCCTTCCGCGTCTCGCTTCAGACCTGTCAAAGGGGCATTTTAAATCCAAGGTCCTCACTCCGCAGCTGCGCAAGTGTGGCGGTGTTGTACCCGAGCCACCGTCACGACTGGGCGTCAGAGGAGGAGTGTTGTCGTGGGAAAAGCCCTCGTCATTGTCAGGCCCTGTCAGATATGCGGTCTATGCTTATCCGAAGCATCTTGAACGAGAGGAGATTATGGATGATGACGGCGACGGCATCCGTGGCGAATACCTCCTGAGGGTGAGCTATACCCCTTCCGCGGTTGTCCCTACGGGCATGGCATACGCCGTGACCACTCTTTCAGGGCTGTCCGAGGAATCTGAGCCGACTTTCTGCCGATAGATTTCAATGATTATCCGGTCTTTGTGGAGCCATGCTGCCGGTGGCTGTCCTGCGTCACATAGAAGCGGATTACGGCATAGATTATGCCTTGCGTCGGCGTGAGTGTGGCCTCCGGGTTTTGACCGAGGATGAATTCCATGCTCAGGGCATTGCTGATAGGGGCGCGGTCAGATGGGCTGAGTGAGTTGATGGTGTCGATGACACGGGGTGAAATGATAACTGAGGAGTTCATGGTTGAGGGTTTGAGTTAGTGATGAAGAGGAGTTGTTGATGATGTCGATGCAAAGATAATATTACGCATGGGCCAGATGTTTGCCCATGTGATTTAAAATATCAAAATACAGGTATTGATTTTACAATACCTTCTACTATAAGAAAAACTCTGTCATTCCGCACAAACAATGTGCGATATGACAGAGCTTTTTATTATCGAAACCTAAAATTAAATATCAGAGGAGCTCTACTGAGCGCTTGATGAATTCGCTAAGGTCGCGGCCGCGGAGGAGTCCGTTGGCGAGGAGAGCGAGGTCGATGGCCTGCTTTACGACGGGTTTCTCAGCTGCATATTTGCTGATAATCTCGTCCTTCTCTTTGCGGTTCTTTTCTACGCTGTCTGTGAGGCGCTTCTCTTCGGCAGACTGCTCGTCGGTCGGTTTGTTGTCCTTGATTTCAGAGCGGAGGACAGTGATTTTCTCGTTGTCAGCGTCGATGGATGCGTTGAGCGGGGCGAGCTTGTTGGCAAGCGCTTTCTCTGCCTCGTCGAGAATCTTGGCAACTACCGGCTGTGAAGTGTTGACGATAAGATTGTAGCTGTCAGGTAGTTCGGCATAGAAACTCATGCCGGGCTGTGTGGCTGCCATATCCTTCATACGTCGCATATACTCGTTCTGCGTGATGAGTATAGGGTTGGCCTTGGGGTCGAGAGCTTCGAATGATACGAGGAATTCGGCCTTTTCAACAGTAGGGATTTGGCTGCGGAACACGGTCGTGAGCATCGAAATCTGCCCGGCATTTAGACCGTTGTCCTTTGTTTCCTCTTTGGGGATAAGTTTCTCAGCCACATCGCTGTCCACGCGCACGAAACGGGTCTTTTCAATCTTGCTTTCAATCATTGAGATGAAATGGCCGTCGAGCTGGCCGTCCATGAGCAGGACATTGTAGCCCTTCTCGTTGGCGGCATGGATATAGTTGTACTGGCCGGTTACGTCTGTGGCGTAGATATATACCACATTGCCGTCCTTGTCAGTTTGTGATGCCTCTACGAGCGTGCGATATTCGTCAAGTGTGAAATATTTGTCCTCGGTGTCGCGAAGGAGGGTGAACTTCATTGCCGCGTCGCAGAATTTTTCATCAGTAAGCATGCCGTACTCGATGAAAATCTTAATGTCGTCCCACTTCGATTCAAAATCTGAGCGGTTTTCCTTAAACAGATCGTCGAGACGCGATGCAACTTTCTTGGTGATGTAACCTGATATTTTCTTCACGGCTGTGTCGCTCTGAAGATATGAACGCGACACGTTCAGAGGAATGTCGGGTGAGTCAATCACGCCCTGGAGGAGCATCATGAACTCAGGCACTACGCCCTCGACGGAGTCGGTGACAAACACCTGGTTGCAGTAGAGCTGTATGCGGTCTTTTCGAATCTCGAGATTGCTCTTGATTTTGGGGAAGAAGAGGATGCCGGTGAGAGTGAAGGGGTAGTCGACATTGAGGTGAATCCAAAAGAGGGGTTCTTCCTGGCCGGGATACAGTTCACGATAGAATTTTTTATAATCATCGTCGGTAAGTTCCGAAGGCTTCTTGGTCCAAATAGGCTCGGTGTCGTTGATGACTTTATCCTTGTCGGTATCGACATACTTACCGTCTTTCCATTCCTGGACTTTGCCGGAAATGACAGGCACGGGGAGGAAGCGGCAATATTTTTTCAGAAGAGTGTCAATACGCGCCTGCTCAAGGAACTCCTTGTTGTCATCGTCGAGATAGAGCACTATGTCTGTGCCGCGCTCTGCCTTGTCGGTGGGTCCCATGCTGTATTCAGGGCTGCCATCACACTCCCAGCATACTGCTTCAGCGCCGTCCTTGTAGCTGAGAGAGCGAATCTGTACTTTCTTAGCCACCATGAAGGCTGAGTAAAAGCCGAGTCCGAAGTGGCCGATGATAGCGTTTGCGTTATCTTTGTATTTGTTAAGGAACTCTTCCGCTCCCGAAAAGGCTATCTGGTTGATATATTTCTCGATATCATCGGCAGTCATGCCGATGCCGTGGTCGCTCACGGTCAGTGTGCCGGCCTCTTTGTCGACTTTGACACAGACGTTCATCTCGCCAAGCTCACCCTTGAATTCCCCGAAAGAGGCGAGGGTTTTCAGCTTCTGAGTGGCGTCAATAGCGTTTGAAACAAGTTCACGGAGAAAGATTTCGTGGTCTGAATAGAGGAATTTTTTGATGACGGGAAAGATGTTTTCAGTCGTTACACCAATTTGTCCTTTTTGCATATTGTAAAGTTTTTAAAGTTTTAGATGTTGTTAAGGTGAGGCCGTAATCAAGGCTTACATTCGTTATAACAATACAGCAAAGAAAATGCCAATCTCCAAAACTGACAAAAACTGTTAAAAGTCATGCAAAAATGGCAGGAATTACATGCCCGTTGTGTCGCGCGGGACGTTGATGTTGTGGCGGTCAAATATTCCGACCGCGTTGCGCACAAATCCTTTCCTTGCAGCATCCATAGAGCGGTGAAGCTGCTGGCTTTCAGCCGGGAGCAGTCGGAAATTGGAACCGTTGGCGTTTGACGGCTCGGTGAACACGAGCCTGTAGGTTGCTTCGCAGACGTATGCCCGTCCGAAGATGTCGCGTGCGAGCTTTACGCGCACCATTGCCCCTCCGCGGGTATCTGTGGTACGCATGGCGGAGATGAAGTTGCCGAGGGAATAGACGGTCAGACAGGGATTTCCTGTGGATGTATTTCGCACTAATTCCATAGGCTGGATTACATGTGGATGACTGCCGATAATCAGTTCCACGCCCTGGTCGGCAAGGAATTTGGCAATGTTTCTTTGAGTACGGTTGGGGAGAAGCTTGTATTCGTCACCCCAGTGGATACAGACGGCTATGATTTCAGCACCGTCCTCGCGTGCTGCCTTGATGTCGGAGGCCATGAGATTGCAGTCAATGTAGTCAATCTCAATGTCGCTTCTCTTGCTGATGCCGTTTGTGCCGTAGGTATAGTTTAGGAAGGCTACCTTGAAGCCGTTGACATTATGAATCATGGGGAGGACGGAGTCGCGGTGGGCACGGTTGCGGTAGACTCCTATATATGGCACCCCTTTCTTTTCAAATGTTTCTATGGTCCTTCTGACTCCGCGGTCACGGCGGTCAAGAATATGATTGTTGGCCGACAGCATGAGGTCGAAGCCGGCTCCCGTAAGGGCGTCGACATAGTTGTCGTGCGCGCAAAACATAGGGTAGCCCGAATATGGTGCTCCCCCTAACGGTGTTTCCAGATTGACGACAGCAAAATCAGCCGACGAGATATAGGGTTTTAGCGACGTGAAGTATGGAGAATAGTCAAGCGACCCGTCGGGACGGCGCGCCGCATCAATCTGCCTCTGATGCTGCATGGCATCACCGGCAAAGACGATTTCGGCGCTGTCCTGTGGGATTAGCAGCGACAGCAGTGACAATAAGACGGATATCATGCTCATCGCAGCCTTATAAATTTATGAATTTTAGGAATATATCTCCTTTTTTGCGGCGAGAAGGGTGTTGCGCATAAGCGAGCAGATTGTCATCGGGCCGACTCCGCCGGGAACAGGGGTTATGAAGGCACACTTTTCGGCAACATTCTCGAAATCAACGTCGCCACTGAGACGGAATCCGCTCTTGCGGCTTGCGTCGGGCACACGGGTGGTGCCTACGTCTATGATTGTCGCACCCGGTTTCACCATGTCGGCGGTGACGAATCCCGGTTTTCCGAGAGCGGCTATGATTATGTCGGCGTCAGCACATGCCTCCTTGATGTTTGTCGATGCGCTGTGGAGGACGGTGACTGTCGCGTTGCCCGGATTGGATTTCTGCATCATCAACGTGGCCACCGGCTTACCTACGATGTTGCTTCGGCCGAGTACCACGCATTTGGCTCCCTTCGTGTTGACTCCGTAGCGCTTGAGCAGCTCCATTATTCCCGAAGGTGTGGCCGAGACGAAGCAGGGGAGACCGATTGACATGCGGCCGACATTGACTGGGTGGAATCCGTCGACATCCTTACGATAGTCGATAGCCTCGATGATTTTTTGCTCCGAAATGTGGCGCGGGAGGGGGAGCTGGACTATGAATCCGTCAACTTCGGAATCGTTGTTGAGCTTGTCGATAGTCTCGAGAAGCTGCTCCTCGGTCACATCATCCTCATAGCGGATGAGTGTCGAGCGGAATCCGCATACTTCGCAGGCTTTCACCTTGTTGGCAACGTAGGTCTCGCTTCCGCCGTCGTGCCCGACGAGTATGGCGACCAAATGGGGGCGGCGCTGTCCGCGGGCTACCATTTCTTCTACTTCGGCGGCTATTTCACGCTTTATATCGTCGGCTGTCTTCTTTCCGTCAATGAGGGTCATCGGAGTTGGGGCTAATGGGTTGTTAGAAATGATAAATTTATAATATTGTGTGGTTTTTATCGGCGCATACCTTTCATGCCGCGCATCATTGCCATAGGATTTTTGATGCCCGATACGGCCTTCATCATCTTGCGCGCGTCGTCAAACTGCTTGATAAGGCGGTTCACGTCCTGGATGTCGGTGCCTGAGCCCTTGGCTATACGCTTGCGGCGGCTTCCATTGAGGATTTCGGGATGCTCGCGTTCCTGGGCGGTCATAGAGCGGATGATTGCCTCGATACCCTTGAAGGCGTTGTCGTCGATATCAATATCTTTGATAGCTTTGCCGACACCCGGAATCATGGATGCGAGCTCCTTCAGGTTGCCCATCTTCTGAATTTGCTGAATCTGCTGAAGGAAGTCGTTGAAGTTAAACTGGTTCTTGGCAATCTTGCGCTGGAGTTCGCGGGCCTGTTTCTCATCGTAGGCGTTCTGGGCTTTCTCAACGAGTGATACGATGTCGCCCATACCGAGAATACGGTCGGCCATACGCGAGGGGTGGAAGAGGTCGAGAGCGTCAAGCTTTTCGCCTGTTCCGACGAACTTTATAGGCTTTGTAACGACAGTGCGAATCGATAGTGCGGCACCGCCGCGGGTATCACCGTCGAGCTTGGTGAGCACCACGCCGTCGAAGTCGAGACGGTCATTGAACTCCTTGGCAGTGTTGACGGCATCCTGGCCGGTCATCGAGTCGACCACGAAGAGGGTCTCCTGCGGCTTTACGGCCTTTTTGATAGCTGCGATTTCCTGCATCATCTGCTCGTCGACTGCAAGACGGCCGGCGGTGTCGATGATTACGAGGTCGAGGTGGTTGGCCTTGGCATAGCGGATGGCGTTCTCGGCAATCTCTACCGGGTTCTTGTTGCCGTCCTCGGTGTAGACAGGCACATTAATCTGTTCGGCGAGGACCTTGAGCTGGTCGATAGCAGCAGGACGGTAGACGTCGCAGGCCACGAGTAGCGGGCGTTTTCCCTGTTCCGATTTGAGTTTGCGGGCAAGTTTGCCGGAGAAGGTGGTCTTACCCGAGCCTTGCAGACCCGACATGAGTATGACGGTCGGATTGCCTGACAGATTGACCTGGGCGGTCTCGCCACCCATGAGGCGGGCAAGCTCGTCATGGACAATCTTAACCATTAACTCACCCGGTTTAATGGCATTGATAACGTTCATACCCATAGCCTTGGCCTTGACTTCGTCGGTGAACTGCTTGGCCACCTTGAAGTTTACGTCGGCCTCGAGAAGTGCTCTGCGCACATCTTTAAGGGTTTCGGCTACGTTGATTTCGGTAATTTTACCTTCACCTTTAAGTATCTTGAAACTTCTTTCAAGTCTCTCGCTTAGATTCTCAAACACTGGAATGGGCGGGGGGATAGTGGGTTAGAAAACTTTTTTTATTTTTTTGTTGCCGGCTCCCGTGACTTACTCGGGAAGCAGGCGGTTGGTGCGGGTGTCGGGGAAGAGCACCACCGGCTTGTGGGTCTTGGCCTCTTCCGGGGTCATCTGTGCGTAGCACATGAGTATTACCACGTCGCCCACCTGCACCTTGCGGGCTGCAGCTCCGTTGAGACAGATTACGCCCGAGCCCGGCTCGCCGGGGATTGCGTAGGTGTCAAAACGCTCGCCGTTATTATTGTCTACGATATAGACGCGCTCTCCGGGAAAGATTCCGGCGGCGTCCATGAGCTTGCTGTCTATAGTGATACTGCCGATGTAGTCCAGACGGGCTTCGGTGACAGTCACTCGGTGGATTTTGCACTTGAGAAGTTCGAGTGTCATTTCCTTTTGGGGTATTTTATATTGTCAATGAGTCTGACGTCGCCGCAGAACACGGTGACACAGCCTACGGCGCTCTCCGTGTCAGCCCAGTCCTTGATAGGCTGCATGGTCAGGGCATCGACAATTTCGTAATATTCGACATTCATGTGGGGGAAGGAGTTGATTTCATCAACCACATAACGCTTTGTCTCCTCGACACTGTGGCCTTCAGCCCAGTCAAGGCTCGAAGCCAGTGTGCGGTGGATGGCCGGGGCAATAGCGCGCTGCTCGGGGGTGAGGCGCACGTTGCGTGAACTCATGGCGAGTCCGTCCTCCTCGCGCTTGATAGGGCAGTCCACTATTTCGAGGTCGAAGCCTTCAAGCTCGACCATACGGCGGATTACGGCTATCTGCTGGAAATCCTTCTCACCAAAATATGCGCGGGTGGGGCGGGTGAAATCGAATAGCTTGCTGACAATCTGGGCCACGCCGTTGAAGTGTCCGGGGCGCATGGCTCCCTCCATCACCTCTGCCACGGGGCCGAGATCAAACACTCTCGTGTCAGGTTCGGGATAAACTTCCTCGACCGAGGGCATGAAGGCATAGTCGGCTCCGAATTTTTCGAGCAGGGCGGCATCGGCCTCCTCGGTGCGGGGATAGGTCGCAAGGTCGGTGGGATTGTTGAACTGGGTAGGGTTGACAAAGACACTGACCACCACGGTATCGTTCTCGCGGCGGGCACGTTCAATGAGCGAGGCATGGCCTGCATGGAGTGCGCCCATAGTGGGGACAAGTCCTATGCTGCCCTTGGATCTCGCTGTGTCGAGCTTGGCTTTTAATTCTGCTATAGTGCGAATTATTTCCATTTCTTTATGGTATTCTGAAATTTCAGAGTGCAAAATTACACATTATTATTACAACAAACAAATAAAAAGATGCTACCCGTGCGTTGGGATGTGGTAGGATTTTTGTAATTTTGATGTGTAATTGAGTTATTTTCAATAAATGCAACAAGAATTTGCTTCAAAACTGCTCGAAGACGCGGTGACAGAACTGTCGCGACTCCCAGGGGTAGGACGCAAGACCGCTCTGAGGCTCGCGCTCCATATCCTGCGTGCCGACGAGGGTGTAGGTGTAGCGCTCGGTGAATCAATCATAAACATGCGTCGCGGGATACGCTACTGTTCCGTGTGCCACAATATATCTGAAACAGAGATTTGTCCGATTTGTGCCGACGTCCGGCGCGACAGGTCGGTGGTCTGTGTCGTGGAGAGTGTCAAGGATGTCATGAGCTTCGAGAACACGGGGCAGTTTGCCGGTCTTTACCATGTCCTCGGTGGAATCATATCGCCTATGGATGGTATCGGCCCTGACCAGCTTGAGATTGACTCTCTCGTGGAGCGGGTGGCTGCCGGTGGAATCAAGGAGGTGATTCTCGCCCTTAGCGCGACTATGGAGGGGGAGACCACTAATTTTTATATTTTCAGGCGTCTTGCAGAGTACTCTGATGTTAAAATCACACAGCTTGCGCGAGGTGTTTCTGTCGGCAATGAGATTGAGTATACAGATGAAATCACTCTCGGGCGCTCACTCCTCAACCGCACACTTTTCTCCGATTCAATCCGCCGCTAAGGTGTAGTTTTACAGAAATTTTTGGTAGATGAAGGCGTCCCGGTATGTATTGGCGCTTCGCAGCCATGAGCGCAACCGTCCGCTGATGCGGTAGCCGGCTTTTTCAAATAAATTTCTTGACGCCTCATTGTCTGCCCCTATCGTGCAATATAATTGGTGGAGTGAATAGACCTCGCGGCAATATTTAGCCGCCAGTTCGAGTGTGCGAAGTCCGTAGCCGTGCATCCGGTATGGTGGTGCGATGAGTATACCTACGGCGCAACGTGAATTGGCCGCGTCGAAATCAAATAAATCGAGCGTGCCGATAGTTTCCCCGCTCTCGTCGAGAGTAATCATCAGCCTTAGCTGCCGGGCAGAATATATATCGGCATCATAATTGTTGACATACTCCCACAACTGCTTTCGCGAGTAGGGGGCAAGAGATATGCCGACACTCCATACCGACGGGTCATTTTCCCATCGGTAGAGAGTGTCGACATCTATTATTTCGAGAGCCCTGAGGCTTATAGTTCCGTCGGAAATCAAAATCAGAGTCCTTCTTCGTTAAGGAAGCGCTCCACGTCGAGAGCGGCCTTGCAGCCCATGCCGGCGGCTGTGATTGCCTGGCGGTAGATCGGGTCGGCAACGTCGCCTGCGGCAAAGATGCCGGGTACGTTTGTGTGGGTGGTCTCACCCTTTACCTTAATATATCCGGCAGCATCACAGTCGATATACTGACGGAACACCTCTGTGTTGGGGTTGTGACCGATTGCAAGGAAGAAACCGTCGATAGGGAGGTCGTAGTGCTGCTCGTTCTCCTTGCCTGCGTTCTCCACAAGGTGTGCGCCTTCGAGATACTCCTCACCGAAGAGGCCGGCAGTATTGGTATTGAAGAGCACTTTGATGTTACTCTTGTTGAGCACACGCTCCTGCATAACCTTTGAAGCGCGGAGGTGGGGTTTGCGAACAATCAGGAATACGTCAGCTGCAAGATTGCTGAGATAGAGGGCTTCCTCACATGCGGTGTCACCGCCTCCGACCACAGCCACGCGCTTGCCACGGTAGAAGAAGCCGTCGCAGGTAGCGCAGGCCGATACGCCGAGACCTGAATACTTCTGCTCGTCGGGAAGGCCGAGGTAGCGGGCCGATGCTCCTGTGGAAATAATGATAGAGTTGGCAGTGATTTCGAGGCCGTTATTGGTCTTGGCCTTGAAAGGCCTGGTTGAGAAGTCCACTTCGGTGACGAGGCCTGAACGGATGTCTGCACCGAACTTCAATGCCTGTGTGCGCAGGTCTTCCATGAGCTGCGGGCCGGTGATGCCATTGGGCTGGCCGGGGAAGTTCTCAACTTCTGTAGTGGTTGTGAGCTGTCCGCCTGGCTGCTGACCCTCGATTACAAGGGGGGCGATGTTTGCGCGGGAGGTGTAGATAGCCGCAGTGTAGCCGGCGGGGCCTGATCCGATTATCAGGCAGCGTGTGCTGATTTGATTCATAACTTAGCTTTGATATAATTGATGATTAGATTGTATTATTGTCTGACTGCCATTATGCCGCCTCTATCTTAAATCAACAACCGGGACTCCGGGATGTTTTTTAGGGTCGAAGCGAAATTCCGACAAGGGAATGGCGCCGGCTTCCGCGATGGCGTTGACGCTGATGTTGACAATGCGGCGGTTGCTCATCGTAAGCTCTATATTCGAAGGATAGAGTGTGGCCGAATTAAGTGTGAGAATGACACTTTTTATATCGCTTTTAGGATTCCCTGCTGTCAGCTTTATTTTCTTCTGACCGGCAGCCGATTTAAGCAGAGTGGCCTTATAGTGCTTGCGGAAGGAGCTGATGATGGCAAAAGGATTGACCTGTTGAAGCTCCTCGGCAGTAGGCTCGGTGATGTTGACCTCCCCGGTCTGAGTCGAGTAGGTCCACTGGGTCCTTCCGTCGTACCATGAGGCTATTTCCGGCGACGCGATGATAAACTTATCGCCGCTTATGGTCAGCGTGCCGCTCTGTTTGTGACCGTCAGCCGAGATTGTGTAGGCCGCTTTGAGTGATTTCGCACTCTTGGCCTTGGCTGCGGCCTTGTCAAGAATCTGTATGGCCGATTCTGCAGCATGGCTTTGCGCTGACGAGCCAAACAAGACTGTCATTATTATAAGCAGTGTGCGGAGCATGACGTTTTTATTGAGCATTGTCATCAGTTTCAGTTGTTTTCGAGTATACGTTCAAGAGTGAGGGAGTCTACGAGCACCTGACGGGGCTTGCCACCCTGCGAAGGACCGACGATGCCGGCGGCCTCCATTTGGTCCATGATTTTGCCGGCACGGTTGTAGCCGATAGAGTAGCGGCGTTGGAGCGAGGAGGTCGAGGCTGTGTCAGTGGTGACCACGAGGCGGGCACATTCGTCGAAAAGCGGGTCTCGGTCGCCGACCGATGCAATCTTGTTGCCGTCGCCGCCGTCAGCGATGTACTCGGGAAGCTCGTAGGCGCAGGGATAACCAACTTGCTCCTTGATAGAGTCACAGATCGCGCTCACCTCAGGGGTGTCGATGAAGGCGCACTGCACGCGGTCGAGTTTGCCGTTGTTGCTGAAGAGCATGTCACCGCGACCGATGAGCTGGTTGGCTCCGGGGCGGTCAATGATTGTGCGCGAGTCAACCATTTGGAACACTCGGAAGGCGATACGGCCCGGGAAGTTGGCCTTGATGACGCCGGTGATGACGTTGGTCGACGGGCGCTGTGTCGCAAGAATCATGTGTATACCCACGGCACGGGCCTTCTGCGCTATACGGGCAATCGGTGTCTCCACCTCCTTGCCGGCAGTCATGATAAGGTCGGCAAACTCGTCGACAACCACTACTATATAAGGTAGGAATCTGTGACCTTTCTCCGGATTGAGGTGGCGGTGGATAAACTTGTCGTTATACTCCTTGATGTTACGCATGGAGGCCTCTTTGAGGAGCGCATAGCGGTTGTCCATCTCGACACATAGGGAGTTGAGAGTGGCCACGACCTTGCTCGGGTCAGTGATAATTGCATCCTCCTCGTCGGGAAGCTTGGCAAGATAGTGGCGCTCGAGGCTCGCATAGAGGCTGAATTCAACCATTTTAGGGTCTATGAGCACGAATTTCAGTTCCGAGGGGTGCTTTTTGTAAAGCAGTGAGGTGATAATGGCATTGAGGCCCACAGACTTACCCATACCTGTGGCACCGGCCACGAGTAGGTGAGGCATCTTGCAGAGATCGGCCATGAACACATCGTTGCTGATCGTGCGACCCATTGCCATAGGAAGCTCCATGTGGCTTGCAGCATAGACCTCTGATTCGATAATCGAGCGCATGGACACCACCTGGGGGTCCTTGTTGGGCACTTCGATGCCGATTGTGCCCTTTCCGGGTATAGGCGCTATGATACGGATGCCGAGAGCGGCAAGGCTCAGCGCTATGTCATCCTCCAATCGTTTGATTTTAGCGATTCTGACACCCTCGGCTGGTATAATCTCATAGAGAGTCACTGTCGGGCCGACAGTTGCGTCAATATGTGAGATAGGTATGCCGTAGTGGTTGAGTGTCTCGGTGATGCGACGCTTGTTGTCCTCCATTTCCTGGGTGTCGACTGTCACACCCTTGTCATTGGCCGGGCGTAAGAGGTCAATAGAGGGAAATTTGAAATTTGACAGCTCCGCGCGAGGGTCAAAGGGCTCAGAGGCGAGCACGTTGGCCGCTGTGAGCGGCGCAAGAGCCGTGACATGGCTTGAGTTGTCGCTTGTCACTTCGTCGTCGACAGTATCTTCCTCTTCAGAAGCGAAGAGTGACAGCTCTTTTTCGCTGACATTGTCCTCCTCAGGCTCATCATTGGCAAAAAGGGGAGCCATTACGTCATCGTCATCCTTTTTAGTGGAAATTTCAGGCTCAATAGACTCTCCTTCCTCCTCTGTTTCATTTTCAGTGGAAGATATTGGTGCCGGTTCGGACACCTTTACTTCCTGGCATGCTGTCTGTGCGGCCATGCGCTCTGCCGCGAGGCGCTTCTGCTCTGCCGCGAGCATCTCGGCTTCACGTCTCTGCTCCTCTGCGGCGCGGGCAGCAGCTTCTTCCGCAGCTTTTGCAGCCGCTATTTCAGCCTCGCGTTTCATGCGTTCCTCCTCCTCGGCCTGGCGTATACGCTCACGCTCGGCGCGGCGTTCTGCCTGGCGGGCGCGATATGCGTTTATCCCGTCAGAAGCAACACCTATCACACGGCGCAGCTCTGCAAGATAGAGCACCACGACGAGTCCGCCCATGATGATGCTGAGTCCGAGCGCGCCCCAAAAGCCGGTATAGATGAAGAGATTCTCATTCAGCAAGTGGCCGTGACGACCTCCCCAAAATATCGGCGACGCAAATTCGTAAGTCACAAGTCCGCATATAATTGAAAGTGCCACGGCTGTCAGAAGGCAGCGCAGGGTCAGTGACCAGAACGGGGGCCGGTATACTTTGAGCATCGACAGTCCGCATACAGCGAGGTAGTATATAAGTATGAAAGAACCGACACCGAGCCAGTTGTAAAGCAAGGTATGGGCAATCCATGCTCCGAATGGCCCTCCGGCGTTGCGTATCATCGAGGGGTCGAAGTCATCGTTGAGCATAGCGCTCTGATCGGAGCCGATGTGTGCAAAGTATGAGATGCTGACGATTAACGAGTAGCCGGCGAAGACCACGAATATGAGGCCGATGAACATCACAGTTCTCGAATCGCGTATCAATCGGAAGAAACGTGTGAGAGCCGACGGACCCGTCTTGACCTTTTTCGGGGCTTCCACGCGTGGCGCAGCGGCTCCTTGTTGCTGTTGGGGCATGGCGGCAGCCGTAGTGTCAGCCGGGGCATAAGCCATTTGTCCGGGGGCTGAAGCCGGATTCTGTGTTTCATTATATTGTGACGCCTGTCCACCTAGCGGCGACATGTCGAGGCCGTTAAGCATGGCTTCGGCATCAAAAGTCGTGTCGGTGAATGAGGATTCGTCAATAGGTGAGTAGGATGATGACATAGCTATAATGGGTGTGCTTTTTGCAAAAGAAATTTAGAAACAAAGTTACTACTTTTATTTTATTCTTTCAACTTCGCGTCATTATATTTTTGTTGATTGTTAAATTGATAATGTTTTTGAAGGACACATAATAAAAACAGCCGCAGCTTGAATGATTTCAGCTGCGGCTGGTATATGTGGTTATTGCATGTCTCGTCGGGATGCTCAGCGTTTCACAAACTTGAAGCTGCGCATGGTCTCACCGTCCTCAATGACGAGGATGTAAACGCCTCTTTCAAGGCTGTCGACTATGTCAACCCTGTCTGTGCCGACAGCAGTCCTGATAATGCGTCCAGTGAAGGCGTCGACAACAGTGTGGCGCGCGTCGACAGACTCTGCTATAATATCCTCGATTTCTGAAAGGCGGTAGAGCATGTAGTGCTCCTCAATCTTCTCGGGAGAAAGAGCCTTGGGGTAGATGATAAGCTCGTCGAGAGTGCCGGCGAAGGGGCGGTGGCCCGATTCGTCATTACCGCCGATGAACATGAGTTCTGTTTTTGAGAAATTGATTGCACCGGTCGCGACAGAATTGGCCGCAGCCATTTCCTTACCGTCAACATACAACTTCATGCTCTTAGCCGCAAAATTGCGGACACAGGCTATATGGTGCCATTTGCCGTCAAACACTTCGGATGCGTCATCGAGCTTGCAATCTGTCTTTTTTGCATCATCGTCGATAGTGAAGCTGAGATAACCGTTCTTGCGCTCAAGGCCTATCCAGTTGCCGGTACCGCCGGGGACGTTGGTCTTGTTGTGGGTGCCGATGCAGAGCAGGTAGCCGTCATCATCAGTTGACTTTGCCCACATTTCAATCGTGAAGTCGCTTTGACCTACGTTGAGAGCGTCGTAGACAGGCTGGGTGAGATAGTTGGTGTTGTCAAATTCGATAGCACCTGCCTTTACACCCTTGACTGAGCTTACAGGCGCAGTCGGTGTAGCCTCGCCGAATACAAGATTTGGAGTTGTGGCACCAAGTTCATCCATAGGGAAGTAGGCGAGATACTCGGCAGAAGCGCAATCAAAGTGCTCTTTGACTTTCGAAGCGCTCATGACGCCGCGATAGATCGTCAGCTCGTCGAGAAGGCCGCTGTAACTGTTGTTGAAGTTGGTGACATCGCCGATAACCAAAGGCTCGGTAGGTGATGTGATTGATTTCGTGCCGTCGGCATCGTCTGCCACGAGCTCGCCGTCGATATAGAGGAAGATATGCTTTGCCACTACGTCACGGACGGCGACAATATGGTGCCACTTGCCATCGAAATATTTGTCGGCGCCACTGTAGACGACTTGGTTTTTGGTAACATTGTCATCAAGTGCGAAGCGCATCTCTTTGTTTTTATACTCGATGCCATACCAGTTGCCGGAGCCATTGTTCGGAGAGATTACGCCTTTGTTGAGAAGGTAGCAGTTCTTATCGGCAGCGGTTGAGTTGAACCATAGCTCGATAGAGAACGACTTGTCGCCGAAGTCAATTAGGTCGTAACCATCCTGGACATAGCGGTTGCTCCCGGAGAGTTTTAGAGCCATCCCTTTTTTGCCTTCTGCGGCCTCACCGATACCATTGTTGGCCCTTGCTTCTCCGATGACTTGGTTTTCAGTCGTTTCGCCGATTTTATCAAAGGGATAATAGGCAACAATCTCAATAGAGGTGTTCTGACGCACATTTATTACACATTCGATTGAGGCATCAGTGCCTTCCTCGGCGCCTGTGGTGGTGACGGTGAAACTATATTCACCCACCGTCGTGGGACGTCCGCTGATTGTGCCGGTGAGCGTCTCGGGGTTGAAGTCAAAAGTAAGACCGTCGGGGAGGTCTTCGACCCTTGCGCCGGTAGCACGGATGACTTTGAATGTGATAGGCTGGATTTCATCGCCCGCATAGACTACCTGGCTGGGCGAACCTGAGCTTACGCTGATAGCTCCGTGGGTATTGAAAGCTTCTTCGAGGTTATAGCTCAGGTGAGGGGGCTGGTTATAGGCCACATTCTGCCATGCGATAGCCACGCGGTACTGGCGGTCCTGCATAAGGGTGGGAACCTTGTAGTCAGTCGGTATGGTAGTCGTGAAGATGAGCAGGTCTGATTCGGTCTCGCTGTCGTGGAGTATGATTTCCTCGCGCCAGTCGCCGAAAAGGTCCGCCTGGAGGTTTGGAGTCTTCTTTGTGCTGTTGCATGAGGCGGCATGAGAGTATTTGCCGAGGTTCATAAGCGTCCTTATGCTCTTCATGTCATCCGCTGGCTTTGTGATTTCAGTGCCGTCAAGAAGCTCGTCGAGAAGGTCACCGTCCCAGTAGACTCTGAAGTTTATCGAGGGCCTTTTAGCATCCGTGAGGGGCACACCACCGCTGAATACCGCGCCGGTCGAGGACCAATATTCATATCCACGGAACCTCGACGATACATTTGCGGCGAGTCCGCGACCGATGTCTTTTCCTGATTGTGCTTCGAAGAAAAGAATTTCTCCAGTCTTCGCGTCGCGCAGCTCGGTGTCATATTTGTAGGACGATGATGTTTCTTCATGGGGCATGAACACCTGCAAACCCTCACGGTCGGGAAGCATGGCGGCAAGATGGAGCGCGTCGCCATGACCGGCGCCTGTGCGGTAGAGGAGTTTGCCGTCGTGGTCAATACATGCGGCACCGTAGACAATCTCGTCAAAGCCGTCGCCGTCAACATCTCCCACTGTCAGGGAGTGCGCGCCTTCGCCGTAAGCACCTTTCCCTTTTTCAGTGGAGGCATGGAGCCATCTTTCTTTAAGCTGCTTCCCGTCGAAGTCCACGGCCCAGAGATATGAATGTGTATAGTAGCCTCGACAGAACACGGCACTCGGTTTCTGTCCGTCAAGATAGGCGACTGCTGCCAGGTAGCGCTCGCATCGTCCACCGTAAGAGTCTCCCCAGTCAGAACGTATATTGCGGGGTGGATTGTAGGATATGGTATGAATTTCTGTTCCAGTCTGACCATTAAACACCGTTAGATATTCAGGCCCTGATAAAGGTGTTCCGACAGAGTTTCGATAATCTTTTGTCGGATCGTCATTACCAAGAACTATGTACTTATTTTTTGCATCCTTTGACCCTGGAGCGGTTTTACATATTAGTTCAGCTTTTCCGTCGCCGTCGAAATCATAAACCATGAACTGCGTGTAATGGTTGCCGGAACGAATATTTATACCAAGGTCGATACGCCATAGTTTTGTTCCGTCAAGTTTATAGCAGTCAATGATTGTACTGCCTGTGAATCGAGTATGTGAATTGTCAGCAGCATTGGTCGGGAACCATTTGACAATAAGCTCCCATTCTCCGTCACCATCGACATCGGCAACTGAAACATCATCAGGCGTGTATGTATACTCTCGTTGCTCATAGGAAACGCCGTTCTTATCGCTTCCCGCTCCCGGAGGACATATTCCTCCTTCGGGGCGGTCAAGGTGTACGCGCTTGTAAAATGTATCCCACGCGGCGACATCAGCTGTAGTCTCTATGACTTTGTCGTCAAGGAGTGCTTTGACTGTATATTTTGCGCCGGCAGTGCCTTCCGGGTCAGTAAAATTGGTCTTGGTAGATAGGGGAGTACTGTTGAGTTTCACCCCGTCGCGATAGACATCGAATGTGAGGTTCTTGTCATCGGTCACCAGTGAGCGCCATGAGACGAACACCCCTTTGTCGGCCTTCACGGCCACAAGGCCACGGTCAAGTTTTTCTGCCTGGACTGTGTGGGAATACTGTGCCGACAGTGGCATCGCTCCCATTAAGGCAAGGCATGGAATCAGAATTTTCTTCATGTCAGAATTTAAGGGCAAATAGTTTTTCGTGATATTCTTGTGCCGGCAAAATTAGTCAAATTTGTCCAATATTCCAAATTGCCGATTACAGGCGAACCTAATGCGTGCTCAAATGTTAATAATGTATATTTTACCGATCATAGACAATCCAATAAATTTAGGAATAATGAAAAAGATAGGAATATTTTATGGCACGACCACCGGCACCACTCTCGAGGTGGCTCAACAAATAGCACGTCAGCTCGATGTGAAACCTGAAGATGTGCATGACGTGGCCTCTACGGCGCCATCAGCTATTGCTGACTATGATGTCCTCGTCATTGGTGCGAGCACATGGGGTGCGGGCGACTTGCAGGAAGATATGGCTACATTCCTTGATGGTCTCCAGTCTCTCGACCTCGAGGGCAAGGAGGTGGCTATATTCGGTTGTGGCGACGACTCCATGTCCGATACTTTCTGCAACTCGGTAGGTGAGATTTATCACCGTCTGCACGATACGAAAGCCATGTTTATTGCTCCATTTAATAATGACGGATACCAGTATCAACATTCCGAGAGCGATGTCCACGGTATGATTGTCGGCCTCTGTATCGACAATGTCAATCATCCTGATGAAACTGCCCGCAGAATAGAGCAGTGGTGCAAGGAAATCAAAGAGGAAGCTGCATAAAGAGGCCTTAAAACCTGGAATCCGTTAATAAAATTGTTAGAAAATGTGAAATTATTTTGACGGTATGAAAAAATATTCTTAAATTTGCACCTCGAATTATAGAATATAAGAAAATAAACATATACGGCAATGAAAAGAACATTTCAACCTTCTAACAGAAAGAGAGTTAACAAACACGGATTCCGTGCCCGCATGTCTACCCCCGATGGTCGTAAAGTCCTCGCACGTCGCCGCGCCAAAGGCCGTGCACGTCTGACTGTATCGGATTCGATTGCAAGCAAGTAATCCCCGGCTCACAGTTTTTCTGACAAAGTATTATAGCCCGACAGTTTCCCTGCCGGGCTTAGCTTGTTGGATGTAAGTTTGATAACTTCTGTGTAGAATTCATATCGTTATCCCATAGATATAAAAATATCCTCCGGCAGAATCAAATGCCGGAGGATATTTTAATTTTATTATATTTTCTTTTTTAGAAAAGATAGGCGAGAGAGATTGTCCAGTAGCGGTTTTTACCCTCGATTCCGGCTTTGTCAAGGCTCGAATCGACGGCGCGGACAGCCTTCGTCAGGCCGAGACCATAGCGGGCATTGATGTCGAGGTGGCTGAGGAGCTGTACGCCAAAGCCGAAGTTCATTGCCCAGTCGACAGACTTGTTCTTATAGGCGTTCTCTATGTTGCGGCGGCTGGTCAGGAATGACACGCTCGGCCCGACACCGAGGTAGGGCACGAGAATCTTGCTTACAATCGGGAGTGAGAACTTATATTTGAGGTTAAGGGGAATCTCGATATAGTCACGGTTGTCCTTCGAAAGATTATTTTCAACGAGGAACTTTGTATTGCGGCGCACATACATTGCGGAAAGGTCGAATCCGAGTCCGATTACGGGGACAGTGAACTCTGTCATGAGACCTGCTGTCCAGCCGGTCTGGTTGTCGGCGTCGACTACGCTCTTGTTGAAGTGGAGGTCGTTGACAGTGAGGCCGACCTTGGGGCCGAATTTGAACTGTGCGCTTGCAGGCATCGACGAGGCGCCGATAACCATTGCAAGAATAAGAAGAATTGATTTAATAGCTTTCATTTATAAATTATTAGTGATTGATAATGTCGTCAGCTGCATGGTTCTCCATGCAGCTGACGCTTTGTTTAGTCTTCGAATTCAATGAGGGGGGCATCGTTGGCCACCTGCTCGTCGATGTTGACGAGTACCCGCTTAACCACGCCTTCTTTCTCGGATTCGACGTCGTTTTCCATCTTCATGGCCTCGTAGACAATGACTGTGTCACCCTTTTTGACTTTCTGTCCCGGCTTCACGTTGATGGCCACTATACGTCCGCACATCGGGGCGGTGATTACAGGACCGGTGATTGGAGCTTCCTCCTCGACAACTTCGATATCTGTATCGGCTGCGGCGGTGTTGGCCGCCTGCTCATCCTTGAACTCCTCTTCGCGACGGCGGCGAAGGAAGCCCTTGGCCACGGCGGGAAGAAGTTCGAGGAGCAGATATTCCTCGTCGTTGGATGCGAGCTTCCTGTTGCCAAGATCCTCGACAACCGGGTTCTCCGGCTTGACGTATTTGCTGACATCATATGGCTTCTCCTCGGGGCTGCCGGTAATTTTCTCGCGGAAGGCGGGGTCGATAGCCACCGGGGTTTTGCCGTATTCACCCTTGACGAGGGAGATAAACTGGTTTGACTTATTGGTGTAGTCAGGACGTCCGTTCTTGCGGTCGAGGGCCACGAGTACAGCTTGGTTACCCACAATCTGGCTTGTAGGTGTCACGAGCGGAATCAGGCCGGCGTCGCGTCTGACCATAGGTATAAGGCGCATCGCATCGTCAAGAAGGTCTTCGCTTTTGAGTTCGCGAAGCTGTGCGACCATGTTGGAATACATTCCGCCGGGCACTTCCGCTGTCTTGACAAGTTCGTTGGGTTTCGGGAAGCCGAAGTAGTCCTCGATTTTGTGGCAGCTGTCAAGGAGCGAAGCCTCGTCGCCGGCCTTGGCAAATTCGATAGCGCTGTCGAAGAGAGCGAGTATCTCTGCGGGAAGCTTGTCCTTGAGCGGGTCGAAGGGGCGCGGCATGTGGTCGCGGTTGAGGTCGAACTGCGCGAGTGATTTGCGTGCGTCGAGAAGCTTTTCGCGGATACGGCCGACGGCCTCCATGTTGACCTCCACTTCTACTCCCATGCGCTGGCAGAACATCCATATAAGCTCTATGGCGGGTGCGGCTGAGCCTCCGCCGAACCACCAGATGTTTGTATCGAGGATGTCGACACCGTTGATTATTGCCATGAGTGACGAGGCGAGGCCGTAGCCCGGAGTGCAGTGGGTGTGGAAGTCCACGGGGACTTTCACCTCGCGCTTGAGGGCCGAGATGATTGATGCGGCACGCGAAGGATTCACGAGGCCGGCCATATCTTTTAGAGTGATGATTTTTGCGCCAAGGGCTTCCATCTGGCGAGCCTTGTCGACAAAATATTCATCTGTGAAAATCGGATCCGGCTGTGATTTGCTCGAAAATACTGATTTGAGTTTCCCGAAGAGGCCCCCTTCGTGCTGCGGTTCCTCAGGTTTGGGGTCGACGGTGTAACATACGGCTCCGTCGGCGATGCCGCCGAGCTGGTTGATGAGACGGATTGATTGCTTCACGTTGTCAATGTCATTGAGTGCGTCGAAAATACGCATGACATTCAGTCCGTTGGCGATAGCCTCTCTGTAGAAGCCCTCGAGCACGGAGTCGGGATAGGGAACATAGCCAAACAAGTTGCGTCCGCGCGAGAGAGCCGAAAGCAGCGACTTGGGATGCTCGCTTTTCGAATCCATCGCTTTTGAGAATTTGCGCAGGCGCTCCCAGGGTGATTCGTCGAGGTAGCGCATCACAGAGTCAGGAACTGCACCGCCCCACACCTCCATGATATGAAAATTGGCATCTTCATAGTAGGGAAGCAGGGTGTCGATTGTCGCCTGGTTCATTCGTGTTGCGAAGAGTGACTGCTGTCCGTCGCGCAACGTTAGATCACGGATTTTAAGTTTTGGTCGTGTCATAGCAATGTGTAGCCGGTTAACTTGAATGTTGATTATTGACAGACGTCCGGGGCTGTTTTCCCAAAGACCGTCGTTCAAGGGGCAAATTTAATGTATTTCGTTTAATTAAAGAAAAAATTCCTTAATTATTTTACAAATGGGTTACTTTTCTTCTCGTGGCCTACTGTTGTCTCTCTTCCGTGGCCCGATAGCACGACGGTGTCATCCGGAAGCGAGAGGATGCGTCTGCGGATAGAGTCGACGAGTGTGCCGTAGTCACCCCGCGGAAGATCGGTCCTGCCTATGGAACCGGGGAAGAGGGTGTCGCCGGTGATGATGAATCCTGACTCGGGGCAATAGAGGGCGATGCTGCCGGGTGAGTGCCCGGGGACGGAGAGGATTTCGATTTTTTCTTTGCCAAGATAGAGGATGTCGCCGTCATGCAGCTCGACGTCGATAGAGGTAGGTTCCAGCGGCATCCTCAGTCCGAAGCGTGCAGCCTGGTCGGGTAGGCTTTCGGCAAGGAAGCTGTCGGCGGGATTGGCCTTGATTTCAAGCCCGTATTTCGCCTTGACGTGGGCGTTGCCGAATATGTGGTCGAGGTGCGAGTGGGTGTTGATTAGTTGCGTGACTTTGAGATTGTGGCTTTCAATGAATTTGTCGAGGGCATCGCGTTCCTCCCGGTCAATCATGCCGGGATCGACAATCGCTGCCTCGTTTGAGTCAGGATCCCACAGGACGTATGTGTTGACTCCGAACATATTGAATACAAAACGGCTTACTTTCATAATTCTACATAGATTAAGTTTTTGGTCTGAAAATACTCTTCAGAGAAATAGTCGCTCAGCGGGATGTCGAGTATCGGTCGTCTGACTCTTCCGAGTTCAGGCGCGAGGTCGCCCCCTTTAAGACAGATGATTCCGTTGGGGATACGGTTGCGACTCTTGTCGGAAACATTGTGGCAGGATATTTTCACAAGTTCGTCGAGCTGCATGACTGCACGCGAGACTATATAGTCTGCCTTGAGCTTACACTCACCCATGTCGCCGTGCTGGAAACTGACATTGCCAAGTCCGAGACTCTCAGCTATGGCCGAAGCGACCTTTATTTTCTTGCCGATACGGTCAATCAGGTGGAAGCGGCAGTCCGGCCATAGTATTGCAAGGGGAATTCCGGGGAATCCACCACCTGTGCCGAGGTCGATAAATTGTGTCCCTTCGACAGGGGTGATGAACTTACCTATGGCGAGGGAGTGGAGTATGTGGTGGGAGTAGAGGTTGCCTATATCCTTGCGTGAGATGACGTTTATTTTTTCGTTCCACTCGGGATATAGGTGCCCGAGGGCTTCGAAGCGTTCAATTTGGGTAGGAGGGAGGTCAGGAAAATATTTCAGGAGTTCTTCCATGTATATAATAAATAGATGTGGAATAATTTTAACAAATATAAGGGGCCAAACGTTTAATATGTCAGAGCACTTGCTTTGGCAGGACGCTTACAGCTCCATCTTGGAGTGCTTTGCATGTCTGCGACTGCAAAATTATAGGTAATTCGCGAGATTTTAATTAAATTTGTCAAAAAATTAAGAATTGACGATGCTTAAAATAGGAAAATATAACTCATTGCGTGTGTCGCGCAATGTTGATTTCGGTGCATATCTTGAAGACGAGGAAGGTAACGAGGTGCTTCTTCCAGCCCGCTACATAGTCTCACCTCTCCAGCCGGGCGACGATATGGAGGTTTTTGTTTATAAGGATTCCGAAGATAGGCCGGTGGCCACAACCGAGCGCCCCTTTGCCGAAGTCGGCGAGTTTGCCTATCTCCAGGTCACGGCTGTCAACAATGTCGGTGCCTTTCTCGACTGGGGCCTAATAGCCAAGGAGCTGTTGGTGCCTTACCGCGAGCAGAAGATGAAACTGTCGCGCGGAATGGTGGTGCTGGTATATGTCTACCTTGATGATGCGACCAAGAGGGTCGTTGCCTCGGCAAAGATTGACAAGTTTGTCGGCAACCGGTTCCCGCGTTACCGGCTCGGTGAAAAAGTGGAGGCGCTGGTCTACAAGCGCACCGAGCTCGGCTACAAGGCTATTGTCGACAATCTGTTTCATGGCATGATTTATGAAAATGAGCTTTATGCCCCGCTTGAAATCGGGAAGAGGATTCCGGCATATGTCAAGCAGATCAGAGACGACGGTAAGATTGACCTCGTACTTAGCGGCGGTCATGACGGACGCGTCGACGCGCTCATGGAGAAGATTGTCGAGCGACTGAAGGCACAGCCTGAATGTTTCCTTCCGATTTCTGATTCCGCCTCGCCTGAGACTATTCGTGCCACCTTCCAGTGCTCGAAGAAAGATTTCAAGAAGGCTATCGGTCATCTCTACCGCGAGCGTAAGATTATGATTACCGATGGTGGAATCCGCCTGAATTTGGAGGCGTAAGGACTATGACTGGATATATAAAGGCAGCCCTGCGGCAAGTATCATTGTTTGATATTTGCCGCAGGGCTGCCTTTGTGGTTTGGGAGAGCCTATTTCTGAGAAATCTCGTCAAGTTCCATCGACGCAAGCTCCCAAAGCGACATGGCATTTTCAAGCTGCTTTGATATTGCGGCATGACGCTCATAGATATCGGCGGGTGGATTACCCGCCGAGAGAGTCTGCTCGATTTCAGCCACCTCTTTTTCGAGGCGGGCAATCTCGGCCTCTGCTTCCTCTACTTTCTTTCGAGCCTTGCGGATGAGCTTTTCATGCTCGCGCTGCTCGGCGTATGACAACTTGCGTGCTGGTTGCTGTCCGGCGCTTCCTGTTTCTGCCGGTTGCGCGGGCTTGGTCTTGGCGGCCGGCGCGCTCTGTTTTTCAGTATCGGCTTTCCCGGCTACGGGACGGATTGTGTTGCGCTCGAGCTCGCTCAGTGAGGCAAGCTTCTTCTTTTCAAGAAATTCATAGATGCCGCCGAGACACTCCTTGACCTGTCCGCCTCCGAATTCATAGACCTTCTCCACAAGGCCGTCGAGGAACTCGCGGTCGTGGCTGACGACTATGACCGTACCGTTGAAATCCTTGATTGCCTGCTTGAGGATGTCCTTGGTTTTCATGTCGAGGTGGTTGGTCGGCTCGTCGAGGATGAGGAGGTTGACCGGCTCGAGCAGGAGGCGTATCATAGCCAGTCGGGTTTTCTCTCCGCCGGAGAGGACTTTCACTTTTTTATCCGATGCCTCGCCGCCAAACATGAAGGCGCCAAGGATGTCGCGTATTTTTGTGCGGATGTCGCCGACGGCCACGCGGTCGATAGTGTCAAAGACTGTAATCTCTCCGTCAAGGAGCGTTGCCTGATTTTGGGCGAAATAGCCAATCTTGACATTGTGGCCGATTTTCAGATTGCCGGTGAAGGGGATTTCCCCCATGATACATTTCACAAGTGTCGATTTACCCTCGCCGTTCTTCCCGACAAATGCCACCTTCTCGCCACGCTTGATGGTGAATGTCGCGTGGTCAAACACCTGATGGTTGCCATAAGCCTTTCCGACGTTATCGGCTATGACAGGGTAGTCGCCCGAGCGTGGCGCCGGTGGAAATTTGAGATTCAGATGCGAGGTGTCGACCTCGTCGACCTCGATGCGCTCGATTTTTGCGAGCTGCTTGATGCGGCTCTGCACCTGCACGCTTTTAGTCGCCTTATAGCGGAAGCGCTCGATGAAGTCCTCGGTGTCCTGAATCATCTTCTGCTGGTTTTGGAAGGCGCGCATCTGTTGCTCGAGCCGTTCCTGACGCAGGACGAGATATTTTGAATAGTTGACAGAGTAGTCGTAGATCTTTCCGAGTGATATTTCTATGGTTCGGTTGGTGACATTGTCGATGAAGGCACGGTCGTGGCTGACGAGCACCACGGCGTTGGCCTTTGTGATGAGAAAATTTTCAAGCCACTGGATTGATTCGATGTCCAGGTGGTTGGTCGGCTCGTCGAGCAGCAGTACATCGGGGCGTCGTAGCAGGATTTTTGCAAGCTCGATGCGCATGCGCCAGCCGCCGGAAAATTCAGATGTGGGGCGGTTGAAGTCGGAGCGCAGGAAGCCGAGGCCGATGAGTGTCTTCTCCATCTCGGCTTCGAAGTTGTCGCTCTCCTCCATCGCCAGCCGGTCGGTCAGCGATGTCATGGATTCGATGAGTTCCTGGTAGGCTTCTGACTCGTAGTCAGTGCGGGTCGCGAGGGCCTCGTTGATTTCATCAAGCCTTGCACGCATCTCGTCGATGTGGCTGAAGGCACTGCGCACCTCGTCGATGACGGTCGATGTGTCGCTGACGGTGATATGCTGGGGGAGGTATCCGACGGTCGTGTCGCGCGGCATGGCCACATTGCCGGATGTCGGTTTCTGTATCCCGGCAATTATTTTTAGCATTGTCGATTTACCCGCTCCGTTTTTCCCGACAAGGGCAATCTTGTCTTTAGGATTTATTATATAGGATATGTTGTCGAAAAGGCACTTTGCGCTGAACTCAACCTTTAGGCTGTTGATTGAAATACTCATCTTTAATCTATAAGTTTTAATCCGGGTGCAAAATTAGTCAGAATCTTGCACATTGCCAAAAACGTGGGAGCGGGAGCCTGCGCCTGGCTTTCGACTTTTACCTCATGAATGGATGTCCGTGATTGGGGTCGGGGATAAATGATTCGTAGGTGCAGTCGTCATAATAGACCACAATGCCCGTGACTCGCTTCCCCTTGCCGCTTGTGACTGTCACAGAGTCCTGGGCGGGTGGGTCGTTTGCTTCATTTATTTTTTCAAAATCCTCAGTTTCCTTTATGGGAGGGTCATTGGGTGCCGCGAAAGTGAAAGTGTTGGCGCTCGTCGGACCGGCAGTTCTATTTTGGCTTTCTTCAATATCATTTTCATTGAAGTCGAATTCAAACCCAATAGCTTGGTTATTCGACTCTTGCCTGTCAGACAAGTCGCTTTTTTGCATGATTTGAGGCTCTGAGCTTGCGATATTTGCCAGCCTGACCATATCCCCCTCGCCAAAGAGCAGCCATACGGTGTTGAGTTCTGGGTAGGCGGCATGGATCTTTTCTATAATCTCATTGCTGACCTTTTTGTTGCGTCCTGCAAGAAGCTGGCTCCCGGTAGGGCGGGGTATGCCGCACTCGTCAGCAAACTGCGTGACGCTGATATTTCGGGAGTCTAAATAGTATTTAAGTCTTGAAACAAGATCCATAATTGAGAATTTTTGAAAATTCAAAATTGTAATTCGATTGCAAATGTAATTATTAAATTTAAAACAACAAAATTTTCAAAGGTAAACTTTGCTGTTTGCGAATTATAACGGTGTAGTGTGTGTTTGCAAATAAGTACGGTTTGATTGAGTATGTAAATGCAAATTGGAAATAGTTCGATTAAAGTAATACTTTAAACAAAAATATATAATCCTCCTATAAGATAGATTATTGTTATAAAATGAGTATAAACACCCCTGCTGGCTGCCAAAGAAGTTATTAATATATTCAATAATTAAAGCAGAGCTATAAATTAATTATTGATATAATTGAATATTAGCGATATAAAAATTAAGTTAATGAAATAAAATTTAAGGAATATATGTTATTGATTGCATTTGCATTGGTGAATTTGCATAGTAAGAGCAATTTGTGATACATAATTTAGGGATTGGTTTTGTAAAATCACATTGCTTGTCCAACTGTTTACGATTTGTGGTCGCATATTTAATTATGTAAACTGAAATCTATTTGAAAAAGTGCAGTTGTGAAATCAAACCTTAGTACACCTATTTGCAATCTTAAATTTGCAATCACAAAATAAAAAATACCTCAGCCCTATAATCCGGCTTTCGAATGTATGTTTACCTTCTAAAATTATACATTTGCTTAGTATTCAAAAGTATAACAAAATTGGCATGTAAAATTCGCCTTGTGTTAACATTTATTTGCTATAAATATTTGGAATTTATATTACGTTTTATATTGCGCTTCTTATTTTAACTCTTTTATGCTATTATACTATACTATTTCCTTCGTGGATTGGTGCAACCATGCACTGGCATGAACCTATGGCGTGCAGACAAGGTGAATTTTACTATAGATTAAGTCCCTTATATGCAGGATATTTACCCGAATTATTCTATTATTGTTAAAATTAATCATAAAAAACTGCTTAAAACATTTGGTCAATTCCATATAAATGCCTAACTTTGCAACGCTTTTGGGAAACAACCCTGGCAAATAAGCGGCTGAGAGCGGCCGCCTATTGACAAAAGGAGAGATGGGTGAGTGGCTGAAACCACCAGTTTGCTAAACTGACGTAGGAGCAATCCTACCACGAGTTCGAATCTCGTTCTCTCCGCCCAATTAGCTAAAGAGCTTGTAAATACGTTATTTACAGGCTCTTATTTTTGTGTATAAATGTCTGTTTCTGACATACTGACAGCATATCGCCCTGTTTTTGTTACTTTTTAACTCCCGATATATTGAAACTTTTTTCCATACTCAAGCGTTTCACTGAATATTTCCTCATCTAATATAACCAGCACACAAATTTTCTAATAACACTTTGATTGTATGGACAATAAAAGACTTACCGCAGAAAACGGACGCCCGATTGCCGACAACCAGAATGTACAGACCGCAGGGCGCCCCGGTCCTTTATCTGCTCAGGATCCTTGGTATCTTGAGAAAATTTCTCATTTTGACCGTGAAGTAATTCCCGAAAGGCGTATGCATGCCAAGGGCTCAGGAGCATTTGGCACGTTCACGGTCACACATGATATTACAGAATTCATCCGTGCCTCTATTTTTTCCGAGATTGGAAAGCAGACCCCTTGTCTTGTAAGATTCTCTACGGTGGCTGGAGAACGCGGCGCTGCTGACGCCGAGCGTGACATCCGCGGCTTTGCAATGAAATTCTACACTGACGAGGGCAATTGGGACCTCGTGGGCAACAATACCCCTGTTTTCTTCCTTCGTGACCCGCTGAAATTTCCTGATCTCAACCATGCCATCAAAAGGGATCCGCGCTCAGGTATGCGTAACCCGACTGCAAACTGGGACTTTTGGACCCTCCTTCCCGAGGCCCTTCATCAGATTACAATCTCTATGTCACCGCGTGGCATCCCTGCCTCATTCCGCCATATGCACGGATTCGGAAGCCACACTTATAGCTTCATAAACAAAGACAACAAACGTACCTGGGTCAAATTCCACTTCATAACACTACAGGGCATCAAAAATCTGACCGACAAGCAAGCCGAAGCCATTATTGCCAAAGACCGGGAGTCGCATCAGCGCGATTTATTCGAGGCTATAGAACGTGGTGATTACCCGCGATGGAAACTCCAGGTACAGCTCATGACCGAGGAGCAGGCGAAGGAGTATCACATCAATCCGTTTGACCTCACGAAGGTATGGTACCATAAGGATTTCCCTCTTCGTGACGTCGGCATACTCGAACTAAACCGCAATCCCGACAATTTCTTTGCACAGATTGAACAGGCTGCTTTCAATCCTGCCAACATTGTTGAGGGCATCGGATTCTCGCCAGATAAAATGCTTCAGGGCCGATTGTTTTCCTACGGTGATGCGCAGCGCTACCGCCTTGGCGTAAACCATAATCTCATCCCCGTAAACCGGCCGAAATGCCCCTTCCATTCATTCCATCGCGACGGACAGATGCGCACCGACGACAACTATGGTGCCACTGTGCCGTACGATCCTAACAGCTTTGGTGAATGGCAGGATAATCCCTCGATTAAGGAACCTCCGATGGAGCTTCACGGCGAGCTCTACAACTATGATGAGCGTCAGTATGATGACGATTATTATACCCAGCCGGGCAAGTTGTGGCGCCTTTTGAGCGATGATGACAAGCTTGCCACATGTATGAATACCGCTGCCCAGATGGAGGGTGTACCGCTATTCATCAAGCAGCGTCATGTGCGTGCCTGTCACAATGCAGACAAGGAATATGGCGAGATGCTTGCAAGGACATTGTCAATCGACCTTGCGGATGCACTCGTAGCCGAAGACCCGGCGCATCCTTCATGGGATAAGCGAGACTTGGCAAATAAGAAATAAGCCCAACCAGCGTCCCGGTATAATCCCCGACCGCAATTTTAATCATAGAAAAGCGAGGTGTGGAAATCTTGGTCCACACCTCGCTTTATTATTACTATGCTATATTTATATCTGCAAATGCTGTGGTAGACATCGGATGAGATATTCCTTGGCGCTGCTCCAGGGAGTGTAGATGCTCGTGCGACCGGGTATCAGCGTCACAGGTGTCTCGTTGAGATCTACTCTCACATAGTAGTTCCCCTTCTCGGACTTGAATAATATAATCTGAAGGTTCGAGGCCATCGGTATGACATAGAAATCCCTCCAGTGCTGCCCAACGGTGTCGAAATAGTTGGTCATATAATAGCAACCGGGTATGTGCATGAGGGCGAATAGCGGCATCAACGTTTCGGCATGGCCGAAGCGGAGCATCACGCTATATGGATTCTTGCCGTCTACGGCACTGTCGATGGTCTCAATCAGCTCCGTCAGTAGTTTCACCGCGAGTTCAGGCGCTGTGCTTGACAGTGTGGAGGCCGAGTGGGTGAGGTAATGATGAAGGTTTTCGACGCTCCAGAGGGCATTGATTTCCTTCTGTGTGAAATATTTCTGAAGGTCTATACCTATCGACATCGACGCGCATGAACTGAGCACCTTGTAGATATTCATGCTTATATCCTTCGCTTCGTCCCCCTCGAAAGGATACGCCTTGCCGAGCGTGCGCTCGGCCACACCTGTAGGCACCTTCGAATCGAAGTATGAATTATAGACGTTGCGCCATTCATCGCCGGCCATGTACTCCTTATAGGCCTCGTCAGCGTCCCAGGGGCGCACGAGAGGTGAATTCTGCCGCCCTGACGACATATATATTTCCACCTTATTGTTGAGACGTGTCAGCTGGTGGGTAAATTCGTCCATCGACATCACGCAGCGTGGGACGTAGGATGATATGGCATTTATTTTCGTGTCGCTGAACAGCGGCCTGAAGGCCATAAACGTCCTCGATGCTATGGCCCGCTGCTCGGCCATGCCGAGAAAGTCGAGCGCGCCCCAGCGTCCTGCTGTCCGGGTCACCACGAGCTTACAGATGTCCATGATTTCACGTCCCATCGGTGTGATTGTGCGCAGGCTGTCGGCCTTATGGAGCGCTCGCATAAGCGAGGTCGTGAATTTTGATGACGAGAGGAATCTTGCTCCGTGGCGCCCGACATGGTTGATGAATACCGGCTTCAGCGAGTCGGGATATGCAAGTCCTTCCACTGTCCGCTGCGGGTAGGGGATAGCCGAGCCTTGACACTCGATAAAGCTATAGTTGGTGTCGGTAGGATCCGCTGCGGATACTGCCGACGTGCCCAGGAGGCACAGCGTAAATATAAAATATAGCCTCTTCATTGTGGATAATAATTCTTTTTATTAGCTTTGCAAGTCTCAAAAATATGAATTTAATGACTAATTTGCAAAATTATAGGCAATTAATTTCCGAAAGCTGCTTTCAGGAAGCCCTCGGTTTGATTGACATACTCGTCAACGAATCGCCTGGGGACGATGTGCTGCTCTTCGAGCGGGGCAAATTGAAATGGCGCCTCGGCGACAGGGCGGGTGCTACCGGCGACTATGCCAAAGCCGTGCTCATCAATCCCGACAGCCCTGCTGCCCGTGCGCTTGAACATGCCCGTGACATCGCCGATTTCTTCAACCCCGACCTCTATAATCCTTAAAACGTCAAAAAGAAGTTTTTAGTTCTATTCAAGCTCCGAAAGCTCGAGCCAGCGCAGCTCCTTCTCGTCAAGAATTTCCTTGATGTCGCTGTAGCGCTTGGCTTTTTCGGCTATGTCATCTATTTGCGCGCCCGAATTGAAGAGCGCCTCAAGCTCTTTGCGCTCGGCGGTAAGACTGTCGATTTCCTCGGTCAATGCTTCAAGCTCCTTGCGCTCCTTGAACGACAGTTTCCTTGCGCGCTGGACCTCTCGTCGTTGTGTAGGCACGTTTGTGCCGGCTGTGGCCTGTTTCTGTGCCGACTGGGTGCTTCGTTGCTCTTTCAGATATGCACGGTAATCACTGTAATTGCCCGGAAAATCCTTTATGACGCCGTTGCCTTCCATGACAAAGAGGTGGTCGACTATCGAATCAAGGAAGAATCGGTCATGGGAAATCACGATGACGCAGCCCTTGAACTCCCGCAGGTAATCCTCGAGGATTCCGAGCGTCATGATGTCGAGATCGTTGGTAGGCTCGTCGAGAATCAGGAAGTTGGGCTGGGTTATCAGGGTTGCCGCAAGGTTTAGTCGCCTCATCTCGCCACCGCTGAGGGTGGAGATATATTTCTGCTGATCCGCCGGAGAGAAGAGGAAGCGGTTGAGAAACTGCATGGGGGAGTAGTGTGTCGTGCCGTTGACCACCACGTCCTCCGTTATGTCAGTGATGGCGTCAATCACCTTCTTGCCGGGAGGCAGTTGCAGACCTTCCTGGGAGTAATAGCCGAAGCGGACTGTCTCGCCGACATTCCACTCCCCGCTGTCGGGAGCGATTAGTCCCTGGAGCATTTTTACAAAGGTTGATTTACCTACTCCGTTGCCACCGATGATGCCGAGTTTCTCATAGCGGGCGAAGGTGTAGGTGAAGTCATCGAGAATCACCTTGTCGCCGAAGCGCTTTGAAATTCCCTCGGCCTCGAAAATCTTCGAGCCGATGTATGACGATTTTATATCATTGGGGTCAATCTGTCTCTCACTATAGTTGGCGCGCGAGCGCTCCTTCAGGTCATAGAAGGCGTTTATGCGGTATCTCGCCTTGCCTGCGCGGGCCTGGGGCTGGCGGCGCATCCATTCCTGCTCCTTGCGCAGAAGATTTTTCACCTTTGCAAGTTCCCCGGTCAGTGCCTCTATGCGTTCCGCGCGACGGCGCAGATAATAGTCGAAGTTTCCCTCGTAGGTATAGATCTGCGTCATGTCGATTTCGATAATCTTATTGCAGACGCGGTCGAGGAAGTAGCGGTCATGGGTCACCATGAGCAGTGTGACTCTCTGCCGGGTCAGATAGTTCTCGAGCCACTCCACCGAGTCAAGGTCGAGGTGGTTGGTCGGCTCGTCGAGAATCAGAAAATCGGGATTGCTGAGGAGCACCTTGGCCAAAGCCACACGTTTGAGCTGTCCTCCTGACAGCTGGGCCACGTCCTGGTCATACCTCTCGATGCCTAACTGTGACAGCATCTGCTTTATTCGGTCCTCATGCCCCCACTCCTCATGCTGTTCTACAGGGACGGTAGCCACGAGGTTCTCAAGCACAGACTTTCCCTCCTCGAATTGCGGCATCTGTGCGAGAAATCCCACACGCAGGTCGTTGCGGAAGGTGACGCTTCCGCTGTCGGGAGCCTCGTTCCCGGCGAGTATGCGCAGCAGCGTTGACTTACCTGTCCCATTCTTGGCTATAAGGCCGATTTTGTCACCCTCGTTTACGCCGAAGGTGACCGAGTCGAAGAGCATACGGTCGCCATAGCTCTTGGTCAGGTCTTCTACCTGGAGATACGGTTTCATAGGTCAAGGCAGGAGTCGAGAGCGTCCGTAATAGCTTTGCGGTCGAGATTTTGACCGATAAATACGATTTTAATCATTCTGTCGCCATAGTCGGGGTCCCAGTCGCGCATAATCGACGAATCCTGCTCCACGAGTTCTCTCAGTTCGTCCTCGGGGGCGGTTGCAAACCACATTCCGGCCTCCTTCAACTGCTTCTGCCGTCCTGCGCTTTCAAAGAGATAGGACATATCGGGATTATTGCCGAAGTAGCAGATGCCTTTTGAGCGTATGATATTCTTGGGCCACTTGTTGGCGGCATAAAAATCGAACTTGTTAAGGTCGAAACCGGGGCGACGGAAGTAAACGAAGCTGCCGATGCCGTATTCCTCTGCCTCGCCCTCGTCATGGTGATGGTGGTGATGATGACAGCCGCAATGACATTCCGGCCCATGCTCATGTTCGTGTTCATGCTCATGGTGGTGCTCGCAATGTTCGTGCTCGTGTCCATGTTCATGGTGGTGATGCTCGTGAGCATGCTCCTCATCCTCGATTTCGGCGATAGGCTTCTCTATTTCCTGCACCCATGCGGCAGAGGTGGCCACCTTGTTGAATTCAAAGAGGTGGGTATTGATTATGCTCTCTATGTCCACGTTGGCATAATCGGCCTCTATGATGCGTGCACCCGGATTGAGGGCCTTTATGATGGTGCATATACGCTTCTTTTCGTTCTCGGTAACTTCCGACACTTTGTTGAGGATAATAATGTTGCAAAACTCTATCTGCTGGATGACGAGATTGGCAATATCCTCCTCGTCGTGAGCCTCGGATGTGAGGGCTTCGCCGCAGTTGAACTCATCCTGGAGACGCAGGGCGTCGACCACGGTCACGATACAGTCGAGGCGCGGCACTCCGTGCTTGGTGAAGTCGCTCCCGAACTGAGGTATCGAGCAGATGGTCTGGGCTATCGGTGCCGGTTCGCAGATACCGCTTGCCTCTATGACTATATAGTCGAATTTGCCCATTGAAAGGATGTCGTCAATCTGCTTCACAAGGTCCATTTTGAGTGTGCAGCAGATACAGCCGTTCTGAAGGGCTACGAGCGAATCATCCTTAGTGTCTACAATTCCGCCGCGCTGTATGAGGTCGGCATCAATATTGACTTCGCCTATATCGTTGACGATGACTGCGAATTTAATTCCACGTTCATTGCTTAGGATGTGGTTGACAAGAGTTGTCTTGCCACTGCCGAGATAGCCGGTCAGAAGAAGTATTGGAGTAGGCATATATCGTTTTATTTTGGAATTTTTATAAAAAGTATGTGACTTACCACTCGATTTTGACCGCAACGCCCTGCATCTCATGCGGGATTGGAGGATTGAGTTTGATAAGCTCGATTGAACCGCCGCTGATGGCCGGATATTGGATTAGGAGAGCCTTGTAGATACGCCCGACAACGTGTTCAAGCAATTTCGATGGTTTGTCCATCTCCTGATGGACGATTTCAATAGCCTCGGCATAGTTGAGCGTGTCCTCAAGTGCGTCACTTCCCATAGCGGCGTCGATAGGGTAGCGGAGCGTGACATTCAGCTCGAATGTGTTGCCATTGATGCGCTCCTCGTCATAGACGCCGTGGCGCGCAAAGAGTCTCAACCCCTTTATTTCAATGAGTCCTTCCATACGCTTATGACATCCTTGTTAGTTCCAGGTCAGGTTGGAGCCACGTCTGAAATAGCCTTTGATTCTGTAGTAGAAATTATACAGCGGTTCGAATGTCATAAACCAGGGGACTGTGAACAGCAGCCGGCGTGAGCCGAGAGCTACGGAAGTGCGCCGCCATGCAATCATGATTATTATCGCCGTGCACAGACATATCACACATGAGGCAATGAGGGGTATCAGCGACGGATAGCCAATAATTGATACAGCCACGGAACATCCTATGAGTGCCCACCATGCGAGAGAGCAGCTTCCGAAAAAGCGGCGTGCACCCGTGAGGAGAGATTTGGCCGTATAATCATATCGCAGCTTTGCGTTTTTGTGTGCTGACCGGGGATATTGTTCCTGAATCTCTACGATTGATGCCGTCGAGAGTTCGATTGCTGTGTTGGACTTTGTGGCCACTTCGTTGATAAACAAATCGTCATCACCATATTTCAGATGCAGCGTGCGTGAGAATCCCTTGTTCTTGAAGAAAATTGACCTGCGGTAGGCGAGATTATAGCAGTTGCCCCTGTAGGGTCTGCCTGCTATAGCCCACGAGAGATATTCTATGGCTGTCCTTATCTGGTCGAAGGCATGGAGTCTCTTGAATCGGTGAGGCGCATCCTCGGGATAGAGAGGTGCGGCATAGCCTATGACCACCTCCTTGCCGTCTATGAAGTGGCGGCACATGGTTTTCAGCCATTCTTTCGACGAGATGTAGCAGTTGCCGGTGGTGAGCACGACTACTTCATAGCGCGCGGCCTTGATGCCGAGCGTTATAGCGAGCTTCTTTCGCGACAGCGAGCGCGATTCGAGCGGTGTGAAGGTCATGTAGAGGTTGGGATACTGGCGCTCGAGCCTCGCAATCACGTCCTTTGTCGATGACATGCCGCCGTCGTTGACCACAATTACTTCAAACCGGGCACTGTAGTCCTGGTTGAGTATCTGCGGCAGCAGTGTCTCGAGCTTTTCGGCGTCATCCTCGGAGTAGACAATCACTGATACCGACGGATAAGGCTCTGTCACCTCGGGAAGCGGGGTTTCGTTGTCCTTTTTAACTTGTGAACTTACAGATGCGACATAGCGTCTGAATCCGAGAAGCAGATATAGGGCGGCTAAAACAATGACTGACAGTAATATTATTATTCCCGGTGTAAATTCTAATGCAAACATCTTGTAGATAGTCGAATATATGAGAATACGGCAGCCGGATTCCCTCCGGGCTGCAAATGAAAATGCAAATTTACAAAATCCCGCGGGATTTATAGTAGCTTTAATAACAAAAACTTTCGCTTCGCTTTCAGCTTTTATTCCAAAACACACTTTGGAGCCTTTAACGGGGCGGCAGCGTCAGTTGCCGGCTGTCACCACTATCATTTTTGACAAATCAAAGTATCGGCGGGCCATCTCCGAAAGGATTTCGGGCGTGAGCCGGCGCGCGAATCTTTCCTGCTGTTCGAAATAGTCGTCAGGTGTGTTGGCATAGGTATGTGTCTGTAGATAGTCCATGCGGCTGAAGGGGGTGTCGAGTATGGTCGCGAGGTTTGAGAGCAGGAAGCGGGAGAGGCGCTTGATTTCGTCGTCGCTGTAGCTCGCAGGGTCTTTCATCTTCTCGATTTCGGAGCATATAAGTTTTATTACCTCGTCCTTGGTCGAGCCGTCGGTCTGGGTGGTGACGGTGATGAAGCTCTTTTCGGAATATCCGAGAAGCACGGCCGAGATTCCATAGGTCAGTCCCTTGTCCTCGCGGATATTGAGCATCAGACGGCTGCCGAAGTAACCTCCGAGTGCTGTCACAGCCATTCGCAGAGGCACGAAGTCGTCGCTCCTGCGTCCGACCGCCGGTATCATTATCTTCACTGCGCTCTGTCGGGCATGTTCCCTGAAGATGTCCTTTCTGATTTGTGTGGTCGGGTCGGAGGGGAAGATGAGTGTCCTTATCTCGATGCCGGGGCGTGAGGGGAAGCGTGAAAACACCCTGTTGACGGCCTGTGTCATCGCCTCGCTGATGTTGCCGGCAAAGAATACATGGATGCCTGTCGGGTCGAGACGCGAATTGTGGAAGGCCGACATCTCTTCGGTCGTGAACGATTTGATTTCCTCCGAAGTCTCGGTGCGCGACAGCGGGTTGCTCTTGCCGAAGGCGAGCGGGCGTATGGCCTCGTCGGCAAGGAATGTCACCTTTTCATGCTCGATGTCGGTTCTCGCCGCCTGGCGTTGGAGAATCCTGAGGGCTGCCTCTTTTGGGAAGGTGGCCGAAAGAATCATTTCGGCAATCACCGGCAGGAGGTCGAAAAATTTATCGTTCAGACTCGACAGGGTGATAGACGTATAGTGTGTCGACACCGATGTGTTTACCCATGCCCCGTTGTATTCGAGAGTGTTTGCAATCTCCTCCCCGGTCTGGCGCCTTGTTCCCTCCATAAGCAGCATGGCCGCGCAGGCAGCAAGTCCGGGCTTGGGCGACTCTGCCTCTCCGCCCGGCAATGCGACGGTCAACCGGCTGACTTCTATCTCGCTACCGCTTGCTATGTGGATGTTTATGCCGTTGGGGAGCGTGTAGGTGGTGGCCTTGTCCATTACCAAGGGACCGAAATTGCATATATTGGGGGCAATCGTTCTGTTCATTATATATAATATATGTGGTGGTATACGATACGCTATTGTAGATACTGTTGGGTGAATATTGAATCAAGCTTCTGTTCGATTAGCGAGTTGAGCACTGACTCCCTGGCTTCGTCGGGCGTAGGTTCCGGGGCCTTTGCGACAGAGTCAGTCCTGATTGTGGTCAGACGGTCCACTGACACGGTTTTCACCGCCTTAGGTGCCGACTTTTTGTTTTCGCGTTTGGAAAATTCCTCCTGTGTCTTCTTTTCAGTAGGAATCGGAGCCGGGATTTCAGGCTTGCTCTTTATGGCAGGCATCTTTTCTTTTTTGAGCATGTCGCGATATTTGTCCACCGCTCCAGCTCCGGCGTAGGTTCTGACATAATAGTTGTCTGAAATACTGCTGACGATGACCCCTTTTGATGTCGACGAGTGGACCATCTTCCCATCGCCTACATATATGCCGACATGCGACACCCGTTTTGACCCCGACGTGGCGAAGAAGAGCAGGTCGCCCGGCATGAGCTTGTCCTTGGCAAGCGGCGAGCAGTATGACGACTGTTCGCGCGAACTTCGGGGGAGCTTTATGTCGAGGGCGCTTCTGTATACGTTGAGGACAAGTCCCGAACAGTCGACACCGCGCTTGTCCTGACCACCATATTTATAAGGTGTGCCAATCCAGCTTTTCGCTTCCTTGAGCAGGGCGTGTGACTGCGGGGGAAGGCTCGATGGTATTTCGAATGTGCGTGAGTCGCCACCCGTACCCCCCTTGCTCGTGCGGTGGACGGTGGCAGTGTTCTTCATGCTGCCGCACGACGCCAGAAGTGACGTTATGACAGCTGTCAGTATTAATATGTAGGCTTTAGTTGACATCATAACGCAAAATTAGTCAAAATTTGTCACAATTGGCTTTTAACATATAGCCATATATTGGCTGAAAGCGGTAAATATATCTTAAATAGGGAGAATCAGCTCTTAATTTATTTTAAACCTGATATTTTTAGCCCGATTGGCAAGTAACATTGCATGGTTTTTGCCGTCTAATAAACAAAAGATCCATCACAGGGCTTTTTAATTCATCAATAAAATCAAGTAACCAATCCACAGATATTAGAACAATGAAATTAACAGGAAAAATCCTCTTGTTGGCTGCCGGAACAGCTGTCATCAGCTCGGCAGTAACAGCCGTGGCTATGAAGCAGGCTCTTTTCAATGACGACGAAGCCAAGAGCTTCACCGAGCTTTTTGATACCGCCGGTTCTGCCAATGCGGGTGCGTTTAGAAAGGTATCGCAGCTCCCGGCCAATCCTTCGGACTTCACTACTGCAGCCGAGAACACTATCAACGGTGTTGTCTCTATCAAGAGCTACGCGACTCCCCGTGGTTACAGCCGCGGCAACGGTGGCGGCGGTTTTTTTGACGACCCGTTCCTGGAATATTTCTTCGGAAATCCGGGTGGCAACCGTCGCAGACAGCCCCGCCAGCAGGAGGAGCAGTCCCGTGAGCAGCCTATGGGTCTCGGCTCGGGTGTGATTATCAGCGCCGACGGCTATATCGTCACCAACAATCATGTTATCGACGAGGCCGACCGCCTGGAAGTGACGCTCAATGACAACCGCACTTTTGATGCCACAGTCGTAGGTAGCGATGCGACTACCGACCTCGCGCTCATCAAGATTGATGCCAAGGACCTTCCCGTAATACCTATGGGCGATAGCGAGGCTCTCAAGGTCGGCGAATGGGTGCTTGCCGTAGGCAACCCCTTCGGTTTCACCTCTACAGTGACCACCGGCATCGTGTCTGCCAAGGGTCGCAGCATCAGCCGTCCTCACCAAGGGCGCATGGATATTGAGTCATATATCCAGACTGACGCCGCTGTCAACCAGGGCAACTCGGGTGGCGCGCTTGTCAATCTCGCAGGTGAGCTTATAGGTATTAACACAGCCATATACAGCCAGACAGGCAACTATGCCGGATACTCATTCGCAATCCCCACCTCGATTGTTAAGAAGGTTGTCAGCGACCTCCGCCAGTTCGGCACAGTGCAGCGTGCGGTCCTCGGCGTCTCGATTTCCGACCTTACCAATGAAATTGCCAAGGCTAAGAATATCACAGCTGTCACCAAGGGTGTTTATGTCGGCGAGGTCAGCGACCGCAGTTCGGCCAAGGAGGCAGGTCTGCAAAAGGACGATGTGATTATCAAGATTAACGACACGGCAACCGACAATGTGGCCCAGCTCCAGGAGCAGGTAGCCAAATATCGTCCCGGCGATGAAATCAAGGTGACATACGTCCGCGACAACAAGACCAATTCCGTCAACGTCAAGCTCCGCAACCCGCAGGGCAACATGCAGATGACCAAGGCAGGTGACTTCACCGATCTCGGCTGTGCCTTCAAGAAGGTCGACGAGTCGGCTCTCCGCCAGCTCGGTCTCAGCAACGGTGTCAAGGTCGTAGGTCTCTCTGCCGGACGTTTCCGCGATGCAGGAGTGAAGGACGGCTTCATCATTTACTCTATCAATGACAGCCGCGTCTCCTCTCCTGAGGATGTCGAGAAAATCTACAAGGCCATCATGAAGGGCAACGGCGACGAGAAGCTCATGATTCTCCGCGGTGTCTATCCCACCGGCAAGCGCGGTATCTACGCCGTAGATCTCTCAACCGAGGAATAAACAATCCGATTCATATACTATTCTCCTCTCTCATCAATCCTCAATATCCATAAACAGTGAGCGGGCCGCAGAACTGAAAATCTGCGGCCCGCTTTTTTGGGCTTATAAAATCAGCAAGTGGATTAGTCAACCTTATAGACGCTGACCTCTTCGGGTTTGAAGTTGGCGATGAAGTCAGAGTGCTTGGTCACTTCGGCCTCGGCAAGGTTAGTGTAGACCTCTGCCGAGCGCTTGAAGCTGTCATTGCGGTTGGCGTCCTGGAGAAGAAGGTAGGACATTACAATCACACCTGCCATTTCAACGAGACGGCGTGCCATGAAGTCGCCATAGGCAGAGTCATCGACAGAAGTCACAGTCTCGACAGCCTTGGCGTAGCGCTCGGTCATGGCCTCAAGACGGTTCTTGATAGCCTGGAGCTCGGGCTTGACTTCCTCGGCGTCATACTCCTTGATAAGGTTGAGATAGGTGCCGGTGGTGACGTGGCGGATAGCCGCCACGACCTGGAGCTGTGTCGTGCCTTCGTAGATAGAGGTGATACGCGCGTCGCGATAGAGGCGCTCGCAGGCATAGTCCTTCATGAAGCCCGAACCGCCGTGAATCTGGATACAGTCATATGCGTTCTGATTGCAGTATTCGCTGCCCATACCTTTTGCGAGAGGGGTGAGGGCGTCGGCGAGACGGCTGTAGTGCTTGGACTCCTTGCGCTCCTCGGGAGTGAGGCTGCGCTCTTTTGCGATGTCGTCGTATACCTTGTAGATGTCCACATAGCGGGCGCAGGCATAGAGGAGCGAGCGTGATGCGTCGAGCTTGGCCTTCATGACGGAAAGCATCTCATAAACAGCGGGGAACTCGATGATAGCCTTGCCGAACTGCTTGCGGTCGCGGGCATAGGCGAGGGCCTCGCGGTAGGCGAGTTCGCTGACGCCGACTGACTGGGCGGCGATGCCGAGACGGGCACCGTTCATAAGTGCCATCACATATTTGATAAGGCCGAGACGGCGTGAGCCGCAGAGCACTGCTTTCGCATTTTTATATGTAAGCTCGCAGGTGGGAGAACCCTTGATACCCATCTTGTTTTCGATACGGCGCACGTTGACACCGCCGTCTCGCTTGTCATAGATGAACATCGAGAGGCCGCGGCCATCCTTCGTGCCTGCTTCCGAGCGGGCAAGCACCAGGTGGATGTCGCTGTCACCGTTGGTGATGAAGCGCTTCACACCGTTGAGGCGCCATGTGCCGTCGGGCTGTTCGGTGGCCTTGAGCATCACGCTCTGGAGGTCTGAACCGGCATCAGGCTCTGTGAGGTCCATTGACATTGTCTCACCCTGGCATACGCGGGTGATGAATTTCTGCTTCTGCTCCTCGTCGGCAAACTCATAGATAGTCTCGGCGCAGTCCTGGAGACCCCAGAGGTTTTCAAAACCTGTGTCGGCACGGCTGACGATGTCGGCAGCCATGATGTAGGGAGTGATGGGGAAGTTCAGACCGCCGTAGCGACGTGGCATCGCCATGCCCATGAGTCCGGCCTTGCGGCAGGCTTCGAGGTTTTCCTTGGTCTTGTCGGCATAGATGACGCGGCCGTTTTCCACGCGGGGACCCTGGTGGTCCACATCCTCGGCGTTGGGGGCAATGATGTCGCCGCAGATTTCGCCTACGATTTCGAGGACCTTGTCATAGCTGTCCTGCGCGTCGGCATAGTCGAGAGGTGCGTAGTCATACTTCTCGGCGTCGGTATAGTTGCGCTCTTTCAGGGCGACAATCTTCTCCATCAGGGGATGGGTCAGATGGTGCCTGAGCTCGGGGTTGTCAGTATAAAAGTTAGCCATTGCTATTGAATTTCCTGATTACTTTGAATTTTTCTTATAATATTTGATCAGCTTCGGAATCACATCCTCGAGATTGCCTGTGATGACATAGTCGGCGATGGTATTGATGGGAGCTGCGGGGTCATTGTTGATTGAAATGATAATCGAGCTGTCCTGCATACCTGCTATGTGCTGGATCTGACCTGAGATACCGCAGGCGATGTAGAGCTTCGGACGCACGGTGACACCTGTCTGGCCTATCTGACGGGCATGTTCGGTGAAACCGGCATCGACAGCCGCACGCGAGGCACCTACCTCTGCACCGAGAGTGTCGGCAAGTTCGTGGAGGAGCTGGAAGTTCTCTTTCGAGCCTACGCCGTAGCCGCCGGCCACGATAATGGGGGAGTTCTTGATGTTGATTTTTGACTTCTCGATGTGACGGTCAAGGATTTCAACTACGAAGTCCTCGTCTGACACATATTTCTTGGCGTCAAGCTCTACGACCTCGCCCTTATAATTCGGGTCGAAGATTTCCTTCTTCATGACACCCTCGCGGACAGTGGCCATCTGCGGACGACACTCGGGATTGACGATTGTAGCCACGATGTTGCCGCCGAAGGCGGGACGAATCTGGAGAAGGAGGTCCTTGTACTCCTTGCCTGTTTTGGGGTCGGTGTGGTCGCCGATTTCGAGCGATGTACAGTCGGCTGTCAGACCGCTGTGCAGACATGAGCTGACGCGGGGACCGAGGTCACGACCGATGCAGGTCGCACCCATGAGGCAGGCCTGGGGCTTGATTTCGCGGAAGAGGTTGATGAGTACCGCCGAATGGGGATTTGAGGTATAGGGGTAGAGGCGTTTGTCGGAAACCTTGTAGAGACGGTCGACGCCGTAGGGAAACACCTGCTCCTCAACGCCGGCGAGGTCGTCACCGATAACGATTGCTTCGAGTTTTACACCGAGGCGTGAAGCGAGCACCCGGCCCTTGGTCAGAAGTTCGAGGCTGACGTCGGCCACGCGGCCATCCTCAAATTCGAGATATACGATTAAGTTGTTCTGGTCCATAGTGCTGCTTATCCGATAGTGTGGTTAGTGATGAGTTCCTTGACGAGGTCTTCGATTTCGGTGTCATTGTCGCTGAGCACGCGGCAGTCCTTGGCGGTGAAGACGACGTTTTCGATAGCTTTTACCTTTGTCGGCGAGCCGGGGAGACCGATTTGTTCCGGGTCAGCGTCAACGTATGCCGCGCTCCACTCCTGGAGGTTGAGATAGGGACGCTTTTCGAGGAGTGCCTTGCGCTCGTCACTGAGCTTGGCTGCCTCGCTGGGCGATGCGGCATATTTGTATTTCTGCACACGCATTGCGTTGCGCGGACGGCAGTCGGGAGCCGAACCATTGACGGTCACGACGCAGGGGATGGGTGCCTTGACGGTCTCCACACCATTTTCAAGTCGTCTTTTGACTGTCACATGGCCGTCGGAGAGGTCCACGATTTCTTCAGCGTATGTGATCTGCGGGATGCCGAGCTTCTCGGCAATCTGCGGGCCCACCTGGGCTGTATCTCCGTCGATAGCCTGGCGTCCGCCGAGGATGATGTCATAGTTGCCGAATTTCTTCACTGCCTGGGCGAGTGAATAGGATGTCGCGAGGGTGTCAGCGCCACCGAGACAGCGGTCAGTAAGTACTATGCCCCCGTCGGCTCCGCGATAGATAGCCTCGCGGATGATTTCGGATGCTCGGGGGAGACCCATTGTAAGGAGTGTCACTGTTGAACCGGGATTGCTATCCTTCAGGCGGAGTGCCTGCTCGAGTGCATTGAGGTCTTCGGGATTGAAGATTGCAGGCAATGCCGCGCGGTTGATAGTACCGTCCTCTTTCATGGCATCTTTGCCCACGTTGCGGGTGTCGGGCACCTGCTTGGCGAGCACGATGATGTTAAGACTCATAATTGGTTTGTTAAACTGGGGTTATTAGATTGGTAATTTTATTATTTCTTTGTTTTTTCCTCTACCCACTTGCGGGCGTTGATGAAGGCATCGATCCACGGGGTCACCTGGTCGGCACGACGGGTCGAGGGATAGTAGCCGCACTGCCAGGGGAAGATGGCACGCTCGAGGTGGGGCATCATGGCGAGGTGGCGTCCGTCGGCGGAGCAGATACCTGCCACTGATGCGCGCGAGCCGTTGGGGTTGCCGGGATAGGCGCTGTAGTTGTACTTCGCCACTACGTTATAGTCGCTCATGGCCATCGGGAGGTTGAATTTACCCTCGCCGTGTGCCACCCATATACCGAGCTTGCTGCCTGAGAGCGAGCCGAGCATCACGGAGTTGTTAGCGGGGATGCTGACGCCGAGGAACTGCGATTCGAACTTGTGGCTGTCGTTGTGGAGCATGCGGGTCTTTTTAGGATGCTCGGGATTGATAAGTCCGAGTTCTATCATGAGCTGGCAGCCGTTGCAGATGCCGAGCGAGAGGGTATCCTCGCGGTCATAGAAGTTCTTGAGCGCGCGCTTGGCATTGTCGTTCCAGAGGAAGCCTGATGCCCACCCCTTGGCGGAGCCGAGCACGTCGGAGTTGGAGAAGCCGCCGCAGAACACAATCATGTTGACGTCCTCGAGGTTCTCACGTCCGCTCATGAGGTCGGTCATGTGGACGTCCTTCACGTCGAAGCCGGCGAGATAGAGGGAGTAGGCCATTTCGCGGTCACCATTGACACCCTTCTCGCGGATGATGGCTGCCTTCACGCGGTCACCGTGGCCGTCGCGACGCAGGGCAATGCCTCGCGAGTCGAGCTTGCCGTCAAACTTGGCGGGGAAGCGGTAGCGGATAGGCTGCTTCTTATAATTTTCGAAGCGGCTGCGGGCACATTTCTCTCCGCTCTGGAGGGCATCCATGAGATAGCTTGTGTGGAACCATACGTCGCGCAGATAGTCGATGCCGAGCAGACGCTGGGTGCCGTTGTGGTTGACGATGAGTGTGCGCTCGGCAGTCGGAGCGCCGATGTGGCAGAAGCGGACGCCTGCCCTGGTGAGTATTTCGTCGACCGATTCGATTTTTGAAGCCTCGACCTGTGCGACGAGGGCGGGATTCTCGGCAAAGAGTATCTTCACGAGGTCCTTCTCGCCGAGCTCCTCGAAGCCGGTTGTGTCAAGCTCGATACCGCCTTCGGTATTGGCGAATGTCATTTCAAGAAGGGTGGTGACGAGACCTCCGGCCGATACGTCGTGGGCGGCAAGGAGCTTGCCACGCTTCACGAGGGTCTGCACGGCTTCGAATGTCTTGACGAAGGCTTCGGCGTCGGTGACAGTAGGTGCTTCCGAGCCGAGTTTGCCCTGGGTCTGCGCGAGGGCGGAGCCGCCGAGCTTGAGCGAGTCACCAGAGAAGTCTATATAATATAGTATAGAGCCTTTCTTTCCGAGGACGGGGCTGAGGGTCTTGCGTACATCGCTGACCTCTCCGGCTGCGGAGATGATGACTGTGCCGGGGGCATAGACCTTGTCGTCGCCATACTTCTGGGTCATTGACAGGGAGTCCTTGCCAGTGGGGATATTGACGCCGAGCTTGCAGGCAAAGTCGGAGCAAGCCTCGACAGCGCGGTAGAGAGCCGCATCCTCGCCGGGATTCTTGCAGGGCCACATCCAGTTTGCACTGAGCGAGAGCCCCTTGATGCCGTCGGTAAGGGGTGTGGTGACGATATTTGTGAGTGCCTCTGCAACTGCTACGACCGAACCCTTGGCAGAGTCGATGAGTGCAACCTGGGGCGCATGGCCGATAGAGGTGGCGATACCCTTCGTGCCTGAGTAGTCAAGGGCTACGACGCCGCAGTCGCTGAGCGGAAGCTGGATTTCACCCTGGCACTGCTGGCGGGCAATCTTGCCTGTGATGGAGCGGTCGACCTTGTTGGTGAGCCAGTCCTTGCAGGCCACTGCCTCGAGGCTGAGAACCGAAGCGGTGTAGCGCTCTATGTCATCCTCTGAGTAGGAGCCGTCGGTATATGAGTTTTCTATAGTGGTGTCGGTCAGTGTGGTCTTGGGCGATGAGCCGAACATGTCGGTCATGGCGAGGTCGATAGGCTTGACGCCGTCCTTCTGCTCGAAGACAAAGCGGTTGTCGCCGGTAGTCTCGCCGACAACATACATCGGGGCGCGCTCGCGGTCGGCGATTGTGCGCACATAGTCGATGTCCTCTTTCTTCAACACCATGCCCATGCGCTCCTGGCTCTCGTTGCCGATGATTTCTTTTGACGAGAGGGTGTGGTCGCCGATAGGGAGGGCGTCAATCTCAATCTTGCCGCCTGTCTCCTCGACAAGCTCCGAGAGTGCATTGAGATGGCCGCCGGCGCCGTGGTCGTGGATTGACACAATTGGGTTATTGTCATTCTCGGCAAGAGCGCGTATTACGTTTGACACACGCTTCTGCATCTCGGGATTGGCGCGCTGCACGGCGTTGAGCTCGATGCCTGAGGCATACTGGCCAGTCTCAACCGATGATACAGCTCCGCCGCCCATGCCGATGCGGTAGTTGTCGCCACCCATGACAACGACTGCCTCACCTGCTTCGGGGACACCCTTGATTGCATCCTTGGCTGCGGCATAGCCGACACCGCCGGCGAGCATGATTACCTTGTCGTAGGCATACATCTTTCCGTTCTCGTCGTGTTCGAAAGTGAGGAGCGAGCCACAGATGAGGGGCTGGCCGAACTTGTTGCCGAAGTCCGAAGCGCCGTTTGATGCCTTGATGAGAATCTCGGCAGGAGTCTGATAGAGCCATGCGCGGGGATTCATCATTAGTTCCCAGGGATAGCTACCGAGGCGTGGATAGGAGGTCATATAGACAGCAGTACCTGCGAGGGGAAGGCTGGCGCGTCCTCCGCCGAGGCGGTCACGGATTTCGCCGCCGCTGCCGGTAGCTGCGCCGTTGAACGGCTCTACCGTCGTCGGGAAGTTGTGGGTTTCGGCTTTCAGTGAGAGCACGGTCGGAAGGTCGCGCACCTCGAAGTAGTCTGAGCGCTCGGGGTGGGTGGGGTAGAACTGCGCCACGGTCGGGCCTTCGACAAAGGCCACATTGTCCTTGTAGGCCGAGACGAGTTTGTTGGGATTGACCTGGGAGGTCTTTTTGATAAGCTTGAATAAAGAAAGTGGTTTCTCTTCGCCGTCAATCACGAAAGAGCCGTTGAAGATTTTGTGGCGGCAATGTTCGCTGTTGACCTGTGAGAAACCAAATACTTCGCTGTCGGTAAGAGGGCGTCCGAGACGCTCGGCAAGCTCGCGGAGATAGTTCTCCTCCTCGATGCTCAGTGCGAGACCCTCGCGCTTGTTATATTCGCTGATGTCGGCGATGTGTTCGATGGGGGCAGCCGTGTTGCTCGTAGTGAACACTTTCGAATTCAGTCCGTCATAGAGGCGCGAGAGCATCTTGTCGAATACTGGCTCGTCGCTTGTCACACGGTGGAACTCCTCGATGCGGGTGATTCCCTCTAAACCCATGTTCTGGGTGATTTCCACTGCGTTGGTACTCCAGGGAGTAATCATTTCCTTACGGGGACCCACGAAACGGCCCTTTACAGATGTTGACTGGAGAGGCGATGCGTCGTCAAAGAGCCAGCGGAGTTTCGTGTTCTCTTCTTCCGAAAACTTGTGGTTGGTCTCAACGGCGTAGATAAGGTTGGCACCTTTTTTGAAAAATACGACCATAGGTGAAAATATGCAATGAATGGAGTAAAATCGTGAGTTTAAAAAGTATCCCCGTAGGGATATTCCTCGCAGCAAAGTTACGATAAATATCGCATATCACCAAGAGTTGGGGGCTATTTAGAAAATTATGCGTAACTTTGCGCCCGGATTGCGTCGCAAAGACTGATACGTCCGATAAACAAGCAAATAATTAATCTATATGACACATAAAATAGGAGTATTATTCGACCTCGACGGTGTGTTGGTCGACAGTGAAGGTGAATATTCTAAGTTCTGGGGACCTATGGGACGCCGCTACAATGTCGGCAGTCCTACTTTTGCCGACGATATCAAGGGGACGACCCTCGGCGAGATTCTCCGAGCCTTCCCCGAGGGTGAGCGCGAGGGGATAGTGGACGAGCTTCACGCCTACGAGGAGCGTATGGTCTATCCCTGGATTGCCGGAGCTGAAAATTTTGTCAACGAGCTTCGCAGCCTTGGCATCCCCTTTGCCATTGTCACCAGCAGTGACAATGTGAAGATGGACTATCTGTTCACCGCCCATCCCGACCTGAAGGAGAAAATTACGGCGCTCGTCACCGGCTCTATGGTCACCAATAGCAAGCCCGACCCCGAGGGCTACCTCACCGGCGCCCGCCTCATTGACGTGGCTATCGAGAATTGCTACGTCTTCGAGGACTCGCTTCAGGGACTCGAGGCAGGACGCAGCTCCGGGGCTACCGTCATAGGTCTCGCCACCACCAATTCCCGTGAGCGTCTAAATGGCAAAGCCCACAAAATCATTGACGATTTTGCAGGCTTCACCGTTGAAGATATGCTTTCTGTCAAAAAAATAATTATCGGACTGCCTTAAAACTCATATCCAGGCCCTTGACCGAATGAGTCAGCGCTCCGACGGATATGAAGTCGACCCCGCACTCCCCATACTCGCGCAGAGTGTCGAGAGTGATGCCGCCCGATGACTCGATTTCGACCTGGCCGTTGATGAGTTTGACGGCCTCGCGGGTACGCTCGGGGCTGAAATTGTCGAGCATGATGCGGTCTACACCCACCTCGAGAGCCTGGCGGATTTCATCGTTGTTGCGCACCTCCAGCTCGATTTTAAGATCTTTGCCCTTCTCCTTGCAGTAGTTGCGGGCTGCCTCGACAGCCTGTCTGATGCCGCCGGCGAAGTCGACATGGTTATCTTTGATGAGAATCATGTCGAAAAGACCTATACGGTGGTTGCAGCCTCCGCCGATGCGGACAGCTTCTTTCTCGAGCATACGCATACCCGGAGTGGTCTTGCGGGTGTCGAGCACCTTTGTCTTCAGCCCTTCGAGGCGCTGCTGGTACTTGGCGGTCTGCGTGGCGATGCCGCTCATGCGCTGCATGATATTGAGCATCACGCGCTCTGTCTGCAAGAGAGAGCGCACCGTTCCCTCTACTTCGAAAGCGATGTCACCCGGCTTCACATGGGCGCCGTCGTTGATGTAGACGGTCATTTTCAGCTCCGGGTCAAATTTTTCAAAGACCTTATGGGCGATTTCCACGCCGGCGAGTATGCCTTCTTCCTTCACAATAAGGCGCTGTGTGCCCTTTTCGTCGGCAGGGATCGTGCTGAGAGTGGTGTGGTCACCGTCGCCGACATCCTCCGCAAAGGCGAGGGTCAGCAGGTCGTCGATAAGTTCGTCTTTAGTTTTCATACTCTATAATAAGTTACAATTTATATTCCTTCTCATGAAAATAGTTGTGATAGCGGTAGGGAAGACCACTACCGATTATATCGCCCGCGGCATTGACGAGTTTCTCAGACGTGCCAACCGCTACGTCGGCGTGGAGCTGCTCGTGATTCCCGATGTCAGGCCATCGAAGGCGCAGTCGGAGGAGTCTCAGAAACAGCAGGAGGGTAGGAGCATACTCGCCGCCCTGCAGCCGGGCGATATAGTCACGCTTCTCGACGAGCGCGGAAAGGAAATGGGTTCACGCGAATTCTCTGCCATGATAGAGCGCCGCATGGTCCAGGGCATAAAGCGCCTGGTCTTCGTCATCGGCGGCCCTTACGGATTCTCCAAGGAGGTCTATGACCGTGCCGACGACAAGCTCTCGCTCTCCCGCATGACCTTCACCCACGAAATGGTGCGACTCTTCTTTATGGAGCAGGTCTATCGTGCCATGACCATCATGCGCGGCGAGCCGTATCATCACGACTGACCCTTTGTCCGTCCCTCGTCAGGCAACTCTGTAGAGAAACCAGACGAAGGCGAGGGCAAATGCCGTATATATCAGAAAGCTTCGGATGAAAAGGCTCAGACGGCGGGTCTTGCGGCCTGACATGTAGGTGTACAGTCCGCCGCCGAGCACTCCGAAAGCCACGCAGTAGGCAATCCAAAATCCGGGTGTCCCCATATCGTCACAGTTTTTTTAATGTTTGGCCGGAGCCTTGCTGCCCTTGACGCCACCTTTCACTCCCCCTGAGAGCGAGAAGATGTTCTGGTCGTAGCTCACGGTCTTCAGTCCCTGTTCGCGCTTGCGCTTCAGTGCGAGCTGCACGAGTTTGTCCATGAGTTTGTCAAATGGCAGCCCTGTGGCCTCCCAGAGGTAGAACGACAGTGAGCCGGGTATGGTGTTGATTTCGTTGACATATATCTCCTTGCTGTCATCGTCAATGATGAAGTCGATGCGGCTCACGCCGTGGCAGCTCAGCACGCGGAATGTCTCGCCGGCGAGATACTGTATGCGCCTGGTCATATCCTCGGGCAGTTCTGCCGGGATGCGCTTCTGCGAAGCCTGCATACCCTTGGTTCCCTTGGTGCCGCCCATGTATTTGTCCTCGTAAGAGAGTATCTCGGCACTCTTGATAGGCTCTTCGAGTACCGATGACTGGTATTCATCGCAGTCGCCGAGCACCGAGCAGTTGATTTCCTTGAGATTGTCGACCATGTGCTCCACGATGATGCGCGATGAGTACTTCTGCGCTGTGTCGATTTTATCGATGAGCTGCTGGCGGTCAGCCGCGCGGCCGATGCCCACGCTCGAACCGAGGTTGGCCGGCTTGACGATTACCGGGTAGCCGATCTTGCTCTCGATTTTTTCAATGAGGCTGTCGCGCTTTGCGAACCATTCCTTGTCAGTGAACCATACATAGTCAATCACGGGGATGCCCGACTCGCGGAGTATCATCTTCATCGTAATCTTGTCCATGCCGTTGGCGCTCGCGAGGGTGTCGCAGCCGGCGTGGGGAATACCTATGCTTTCGAGCACGCCTTCAAAGATACCGTCCTCGACATTCGAGCCGTGGAGAACCGGGATTACGACATCGAGAGTCGCCGCCGGCCCCTTGTTGCCGAAAAGTCCGGCAGCCTTGGCTCTGTAGAGGTTATAGTCGCCGTAGACGGGACGGATATACACCTCCTCGCACTTGGCGAGCAGCGCGGGTATGTCACGATAGTTGGCCACGTCGAAGAGCGCGTCGCCTGTATAAAACTTTCCCTGCTTTGATATATATATAGGTGTGACATCATACTTCTCGCGGTTGATGGCGTGCATGGCCTGTGACGCGGAGATGACTGATATTTCGTGCTCGGTGGATCGTCCGCCGAAAAAGACTCCGATGTTGGTTTTCATTTTGATTCGTTACAATATATGTTAAATCTGAGTTTGTATTCGTTGCTTATTTGAATGTGTCGGGAAGGTCGTTCTCATAGAGAATGGTGTCGCCGGCTTTCAACATGGTGGCGAGCAGCTGCTGCGCCTCGTTGAAGGTGTTGACCTTGTGTATCTTGGCTATACGGTCGTTGACACTCTCAATTCCTGCCACTATTGCCTCGCGGTTATACTCGCCGACAACTATGGCAATGTCGGCCGATGTTGCAATTGCCCTGCCGAAAGCCTCGTTAAGCTCTGCCTGGCGGTCGCCCAGCTCGATCATGCCGGGGGTGACGATGATGCGCCTGCCGCCTGTCATCATTTTCAGTACGTCAAGAGCCATTTTCGAACCTGTCGGGTTGGAATTGAAGGCGTCGTCGATTATAGTGACACCCCCGGCGGTGCGCTTCATGTTCAATCTGTGCTCGACCTGCTCTATATTGCTGACAGCATATTGGATTTTTTCGACAGCGACACCCATACGCAGTGCCACGATGATTGCCGCGAGGAGATTCGACACGTTGCACTCGCCGACGAGGTGTGTGCTGAACGGGATACAGTCTCCGTCGGGAGTCACGACTGTGAACGATGTCCCACGCGGACTGTAGCTGATTTCCTCGGCCCTGTAATCTGAGGCGTCAGTGGCACTGACTGCATAGCGGACACACTCGGCATTGTCTACACGGCGGTTTGCCACGAAGGGGAAGTCGTCGTTGACTATCGCCAATCCGTCGGCCGGGAGCGAGTCGATAAGCTCGAACTTTGTCCGCTGCACATTCTCAATGGTCTTGAACGACTCGAGGTGCTGCTCCCCGACGGCTGTAATGATTCCGACCGTGGGGTGGACGAGGTCGCAGATTTCCTTGATGTCGCCCGGCTGCTTGGCACCCATTTCGACTATGAACACCTCATTGTAAGGCTTGAGATACTCACGCACGGTGCGAATGACTCCCATAGTCGTATTGAAGCTGCCGGGGGTCATCATCACGTCGAACTTCTCGGAAAGTATGCGGTTGAGATAGTGCTTTGTGCTTGTTTTGCCATAACTGCCTGTGATGCCGATAATTTTCAGATCGGGCATCGAGCGCAGGATTCGCTGGGCGTCATCATAGAATTTCTGATTGATATGTGCCTCGACCGGCTTCAGCAGCCAGTTGGCAAGCATGGTGAAACTCTGCGAGAAGCAGAAGACGAGGAGTGCTGCCACAGCCGCGCTGTCAAGTGGATAGCCTCCGACCGCACACCATGTCACCGTGCCGCCAATGACGATGGCGGCGAGAACCGACATAGTGGTGAATATTCGGGTGGCGCGCCTGGTCATCACGAGCGGCTTCTTGTATTTTTTGCCCGCGAGGCTGAAAATATTCACAACCGATACGATTGTCACTAACGACAGTGACACTAACAAGTCGGTGAGAGTCGACATAGCGGCGAGGGCCACGGCTCCGGTGACGAGGCGCATGACCGAAGTGCTGTCCTGCGAGGCGGTGAGCCAGCGTTTGTAACGCTCGTTGCGATACGAGTTCTGTTGCAGCATCATAAGCTGGCGTCGGAACTCAAAAATCAGGGCTATGACGGCTAAGGCGATAGCTATTATATTACAGGCTAACATTTATGTTTCTTATAATGTGTTGTTATTCATTTGGATTACCGAGGAAGCTCCGCAGCACGGCAGCAAACTGTCCTGGATTCTCGAGGAAGCTGTAGTGGCCGCAGCCCGGGAAGGACACAAGTCCCGCATCGGGTATCAGGCGCTCCATTTTCTTGGCGTCGGATAGGGGAGTGGCCGTGTCGTTCTCTCCCCATATAAGTAATGTGGGTGCGGAGACCGAGGTGAGGCAGTGGCTCAGGTCTTCATTGACCACTTTCGAGAGGATTCGGCGCATCATCGGCGAGGCGCTCGCATAGTCGCTCGACCCGGCCTTGGCTCTCTTAGCATCCAGGCGTCGCTCGGCTTTGTCGCGTCCGTAGAAGAGATACATCAGCCGCTTTATGGCCTTGAAACTGTAGACTTTCCAGTAGTACTTCATCGACCTCTTCGGCTTTATACCTGCCGCGTCGACAAGGATGAGTTTCTCGACGGGGTTACGCGACGAATAGAGTATCCCGACCCTTCCTCCGAATGAGTGGCCGAGCAGCAGCGGCTTCTCTATGCCGAGGGTCCTGACGAGGCTCTCGATCTGGCGGGTGTATTCCTCCACACCCCACACCTCCGCGGGCTCCTCTGAGTCACCGAAGCCGGGAAAGTCCACATTTATCACCCTGTAGCCGCAGCTGAGTGCCACGGCCTCGATTGATGCGAGGGTAGAGTGACGGCAGCCCCAGCCGTGCATCAGTATTATGGCCTTGTCGCCCTTTTCCGAATCAGTATAATGCAGTTTTAGACCTTCGAGTCTAATATCTTTATCCATTGTTATATCAATTGTAATGCAAAATTATGAAAAACCGATGAATTATCACCTCCCGTACTCCAAAAAGTTTGTCGGCCTCGAATTTGTTTGCTAATTTTGCAAGAAATCATCAGAATTCTGTAACATTTATTCATGTGGCTCTTTGTAACTTTGTTGCGCAGTTGAGAGACTGTGTTCATGATACCTATACCACTAATTTATTAAGCACAATCAGATATGTCACGATTTTTTCCATCGTTGTTATTAGCATCCGTTCCGTTTTTGGGTATGCTGCCTCTCGCATCATGTTCCCACGACCATGAAACACATCATCACGGCGAAGAATCTTCTGAGGCAAAAGAAGAGCACCATGACCACGGTGATGACGAAATAATAATGTCGCCGGCCGACGCAGCCCGCTTCGGAGTCAGCGCGGAAGCCGCGACCAAGCAACCTTTCAGTGAGACAGTCAGGGTTGTAGGCGAGGTCATGCCTGCCGCGACTGACAAGTCGGTCATCTCCGCCCCGACTTCAGGCATCATCCGCCTCGGCCACGGCATAGAGGCCGGCAAGAATGTGAAGGCCGGCGAGCTTATAGCCTCGATTTCATCCAGTGGCATCTCCGGCGGCGACAGCGACCTTGTGGCCAAGGCCAGTCTCGACGCGGCAAAACGCGAACTTGACCGTGTCACACCCCTCCTGAAGGAAGGCCTTGTCACTAAGAAGGATTACAACGATGCGCTGCGTGCCTACGAGGAAGCCCGCAGTGCCTACAGTCCCGCTGCCGCCTCCGGGCGTGCCGCATCGACCATGAACGGCGTCATATCTGAACTTCTTGTGAGCGACGGTTCATACGTCGAGGCCGGTCAGCCGATAGCCACCGTCAGCCGCAGCCAGCGTCTGACACTTCGTGCACTGCTCCCCGCCCGCGATGCCTCCTTCCTCCCGCATATCGTATCCGCCAAGGTTCGCCCTTCGCACTCCTCGGGCAGCTCTGTCGACCTTGCTGACCGCGGTGTCAAGCTCCTCTCTTCGGCCTCCGCAGCCGGAGTGTCCACTCCCGGCTACGTTCCTGTCTATTTCAGCTTTGACGATAGGGGAGACATCGTCCCCGGCACCCCGGTAGAGGTATATCTTGTAGGTTCTGACAAAAACGAGGCTCTGACCGTCCCCCTCGCAGCCATCTCCGAGCAGCAGGGCGAAAAGTTTGTCTATAAAAAGGTTGATGACCACGCTTATAAGAAGATGCCCGTCAGGACAGGCCGCGACGATGGCTCGCGTGTGGCAATTCTTTCAGGCATTTCCGAGGGTGACTCTGTCGTTGCTGCCGGAAGCACCTTCGTGCGCCTCGCAGAGACCTCCACAGTCGTTCCCGAAGGCCACTCACACTCCCATTAATCCGTCCCACAGTCATTATAAGAGATAAAGATGCTTAACAGAATCATCAAATTCTCACTTGACAACAGGATTGCTGTCATAGTGATTTCTGTCATTCTGCTTATCTACGGAATGATTGTGACATTGCGCACCGAGGTCGACATTTTTCCCGACCTAAATGCTCCCACGGTCGTGGTTATGACCGAGGCTCCCGGCATGGCGCCCGAGGAGATAGAGAAGGTGATAACCTACCCGGTCGAGACAGCTGTCAACGGTGCCACCGGTGTGCGCCGCGTCCGCTCGGCATCTGCTACAGGCCTCTCATCCGTATGGGTTGAGTTCGACTGGGGTACCGATGTCTACCTCGCCCGCCAGATTGTATCTGAAAAACTATCAGAGATTGAGAGTGACCTCCCTCCGGGCGTCGGCAAGCCTACTCTCGGCCCGCAGTCGTCGATTCTCGGCGAGATTCTTATTATCGGCCTGACCTCCGACTCAGTTACTACCCAGGAAGAGCTGCGCACCATAGCCGACCGTCAGATTCGCCCGCGACTGCTATCACTTTCGGGTGTGGCTTCTGTATCAGTCATCGGTGGTGATGCCAAGGAGTATCAGATTCTCCTTCATCCCGCCGCCATGCAGCGCTTCGGCGTGAGTCTCCAGCAGGTGAGGGATGCCGTCGCACAGATGAATGTCAACGCCTCCGGCGGTGTCATCTACGAGCATGGAAACGAGTATATAATTAAAGGTGACATCTCGACCAACGACCCCGATGCGCTCGGACGCACGCTCATCCTCAACTCCGACAGCGGCACACCGGTGACTCTCGCCGATATAGCGACTATAAAGATCGGTGCGGCTGAGCCGCGCCTCGGCACCGCCTCAGTAAAAGCAGAACCAGCCGTGCTGATCACCGTCACCAAGCAGCCGGCTGTCGGCACTATCAACCTCACTGACGAAATCGAGGAGAGCCTCGCACAGATAAAGAAGACCCTGCCGGCCGACGTCAGCATCAACACCGACATCTTCCGCCAGGCGGACTTTATCACCACTTCGATTGGCAACTTGAAAGAGTCGCTCTTCGTCGGTGCTATTTTTGTAATCGTGGTGCTCTTCTTCTTCCTGATGAATCTCCGCACCACCCTCATATCGCTCGTTGCACTCCCGCTGTCGATTATCGTGACAGTGCTGGTGCTCCACTTCCTCAATCTTACCATCAACACTATGAGCCTCGGCGGTATCGCCATTGCCATTGGCTCGCTTGTCGATGATGCGATTGTCGATGTCGAGAATGTCTACAAGCGCCTGCGCGAGCGCCACAAGAGCGGTGAGTCAATCCTCACGATAGTCTACGATGCCTCCAAGGAGGTACGTCTGCCGATTTTCAACTCCTCGCTCATCATCATGGCCTCCTTCCTCCCACTCTTCTTCCTCGACGGCATGGAGGGCAAGATGCTCAAGCCTCTCGGCATTTCATTTATCGTGGCGCTCATAGCCTCGACAATTGTCGCCCTGACAGTCACCCCTGTGCTATGCTCCTACCTCCTCGGCAGCAAAAAGGCTATGGCCACGCTCGACAAGGAGCCTAAGTTTGCGCGCATGATTCGCGAGAGCTACGAGAAGGGCCTGAAATGGTCGCTCGGCCATGCTAAACCTATCTTCATAGGCACCGCGCTCCTCTTCCTCTTCTCACTCGGAGCCTTTTTCACCCTCGGCCGCAGCTTCCTCCCCTCGTTCAACGAAGGTTCGCTGACTATCAACGTCAGCACCCTTCCCGGCATCTCTCTCGAGGAGAGTGACCGTCTCGGACGCGAGGCTGAGAAGATAATCCTCTCCATGCCTGAAATCGCGCTAACGGCCCGCAAGACAGGCCGCGCCGAGCTCGACGAGCACTCTCTCGGCGTCAATGTTTCCGAAATCGAGGCTCCTTACAAGCTCGACCACGGGCGCTCCCGCAGCGAACTCCTCGCCGACCTCCGCCACAAGCTTTCTCATCTCCCCGGCGTCAATATCGAGATAGGGCAGCCTATATCCCACCGTATCGACGCCATGCTCTCCGGCACCGAGGCGCAGATTGCTATCAAAGTCTTCGGCGACGACCTCGCCAAACTCTACACTATCGGCAATCAGATCAGACGCCATATCTCGGGAGTCCGCGGTGTGGTCGACGTAAACATCGAGCAGCAGGTGGAGCGTCCTCAGCTCGACATCCGTCCCAAACGTGACATACTTGCCTACTACGGGGTGACTATGGGAGAGTTCATCGACTTTATCAATGTCGCCCTTGCGGGAGAGAAGGTGTCGCAGGTCTATGAGAACGGCTTCCCCTACGACCTGACTCTGCGCATGGCTCCCGACAGCCGCAGCTCTATTGAGGAAATTTCAGACCTTACATTTGATACCCCCAAGGGTAAAGTGCCCCTGAGCGAGGTTGCCGAGATTCGTTCTGCGACAGGTCCCAACACCATCAATCGTGAGAACGTCAGCCGCCGCATCGTCATCTCCTCAAATGTTTCCGACCGTGACCTCCGAGGCACCGTCAACGACATCCGCGACGAGATAAACGCCAATGTCAAGCTCCCCGAGGGCTACTTCATCAGCTACGGCGGCCAGTTCGAGAACGAGGCCAAGGCTTCGGCCACTCTCGCCCTCGTATCCATTGTCGCGCTCATCATCATCTTCCTCCTGCTCTACGGGCAGTACCACAGCGTCAGCCAGTCGCTGGTCATCCTGCTCAACATGCCCCTCGCCATTATCGGCGGCGTACTTCTGCTGCGCATCACCGGCGGTGAGCTGAACATCCCGGCAATCATCGGCTTCATCTCGCTGCTCGGCATCACCACCCGCAACGGTATGCTCCTCATGTCGCGCTACGACCAGCTGCGCAGCGAGGGGGTAGGGCTTATGGAGCGTATCATGCACGGCTCGGCCGACCGTCTCAACCCCATCCTCATGACGGCTCTCAGCTCCGCCCTCGCGCTCATCCCGCTTGCCATCAATGGCGACAAGCCGGGCAATGAAATCCAGTCGCCCCTCGCTATCGTGATTCTCGGCGGCCTCCTGACCTCGACCATACTTAATGTCTTCATAGTACCCCTGGTCTACAGATATATCAATAGGAAAGAACTGAAATCATAACTACACCAATTACAATTACTAACGGCATGATTCGAAAATCAACAATTGTTTTCCTTTCTCTTCTACCGTCCCTGTGTTTCGCATCCGATTTCGACGATGTGCTCGATACCGTGACGCGCAACAACCTATCGCTTCGCTACACGGCTGCTGACAACACTGCCACTATCGAGGAAATGAAGGCTGAAAATGTCCTTGAAGCCCCGGAATTCTCCTTTGAGAACCTTTGGGGTGCCAAGGGCATCGGCGACAAGCGAAATTTCTCGATATCCCAGTCATTCGACTGGCCGGGAGTCTACGCCGCCCGCCGCGACGCCGTCCGAAAGTCGGAGACAGCCATGCAGTATCTCCGCGAGTCAGCCGTGCTCGACACCCGCATGGAGATTCGTGTCCTGCTCATCGACATAATCAACATTCGCCAGCGTATTGCCTCGACTCAGAAAATTTGCGATGCCCTCGCTGACATGGCCTCCTATTATAAGAAGGCCGTAGAGCAGGAAAACGAGACGCGCCTTGACTACAACAAGGCCGTCATTGAGCATATCAATGCCGTCCGCGAGCTTAAAACCCTCAATGCCGACTACTCCGTCCTTCTCGCGTCGCTCCAGGCGCTCAACGGCGGAGAAGATGTTACCGGCCTTGTCGAGAAGCTCGGGGTCGAATATCCTCATCCGAATCTTGCCGCTCTCCGTCCCGACCGCGAGACCCTACGCGCCAAAGACCCGGCCATTGCCGCCTCACGCGCCTCTCTTGAGGCGCAGAAGTCACTCGTGAAGGTCGAGAAGCGATCCCTCCTCCCGGGCTTCTCCGTGAGCTACCTTCACGAGTGGGAGATGGGCGATAACTTCAATGGTTTCTCTGTCTCTGTAACGCTCCCCTTCCTCACCCAGCGCCGCAAGGCCAAGGCTGCCGCCGTGCGTTTCGAAGCCCAAAGCCTGGAGCAGGAGATGAATCTCATCAAGCTCGCCTCAGAGTTGCAGGGTGAGTATCAGACGGCTGTCGACCTTCAGGAACTGCTTGATAGCTACCACGGTGTAATATCCGACGATTCAAATATGGAACTGCTCAAAAAGGCCTTCGATGCCGGACAGATTAACTTCCTGACCTACATGCAGGAGCTTAATTTCTTCCTCAACGCCCGCCGCGACTTCCTCGAGGCACACTACCGCTACCACCTCGCCGTCGCCCGCCTCCAGCGCTACGAATAATCTTGTCACATACAGATGCATCAACGCCCACAATCCCCGGAAAACGGAATTGTGGGCGTTGTGGTGGTTAATACTGTGTATAACCTACAGGGCTATTCCCTGATTCTTCAGGAACTCCTTGTATATCCTTGAAAACTGCTCATTGGCCGGGCGGGGATATCGCACCTCGGCAAAGACCTGGGCAAGATTCTCTTTGGAATTCTCCTCTACGAACTTCTTCGAGCTTGGCAGATTCTCTTTTTCGGCATAAAATTCACGGATAGCCTCGTCTGAGGGATTCGCGTAATGCCCGTGGTGGACTATAGCTTCAAGCGGCAGGCGTTCCTGCAATTCCGGCTCCTCCGCGGGATAGCCGACAGTCACGGTTACGACCGGCACCACCTCTGCGGGAAGTCCGAGGGTGCGGGCGATAGGCTCGGCATTGTAAGTGGTGGTGCCGAGATAGCATGTGCCAAGGCCGTTCATCTCCGCGATTGTGCAGAACTGCTGGGCGAAGAGCGAGGTGTCGATTACAGCCCATGTGAAGCCTTGCAGATTGTCGAGTCCGGGTTCTGTGCCGTTGAGTCGACACCAACGGTTGAAGCGGTTGAAGTCGAGACAGAACGTGAGCACGGCCTTGGCTCCTGTGATAGCCGGTTGGTTGAAATGTGAGGGTGCGAGAGCCGCGATTTCTTCAGGCGCTGTGCTAACGATTACAGAGTATGTCTGCATGTTGCCCGTGTTGGCGGCACGGGCAGCGTCGGCAAGCATGTTGTCTATTAAATTTGTGTCTACGCTCCTCTCCTGATCATATTTGCGTATTGTCCTTCTGTTTTTGAAATATTCCTTGGAATTCATGAGATTGTAAGATGATTTTTAATCTGACTGCAAGTTACAATTTTATCGTGAAATGTAGATAACTTCAAGCTGAATTTTTTGCAATATAGGAAATATTTGGCCAACTTTGCAGCACTAAAAAAACGAATAGATTCATCATATAATTAATGGAACGAGCTAAGTACACATTTGAGGAAGCTTATGATGCCTCGGTCGACTACTTTGGCGGCGATGAGCTTGCTGCAAAAGTGTGGGTGAGCAAATATGCCCTGAAAGATTCCGAAGGAAACATCTACGAACTCACTCCGGCCGACATGCACCACCGCCTGGCCGGAGAACTTGCGCGGGTTGAAGCCAAATACCCCAACCCTATGAGCGAGCAGGAAATCTTTGACCTGCTTGACCAATTCAATTATATCGTGCCCCAGGGCAGCCCTATGGCCGGCATCGGCAACACTTTCCAGACCGGCTCGCTGTCCAACTGCTTCGTCATCGGCCTCGACGGCCACCCCGACTCCTACGGCAGCATCATCAAGATTGACGAGGAGCAGGTGCAGCTGATGAAGCGCCGCGGAGGCGTCGGTCATGATTTGAGCGACCTCCGTCCCAAGGGTATGCCTGTAAAGAACTCGGCCCTCACCTCTACCGGCCTTGTCCCCTTCATGGAACGCTACTCCAACTCCACCCGCGAGGTGGCGCAGGACGGACGCCGCGGAGCCCTCATGCTCACCGTCGCCATCAAGCACCCCGATTCGGAGCGCTTCATTGATGCCAAGCTGGAGCAGGGCAAGATTACGGGTGCCAATGTCTCTGTCAAGATTGACGATGAGTTTATGAAATGCGTCGAGGCTGAGAAGGACTACGTCTGCCAGTTCCCGGTCGACAGTGACACCCCCGACGTCAAGACTGAGATTAATGCCCGCGCGCTCTGGAGCAAGATTGTCTACAACGCATGGAAGTCAGCCGAGCCGGGAGTCCTGTTCTGGGACACCATTCTGCGCGAGTCGCTTCCCGATTGCTACGCCGATCTCGGCTTCCAGACCGTCTCGACCAATCCCTGTGGCGAGATTCCCCTCTGTCCCTACGACAGCTGCCGCCTTCTCGCCGTCAATCTCTATTCCTACGTCAGGAATCCCTTCACCCCGGAGGCCTACTTTGATTTCGAGCTCTTCAAGACGCATATCATGAAGGCCCAGCGCCTCATGGACGACATCATTGACCTCGAGATGGAGAAGATTGAGGCCATTATCGAAAAAATCAAATCGGATCCCGAATGTGACGAGGTGAAGGAGACAGAGATGAACCTCTGGAACAAGATTAGGACCAAGACACTCAAAGGTCGTCGCACGGGCCTCGGCACCACCGGCGAAGGTGATATGATTGCCGCCCTCGGCCTCCGCTACGGTACCGAGGAAGCCACCGCCAAGTCAGTCGAGGTGCATCGCAATCTTGCTATTGCAGCCTTTACTTCCTCCGTGCAGATGGCTAAGGAGCGCGGTGCCTTCGAGGTCTATGATGCTGAGCGTGAACGCAACAATCCTTACATCTCCCGTCTGCGCGAGGTCGCTCCCGAGCTTATTGCCGACATGGAGGCCCACGGACGCCGCAACATAGCCTGCCTCACAATCGCTCCGACAGGCACCACGTCGCTCATGACCCGCACTTCTTCGGGCATCGAGCCGGTCTTTATGCCCGTATATAAGCGTCGCCGCAAGGTCAACGCCAATGATGTCGATGTCCACATTGATTTCGTCGACGAGTCGGGCGACGCTTTCGAGGAGTACATCGTATATCATCCCAAGTTCCTTGAGTGGATGAAGATTAACGGCATTGAGCCGCGTCGCGACTTCACCCAGGCAGAGCTTGATGCCCTCGTGGCTCGCTCACCCTACAACAAGGCTACCGCCAATGACATTGACTGGCTCGAAAAGGTCAAGATGCAGGGCGCGGTCCAAAAGTGGGTAGACCATTCGATTTCCGTGACTATCAACCTTCCGGCAGAGACCTCTGTCGAGCTTGTCGACCGCCTTTACATGGAAGCTTGGAAGGCCGGCTGCAAGGGCTGCACTATCTATCGCGACGGTTGCCGCTCCGGCGTGCTCATCTCTGTCGACGAGAACAAGAAAAAAGATCGTGAGAAGGGCGTAGACAAGGTTTCCGAGGACGAGGTCAAGGAGGCTAAGCTCCCTGATGCCGATGCTCTCCAGACCCAGCATGTCGGCAAGCGTCCTATCGAGCTCGAGGCCGATGTGGTGCGCTTCCAGAACAACAAGGAGAAGTGGATTGCCTTCGTAGGTCTCAAGGATGGCCGTCCCTACGAGATTTTCACAGGTCTCGCCGATGATGATGACGGCATCTTCTGTCCCAAGTCTGTCTCCAAGGGCAAAATCATCAAGGCTACTGACGATAAAGGCAACAAACGTTACGATTTCCAGTTCATCAACAAGCGCGGTTACAAGACCACCATCGAAGGTCTTTCCGACAAGTTCAATCCCGAATACTGGAACTACGCCAAGCTCATCTCCGGCGTGCTCCGCTACGGCATGCCTATCGACCAGGTCATAAAGCTTGTCAACGGTCTCGAACTCGACTCGCAGTCAATCAATACATGGAAGATGGGGGTCGAGCGCGCGCTGAAGAAATATCTTCCCTCTGGTACCCCGGCAGGCGGGCAGAAGTGCCCCAACTGCGGCCAGGAGACTCTCGTCTACCAGGAAGGCTGCCTCATCTGTACCTCCTGCGGCTCATCGCGCTGCGGGTAGGTCGAGCAGCGACTCCAGTGCGACCGGCTCGTTGTGGTCGGTCAGATAAATCGGCTTGTTGGCCCGATAGTTTTTAGAACATAGCGAAGCGGCAGTGTCTACCAAGGCATTGCCGCTCGTCTTTATACCTGCCATGTCAAGCGCCGTCGGCGAATAGGAGCGGGATGTTGATATGAATTTACCCATGTTCACTCCGAGGGCCTCAGCCTTGGCCGGATACTCCTCACGGTATCTATCCGAAAGCCATGCGACGAAGGGGACATGGATCTGCATCAGCGTGGGGTGGGGCGATGCGTGGAGGAATCGGCCTGTATTGCTGTCAAAAATATCCTCGCCGTGGTCAGAGGTATATAGCACCCCTCCCGCCACGCTGTCAAGCCTCTCGATGCGGCTTATGCAGTCGTCAATCAGACGGTCTGTCGCCACTATCGTATTGTCGTAGGCATTGATGAGCTTGTCACGGTTCTCACGGCTCGCATTGTCGTAATCACAGGGGACGAACAGGGCGTCTTCCTTGGAATAGCGGTCTATGTAGTTGAAGTGTGAGCCGTAGGTGTGCAGCACTACCAGCTGTTTCCTGTCTCCACGGGCTATGATTTGGTCGAGCAGCGGAAGCAGTTCTGAATCCGGCTTCTTATTCGTGTCGAGCGACAGCCCCGTGGCTCTCTCCTTTATAAAAAACGTCGTGTCACTCTCGAAGGCATAGTAGTCGATAAAGGAATGGTTGTATCGCTGGTTCGAAAGGAAGGCAGTCTTGAATCCGGCCTCTTTGAAAGCGGTGACGATACTCTTCACGCGATAGATTTCATCTTTGAAGTTGCGCGCGTCGACAGGGCCGAGGAGCATCGGGACACTCTTGTGTGTGGTGTTGCTCTCACTGTATGCCCCGGCGGAGGCATAGACCCCCTCTCTCTTGCTGAGACGCGGATTGGTCGGACGCCCATAACCGAGCAGCTGCCAGTTATCGGCACGGGCTGTCTCTCCGACAATCAGTATATATAATTCCCGTTCATCCTCCGGGTGTGTCGGCTCTGCACCATAGCTGAATCCGGCTGATGTCTCCGTGTAGTTCCCTGTTTTTGAATTTCTATCAGCTGCGAGATAGATATTGTAGCATACATTGGCCGGATATATGTCCTTTATGATATTGCATCTGCTGCTGACGAGAAATACCGTTCCGACGAAGCATAGCGCGGCTGCTGATATGCGGTTCATCCTTAGGAAGTGCGCAGGCAGGAGGGATTTTTTCCGTATAAAGATAGTGGCCATGACGAGCGAGGGGACGTATAAGGCCACGACAAGCGATATGACCGGTAGCATATTGCCAAGCAGTTCCGACACTTCTGATACATTGGTAGTGACAAGGTTAAGAAACATATCCACAGCGATGATGCTCCTTCCGTATAGCTTCAAAAGAACAATTTGGAAGGCCGCGAAAAAGACCAACGGGAACATCAGCCATATCGTCCGCCCCAACTTGCGCGACAGGCTCATGAGCAGATATATCACACCCGCCGGAAAGCACACATTGGCCACCGCCGTGAGCACCGGCATAGGTTCCGTAAACGACAGAACCACATTCGGAATTATAAGGCTTAATAGAAAAAAATAAAAAACAATCTTAGTCACTATATCTTTTTTCGTAATCATCTACAAGCAGTTCGTTTTCACATTTATTTGTCAAAATGCCTCGTTCAGGCCGAAGGTGAAGCCGGAGGTGTGCTTGCCGAAACCGATGTCGAATCTGACATTTGAATTCTTCTTGAATTCCCAGCGGTAGCCTATACCAACCTCGGGCAAGATGCGTTTGAACGATAGATCTTTGAATTTATGGTAGACAGTGCCCGCGCTTCCCCATACGGCTATGCCTGAGCGACGGTAGACGCGCTGGCGAAGCTCGACGGTGATGTCAGTCTCACACTTGTCGCGGAAGCGCCCCCTGTAGTAGCCGCGCATGGCGTTTCCTCCGAGGAAGGGGAGTTTTCCCCAGGGTGTGTTGCCGTAGGTCCACTTGCCATGCACGCGGGCTGCAAGCACGGAGCCTTTCCATAGCGGGGTATAGATATTGTAACCAATCTCGGTGCTCGAAAAAGAATGGTCGCTATTACCGAGGAAGTGGGGGGAGAAGAGCTGCATGATTTCAAGCAGATGACCTTTGTTGGGATAGGTCAGGTTGTCGCGCGTGTCGGAGTGCAGCAGGAAGCCGGCGGATATTGTACAGTAGCGCAGGACTGCGTCACCCCAGGGCGTGTAGTCACTGATGCCGTGGGCGTTTGTGTATGTCACTTCGAACATCGGACCGACGAAGATATTGTTCGGGAGCCTCCACTCATAGTCACCTGTGACTGTTATCTCGAAGAGGTTATACTTTGTCTTGTTGGCGTCGTTGTTGCCCCATTTGTAGCCTATGCCCCAAAAGTAGGTGGCGAAGGAAACGAAGTCAACGTTGTAGTGTATGCGCCTTGTGTCGCGCGGGAAGACATGTACCCCCTCGAGTCCGGCAGAGAAATATTTCTTTGTCGAAAGACTCCCGGTGAAGGAAATATTTGATGCCGGCAGTATCGAATCTGTCGGACATGTCGAATAGTCACCCGCAATGACAATTCCCAGTCCGAGGCCCTTCTCCGATGAATAAAATGGACCTCCGAGCGGGGTGAAATTCGGGCGGCGCGTCAGCGCCCTCTTGTTGGACTGGTGGAAATATTCAATCACACGGCCCACAAGCCCGTGGCGAGGCTTCGCAGCAGCGCTGTCAGTGGATATATCGCTACTTTCTGCCCGCGACAGCAGTGGCAGAAGCATAATGCAGCTCAGAATTATTGATATTCGGCGGGATAGTTGGAACATGAAATCTGATTTACGTTAGTTTGCTTCCGGCCTCTCGTTTTTTAATTGTCTCCGAGGCGGAATCTTATTTGAAAAAACACGAAAAGGACCTTTTTAGTTTCACAGAAGGCGTGTTATAGCGAGTGAGTAGATACTGACCTTAGTCGACGGCGACGACTTTTTGATTGCCTTGATGCAGTTGAGCAGCGTCGCCCCTGTGGTTATGACATCGTCGACGAGCAGTATATGCCTCCCCTTGATATCATCGCTTCGGCGGACGCTGTAGATCCCGGTAGTGTTCACGAGTCGCGCGTGGGCGTCCTTGCGCGTCTGGCTTCGGTGATAGGAGGCGCGTAGGGCGTTGACCACCGGCAGCCGTGTGACAGAGGCTATGGCCTTGCCGATTTCCTCCGCCTGGTTGTAGCCGCGACGCAGGCGTTTGACGAAGTGGAGCGGCACCGGGACAATGGCGTCAATACCCTCGAAGAATCCTTCGGCGAGCAGCTCGCGGGCATGGAGCGATGCAAGGTGCTGCCCGACGGATGGGCGGTCGCGGTACTTGGTGTCGTGTATGAGCTTGGCATATTTGTTGTCGCGGTGGTAATAGTATAGCGAGCTTGCTCGCTCCACCGGGCATCCGACCGAGAACACCCGCTCATGAATCATATTAGGCTGGACTTTGTGGAGATTGGTCCTTGGGAGTGACAGCAGGCAGTCGAGGCAGAGCACATTCTCCCCCTTGACGAGCACCTTCCCGCAAACAGCACACACATTCGGGAAGATTATGTTGACCAGGTCCTCGGTAAGCGAACCGAGAATACCGCTAAAGCGTCTCTTCTTCATCCGGCTTGAGATTTTCGTTGCGCATGATGTCGGCCACGAGATTGTATTCAAAGCCTCTCGTCATGGCAAACTTTATCACTTTGACCTTTGCCTCATAGCTAAGCGGCCACTCTTTCAACTGCCTCGTCTTCGCACGCATCACGCGCAGGGCCACGGCCCGGTATTCATCTTCCTCGAATTCTTCGCAGGCAGCGTCGCAGATTGTAGCCGGAAGGCGCTTCATCCGCAGGCCCTGTGCGATTTTTCTCCGTCCCCAAGAACTGAAGTGAAGCTTGTCGTGGGCATAGGCGCGGGCAAAGCGCTCGTCGTCGACAAAACTTAGTTCCTCCAGTCGCTTGATGATTTTGTCGGCGTCGGATGCTCCGAGCCCCCACGCCGACAGCTTTTTCAAGATGTCGGGGGTGCACTGCTCGCAGCGCGCACAGAGTGCGGCGGCGCGCTGGAGGGCGTTTTCGTATGAAATCGGGGCGCGGTTTCTCAGCATGGCTCATCCTCCTATTTTTTCGCTATCATGAAGCGTATTTTTGAATGGATATCGGGCAGGAGCTGCACGTCAGACCATCCATCGGCTGTCATCCATGCTTTCAGCTCGTCGGCAGTCAGCGGATTGAGCTCGAAGTATAGAGTGCCGTTGTCAGCAAGAGCTGTACAGGCCATGCGGGCAATGGCCTTGTAGAATTTCAACGGGTCGTCATCTGACACAAAGAGCGCGAGACCCGGCTCATGTTCGAGCACGTTCCTGTCCATGCCGCCTTTCTCGCTCTCCATGACGTAGGGTGGATTGGAGACGATTATATCAAAGGTCTCGTCGGGCATCCGCAAGGTCAGCGCGTCGGCCTTACGGAAGTCGACTTTCACTTTTTGCACCGCGGCGTTCTCGCGGGCTATGGCGAGGGCTGCCTCGGATATGTCTATCGCGGTCACTGTCGGAAATTTCAATGTCTTCGCGAGGGCCACGGCTATGCAGCCGGAGCCGGTGCATACGTCAAGCACGCGCAGATTCTCGCCGCTGTTCTGTCTGACTATAAGGTCGACAAGCTCCTCCGTCTCAGGGCGGGGGATGAGCACGTCGGGAGTGACCTTGAGCGTCATGCCATACCAGTATGTGTCGCCGAATATATACTGGATAGGTTCACCGTCGAGCAGCCTCTTCACGGCCTCGTCGACGCGACTGATTGTGAAGTCTGTGACCTCTTTGTCGCTCCTCACGGCAAGTTCTGTCTGGTCCCAGCCCTTCACATGCTCCATGATGATTCTGAAGAGCCAGCGAGCTTCACCGTCGCCATACATCGGTGCGAGGCGCGAGCGGACGCTGTCTGAAAGTTGTCTGAGAGTTGTCATGGATGAGAAATGTTATTAAAGTGTGCGTTATGTTAGCGGTAGTTCGATTGCGAATGTGGTTCCGACACCGATTTCCGACCTCTTCACATATATGATGCCGCCGTGGTAGTCCTCGATTATGCGCTTGGTGAGCGTCAGACCCAGGCCCCAGCCGCGGCTCTTGGTAGTGAAGCCGGGATTGAAGATCGCCGACTGGTTTTTGCGGGCTATACCCTTGCCGGTGTCGGTGACCTCGATGACGGCCTTGTTCTTCTCCGGCCTTACGGTTATTTCAATCGAGCCTTTACCCTCCATAGCGTCGACGGCATTCTTGATAAGGTTCTCCATGACCCATTCGGTAAGGGGCGGTGAGAGGGTGACAGGGAGAGGCTCGTACCACGGCTCGACCGTCAGCTTTATGCGCTGGGAGATACGCGACGACATATAGTCTGCGGCATGCTCCACGATTTCATTGACGTCGTGAGGCTCCATCGAGGGTTTTGAGCCTATCTTAGAGAAGCGGGAGGCTATGGTGGAGAGGCGTTTGACATCCTTGTTCATCTCGGCGACAGTCTCAGGACTTACACCTGACTCCTCGAGCAGTTCCATCCAGGCCATCAGCGATGAAATCGGAGTGCCGAGCTGGTGGGCTGTCTCCTTCGAGAGTCCGACCCATACCTTGTTCTGCTCGGCGCGCTTGGTCGACGATACGGCATAGTAGACGATGAGCACGAAGGCCATGAGCACGAGTATCTGGACGTAGGGATAGAAACTCAGGCTCTTCAACACCTTCGAATCCTCATAGTAGAGCCGCTGGTTGCCGGCATCACCCATGTCGATTTCAATGACATTGGTGCTGTGGCGCAAATTTTCGAGTTTCTTCATCAGAAAATCGCGGTTGGCGGGACTGAGGCTGAAAAGCGCCGTCGAGTCGACCGACTCAGGGAGCGAGAAGTTGCGCTGCATGATGATTTCGCCGCTGTCGTCGGTCAGGAGGACCGGGATTGTGCGGTTGCGCTCAATAATCGACAGTAGGAAGTCGACGTTGGCACTCCCGCCGTTGTCGGCATTGCCGAAATTGACAATCTCGCGCGTGGCGTCGGCCCATATCTGCATCCTTTCCCTCTCCTGTTCCGACAGGTCCTTTACCAAGGAGTCGGAATAAAGAAGAAACACGCTCACGACCACCACCGACAGCAGCAGGAAGCCGATGAAGCCCTTACGGCGTATGTCATATATGTTTCTGCCCATTGCGCTTTAGAGAAAAAATGGTTGCATAGAGGTTGTGCGAGTGTGTGTGACGCAGCCTCTATGCAACCTGCTTATGTGTTCCTTACAAGAGGAGATTTATTAATGCTTGTCGTCAGTGATAGGGCAGCCCGAGCAGCGGTTGGAAATCTCGGTGAAGAAGTCGTTGCCCTTGTCGTCTACGAGAATGAAAGCTGGGAAGTCCTCGACTTCGATTTTCCATATAGCCTCCATACCGAGTTCGGGATACTCGAGGAGTTCCACTTTCTTGATACTGTTCTGGGCGAGGATGGCTGCGGGGCCGCCGATGGAGCCGAGGTAGAAGCCGCCATGCTTGTGACATGCATCGGTCACCTGCTTGCTGCGGTTACCCTTGGCAATCATCACCATCGAGCCGCCTGCGCTCTGGAACTGGTCGACATACGAGTCCATACGTCCGGCAGTGGTCGGGCCGAATGAGCCTGAGGGCATACCCTCCGGGGTCTTGGCGGGACCTGCGTAGTAGATAGGATGGTCCTTGAGATACTGGGGCATGGGCTCGCCCTTGTCAAGACGCTCTTTAATCTTGGCGTGTGCGATGTCACGGCCCACGATGATTGTGCCGTTGAGCGAGAGGCGGGTAGCCACGGGATATTTCGTAAGCTCGGCGAGGATTTCACTCATGGGGCGGTTAAGATCAATCTTGACTGCGTTGCCCTCGCCCTGCTTGCGATACTCCTCGGGGATGAGTTCGCCAGGGTTGCTGTCGAGTTTCTCAATCCACAGACCCTCGCGGTTGATTTTGGCCTTGATATTGCGGTCGGCAGAGCAGGATACACCGAGACCCACGGGGCAGGAAGCGCCGTGGCGGGGGAGACGGATCACACGGATGTCATGTGCGAAATATTTGCCGCCGAACTGTGCGCCGAGGCCGAGACACTCAGCCTCTTTTTTAAGGATGGCTTCAAGCTCTCTGTCGCGGAAGGCATGTCCGAGCTCGTTGCCGTGGTCAGGAAGATTATCGTAGTACTTCACCGAAGCCTTCTTCACTGTCTCGAGATTCTTTTCGGCAGATGTGCCGCCGATGACGAAGGCGATGTGATAAGGGGGACATGCAGCTGTGCCGAGGCTCTTCATCTTCTCCACGAGGAAGGGGACAAGGGTCTTGGGGTTGAGAATTGCCTTTGTCTCCTGGTAGAGATAGGTCTTGTTGGCTGAACCGCCACCCTTGGCCACGAATAGGAACTTATATTCATCACCCTCGCCGGCGTGGATGTCAATCTGGGCGGGAAGGTTGCAGCCGGTGTTGACCTCGTCATACATGGTGAGGGGCGCGTTCTGCGAGTAGCGGAGATTGTCGGTGGTGTAGGTCAGATAGACACCCTTGCTGATTTTCTCCTCATCATCACAACCTGTGTACACATTCTGACCCTTTTCGCCGTGGACGATAGCCGTGCCGGTATCCTGGCAGAAGGGGAGGGCGCCTTTGGCTGCCACCTCTGCGTTGCGAAGCATGGTGAGGGCCACAAACTTATCGTTTTCGGAAGCCTCGGGGTCGGAAAGAATCTTGGCTACCATCTCATTGTGCTCGCGACGCAGCATGAAGGCATTGTCGTGGGTACATGCACGGGCGAGGACGGTAAGAGCCTCGGGGTCAACGACGAGAAATTCGTGACCGCCCCAGTTTTCGACCTTGACATAGTCAGAAGTGAGTTTGTAGTATTCAGTAGTATCAGGTCCGAGCGGGAACATCGGCTGATATTTGAACGGTTTGGTTGCCATATAAATTAAAATTTGATGATTTTTAGTCTGATAAATTCTTAGACCACAAATTTACAAACTATATTTCAAATGGCAAACTAAACATTGACGCTATTTAATAAATAGGAAATTTATGCCATAATTTAAGATTACTTATGTTTCCTGCGTTTGTGGAAACGTTCCTGGAAGCGGCGCTTGGGGTGGATGACGGGTAGGGTGATTGGGTGGATTCTGCAACAGTGGTTATATTTTCAGAGTCTGTCTCGGCTGCGGTTTCGAGAGTTGGATTGGTATTTTCAGATTTAGTTTCGGGCTTTTCAATGAGACTGACAGTGTCCTGAACGGCTGTTTCAGCTATGGATTTCTTTTCGGATGCTTTGATGGCCTTTCTTTTATTTGCCCGTAGGCGCGCAGAGGCCGAGCGGGCGATTGCACGGTTAATTTCAGGTTGCAGGAGATTGAAAACCAACAGAATCTCAGCCGGAGAGTTATAGAATGGACCTAAGCCTTTGATGATATATTCGTCGACGGCCTCAATGCAGGCTTTTTCCATTGATTGCGACAGATTAATAGAACGGCAGCTTGCGGATATGCGTTCACACAGGTCGGAATAGAACTTTTTGGATACGATTTTGACTGCTTCGGGCTGATTCTTTTTCATGGTTCGGGTTGTTTTTTACAGGAAGTCGATTAACATTCTTCCTGCGGGGTTTAAATTTGTTTTGTTGCAACAAAGTTAAGCCCTGAAAATGCCCGAAATAGTGCGATAAAGCAAAAGCAGCCCGAAAAAATTTCATTTCAGGCTGCCTAATAGTATATATTATTTCAGATTCACGACCGTGATGCCGGCTCCGCCGAAGCGCACGTCCTCGTCGTGGAAGGAATCGATGCCCGGAGTGGCGGCGAGAAGCGAGCGTATGGCCTGGCGGAGGGCCCCAGTGCCGGTGCCGTGGAGGATACGGACGCGGGGGATGCAGAAGCGGATGGCGTCGTCGATAAAATAGGTGACAGCCTGGACCGCCTCGTCGGCACGCATGCCTCGCAGGTCGATTTCCTGCTTGAAATTCAGCTGCCGCTCGTAGCCGGAGTCGATTGTCTGCATTGACAGTCCCGACTTGGCCTCGGATTTAGGCTGCGCGTCGGTGGCTTTCAGACGGTCGAGTTTCACGGTGGTCTTGAGGTGGCCGAAGGCGACTATGGCGGTCTTGCCCGAAACTTCGAGAACCGTTCCGACAGTCCCGGCGCCGTCGAGACGCACGTTGGTACCGACTGTAATCTCGCGGGGCTTCTGAGTCTTCCCCTCGCTTGATTTTTCGGCAGCAGCGGCCGATTTCTTTTTCTTCTTGGGTGCTTTGGAAAGTATGTCGTTGCCGTCGCGATAGTGCTTCGACTCCTTTTCGAGGGCCAGCCGCTCCTCTTTCAGCTTGCGGCGTGCCTCGAGGGTCTGCTCGCGCTCGGCGTTGGCATGTTTGATGTCAGCAATGGTGCGCTCGATTACGGCATTTGACGAGTCGAGAATCTTCTTTGCCTCCGTGCGTGCCTCCTCGATTATGTCGCGACGCTTTGAGCGCAGCTGTTCAGCGTCCTCGGAATATTGCGCGAGCATCTGCTCGAGTTTCTTCTCCTTCTGGCGGATGGCTGTGCGCTTGTTCTCCCAATATCGCTTGTCGCGGGTGATGTCGAGAAGATAGTTGTCGAGATTCATGTATTCCTTGCCGACAATCTCCTCCGCGACAGAAATAATCTCTGCCGGGAGGCCGATTTTGCGGGCAATCTCTACCGCGAATGATGAGCCGGGGTTGCCTATCGAAAGTTTGAACATCGGCTGCATCAGGTGGCGGTCATAGAGCATGGAGCCGTTGACAAGGCCGGGCGTATCTTCGGCAAACTGCTTCAATATCTGGTAGTGGGTGGTGACGATGCCCCACATTTTCTTCCCGTTCATCTGTTCGAGGATTGCGCGGGCGAGTGCGCCCCCAATCTGAGGCTCCGTGCCCGAACCCATTTCGTCGATAAGGAAGAGCGAGCCTTTGCGTCCGCGCTGGAGCATGAATTTCATGCTGCGCAGGTGGCTGCTGTAGGTCGATAGGTCATCCTCGAAGTTTTGGTCGTCACCTATGTCGACAAACATATCCTTGAACACCCCGAAGTGCGAATTGTCATAGACCGGGGGGAGGATGCCGCACTGGAGCATATATTGGAGCGTGCCTACAGTTTTCAGACACACCGACTTACCGCCGGCATTTGGGCCTGAGATTACGAGGATGCGGTGCTCCTTGTCGAGAGTGATGTCAATCGGGACGATTTCCCTGTGCTGGCGCTCGAGCGAGAGTTTGAGCACCGGGTGGCAGGCATGGTACCACTCCAGCTCTTCTCCGTCGTGGAGATTTGGCATGGTTCCGCCGGTCACGTCGGCATAGTGTGCCTTGGCATTGATAAAGTCAAGGTGATATATGATGCCGGCGCAGGAAAGCATCTCCCTGATGTGGGGACGCAGCTCGTCGGCGATGCCGGTGAGTATCCTGACGATCTCACGGTGCTCCTCAAGTTGCAGCTCGCGGGTGAGATTGTTGGCCTCGACCACCTCTGCCGGCTCTATGAAGAGCGTCTTGCCGGAAGCCGACTCGTCGTGGACTATACCCTGGATCTTGCGCTTGTTCATCGGGGGGACGGGTATGACCAGGCGGCCGTCGCGGACGGCGGGAGTGGTGTCGGCCTCGAGCCAGCCCTGCGAGATGGCTGTGCTGAGCACGCGGCGGAGTATCGAGTTGACACGTCCCGACATGCCGCGCAGGCGGGTGCGTATGTCGGCAAGGGCAGGAGAGGCGTTATCCTTCACCAGGCCTGTCGACGAATCAATGGCGCGGTCTATCATCATGCCGAGCGACAGGGGGATATATGACAGCTCCTCGGCTATGTTTGAAAGAATCGGGTAGGGTGTGCGCCCGTCCACCTTGTGGCGCTGGAAGAATAGGGACACGGCGCTGTAGCAGTCGAGCATGCGCCGGATTTTGATGAGATCTTTGATTTCGAGGAATGTGCCGGGTATCTTGATGACTGCGAGGTCGCGGTCGATGTCGCTGACACCCTCGAGGGGCAGTGTCTCGTTACTGTGGTTGACCGACTGCATTTCAGCGACGGCTTTGAGCGCCTCCTCGACAGCCTTGAAGTCGGAGAGAAACAGCATCTCCTCGCAGCGGCGGCGCGAGCCGTCACAGTGGCAACGCGCGGCAATCTCGCCGCGCACGCCGTTGAATCCTATTTTTTCTTCAATTCTTTCAGGGTAAATCATAATGCAAAGTTACAAAGAATATTCGATAAATAGGGGCATCGCCGTAAAACTATTGGCCGGGAGAGTTGTTTAAGGGATATACATATCAATCAAAACCTTTTATTAATTATGAAATTGAAAAACATTATCCCGGCTGTGGCATCGTGTGCGATGTTCTTCACCGCAGCAGGAATGTCGGCCCAGGTTCCCAATCTCAATGGTAGCAACCCGGGCATAGCTATTGCCGGTTCCCAGAATATCAACCAGATTCCCGAGAAGGCAAAGGCCTTTATCGAGAAGCATTTCAAGAATGTCGGCATCAAGACCTGCGAGAGATATTTTGCAAAGGGCAAATATGAGGTAGAACTGACCGACGGAATCGATCTTGAATTTGACATGGAGGGGAACCTCGTCGAGATTGATGCTCCCGACAATACGCTCCTCCCGGTCACCGTGGTTAAGGAAGTCATGCCTGCAAAGGCCTATGAGCGCCTCGAAAAGGACGGCTACAGCGCTATGGTCGAGTCAATCGAGCTTAACAATGGCAAGGTCTACGAGGTCGAGCTAAATCTTGCCGGCCCTGACACCTATATTTTCGATATCGACGGTGTGTTCATCGCTATAGAAGACTAAGATTCTACAAACACATATATGTCGCAATGGGCGCTGCATCAAAATGACGCGGTGCCCATTGACATATATGTCAGAATCTTACCTGGATGCCGGCGAGGATGTTGCGTGGACGGAGGCGGTAGCTGTACTCCGAGGAGGAGAGGGAGCCGTAGACCATGTATCTGTACTCGCGTTGGTCGAGAATGTTCTTAGCGTCGAGCTGTAACCGCACCTTACCACTGACTTTCCAGACCGCCGAGATGTCGAGTAGCGTCAGCCCGGCATGGTTGTTGCCGGAAAATCGGTTGTAATAATACTCTGCACCGAATGTGAATTCCCAGCGGTTCTCGGGAATCAGGGTCAGCGCGAGGTGGTGGAGGGTTGAGCTGTTGTCGGCACTCTGCTCACCCTTGATTTTAAGACTCGAATAGGTGAAATTCAGATTATAGTTGAGCGAGAGCCATGAAGTCAGCGAACTTTTAAAATATGGATTCACTTGCAGGCTCGTCTGCCTTATGAATGGATGACACAGACCGTCGCGCATGGATGCGGAGGAGCTTCTTGTCGCGGTAAAATCGAGGCCTGTGACGATGCGCGAGTGCATCAGTCCCTTGCTCACGCCTCCGCTGAGCGTCAAATAGTCCGATTCGGAGCGTCGGCGGGCAAATGTAGAGATTATCATGTCCTCCTTGAATATTTGCGCGGAGGTCAGAGGGGAGCGGGCATGGTTATAGGATGCCGAGAGATTGACGAATAGGGCATTGAGCGGGTTGCGGTAGCGATAGCTGACGGATGCGCCTGTCGATGCGCTTAGTGATTCTGTCGGCAGCGGGATATAGAGATTGCGGTAGTCGGTGAGTATGACCGAGCTGATGAAAAGTGCGGGAGCCGGCTGCGTCAGTGCGTAGCTCGCGGAGGCCGACAGCTCTGACTTGGCCGTAAGTTGGCGATGTATGCTGACCGAGGGGGTGACTACCGGGAAATCCATCGGACCGTGTATGGCATAGTGTGACCATTTTATGAGTGAGGCAAGAGTGGCGCGCCATCTTCCGCGGATGTATTCGATTCGGGGCCGTGCATAGATTTCGCCTATGAAGGCGTTGTCGTAGTTTCCCATCCCGTCAAGACGGACGTCGAGGCGGTGATAAGAGATGTCGGCACCAGCGTTGATATATAGCTTCCAATAGTGGTAGAGGCGTCCGTAGTCTGTCTCTGTCCTCGACCTCAGGTCGGTTGACGTCAAATATTGTGCAAAGGATTCGCCACGGGTGACGCCGAGGCGGTCGGAGGCATGACGGAGAGTCGTGCGGGAGCTGAGGGTGAAAATCCTCTGTTCATTGCGCTTGACGAGCTTAAAATCGTTGCCGGCAGAGAGATTCCTGCGCCCGACAGTCTGCCGGAGAGCAGTTGTCCCTGTTATGTCCGATGCCGCATCGTCCCACACGGCTTCGAGGCTGAAATTGTCTTTGAGATAATAGTTGCGGCGGTTGGTCTCTGAGAGCAGCTGCGCCGAGAGGTCATGGCTTCGGGTCGACATATCATTTTTCTGAAAGAAGGGGCTTATGGACGGGCTGAGATAGTCTGTGAGGCACTGCGTGCGGTAGTCGAGGAAGTCACCTGCATAGTTAAGTTTCAGTCTAAGGTTCGTGTCTCCTCTCTTCCAGGAGGTGATTGCATTGGCGAGCCATGAATCATTGTCACGCGTGCGGCGCTCAGGGAGGGGAGATGAGATGATGTCGGCCGAGATATAGTCCGGCCAGAGGTTTTCGGTATATGGGCCTGCGAAGAGATTGTCAAACTCATGGTCAATAATCTGCGATTCGGGATTCCAGCCGCTGTTGTCTGCTTTGAGAGTGAAGAGGTTCTGAATCTTCGGCGCCATCCTCATGGTGAAGACCGAGGCTCGGTAAAGCAGCGGGGCGAAACCTGTCGCAGCCTCCGTATAGCCCACCCAGCGGCTGCGGGCATCCTCTTTGAGCTTGAGATTGATGCCTGCCTCCTCGGGAAACTCGAGCCCTTCGAGAGCCTTGATAGGCTGGTGGTTCTCCATGACCTCTACGGACTTCACATCTTTATGGGATATGTTCTCAGTGGCGAGACCATATTGTCCGCCGATGAAGTCGCTGCCGTCGAGATAGAATTTGTTGATTGGCTTCCCCTGATAGTTGATTGTGCCGTCGTCGTCCACCTTTATGCCCGGAAGACGCTTGATTATGTCGATGATAGCATTGTCCTCAGGGCGGGCAAAGCGGTCTACGTTGAACACGAGCGTGTCACCCTTGGCATATATGTCGGGCGCCTTGACTATGACTTCGTTGAGCAGCGTAGAGGCGGGAAAGAGTGGCACTGACGAGAAGTCTGCGTTTATCGGCAGGCGGACAGTCTCGTAAGCCATACGCCGAAAGGAAAGAGAGTCTGTGCCGTTGCGGATTTTCAATGTGAAGCATCCTGAGGCATTGGTGGATGTGAAGCCCGAAGCCTTTCCTCCCGCTCCGATTCCCTGCACGACCACTCCGGCAATCGGCTTCCCGCTCTCTCCGTCGATGACCTTGCCGCTCACTTCGGCCGGAGAATTTTGCATAGCCGGACTGTAGGGACGTTGCGCGCAACGTCCGTCGGTGACAGCATTTGCAACACCTCCAAACAGAAGCATGAGTATAAAAAAGCTGTATCTTAATGTCATTATTTGTCTCTCCAGTCTCGTTCAATGTATTCGAAGGGAATCTCAATAGGGTCGTAGGCATCGGGAATCGGGTTGCCGTTCTCATCGCTGACTGTCACCTTGCCGCCGCCGGTAGCCTCGAAGTAGGCGTAGGGGTTGATGTCGAAACGGTGTTTGGTGTCATAGAATTTTTGGCGCGAGGTCTTGTTATAGGGGATGTCATAAAGCGTGATCGGGCGGAGCGAGTTGTTTTTGATGCCGATGCACACGAAGCTGTACCGGTCGCCGTCGGCTTTGGCCTCCATGATGAGCCCGGGTAGCCCGTGGAGCTTCCACGGCCCTTCCATGACGGGAATATCCTCGGCGTAAAAGACCGTCCATTCGCGACCACGGAAAGTACATATGGCTCCCTTGCACTCGTAGCCGAGTATGGTCTTGACACTGTCGGTCAGCTCCCAGTCAAAATCGGGTGTTTCCTCCTCATATCTGAACCAGTCATCGCAGACCTTGTCGGCCACGGTCAGGCGTCCGGCTGCGGGATAGTTCTTGAACACATTCATGAAGTCGCCCTGCTTCATCTTGCCCTCGACAATCGCCTGGGTGCGCTGCTCGGGGGTGGTGTTGAGAGTTATTGAGTCGACAGTCAGATTCGTGAGGCTCGTGAACTTCGAAAGCCCGTCGGGTGCAATTTGTAGAATCATCTTGTCCTCCTCACGCGCGCCGTCGACTGCTCCGACAGAGTCGACACTGAACGAATAGTCATATGTGAACTCCAACGTGCCCTCCTTCTGCGACAGGACAGTCGATTCGGGGACTTCGGGGCGGAAGATACTGATTTTGCGGCGCGACACTTTGCCACTGACTATTGACGGCAGTAGCACTGCGATGACTAACGATGCGATAGGAAGGATTTGTTTTCTCATAATCGTAAGCAATTTTTGTGTGATTGATTTGATGCTGCAAAGTAAGCACCCGTAAGCCTATTGCGACGAAAATAATCCTTACTCAAAAATAAAGGAATTATTACTAAATTATTACTCACGCTGAAAATCAGCCTTCCCGCAGGCCGTACTTTAGCCTATATTTCATAATTTTGCAGACATATGGAACGACGAATCAAGACACTCTACATTATCACTATATTCGCAATCCTTGCCTTTCTCGGTATGCAGGGCTACTGGCTCTACTCGCGTTACGAATACTCTCTGACGGAGTATGAGGACATTGTCAGCGACGAGCTTATCGGACTTCTTGACGATTATAAGGAGAAGCGTATTGACTTGAAAGATAAGGGAGGCGGCAACGATGTAATCAATCAATCCTCGATGTCGCTGATGATGTCGCGCGACGACAGCCTCGGTATCAAGAAGTCCGTAGGAGTGAAAGTGACGACATTGCGCTATACTGCGCAGGAAGTTCTCGGTCTTTCGCCTGACCATGTGCTTACACCTGAAGAAAAACGTAGGGCTTCTGATAAAATTATCGAGTATGCCACGCGGGAGGAGGTAGCCGAAAACACCCGTGAATACGATGCAAGCGGTGCGCCTTCCGACGGCCACATCTGGGAAGCAACGAGGAATATCGAATTGGAGACAGTCGTGCCGTTCACTGTCGAGGGGCTTGACTCGGTGCTCCGCAAAGGGGGATATGTTGCAAGCATAAGTCTTGCAGTGGCCGATTCGGTGATATGGAAACCCGTGCTCATTCGCCACAAATCGGCAATATCCCCTTCGATAAAGCTGGTTTTCCCTTATTCGGAGCTTGAAAGGAAGATAGTCGAAATCTCGACCCCTATAACGGTGACCGAAGTACTGACCAATATGTTTTGGACATTGGCAATCGTGGGGACGCTTTCCCTGCTGCTCATAATATGTCTGATAGGGCAGTTCTCGACAATCCTGAAGCTCAACCGTCTCGAAAAGATGCGCAATAGTTTCGTCGCGACAATGATTCATGAGCTGAAACGGCCGATTTCGACATTGAAAATGTGTGTGTCAGGCATCAATACACCCGCAATGATGGCCGACGATGAAACGCGGCGGCATATAATATCCGAGACACGCACCTCGCTCAACAATCTCTCGGCTTACTTCTCCAAGCTCCGCGACCTCACCTTCAACAATGTCGACCAGATTCCGCTCAACCACAGCCAGTTCTCGCTGCGGCAGCTCGTGAAGGAGGCCTCGGGGAGCATCTCTATCCCGGGTGGAAAGAGGGTGGAGATCAGCGACTGCTCGGAGGAGGACGTGCTGCTGACGGCTGACCGTATGCACATGCTCAACATTCTCATCAACCTGCTCGAAAATGCCATTAAGTACTCCGGGGAGGATACCAAAATTGACATTCGCTACAGCGCCGCACCCGACGGCGAGGTGACAATCCGGGTGAGTGACAACGGCATCGGCATGAGCGCGTCGGACTGCCGACACATATTCGACCGCTTCTATCGCTGCCGATCGGCGGTCGACAGCGGGCAGCCGGGCATGGGACTCGGCCTCGCCTACGTCCGTCTGCTCGTCAGTGCCCACGGTGGCGACATCTCTGTGGTGAGCCGCGAGGGTGAGGGCTCATGTTTCATCATAAATTTCCCGCAATGAAGAAGAAGGTAAAGATACTGCTGGTCGACGATGATGTGAAGAACTCAATGCTCCTGAAACGCTTCATAGAGGCGGAGGGCTACGAGGTTGTATATGCCAATAATGGCCGCGTCGGGCTCGAGCTGTATGCCTCCGAGCGCCCCGACCTGATACTTCTCGATATAAATATGCCAGAAATGGACGGTTTTGAAATGGCGAGGGAAATCCGGGCCAATGACCGAAGGGTGATTATCTTTTTTCTGACCGACCGCACCGAGAAAGCTGACCGTCTGCACGGTTTCTCGCTGAAGGGCAACGACTATATCCCCAAGCCCTTCTACCCGGAGGAACTGTTGGCTAAAATCGACGAGCGGCTGGACCGAATAGTGCTTGACGAGGAAGTGGAGTATCATTTCGGCTCCACATATTTTTATCCGAACCTGTCCTTGCTGACTTTCAATGGAGAGACACACTCGCTTTCAGTCCGACAGTCGGAAATATTACGCCTGTTGGCCGACAATATTGGAAAAATGGTCGAGCGCGACCTTATTCTCGAGCGTGTGTGGGGCAATGCGAGCTATGCCAATTCCCTCGCGCTCAATGTCCAGATTTCATACCTGCGTCGCAGCCTCGCCGATCCTTCACTTTCGATAGTGTCAATAAAAAAACGCGGCTATATCCTCATGGCAGAATGAAAATTCGTATCTTTGCAAAATGGTCGATTCATTCATAAAAAATGTCAGGGAGTTCATCAGCCGCAATCACCTGCTTGCCGGAGGCGAGAGGGTGATTGTCGGGCTAAGTGGCGGCGCTGATTCTGTGGCACTGCTAAGGGTGCTTCATGTCCTCGGCATCGACTGCCTGGCCGCACACTGCAACTTCCACCTCCGCGGGGAGGAGAGTATGCGCGACGAGAAGTTCTGTCGTGATTTATGCTCCCGGCTGGACATAGAGTTGGTGACTGCGGACTTTGACGTGGACAGCCGCTGCAAATCGACGGGTGAATCTGTCGAAATGGCCTGTCGCGGCCTGCGCTATGAGTGGTGGGAGTCGATGATTCGCGAAGGACGGGGACGCGTGGTGGCCGTCGGGCATCATCGCGAGGACAATACAGAGACCTTCTTCCTCAACCTGCTCCGCGGAAGCGGCATCACGGGCCTGAAAGGAATGCTCCCGAAGACAGTCAGTGTCATACGCCCGCTCTTAGAGTGTACCAAAGAGGAAATCCTGGCCTATCTTGAATCATTGGGACAGGACTATGTCACTGATTCGAGCAATCTTTCCGATGATTACAAGCGCAACCGCCTGCGCAACACTGTGCTCCCCGAAATAGAGCATAATTTCCCGGGAGCTATGGACGCTATTGCCCGCAGCATCGACTATCTGCGCGACAATTACAGCCTCTACGACGACTATCGTGACCTCCTTCGGAGAAAATATGTAGGTAAGGACGGTGCTATCGACCTCGGACTGCTCATAACCTCTGAAAAAAACGCGCGGATGGTTCTGTTTGAAATTCTTTCGGAAGCCGGCATCAATATGACGCAGGTCGACAATATACTTGCAACTATGGACTCCGACGGGACGTGCATTTCTTCAGGGCGGCTCTTCAGAAGCCGGGCCGTGTGCTATCTTCTCGACCGCGGGAGGCTGATGCCTTACGATGCAGACACGGAGAACGGCGAGGAGAGCGTTGTTGCCGACCTCGACACCCCGCCATTGCAATGCCGCCGCATGAGCCGAGAGGAATTCGACCGGCTCCTGAGTGAAAGGAGGCTCGACCGGGGCGCGCTATATCTCGACAGCCGTGTCATGGAGGGTAATCCAACATTCGAGCTGCGTCCGTGGCGCAAGGGTGACAGGATGCGCCCTTTCGGGATGCGCGGAAGCCGGCTCGTCAGCGATATGCTCAGTGATGCCAAATATTCGCTCGCACAGAAGCTGCGGGTGAAGCTGCTGACGAGGAATTCGGAAATCCTGTGGGTTATAGGGTTGCGCACATCGGCACTGTTCGCCGTGGGTAAGGGCACCGAAGAGGTGCTGGAAGTAATGTATGAAACAGAATAAGCCGTACATAATATATGACTGAACTGCTGATAAAGAATATGGTCTGCCAGCACTGTGTGCAGGCTGTCAGGAATATGCTCGACAAGCTCGGATATGCCGGTGCGGAGGTGGAACTCGGTAAGGCCGTGCTGCCAGTGACTCCTGATGCCGCAGAGATGCGCCGGATTGACGAGGAACTGCGCGGGCTTGGCTTCGAACTGATTACCGACGCGGATTCGCAATTGGTGGAGCAGGCCAAACTCCTGGTGATGCACCATGTCAGGGAGGAGAAGGGGATGCGCCATAACCTCTCTGACTGCATGGAACGGAATCTCAATGTCAGCTATGACACTGTCAGCCGCATATTCTCTCAGAAAGAGGGGAGGACTCTTGAAAAATACCATATAGCGCAGAAAATCGAGCGGGTCAAGGAGCTGCTGCAATACGGCCACCATACTTTGAGCGAGATTGCCGACATGGTCGACTATTCGAGCGTGGCACATCTGTCGCGCCAGTTCAAGACAGTCACCGGCATGACCCCGACAGAGTATCTGCGCGGCCCGCAGAGGCGCAAGGGGCTCAACGAGGTGTAGCCGTAGAGGGTACAAACGAATTATATAAACGATTCCCGCAATTGTGTAATGCAGGAAGGGTGTTTCTGTAGTAATTTTGCATTGTCAAAACATGTATAGCGAAATAATACAGACACTACAATGAACTTCACGCATTTCTTCCATTCGCTCCTGACGATTATCAACGAGATGTCGCCCTACATACTCCTGGGCTTCATCATAGCCGGATTTCTCCATGTGTTCATCAAGCCGCAGATGATGTCGCGCCATTTAGCGGGAAGCGGTGTCAAGCCGGTGGTCAAAGCCGCGCTCTTGGGCATACCTTTGCCGCTGTGCTCATGCGGGGTATTGCCGACAGCCGTGTCGCTGCGCAGGCAGGGCGCATCGCGCGGGGCGGTCACATCATTCCTAATAGCCACGCCGCAGACAGGGGTCGACAGCATAGCTGCCACATATTCGCTCCTCGGTCTCCCTTTCGCGATTTTGCGCCCCATCGGTGCCCTTGTAGGGTCGGTATTCGGAGGTGTGTCCGTGCAGAAATTTGCTGCAAATGACAGTATTGTCGAGGAGGCAGCCGGCAAGTGCCACGACGGGGAGTGTGAAGCCGGGGAGCCGGAGTCAAAAACATCCTTCATGGCAAAGATTGGCGAGGCCTTCCGCTACGGTCTGGTAGACATGGTGGGCAATGTCGGCAAATGGCTCGTCATAGGGCTTGTCATTGCAGCGCTCATCACCGTGCTCGTTCCCGATGAACTGTTCCTCGGGCTTGCAGACTATCCGCTCCTGGCTATGTTGCTCATGGTGGTGGTTTCCGTTCCTATGTATGTCTGCGCGACAGGCTCTATACCAATCGCCCTCTCTCTTATAGCCAAAGGCCTGACTCCCGGCGTCGGCTTCGTGCTGCTAATGGCAGGTCCCGCGGCCAACTTTGCCTCGATGATGATACTTTCGAAGTCAATCGGACGTCGGAGCACGCTGATATATACCGCGTCGGTAATCGTCACCTCGCTCGCCTTCGGGCTGATGATTGACTATCTGCTTCCGCGCGGGTGGTTCATGCCCGCGGTCAGCAACTATGTGGCATCGTGCCACAGCGAGTTCGGGCTCTTTGAGACGATGTGCAGCATCGTGCTCGCCGGGCTCCTGGTCTATACAGGCATCAAAGGCCGTATCTCTCAGAAAGAGCACAGCCGCTTAGTGGAAAAATCCAAAATAAATAATGATATGAAACAGGTATTTTATGTACAGGGCATGGAGTGCGCCCATTGCGAGGCCTCCGTCCGCAAGGCTATCGCTGCGCTTGCGGGTGTCGACAGCGTGTCGGTCGACCGTCATGCGGGAACAGCAGTGGTCGAGGGTGAGATTCCCGCCGAGCTTGTCCGCGGGGCAATCTTCGACGCCGGATTCACCGTCAAGGAGTAAGGTGCGTTTCTAATCCTCTGCCGCCTCCCGGATCATGGAGTTTGAGAGCTGCTTGCTCGCCTTGACTCCGAGTTTCTGGAGGTTGGTAGCACGGGTGATTAGATTGCCCGTACCCGTCATGAGTTTGGTCATGGCGTCGTCATAAGCCTTCCGGGTCGACCCGAGGGCTTTTTCTATTTTCTCCATGTCCTTGGTGAAGTCGGAGAACTTGTCGAGCATCTTGCCGGCTTCCTCGGCAATCTTGATGGCGTTCTTCGTGTGGCGGTCGCGACTCCATAGCTGTGCTATCAGCTTCAGCCCCGACACAAGGTGGGTGGGGGAGACGATGAGCACGTTGCGGTCGTAGGCATCCTGCCATATCGACTGGTCGAGTCGCATGGCGGCGATGTAGGCCGGCTCGTTGGGTATGAACATCATCACGAAGTCGAGCTTTGCCTCCCCGACATATTCCTGATAGCGCTTGCGGGCAAGCTCCTCGACATGCTTGCGGACGGAGCGGACGTGGCGCATAGCGGCGCCGTCGCGCATCTCCTCATTGTCGGCGTTGGCATAGTCGACGAAGGCAGTGAGGGAGACCTTGGAGTCAATCACCACGAAACGCCCGTCGGGGTATTTGACGACAACGTCGGGGCGCAGCAGGCTGCCGTCCTCGTTGCGGAGGGTGTTGCCGTCGGCATCGGTCGTGGCCTGGGTGAAGTACTCCTCACCCTTTATCAGGCCCGATTTTTCAAGGATTGACTCGAGGACCATCTCACCCCAGTCGCCCTGCACCTTGCTGTCGCCGCGCAGTGCTTCGGAAAGCTCACGGGCCTGGCGGGAGATTGACTGGTTGAGATCCACGAGGTCCTTTATGCGCTCGGAGAGCGAGAATCGCTCGCGTGCCTCGTTGCTGTAGGCATCGTTGACGCTCTTTCGGAACTCGTCGATGTTGGTTCTGAGAGGATTGAGAATCTCGCGCAGCTTTTCCTCGTTCTGAGTCTTGAGGTCGGCGGTGTTCTGGCGGAGAATGTCGTTGGCAAGATTTTTGAAGCGGTTTTCAAGCAGCTCTTCCTGCTGGCGGCGCTGCTCATCGTCCTTTTCAATCTGCGAATTGAGCAGTTCGATGCGGGTGTTTAGCGACGAGTTCTCCTCGCGTGCCGCAGCGAGGGCGGCGGCAGTCTCTGACATACGCGAGTCGAGACACTGGTAGTTGTGACGAATCTCTGAAATAGTTGCCGTGAGAGTTGAAACCTGAGTCTGTGCTTCAGCCTTGATTTTTTCGGAATTAAGATTGAGCTGCATGTTTTCCTCGCGTCCGCGCTCGAACTTCGAGCGGAGCGACCGGAGATAGCAGATAAGGAGGACCACAATGACCGCCTCGGCCAGTGCGACAAATAGAGCCGGTGACATTAGCTGTGAAGAATGGAGTTGTGGGGGGAAGTGACGGTACCTTAGTTGGCGACTATGTCGCCGAGCGCGGGATTTGAAACGGGAGCGAAACTGTAGGCGCGCGCAAACTGGCGGATTTTTGCAAGAGTTGCCTTGGCCGGCCCTTCTTTTTTAGGTGTAACTACAGGAAAAAAGAGTGATGTCTGGGTAAAATTTTTATTCATAGGCTGACGGGAATTAAATAATCAACAGGACATGTACCTGCCATATATCCACTAAACGCTGCAAACTTTGGTTTTATTGTAAAAGAGCGTTAAAAACACTAATGATTATTTTTCTATGAAAATTTTTAAGAATGTGCATTTATGAAAGTAAAAAATTACTACTTTTGCAGAGAGACCATGAGACATATATCACGCGTCCATGACGTAGTTATATTATGTTGACCGAAAATCTAAACACGAAATGGACTTAGTAGTCATCAATGATTCCCGACCGCGAAGGCTTGCCTTCTATCTTGCCGAGGAGGAATATCTTGCGAAGGCCTATCCTGACAGGGACTTCTTCTTCGCATGGCAGGTCAGTCCGTCGGTAATCGTCGGACGCAACCAGCTTCTCGAAAGAGAAATCAATGTAGAGTACTGCCGCGAGCACGGCATCGACATGATCCGACGCAAGAGCGGCGGGGGAGCCGTCGTCGCCGACATGAATAATATAATGTTTTCATACATAACCTCGTCGGACGACGTCTGCTCGACTTTCAGCGAGTATACATCAATGGTTGCATCCGCTCTGCGCCGGCTCGGCCTCGACGCCTCCGACAATTCCCGCAACGATATATTAATAGGTAGCCGCAAGGTCTCGGGAAATGCCTATTACCACCTTCCGGGACGAAGCATAGTCCACGGGACGATGCTCTACGACTTTGATCCGGTGCTGATGTCGAACACCCTCCGCCCCTCGGAGACAAAACTTGCCTCCCACGGAGTCGAGTCGGCGCGCAGCCGCGTGACCACCATTCGCGAGCACCTGCCGGAGCTGTCATTGGCAGATTTTCTCGACCACATGCTCCGCACTGTCCCCGAAGGAGGTACGACGCTTGTGCTCGATGACGATGATATAGCCGAAATCGAGAAAATCGAGAAGGAGTACAGCAGTCCCGACTGGCTGACAGGCCGTAATCCAAAGGGAACACTTCACTGCGAGAAGCGTATAGACGGTGTCGGGGAAATCGGCGTGGATATATGCCTCAGGCGCGGACTTATAGAGTCGGTAGCCCTTACGGGCGACTTCTTTGAGCGGACCGACACCGCCGGCGCGCTCACCGCCGCCCTCGCCGGACTTCCTTACGAGCGCGAGGCCGTCGCGGAGGCTCTTGAAAAAATAGAAATACGGGAGATGATTCCCGGAATGGACACTGAAAAATTTATCAACCTTATTTTCTAAATATACCCCTAATCCAACTATGGAAGAATTGAGAAAAACATGTCTTCATGACAAGCATCTGGCACTCGGAGCACAGATGAGTCCTTTCGGAGGCTTCGATATGCCCATACAGTACAAGGGCATCGTCGAGGAGCACAATGCCGTGCGCAATGCCTGCGGTGTCTTTGACGTATCGCACATGGGCGAGGTGCTTATCTCCGGCCCTGAGGCTGAGAAGTATGTCAACCATATCTTCTGCAACGATGTCAGAGGCCTTCAGGACGGCGGCATACTCTATGGTATGATGCTCAACCACAATGGCGGCGTCGTTGACGACCTCCTCGTCTACAAGCGCGGCGAGAATGACTTCCTCCTCGTCATCAACGCATCAAATATCGCCAAGGATGTTGCCTGGATTGAAGGACAGTCCGAGGGCTATGACGTGGAGATACGCAATATCAGCGACCCGGTAGGCGAAATAGCCGTGCAGGGTCCCGAGGCGGAAGCCGCGCTTGAAAATATCCTTGACATACGCTGCAAGCACCTAACATTCTATACTTTCACCGAGACGGAATATGAAGGGAAGCCAATCCTCGTCAGCCGCACGGGCTACACCGGCGAGGACGGCTTTGAAATCTACGCCGACCAGGAGACTGTCCGCACTCTCTGGGACAAGCTTATCGACTCCGGCAAGGTGATGCCCTGCGGTCTCGGCTGCCGCGACACCCTGCGCTTCGAGGTGGGCCTGCCGCTCTACGGCGACGAGCTTGCCGACGACATCACTCCCGTCGAGGCCTGTCTGTCGATGTTTGTCAAACTCGACAAGCCCGAATTCATAGGCCGCGAGGTCATCGAGCGCCAGAAAGCAGAGGGAGCGCCGCGCAAACTCATCGGTCTCGAGCTCCTCGACCGCGCGATACCCCGCCACGGCTACGAGGTGCTCAACGACAAGGACGAAGTTATCGGCTATGTGACCACCGGCTACCGCGGCATATCCGTTGATAAAAGCATTGCAGCGGCGCTTGTCGAGACACCTTACGCTGTCAAGGACAGCGAGCTCAAAGTCCGTATCCGCCGCAAGACATTCCCCGCAAAGGTCGTGGCTAAAAAATTCTACAAAAAATCGTACAAGAAATAAAATTTAACCCCCAAACCCATAAAAATTCAACTATCAACCCTTTAAAATCACAAAAATTATGAGCAAGACATATTATTCCAAGAGTCATGAGTATGTAACCGTTGACGGCACTACAGGTTTTATCGGCATCAGTGACTACGCACAGAATGCCCTCGGCAACGTGGTCTACGTCGATATGCCAGAACAGGGTGACGACATCGAGGCAGGCGAGGAATTCGGTGCTGTCGAGAGTGTCAAGGCTGCAAGCGACCTCTTCGCACCCGTCAGCGGAGCCGTCCTCGACATCAACGAGCAGCTTATCGACAATCCCCGTCTCATCAACGAGGATGCAATGGCCAACTGGATTATCAAGATTGAAATCACAGACCCCTCGCAGCTTGACGACCTCATGGACGAGGAAGAGTATAAGGCCTTCTGCGAGTCAGAGCATAAGTAATCACCCACTATAGCTATCGTATATAACGTGATACACAGGTATTTCCCACATACCCCGGCCGACATTGCCGCGATGCTCGAGCGCTGCGGCATGGAGAGCCTCGACGAGCTTTACAGCGACGTCCCCGACAGCCTGAAACTGAAGCGGGACTACGACTTAAAGCCGCAGATGAGCGAGAAGGAGGTCAGAGACTTCTTCGAGGAGCTTGCCGTGAGAAACCAGCCACTCACCTGCTTCGCTGGTGCCGGTTTCTATGACCACTACAGCCCCGCTGTAGCCCAGTCGATAGTCTCGCGCTCCGAATTTCTGACCGCCTACACACCCTACCAGCCCGAAATCTCACAGGGAACGCTGCAATACATCTTCGAGTATCAGTCGATGATGAGCCAGCTGACAGGCCTGGAGGTTTCAAACGCCTCGATGTATGACGGCACAACAGCCGTGGCCGAAGCCATGCTCATGGCCGTAGCCCATGCCCGCAAGAAGAACCGCGTGCTTGTCTCAGCCACTGTCAACCCTATTTATCGCGAGGTCATCGACACCTACGCACACTACCACGGCGTGACGGTCGACACCATTCCCGAGGCTGACGGCGTCACAAATCTTGCCGCGCTGAGCGAGCTGCTCGCTGTCGGCGACGTGGCAGGTGTGATTGTCGCAACTCCCAACTTCTACGGTATCCTTGAAGACTATACCGGCCTTGCCGATATGGTCCACGAGGCAAAGGCACTGCTGATAATGACCGCACCCGCATCGGCTCTCGGCGTGATCCGCACTCCGGGAGAGTGGGGGGCAGACATCGCAGCCGGCGAGGCACAGTCGCTCGGTATGCCGCTCAATTTCGGAGGCCCCTATCTCGGATATATCTGCTGCACGAAGGCTCTCATCAGAAAGCTCCCCGGCAGAATCGTCGGAGCGACCAAGGATGCCGACGGACAGCGTGTGTTCGTGCTCACCCTCCAGGCCCGCGAGCAACATATCCGCCGCGACAAGGCCACATCCAACATCTGCTCCAACCAGGGACTCATGGCGCTCTATGCCTCCGTATATCTCTCGCTCATGGGAGCAAAGGGTCTGCGCGAGGTCAACGAGCTTTCAGCCGCCGGCGCCCACAATCTCGCCATACGCCTGGTGGAGACAGGGGCTTTCGAGCTGAAATACCCGGACAAACCGTTCCTCAATGAGTTTGTGGTCAAATTCAAGGGCGAGGTCAAGCTCGCCGACTTCATCGAGGTCTGCACCTCCTGCGGCTGCCTGCCGGGAGTGATGATTGCCGACGACGAACTCCTCGTATGCGTGACAGAGATGCGCACATCTGAGGAAATCGACCGCTATGTATGGCGCGCGGAGACATTCTCCAAGGCTACTCTGCCTAACTACAACGCCGCCACATCACCTGAAATGTCTAACTAAAGCCACGTCCCGAAACCATGAATAAGAAATATTACGGAAAAGTAATTTTTGAGCTGTCACGTCCGGGACGCCAGGGCTACAGCCTCCCGGCCAACGGCTATGACGACGCGCTGTCGGCACTTCCCGCCGGACTGCTTCGCACCGAGGCGCCAATGCTCCCGGAGTCCGACGAGCTGACAGTGGTCAGACACTACAACAATATGTCGACCAACAATTTCGGCGTTGACACGGGCTTTTACCCCCTCGGTTCGTGCACGATGAAGTATAATCCGAAAATCAACGAGGAGATGGCCTCTCTGCCGGCATTTACATCGCTGCACCCCTTCCAGCCGTCGGCGACAGTGCAGGGCGCGCTCGAGGCATACTACACCTTGCAGAAAATGCTGTGTGAGATTGGCGGCATGGCCGAGTTCACACTCAATCCATACGCCGGAGCACACGGCGAGCTGACAGGCCTGATGGTAATCAGGGCCTATCACGAGAGCCGCGGCGACATGAAGCGCACCAAGGTGATTGTCCCCGATTCGGCACACGGCACAAATCCCGCCTCGGCAGCCGTCGCAGGTCTGAAGGTCGTAGAGGTCAAGAGCCTCGCCGACGGTACTGTCGACGTGGAGGCTCTGCGTCCCCTTTTGGACGATACAGTTGCTGCCGTCATGATGACCAATCCCAACACAGTCGGCATCTTCGAGCACAACATCCCTGAAATTGCCGAGATGGTTCATGCCTGCGGCGCGCTGATGTATTACGACGGTGCGAATCTCAACCCGCTCCTCGGCATAGCCCGTCCGGGCGACATGGGATTCGATGTCATGCACATCAATCTCCACAAGACCTTCTCGACTCCCCACGGAGGCGGTGGTCCGGGTGCCGGTCCTGTCGGAGTGAGAGCCGGACTTGAGCAGTTCCTCCCGAATCCGCGGGTGGTGAAGCACCAGGTCAGCGACGACAGTATCTTTGACCTTGACTTCGGAACCGAAAAGGGTCCTCATGCCCTCGGACGCATCTCGGCATGGCTCGGCAACTTTGCCGTAGAGCTGAGAGCGCTTGCCTACATCCTCTCGCTCGGTAAGGACGGTCTGAAAATGGCCGGCACGCTCGCCACGCTCAACGCCAACTATGTCAAGGAGTCGCTTCGCGACCTCTACGCACTGCCGATTGACCGCGTGTGCAAGCATGAATTCGTCTTTGACGGCCTTGCCGACAAGTCGACGGGCGTGACCACCCTGAATGTGGCCAAGCGACTGCTCGACCACGGATTCCATGCACCGACAATCTACTTCCCGCTGCTCTTCCACGAGTCACTCATGATAGAGCCGACCGAGACTGAGAGCAAGGAAACTCTTGACGAGTTTATCGAAGTGATGCGCGACATAGCCCGCGAGGCGGCGGAGGACCCGGAGACGGTGAAAAACGCACCTCTGGAGACTCCTATCCGCAAGCCCGACGATACGGCTGCCGCACTGAACCCGGTTGTAACCTTCTCAGAACTTTGCGTGAATGAATAAGGCAGATATTATAATTATCGGGGCCGGCCCCGGCGGCTATGAGACAGCCGTCGAGGCTGCCGCCCACGGTAAGAAGGTCATAATAATAGAGCGTGACCAGCCGGGAGGCACCTGCCTGAACCGCGGATGTATCCCGACGAAGACACTCTGCCGATCGGCCGAAATAGCCCTGACATTATCGGAGGCAGGGAATTTCGGCGTGCCCTGCGAGGGTTATGCCGTGGATTTCCCGAAGGTGATGAGCCGCAAGGATGAAGTGGTTGCCGAACTGCGCGAAGGTGTGAAGACTCTTTTGAAGGATGTCGAACTCGTCTATGGAGAGGCATCGTTCAAAAGCGCTGATATAATAGAGGTAGAAGGGGAGTGCTATACTGCCCCGGAAATCATAATAGCCACAGGTTCCGTCCCGGCAGTTCTCCCGATTGAGGGGAAGGAGTATGCGCTCACGAGTGACGACATTCTTGGCATGACCACCCTCCCGAAGTCGCTCTGCGTGATAGGTGGCGGTGTCATAGGCATGGAATTCGCGTCGATTTTTGCAGCCTTCGGTGTCGAGGTCACTGTCCTTGAATACTGCAAGGAGATTCTGCCCCCCTTTGATGCCGAGATTGCCAAGCGTCTGCGCATGTCGCTGAAGCGTCGCGGGATAAACATAGTCACCTCGGCTGAAGTGACAGCTATCACCCCCGAATCGGAGGTCCGCTATTCAGTTAAGGGTAAGGAAAAGAGCGTAAGTGCCGAAAAGGTGCTCATGGCCGTAGGGCGCAGGGCGCTTCTACCTAAGGGGCTTGTCGAGTTGGGAGTGAAAACCAATCGCGGCGCCGTTGTGACTGACGAATCAATGCGTGTGGTGTTCGAAGATGGCAGGGAGTGTGGCAACACGAATCTCTATGCTATCGGTGATGTCAACGGACGATGTATGCTCGCACACGCGGCGAGCCGTCAGGGGCTCGTGGCTCTCGGACTCGCAGAGAATACCGACGTCATCCCCTCGGCTGTCTTCACAAACCCGGAGTGCGCTATGGTCGGACTGACCGAAGAGCGTTGTGCCGAGCAGGGACGGAACGTGAAAATCGGCAAGGCCACCTTCCGTGCCAACGGCAAGGCTCTCGCAATGGGTGAGACAGACGGTCTCGTCAAGATGATTGTCGATGCCGACAGCGATGAAATCCTCGGCTGCCACATCTGCGGGGCACATGCCGCCGACCTCGTGCAGGAGGTGGCTACAGCCATGCAATCTCGGCTCAAGGCATCGGATATAGGTGCGACAGTACATGCCCACCCGACACTCGGCGAGGTGGTGATGGCTGCCGTCCCGAAATAACCAGTATAGTCAAGACTCTTCCGGCGGGAAGAGTTTGTCCTCACGGTCGAGGTGGTAATCCTTGGTGAGCAGTGCGAGGAAACGTGAAATCTGCGCCACGGCATTTTGTGTTTCAGGCGATATTTCCTTGCTTTGGAGACGAAGCATCAACATGCCGTAGAGCGCGTTGAAGCAGGTCTCGATTTCGCCGGTAGGATTATCGCCCGATTTGGCACGAAGCTCCACGATATATGGCAGTGTCTTATAGAACTCGGCCGTGTATTCGGGAAAACGCGGGTCTTTCAACAAGGCAAGGTGCAGATCAGTCAGCTGAATGATCACATTCTTGTTGAGTTGGAGGTGCCCGCTTTTTTCAATATCCTCGCGGCGCATCATGTCGATTAGCGACTCATACCACTCGGTCATTTCCTTCTCCTGCGCGGGTTCGAGATTGAATTTGTCGATGACGTTGGCCTTGATGCGCTCGATGTCGAGACCGTTGGCGCGGATGATGTCCTCAATCTGCCACATATAGAGCAGATATTCGGCTATGTTTTCCTTATGCTTCTGGGATGCGATGTACATACTGGTGATTATATTTTAAAATTGTGTCCCCCGCGGAGGGGAGGTCTACAAAATTAACATATTCCGATTGAATTTGGTGCATAGTTATATCAATTTTGTAATTTTGTATTGATTTTACAGCTATTGAACCCATGATTACGACCGATAAGAAATCCTGCAACATCGTTGCCGACCTGCTGATTGCCCACGGTATATGCAATGTCATAATCTCGCCCGGAAGTCGCAACGCGCCCCTGGTAATGGCCCTTTCACGCCGCGGAGAGCTGACGGTTGATGTGGTTATCGACGAGCGGAGCGCTGCCTTCATTGCCCTCGGCCTGTCGTTGCAGAGCGGCAAGCCGGTAGCGCTCGTATGCACGAGCGGGACGGCGCTGCTGAACTATGCGCCTGCCGTCGCGGAGGCTTTCTACCGCTGCATCCCCTTGATAGTCATCTCTGCCGACCGTCCGCAGGAGTGGATTGACCAGGATGACTCGCAAACCATATGGCAGCAGGAAGCTTTGGCGCCATACGTCAAGCGCAATTGTGACATACCCGCGCATCTCGAATTTGAAAATGGGAAGTGGGTGTGCAACCGTCTTGTCAACGACATCCTGCTTGAGGCTGTCAACGGTCGCAAGGGGCCAGTACATATAAATGTGCGACTCGACGCACCGCTCAACCGCACGGCGGAAGTTGCGGCTGATGTCAACCGCGTCGTGCGCATGGTGTCACCCTCTACGGAGCTGCCGACAGCAGAGGCGCGGCGTCTCGGCACGCTGCTTGCATCGCCCAGAAAGGTTCTAATCATTGTGGGATTTCATGAGCCTGACGAAAAGCTCAATCGGGCGCTTGCCAAACTTGCACGGCTGCCGAATGTGGCAGTCATGACCGAGAGTATAGCAAATCTGCACTCGCCGCTCTTCGTGAGCCGAATTGATTCGACTCTCTGCCGGCTGTCGGCGGAGGAGAAACGGGAGTTGGCACCCGATGTTGTCATTACTGCCGGTGGCGCACTGGTGTCACGCTTTGTCAAGGAGTGGATAAGGTCGATAGATAATGTGGAGCACTGGCATGTCGGGCAGACACACACGACCGTCGACTGCTTCAAGCATCTCGCCCTCAGAGTAGAGATGCAGCCTGCCGTATTCTTGCGCCAACTGGCGTCGGCTATGCAGATACACCGAGAGCCATCGGCCTACGGAGAGCGCTGGAGAGAGGCTGCGGCAATGGCTGCCGACGCGCATGACCGCTACATGGCCTGCTGCCCGTGGTCTGACATGAAGGCTTTCTCATATATTATACCGAATATTCCCGCAGGGTGGAACCTTCATTTGTCAAATGGCACGCCCATACGCTACGCCCAGCTCATGGATTGCAGCCGCATACACCGCAGTGACTGCAACAGGGGTGTGAGCGGAATCGACGGCTGCACATCGACCGCCTTAGGGGCATCTATTGCCTATTCGGGGACAACGCTGTTAATCACAGGCGATATGAGCTGCCAGTATGACCTCGGAGCCTTGGCTTCACAACTCGTAAGCCCGAAATTCAAAATCATAGTAATATGCAATGGTGGTGGCGGGATATTCCGCTTCATCTCCTCGACCTCCGGGCTGCCCGAACTTGAAAAATGTTTTGCAGTAGGCACACGTTTGCCTCTGCGGGAGCTTGCCGAAGGCTACGGTTTCGCATATTTTGAGGCTCGTTCCGAGGAAGAGCTGTACAAGAGCTTTGCGGGATTCGCGGAGTGTGACGACAAGCCGGCCATACTCGCAGTCTTCACTCCGCCGGAGGAGTCTGCCGAAATTCTGAAAGGGTATTTTCAGCCAGCCTGAGCGAGTCAGGCTTACCGATGTCTATCCAGTGAAAATTTTCCGCGGGTGTGTAGGACTCGATGTCGAGTCGACGGCACATGTCGGTGTAGAAGGGGGTGATTGAAAATTTGCTCTCAGCCTCGGCGTATTGCCGCAACAAAGGGAATATTGTAGGATTGACAATATGTACGCCGTCAAAGGCCTTCATACACATGTTGCCGACGCTATCCAAGCCGAATGGGCTGCGGACCTCGCCGGTACGGACATTCGTCCAGCCGGTCATTCGTCCCTCGCGGTCGAAGAGAAGGTAGCGTGAAGTAGAGCGCTGCGAGACGAGGAGGGTGACGTCGCGCGAGGAACTTTCATGCGCATCCTGCATCTTTCGAATGTCAAAATCGGTAAGAATATCGGCGTTATGAAGCAGTATTGGCTCGCTGCCGTCGAGGAGCGGGCGCGCTTTTAGCAGTCCACCTCCAGTGTCGAGCAGGCGGTCACTCTCATCGCTTATGCGGATGTCGATGCCGAAGTTATTATTGGCAACAAGGTAGGAAACTATCGCTTGCGCATGGTGGTGGACATTGACAACGATGTAGCTGACTCCGGCAACCTTGAGTTTCAGAAGCACGCGGGCAAGCATCGGGATGCCTCCGACCTCTACGAGGGCCTTGGGGGTGTCGCGGGTAATCTCTCCGAGCCGTGTGCCGAGTCCGGCAGCAAAAATCATGGCTTTCATAGGACAGTGTCGATGTTTTGTTCGCGGTGAATGAGGTGAACTCTGACGTGCGGGTAACAGGTCTTGATGTGCTCGGCCATTTTTTGAGCGGAGTAGACGCTCCGATGCTGTCCGCCGGTGCAACCGAAGGAGACGGAGAGTGATGTGAAACCCCGGCGGTCATAACATTCGACGGAGGGGTCGACCAAGGCGTAGCAATGGTCAAGGAAGGTAATAATCTCGCCCCGCTTTTCGAGGAAATCAATCACAGGACGGTCGAGACCGGTGATTTTTTTGTACTCCTCGTAGCGACCGGGGTTCTCCATGCCCCGGCAGTCAAAGACAAAGCCACCACCGTTGCCTGAGGGGTCAGCTGGTATACCTTTTTTATATGAGAAGCTCATGACTGTGACTGTCAGGGAGCTTTCCGGCTTTGAATCGGGCTTTGAATCGGAATCGGGGGCGCATTGGACGACCATGTCGCGAAGGACTTTGACAAGATAGGGGTACTCGTCGTCAGTCGTTGCAAGTATTTCCGAGAGATTGGCAAGCGCGGCGGGGATGCTTTTGAGAAAATGTGGCTTGCGCTCGAATTTTCCCCGGAAGCCGTAGGCTCCGAGCACCTGGAGTGTACGCAAGAGGTAAAACTCACGAAATTTTCTGTCAAAATCGGCACGGTCTATATCAACATATCTCGAAGCGCTCTCCACATAGACGTCGACGAGACGGCGGCGCACCTCGGCAGGGAAGGCTGCACGAGCCTGGGTGACGAAGGAAACAATATCGTACTCGGCCGGACCGCGACGTCCACCCTGGAAGTCGATAAACCAGGGGTTGGAATCACGAATCATCACATTGCGCGACTGGAAGTCACGATACATGAATGAATTGGTCGAGCCGGCTGACAGGCGGTCGGCCATGCGGCGGAAATCATTCTCCAAAAGAGATTCGAGATAGGGGGTACCGGTGGTGTTCAGGAAGCAGTATTTGAAATAATTCAAATCCCAAAGAATGGCCCGGCTGTCGAAATCGCTCACCGGGTAGCAGCGGCTGAAATCAAGGCCCTCGGCTCCGGCATATTGGAAATCGGGGAGGCGTCTGACCGCCTCTTCGAGCAGCGGGAGAGAGTCGCGGCAATCGAAGAGAGATGTGTCGCCGAGATCCTCCTGAAGATAGCATAGGGAGTCTGATGATACGGCGAGGACCTCGGGAACGGGGAGACCCTTCTCATGAAAATGGCGAGCGAGATAGATGAAAGCCCCGTTTTCGTCAACAGACGTGCCTATGACTCCAATTACAGTCACGGGGCCTGTGAGGCGGAAGTAGCGACGGTTGCTCCCGGTGGGGGTCAGAGCCGTCACGGACTCCGGGAGGAAGCCGAATTTATGCAGATATAGATTTTCCAACATTGCTGAGTAGTTTATCTACAAAAGTAGTCAAAATATCCAATTCGGGGACACGGAGGAGGCTCCTTTTGTTTATTTTTATGAAAATGTGTAATTTTGAAATCATTTTATTTATCTATGATAGAACTAACCAACAATATATGCCGCACAGTCAAGGCGCTTGACGAAAGGAAGACCCGCCGCAAGGAGGGATTATTCAAGGCGGAAGGGACAAAGTGCGTGCTCGACACACTCGGACACTTCGGACTTCGCTATCTGTTTGCAAGTGCTGAGTGGCTCGACGGGCATGAGTCCGAATTGAAAGAGCGCGGCTGCCCGGAAGAAAAGATCGTGGCCGTAAGACGTCGCGACATACTGCGTCTGTCGAGTCTCGTCACCCCGCCCGACGTCATAGCCGTCTATGACATACCCGAAAGGGAACCTGACGTGGAGACCATGCGCCGGCAGCTCGTCCTCGCGCTCGACACAATACAGGATCCGGGCAATCTCGGAACTATCATCCGTGTGGCCGACTGGTTTGGCGTCAGGGATATTATATGCAGCACCGAGACAGCCGACTGTTTTGCCCCCAAGGTGGTACAGTCGACAATGGGCTCAATCTCCCGCGTCAGGCTTCACTATGGCAATCTCCGGGAGATGATAGAGGAAATAGGCGCCCAGGCCGTTTACGGAACCTTTCTCGACGGCGAGAACATCAGCGGTAAAAAACTGTCGCAGAATGGCATAATCGTCATCGGTAACGAGGGTAAGGGTATTTCGAAAGAGATAGAGCAGACTGTGACGGAACGACTTTTCATACCTTCATATCCACCCGGACAGGAGACAGGGGAGTCGCTCAACGCAGCGATAGCGACAGCAATAACCCTGGCGAAGTTTCGCGGGGTGTGAGAAAAATCAAGGTGATAATTGTTAGAATCTACAAACGCTATCAACTATTTGGTTAATGAAGAACAGTAAGACAGCATGGTTTTGCACGAGTTGCGGCGCACAGTCACCGAAGTGGCAGGGACGCTGCCCGGCCTGCGGTGAATGGAACACTATGGTCGAAGAGCGGATTGTAAGCGAAAAGAAGTCGCGCACACTCACGCCCTCAGGCCAGAGGTCAGGCAGGACACGTCCGCAGCTCATACATGAAATCGAGCTTTCAGAGGAGCCGCGCATCAAGATGCCGTCGGCAGAACTTAACCGGGTGCTCGGCGGAGGGCTCGTGGGCGGCAGCCTCGTGCTCATAGGTGGCGAGCCGGGCATAGGCAAGTCTACACTTGTGCTTCAAAACATACTGTCAATCCGCTCGCGACGCATACTGTATATCTCAGGTGAAGAGAGTGCCCGACAGCTGAAGATGCGCGCCGACCGCATCGGGCGCCCCAATGACAATGTCTATATAGTATGCGAGACCTCGCTCCAAAATATCCGTGAGCACATCGAGGAAGTGAATCCGGGACTCGTAGTGGTCGATTCGATACAGACCATAGCCTCGGACGATATCGAGTCGGTGGCCGGGAGCGTGTCGCAGGTCCGTGAATGTGCCGCGCAGCTGTTGAAGTACTCCAAGGAGACAGGTGTCCCGGTAATCCTTATCGGACATATCACGAAGGAGGGTAGCATAGCGGGTCCGAAGGTGCTCGAGCATATAGTCGACGCCGTACTGCAATTCGAAGGTGACCGCCAGGGCATCTACCGCATACTCCGCTCAATCAAGAACCGCTTCGGGTCCACTGCCGAACTCGGTATCTACGAAATGTGCCAGCGCGGACTGCGCGAAGTGTCCAACCCGTCGGAGATGTTTCTCTCGCAGAGCGAGGAAGACCTATCAGGAATAGCGGTAGGAGTCACTATGGAGGGTATACGCGCCTTTCTCATAGAGGTGCAGGCATTAGTGAGCACGGCAGCCTACGGTACGCCGCAACGCTCCGTCACCGGCTTTGACTCAAAGCGCATGAATATGCTGCTTGCCGTTCTTGAAAAGAGGGTAGGGTTCAAACTCGCTGCCAAGGACGTGTTTTTGAACATAGCCGGAGGTCTGAAAGTCAACGATCCGGCTCTTGACTTGGCGGTGATATGCGCCATACTGTCGTCAAACGTCGACATATCAATACCGAAGAGGGTCTGTATGGCAGGTGAAGTCGGACTTTCTGGGGAGGTTAGGCCGGTAGCCCGCATCGAACAACGCATACGCGAGGCCGAAAAGCTCGGCATGGAGAGCATAATCATCCCTCGCAACAACCTGAAAGGTATAGATATAACAGGACTCAACATCAAAATCATAGAAGTGGCGAAGGTGGAGGAGGCTTTCCGAACACTATTTGCCTGATTTATTAGCAATCCAATACAATCGGCTCTATTATGAACATAAAAACATACATCATATCAATGTTTATCGGCACATCGGCTCTGACGGCAGGTGCAGCTAATCCCGAATTGTTGAAATATGGTGATTTCTCCAACTGGGTCACACGGCACCTGCATGAATCAGCCGTGATAGGGGGCAATGACAAGACTGTCTATGAAATCGGACCGACACGGACTATCGAGGGGAACAAGCCATACGTCAAAAGCCCCGACTCACCCTGGGCCACGAGCAATGTGTATGCCAAGGTGTCGGGAATCGTAAAGACTTCCAATGCCGTCTATCCGGCAGAGCGCTCAGCCGGCAATAAGTGCGCCAAACTCTGCACGCAGATTGAGACTGTCAAGGTGCTCGGACTTATAAACATGGATGTCATGGTGGCCGGCTCTATATTTCTCGGCGAGATGATCGAGCCTATCACGTCGACCAGCAACCCATATTCAAAAATGGAGATGGGAGTGCCTTTCTCGCGCAGGCCAAAGAGCCTTGTCTTTGACTACAAGGTCGACATGCCCGATGTGGACTACAGGATAAAGTCGAGCGGCTTCGGCTCGAAGAAAAAAATACCCGGAAGGGACGAGGCTGTGGTATTCGTATATCTCCAGCGCCGTTGGGAGGACGAAAAGGGCAATATCCATGCAAAGCGTGTAGGGACTGCCGGGAAACATTTCAGAAACAGCTCGCAGTGGGTCAACGGCTTCAATCTGCCTATCCACTACGGGGATATAAGCAAAGAGGGGAGCCTGCCGTCCTATCTCAAGCTCCGCGACAAGGACAACAGTTACTACGCACGCAACTCCAAAGGGAAGATGGTCCAGGTGGTGGAAGAAGGGTGGGATAGTGCTGACGCGAAACCGACGCATGTAATAGTCATGTTCTCGTCGGGCAACGGTGCGCCATACGTCGGAACCGAGGGCCTGACTTTCTATGTCGACAACGTCGGTTTTAAATATTGAATCATTATATAATATAGGTGGTCGGTATGGGTGTGTTTCATTTCAAACAGTTCAGCGTGGATGACAGTCATTGCGGTATGAAAACCGGGACTGACGCAGTGCTTCTCGGAGCATGGGCGGAGGTCAAGGGGTTCAAGACTATAGTTGATGCCGGGTGCGGGTCGGGCATAATCGCCCTCATGGCCGCGCAGCGCAACAGCGAGGCAAGGATTATCGCTATTGACATCAATGCTGAAGCCTGTAAGGATACACAGATCAACGTGGCCGCATCGCCGTGGAGCGAGAGGGTAGAGGTGGTGGAGGGAGACATACTCAGCTTATTCCCAGCGGCAACAGCTCATCCACTCCTCATAATATCCAACCCTCCATTTTTCAACGAGGCTCTGCGCTCGCCTGACAGAGACAGGGCATTGGCACGCCACGGCGAGGAATTCGGAGTAGGGTCGCTGATAAGTCTTGCTGCGGCAAAATTCGACTCTCCGGCTGACTCGCTGGCATTTATAGCACCGACAGAGCGCAACGACGAGATTGAGTTTCTGCTATCGCTCTCACGTCTGTCGCCGACTCGGAAGACACTAATATACTCCCGCCCCGGTAAGGCTTCGATACGGACGCTATGGCATGCTTCGCTCGAAAGGCCGGGCATAGAGGCGACACGCACCGATACGCTATATATCCGCAATGCGGACAATGAGATTACGCCGGAATACATGGCACTGACTTCGCCATTTTACCTCGACAAATAGTGTGCAACACATAATATAATAAATATGGTAACTAATCACAATCTCAGATTTTCACCCGGACAGCGTATAGTCATACTATTGGTGGCACTCTGTCTGTTCACAATCATAGGCTCGGCGATTGTCGCCATAGTGGTTCGCAACGGACTGACGACGCAGTCGCTCCGCATATCGACTGTGCTCCAGGACTGTATAATATTCATACTCCCGGCTGTCATAAGCGCTGTGCTTATAAGCAGCCTTCCGGCTAAGTTTTTAGGTATTGACAGAGGATTCAAGATCCCGCAGCTGCTGCTGGCTGTGCTTGCAATGCTTGCATCGCTCCCTGCGATGAACTTTTTGGTGTCGTTCAACGAGAGTCTCGTCCTCCCGGAAGCTTTCAAAGGGTTGGAGGAATGGATGAGAGCATCGGAAACACGCGCCCAAAAGTCAATAGCCATACTATTGGGAGGGTCAGGAATAGGCTCTCTCATTGTCGACATACTGATTGTCGGAGTGCTCGCCGGTCTGAGCGAGGAACTGTTCTTCCGCGGAGCTTTGCAGAATATTTTAGCGACAAACCGTATGAACCGCCATGCCGCAATATGGATTGCAGCGTTCATATTCAGCACCTTCCACATGCAATTCTACGGATTTCTGCCCAGGCTGATGCTTGGCGCCTATTTCGGTTACCTGCTCGTATGGTCGCGCTCGCTTTGGCTGCCGGTGCTGATTCATGCAATAAATAATTCATTGGTGGTCTACAGCATGTGGCACACGGAGGGGACGTCTGAAGCTGTTGAAGAGGTGACGATAAATAATTGGGGGGTAGACTCGCCGACACTCATACTTGGCTCCGTCATACTCACGGTCTTCATCATTGTCCGGCTGAAAAAATATTCTGAGACCGACATTGAAAACAGGGAGTGTGCGAGTTAAATATCGTTAATTTAGTTGTTAATTTTGTTGCTTAACGAAATAATCCTTAATTTTGGCCAAGGATTAAAAGAAGCATCTTAACCTAACTTACTAAAAATACGACACTCGTCGGTTAATGGCTCACAAGGCCATTACCGGCGAAAATTTTTTGATAAGATTATGGCAAGAAAAAAGAAAGAACTGCCACTGCTGAGTGGCGTAGAGATAGTCGACGTGGCCGCCGAGGGCAACTCCATAGCCCGCGTCGACGACATGGTGGTCTTCATCCCTTTCGGCGCTCCGGGTGATGTGGCCGAGGTGAAGATTGACCGCAAGAAGCGTAACTATGCCGAAGGGCATATCGAACAGCTGACAAGCCCGTCGGCAATACGAGTAGAGCCTCGATGCGAGCATTTCACTCTTTGCGGAGGCTGCCGCTGGCAGCACCTGCCTTACAAATTTCAGCTGAAATGCAAGCAGAAGCAGGTGAGCGACGCCCTCGACAGAATAGCCAAGATTCCTCATCCGGAACTGATGCCGATACTCGGATCGGAGTCGATATGGGAGTACAGAAATAAGATGGAGTATACATTCTCCAACAAAAAGTGGCTGACATATGACCAAATGCGTTCCGGCGAGGAGTTTCCCGAGCGAAGAGCTGCCGGATTCCATATATCGGGGGCCTTTGACAAGGTGCTTGACATCAATCGCTGCCACTTGCAGGATGATCTCGGCAATCGGCTAAGACTCTTCGTGAAGCACTTCGGCATGGAGCATGACTATTCGTTCTATGACCTTCGCGAGCAGCACGGACTCCTGCGCACTCTGATGATACGCATAGCCTCGACAGGAGAAGTCATGGCCGTCATGGTCTTCGGCGAGGATGACGAGGAGAAAATCAATACGCTTATGAGCGCTATTGCCAATGAGTTTCCGCAAATCACTTCGCTGCTTTATGTGGTCAACACAAAGGTCAACGATACAATTTCAGACCAGGAAATCATACTCTCCAAAGGCCGCGAATATATCGAGGAGGAGATGGAGGGACTGAAGTTCAGGATAGGGCCGAAGTCGTTCTATCAGACTAACTCCCGCCAGGCTTACAGACTCTACAGCGTGGCGCGTGATTTTGCGAAACTCAGTGGCGACGAGCTTGTCTACGACCTATATACCGGCACCGGCACTATAGCATGTTTCATCGCGCCCAAGGTGTGCCATGTCATAGGCATCGAATATGTTCCCGAAGCCATTGAGGATGCCAAGGTCAATGCACAGGTCAACGGCCTTGAAAACACGGAGTTTTATGCCGGGGATATGAAGAATGTGCTTACAGCAGATTTCATTGCAGAGCATGGGCGTCCTGATGTGATGATTGTCGATCCGCCTCGTGCTGGCATGCACGAGGACGTTGTGAAGGTTATTCTCGAGGCATCACCCCGCAGGATAGTCTATGTCAGCTGCAATCCTGCCACACAGGCACGCGATTTGGCACTTCTGCATGAAAAATATGATATCGAAGCAGTGCAGCCCGTGGATATGTTTCCCCACACACAGCATGTGGAAAACGTGGTGGCACTGACACTTCGCGATGAATAAATAAAAAGCGCCCGCTGCATCACGCAGCGGAACGCCCGAAATTATAATCATCAATTCTAATTATCGGTTTTTGTTTTCTCAAACTCTTTTCTGGTGAAATGGGGCGATTTTTTTAGAATTGCCTCATTCCCAGAATTTTGATAACTGCTTAATTGATAAGGGATAGGAAAATTAGCGGTAAAAAATTAATTCAGAAAAGGATAAGAATGGTATCGTTAGATTTGTATCTTCTTATTTGTAATTTTTTTGAAAATGCCTGTATCAGCAGGGATGTTAATGGATTTAGCTGTGTCTTTGTATCACTGATAGAATTTCTAACATTATATTCAGAGAGAGGAGTAATGAGTTGTTTGCTTGTGTGTTTTTCTATTTTCGCACTGCAAAATTACGCATAAGTCATCGAGCCTGCAAGCGGCTTAACTCTTATTGACTAAATGATTAGCGCTTTTAACCACCAAGGCTTGAAATGGGTCGGAATTATGGCGTATTTAAGTAAAAAAGTATTTAATGAAATTTGACAATCAAGAAAAGGAAGCATAATCAGCTATAAAATCGGAGAAAGTGGATGGGCTATAAAACTAATAGTGTTAAATGGAGGCATACCATTTTCCCATAATCGCTATTATGTAAAATTGATTTAAGCGTTGTTTTGGAGGATTGGATTTTGTGTTAGCTGGAGGTAGTGTTTAGAGCTGCCCTATTTCTGATGCTTGAGAGGTTTGCAGATTAAATTCTGCGTGGAAAGATTTCTTTCCTTATGAAGGCTTTATGCTATACTATTTAAATTTTATTTCTTGGCGAGTAGCTTTTTGAGTTTTGCGGGCGTGAGGGTTTCGGGATATTCGTTGAAGTTGAGTCTGAGCGTGCAGCCTTCGCGGAAGCGGCTGCAACCGAAGGCTGTATTCCCTTTCAGGATATAACCCCGGCCACACAGCGGACACTCTATCTGCTCGAACTTGGTCGTGCGTGGTGCGCGAGGCTTCGTCGGTTTTGGAACTTTGTCTGACGCAGTGGATACATCGTTGCCGTCACCACTGCTATTCCCATTTTTCTTGCCAGTGCTGCCGTTGTCAACGATTATTTTAGATTTGGAGTTGTCGCTAAGCACGTTGATGACTATTTCGTTAATCAACTGCTTCAGTTCGGCTATAAAGTCAGAAGCGGAATAGTCGCCGCGCTCAATCCGGCGCAGTTTGTTCTCCCAAATACCTGTCAGCTTGGCACTTTTGAGCAATTCTTCGTTGATTGTGGCTATAAGGTCGATACCGGCCTGAGATGCCATGATTGACTTGCGGTTTCGATAGATGTATTTTCGTTTGAAAAGAGTCTCTATTATAGCGGCGCGGGTCGACGGACGGCCAATGCCATTCTCCTTCATGGCTTCGCGAAGCTCTTCATCCTCAACGGTTTTACCAGCAGATTCCATAGCACGCAACAGGGTGCCTTCGGTGTAATATTTCGGGGGCTGGGTGGTGCGTTTTTGAAGCGAGGGCTCGTGGGGTCCGCTCTCCCCTACTTTAAAATCCGGAAGTATGCGGTCGTCACTGTTCTCATCTGTGCCGGCATTGTCCGAAGGGTTAGAATTATCATATATGATTCTCCAACCCGGATCCTCGATGACCTTGCCGGTGGCCTTGAACGAAGTTTTACCGACCTCGCCTGTCACGGTTGTGCTCAGGAAGCGACAGTCAGGATAAAATGCGGCAATGAACCGCAGGGCTATCAGATGATAGAGCTGGCGCTCGTTGCCGACAAGCACCGACGGGGACTGCCCAGTTGGGATAATTGCGTGGTGGTCAGTGACTTTGGAATTATCAAATACTTTTTTGCTCTTTGGAAGCCTGCCACTAAGCAAACATTCGGTAAGACGGGCATATGGAGCCATATTGCGCAATATACCAGGCACTTTCGGATAGATGTCTTCCGAAAGATAAGTAGTGTCGACACGCGGATAAGTAGTCACCTTCTTCTCGTAGAGCGACTGGATGAGTTTAAGGGTTTCATCGGCAGTCCAGCCCCACTTTTTATTGCACTCTACCTGGAGCGAGGTAAGGTCAAAGAGGCGCGGAGGCGCTTCCCTACCCTTCTTTTCCTGCACATCGGTGATGACCATCGGCAGGGTCTTAATCTCATCGAGAGTCGACTGAGCTTCTTCGGGCGACTTGAAGCGTCCGGCGGTGGCATTGAAAATCGCACCGCGGTAGTTGGTCTTCAACTCCCAATAGTCCTCAGGCTTGAAATTCTCAATCTCAAGATGGCGCTGTACGATAAGCGCGAGCGTCGGGGTCTGCACACGTCCTATTGACAGGACATTGCCCGGAGAAGAATATTTTAACGAATAAAGCCGTGTGGCGTTCATCCCCAGAATCCAGTCGCCGATTGCACGCGACAGACCTGCATGATAGAGATTGTCGAAATCCTTCTCAGGTTGAAGACGGGCAAAACCTTCACGGATTGACTCATCGGTCAGCGAGGAAATCCACAGTCGCTTCACCGGGCAGTGTATGGAGGCCTTCTGCATGACCCAACGCTGGATCAGCTCACCCTCCTGGCCGGCATCGCCGCAGTTTATCACCTCGTCGGCATCGGCAATGAGTGACTCTATAACCTGAAATTGGCGCTCTATCCCCTTGTCGGGAATCACCTTGATACCGAAGCGCGGAGGAATCATCGGGAGCACGCCCAGTGCCCACCGCTTCCATCGCTCCTCATAGTCACCCGGCTCTTTAAGCGTGCAGAGATGCCCGAAGGTCCAGGTGACTTTATAGTCCCCACCTTCGTAATATCCGTCGCGGCGCACGTTGGCGCCAAGAATCTGGGCTATATCTTTGGCTACACTCGGTTTCTCGGTTATGCAGAGCTTCATTTAGTTTTTTTGCAGACTTTTTTGGCAGTCGTGGTCGACGGCCCGTGGGCGGTGGTGAAAAGAAGCTGCACACCCTGACTCTCCTTCACTGCCGGGAAATCAATCTCGACAGGAATGACGCCGTCATCCTCCCATTGGAAATAGCGGCGGAAATCCACACCGTCAATATCGGTCGAAGTTGCCGATGAGCCTGTGCCAATGAGCTGCACGAGGTCTATGCGGTTGGATGTGTGCGGACGTCCCGTCAGCTTGCCGTATACACGCGTCAGGTCGGAGCGATAGTCGATACTGTCGACCTGGAAATTCAGGCCATTGTCCGACGAAGATTCGTAGCCCCGGATGGTCTTAGCTGCAAGCGGTGAGAGAATTGCGCAGGCAAGCGCTATGGATGTGAATATTCTTTTCATGATGAATTGTGATGCAAATTTAGTGAGAAATATTAATCTGAGCAAACCTGAGAGGCATTCAAGGCCTCGAGAGATATTTGGCAAGGGTGCCTACGGAGGGATTGACGGCTACAATCTTGCCCTGGGGATCAATCAGATAGGACGAAAAACCACAATCGAGCCGATAGTCCGATTTCAGATTCTTGGCTTTGGCATCGGAGATATGGAACTGGGTGGAAGCATCAAGGTTGTCCTTCTTTACCACCTCTTTGAATAATTCAGGATTTTCATCAGTGTTGACAGACAATAGGGAGAATGAGCGCGATGGGTTAGCATGGAGAAATCTGTCATATTCGCCGGCCGCGATACGCGATACGGCATTGGAGGAGTCCCAGAAATTAACGAGCACATATTTACCACGGAGTTTTTCGAGCGATACGTTGACTGAATCATTGGCAAGCATTTCAATTTCCGGGGCGGTGTAACCTTTTTCTGCCTTTATCACCCTTTCGGTGTAAGCTGATATGAGCATGACAATGACTGAGAAAAAGGCTACATAGCTTAGTGTTTTTTTCATAAATCAAGGGTTTGGTATGTCGATATTGATTCAACAAACCAAACCCTGAAAAAGTTCGTCAGTGTCGGAAAAATGATCAGAAGGGATAGCCTATGGCTAGGTGGAAGGCAAGTGATTTTTTGAACGATTCCATGTTGTAGTAACCGCGTTTGCCGGTGTCGTACGGGGCATGGATACCGATGCCGAGGTCGCCGCGGATTATGAGCATCGAGATGTCAAAGCGGAGGCCGACGCCTGTTCCGAGAGCGAGGTCCTTGAAGAAGCTGTTGGCTTTGAGCTGCCCACCGGGACGCATGGCCTCGTTTTTCAGAGTCCATACGTTGCCGGCATCAAGGAATACCGCGCCGTGGAGCGGGCCGAGAATCGGGAAACGGTACTCCGTGTTCGCGAGGAATATGAATGTACCTGTCTGGTCAAAGTAACCGTTGACCTGGTCGGCAGGAGCACGATAGGAACCCGGGCCGATAGACCTGACTGTGAAGGCTCTGACCGAATTGGCACCACCGCAATAAAACTGTTCGCTGTATGGGACCTGCGATGAGTTGCCATAGGTGTAGGCAGCACCTGTCCCGATACGGCTGACGAGCCAGTGGTTGCCGAAGAAGCGACGCCCGTAGACAATCTGTGCGTATCCCTTTATGAATTGCGAGAAGGGTGTATGGAACAGGGTCTTCTCCCCTTTCTTGCCGCACAATTCATAAATAGACCAGAAAATATTACCTGCCTCCTGGATGGTAAACTGGACATTGATAGTATTGCTTTTGTTCATTGCGCGGTCATAGACAAAGCCATAAGACATCTGGGGAATGTACTGGCTTTGGAAACTGAGCGCTATCGCCGGATTGGCGTTCATGATTGAGTCAAAGACGGCAGTCGTGCGCTGGAGCTTGTTGTAAGTCAGCTTGAAGACAGTAAAAGAGTTGGATATATACTTTGACGACTGCCAGTCGTAGGAAAGACCGGCGTTAAACTGGCTCAGCTTGAAGTAATGCGGACGGTTCAGGAGGTCGGCGCCAAGGGATATGCGGGTCCAGCTGACCTCACGACGGGAGCGCGGGATGAAGCGAGGGGCAAGCAGTCGCGGGAACGCGAGCGTGGATTTCAGACCGACTTCGTAGGAATTAAAGACAGAACTTTTACGACCGGAGCCTGTCTGCCATTCGTATGAGCCGGTGAGTGAAAGTGTCAGCATCTCGCCTCCGCCGAAGAGATTTCGGTTTGTGAGACCCAGCGAGAGTCCCGGACCGAGATATGAGTTGGATTTTGACGACACGTTGGCTTCAACGGAGGCTTCGAGCGGACGGTCATAAGTACACTCTATGGTGACGTTGAGCAGATTATCGCGAAGGTTAACAGTGTCTCGGTTGACATTTATATTGATACTGTTGAATATGCCGAGACGCGCGAGGCGGGTCTGCGTCACATTCATCTGTTGTACTGAGAATGTGCGCCCCTCACGGAAAATGATACATGAAGGTATCAGACCTTCACGGAGGCGCGAAGGAAGATAGCGAATGAGAGTGCCTTTCCGTGTCTCGGTTGTGTCGGGAGTGCCCCCGCCCCGGTTGCGATAGATATAGGTCGTGATTTCACCCGTGCGGTAGCGGGCAAGTGCCATAGAAGGTACATTGTCGGCAATGTCAAGCTTCATCGCGATGCTACCGCGGGTAAGAGTGCTGTCGGCGAGATACTGTATGTACTCCGGGCGAAAATAATAGTAACCACGGTTGCGGACAGCGTTGGCAATATTGACACGCAGGACCGAGAGAGAGTCGGTGGAGTATCTCGACCCTTTCTGGAAATACTTCGAGCGCAGCGCGACAGAGTCAATAAGGTGATAGAGATGAGTGGTGTCCGGGAGGAGTATTATCGAGTCAAGCAGATAGGGATGACCGGCCTCTATCTTATAAAGTATGGAGGCTTTTTTCTTATTGCGCTTCTGGACAAGCTCGTAGGAGGAGGTCCCGGAGAAAAATCCGTTGTTGTCGAGAATCTGGTCGAGCATGTGGACTCTGACCTCCGGGCGCACATCGCTGACGAGCACCGGCTCGGCGACGAGCTTATTGTAAATCCAGTGCTTGAACCCTTTCGGCGGGTTGGGCCAGTTGTTGTAGACCCACAGTCCGAGCGGGAACGGATAGCGCACGGAGGCAGAGCCAAGAAGGGCATTGTTGGGCTTAACGGAGACAGCCTCAGTCAGTGACGACTTCACTCCCGCAGGGAATTTTTCTTCACCCGGAGTCTCGATTTCTACCCCTTTGAGCCCTGTATAGAGAAGCTCGTCCTTAGGTATACGCCGGGTTGTCGAACATCCCGCGAGTATCAGGCAGGCCAACATATATATGGATAGTTTTCTCATATCAATAATAGAATTTTCTGTTTCAAAACTGACATTTTTTTCAATCGCGTCGTATGCCAAAGAGCTCCCAAAGTGTGTTGAGCTTCTTCTTGAGCACGAAGCCGACGCCGGTCTGGGTAATCTCGCCTTCAAGGATGCTCTCATAGCCGGTGTGGCGGAATATTCTGATATACATAGAGCCTGAACGGTTGAGCATGTACTCGAAAGAGATGTCGTTGATGAGATTCTGTGAGAAGTTTTCGTCAGCGTCAGCGTCAGTCGAGTAGTTGCCACCTACGACAATCTTGAAGCGGTCGTTGAAGAAAGTCTTGCTCACGCGATAGCTATAAGATGTGGTGGTCGAGGTGGAGCCGCCGTATGTCTTGTCATACTGGTCGATGCCAAATGATATGTCCACACCCCGGATATTGTTGGCAGCCCACGAATTGAGTCGGGAGGTCAGGAATGAATAGAGCTGGTTGCCCGAGAGGTTGGCATTTCCCTTGGTTCCTGCTCCTGTGTAGACATTGTAGAGGAGCATGTTCATGGCCTGGTTGGCACGCTGCTCCGCAGACATTGACGTGAGTTCGTTCTGTACGGTTATATCGTCATCAGTCGAAAGGTCAAAGGCCACGTTCATGTTGTCGAGAGTATTGGTAATCGACAGTATGACGTCGAAGTTGACGAGGCGGGAGTTCTGTCCCTCCTGGGTGACATTGGCCTTTATGACGTCGATAGCCTTGACGTTGAGAATAGGGTTCATCATGTCGCCGTTGAAAGCCACATAGGAACCTTCCTGGAAGGCGAAATTTTTCTCACTCATGAATGGCGGAGTATAGCGCACGAATCCCCCGTTGATATTTATCCGGCCTGTCATCCTGTCGCCGTTGAGTTCCGACATGCTGAATGTGACGTCGCCTGCCGGGAGCAGATGTACCTTGTTGGACCCATTGGCCGAAAGATCGACATTTATTATCGAGCCTTCTTCAATCTGTAGCCGAGCATTAAGGTTGAGGGCCATAGCGGTTTTTGCAATAGAGTCGGCCATAAGCACCGTGGTTGTATCGTTGAACTGCACGAAATGCACCATATCCTCGCTCGACTGTGAGGTCAGTGTCTGTGCGGCTTCGGAGATGACATAGGTTACATTCGTACCTGTCAGAATCGACATATCGGCGTTGACATTCATCATGCTCATGTCACCCCTGGCCTTGGCGTCTATGTCAAGGAAGGCCTTTCCATAGACATCGGCCCCGCCCTTCGCCCGATCACTCTTGACTACCTGGATGTTTTTGGCTTTCAGCGAGAGATTAAGAGCGAGGTTGGCTATGTTGCGGGCATCAACGGTGCCGTTTACAAAAAGCGGATTCTCGTTGCAGCCCTTGATGGTAAAATCGTTGAGCGATATGATGCCGCTGTCGACAGGAATCTTCTCCTCCGAGAAAGCGAATGATGTGCCGAGCATCTTGACCCTGACAGCGGTAGTGTCGAAATCAATGAAGCCGTTGAAGATTGGATGGGCCATATTGCCTGTAATCTTCATCTCACCGTTGAGCATACCCGAGAATGTCGCCATGCCTTGCGGGATAAATGGATTTACAACCTTGAGCGGGAAACGTATCATTCGGAAATCAAGGAGGAAGGGATTGCCGGAGGTGCTGTCATTGAGGACACCGTGGGCGGTGATTGTCTTGACAGAATCGACCATCAGACTGACGTCAGCCATGAGTTTTCCACCCGGTGAGTTGGCCACATCGACTGCGAGGTCAAAATCACCCACCCTTTCACGACCGTAGAACAAGTCCTGTAGACCTATGCCACCCTTGCCAGTGAGGACACCGTCGACATACCTGAAATGCATGTCGGCATTGAGATCGCCTTTGACCGGCGGCGCGAAGGGATTGATTGAAAGCCAGTCCTGGAGATGGACTTGCGATATCTGCACAACGAGGTCGTCGACTTCCGGCATATTACCGTACCCGTGGACATCGAGTGAGTCGCCGTGCTCCGGATGCTGGGTGAAGATTTTGATGAAACTATTATCACCCTGAAGCGCGAGATCTGCTTCAAGATGTTTTGTCGCGAAGTCAAATTTAATAAAGTTGTCCTTATTGATAGTCCAGGGTTTATATGCGATGGTGGGTTTGGTCGGTACGAGCTTGACTGTCACCACACTGTCAACAAGCATGGCGGAAAGGCCTACATTGAATCCGCTCTCCCCCTTTATGTTCTGCTGCTTCAGATAGGCGGCAAAGCGGTTGATGCCCGCAAAGCCGTTGAGGGTGACATGGGCGAAGTCATCAAAAGTACCGGGACGATTGTTGATTTCCGCACGATAGACAAGGTATTTACCATGCTGTATGGCATTGAAAGAGATTGAATCGAGATGTGTAGAGCCGGTTATAAGACCGTTGGCGAGCACGGTAAGGGAGATAAGCGAATCATTGTGCAGACCGGCGGTAAACCTGTTGAAGTCTATCTTTGAAGATTTGCTCAGATAGTTGGCGGCAACATTGTTGCGGCCCATGTCAAGAATCATGTCGAAACGCGGGAAAGCCTCATGGAGACTGTCGACATTCACGCGCATACTGTCCATCTGCGTCATCACTTCAGCCATCCCTACGTTCAGGCCGTCGATAAATGAAAACAGCGAGGTGCGTGAATTGAGTTTGAGGTTCATGTCACCGTTGACAAGACCAGCATCAAGCAGTGAATCGGATGATACCACTGTAAGATTCACAGGCTGGCGGGTTACAATGTCTACATCCGGGAGGCTCCAGACGATATTGTTCAAATCTGCCTTGGCGTCTATTGCCGACGACACTACATTGAATTTGCCTGCTGTCGATAGGTCGAAACTGCCTCTATTGAGAGTCGGAGAGAAACCCAGAGCCTGAAGGTTGACATTGCGGACATTGGCTGTAAGGTCCCATGCCACGGTGTCTCCCTCGAGACGCCCGTCAAAGCGTGCGGAGGCGTCGGCATCCTTGTTGGTGCTTTCGAGTGTACCGATGGCGTTACCGTCGTGGAGGGATGTGTCAAGGGCTATATCCCGGTATGTCTCCTTGTTGTAGACAATGCTTGCAAGATCTATCTTTGCATCGATATATGTCGACTTGCTCATGGGGTTGTAGCCCATGCCGTCGACACTGGCTGTAGCCGTCACTCTTCCTATGCCGAGTTCAGGCATAAAGGCATCGACCGGGAAGTCATTGACATTGACGGTGGCCGTGTAGGACTCCGCCTTGCCGTTCCAACGGCCGGCACCTGCTATACGTCCGTCGCAGGTGGTCACAGTGACATCGCCCTCTACCCTTCCGGGATGATAGTTGACAGAACCGTCAAGTGCGAGGGCCGGGACTTTCTTTATCGGAAGGAATGAGAACTGCTTGTCAGTAATGGTGGCGAGGTTGCCCTCTATTGCCAGCTCGCCACCGATTTTATCTGGATTGAAGGGATTGCTGACATCACCCTGCATGGCTACATGAGCGAGGCCGGGCATACGCATGTCGAGAGTGTAGACATTGAGCAAGCTGCTTGTGCCGTCAATGTCGGCGGAGAGTGAAACCGGGGTAAGCGGCTTCAACATTGCCTGCATGTCAGGGAAGGCCATGCCTACCTCCTTGGGGTCGATGCGCCCGGATGCTTTCAGCGTCAACGGCAAATTCGGGTCTGTCATGAGGTCGCCGATGCCCATGCTCGCATTAAAGTTCAGTGAGGATTTCAGTGTCTCGATAGTGAAATCCTTGGCTGACATTACTTCGTCGGCCATTGAGAATACACCTTGTGCATACAGTTGCAGACCGCTGCGCTCGTGGGCGGATATGTGGCGGAGAGGGACACGGATTGATGTCCCTTTATTGTAGAATGAGTCAACTTCAATGCTGACATCACTCACCTGTATGTAAGATGGGTCGAAACCTTTGAGCGGCTTCACCCCGCGCTGGGCATAGAGGCCGTCGCGGGCGGTGAGGCGCAAGGTGTCGGCAGTGATGGTCCACATTTCGGAGTCGGGCGTGGGTGCAACAGTGTCGGCCTTCGTAACCGCAGTCTCTGTCACAAGGGGATAAATATAGGCAACCGACACACTGTCGACTGTCAGTGAGCGCCCAAAAATCCGCTTTGTGCGCATATCGACAACTCCGTCGGCCAGCTGCATACGGTCAACATGGCATCCGAGGCTGTCGATAATCGGGAGCATCTGCATCTCGTAGAAAAGATTGCTCACTGTGATACGGGAAGCCTTGACATGCCACGGGGTGCCCTGCGCGGTATCGACCGGGGCGACGGTCGAATCCTCGAGCATACGGAGTCGTACTCTCACGCCGTCAATGTCGACACTCGAGAGGTCGATGTTACCACTTTTTAGATTAATACCGCTGCCGTCAATATCTGCCTTATCGATATTGGCGCGCAGCCACATAATCGAATCGCTGTTGCCGAGCTGGTAGAAGGCGCTGTCGAGTTCCGCTCCGCTAATCTGGATGTCGCCCTTGAAGAGCGGCATGAGCTTCACGTCGAGAGCCAGTTTCGACGAAGTGAGCATGGTATCGCCGTTGGCCTGGATAACCTTGGCATCGTCGACTTTCAACTTCAGCGGGAAGCCCAGACGGAGACGGCCGACCTCAATCTTCATGCCGGTAGACTTTTCGACCTGTTCGGTGGCTACCTTGACCGCGAAATCCTGAACGAATGGTACATAGAGGAGGAATGGTATCGCGACGAGCAGCAATACGAGTCCCAAAAGTGTCCAAAGAAAAGCTCTAAGAAGCTTTCTACCAATGCTACGGCTCAATGCAGATATAGTTTAGAGATTAGACTTGTGACGAATTGCATATATGGCAGAGATTAACGATATGTCATTACGGACGCTCTGCGATATGATATATTAACCACAAAAGTACTATAAATGTTTTAAAATTTATTTTTAATTTTGCATTGTTTTAACAATTCGATTTAACACAATGGCCGAAAAGAAAACAAAAACAGTGCTGACAGACGTGGCGCGAGTTGTAACTTTCATAGGTATAGGAGTTTGTGCCGCGATATCATATGCTTTGTATACTGACACATTAATAGACTGGTATATACCCGTCGGAGTTGCGGCAGCCTTCGCCCTATTTTCGGCCGGAGCTATGTATTACCGCTGGCGCTGGCTAACCGGGAACGACAGCAAGGTGCTCAATTTCTGCTGCCACTCGGTCGTAGTCTTCATCATGCTTCTCTTTGTATTTTTCGGCGGTAATTACTGGCTTGCCGACGATTCAAGCGAGCACACCGAGCAGGTGACTGTCGAAAAACGCTACCGTATGAAACACAATCACACGCGCCGGGTCCGCAGAGGTGTCTATGTTCCGACCGGCTCTGTGTATTATACATATTCTATTGACGTCCGCTTCTCCGACGGTCGCGTAAAGTCGCTGTCAATACCTGAAAAGCGCTATCGTCGCATACGCACGGGGAGCACTATACCCCTTGAAGTCGAAATGGGATTTTTCGGAGTGCCTGTAGTCAGGAATTAGCCTTATGACAGCCGCAAGACTGATGCTTGCCCCGCTGCAGGGCTTCACCGAGGCTCCGTTCCGACGGTTTCATTCGGAAATATACGGCGGTGCTGATGCCGGCATCACCTACTTCTCCCCTTTTTTGAGAATCGAACATGGGGAGCCGCGTCAGCGTGACCTGCGCGACATAAAGTCAGAGTTGAACGCAGGGCTCCACCTCATCCCGCAGCTCATCTGCCGCAACGTGGGCGAATTTAACAGTCTCGTGGAAGAAATCCGGCTTGCCGGATTCAGCGAGATAGACCTTAACCTCGGCTGCCCCTTTGCGCCGCAGGTCCGCAAGGGACGCGGAACCGGCCTGCTTGCCAACCCCTCTGCCTTGGAAGAGATAGCCGCGGCCATGATTGCGATGCCTGATGTGGGATTCTCGGTCAAGATGCGTCTCGGCGTCAAGGCTCCAGACGAATGGCGCAATGTCATGCCTATATTAAATAAGGTGGCGCTCTCGCATATCACAGTCCACCCGCGGACCGCAACTCAGCAATATGCCGGAGAGCTTTTCATGGATTCGTTTGCGCAACTGGCATCCGAAGCTGCCGCGCCTGTAATATTCAACGGCGACATACATACGCCTGCAATGATTGACCAAATCCTCTCGCTGCCCTCCCGCCCTGCGGGTGTCATGATCGGCCGGGGCGCCCTGATACGCCCCTCGCTCTTTGCCGAGTGGATTGAGCAGAGAGAATGGAGCAAGGATGAACGCATAGAAAAGCTATTGCTGCTCCATGACAGAATCTTCGAATATTTTTCCCATAATCTTTGCGGCGACACACAGATTTTGTCAAAAATAAAACCCTACTGGGAATTTTTTGGTCTCGAATTTGACCGTCGACAGGTGAAAAAGATTGCCAAGGCAAATAATATCCCAGCCTATAATGCCGCCATTTTGTCACTCTGAGTCGAATCTCCATTAACAAAATTTGATTTTTGTAAAAAAATATTTACATTTGCGCATTAGACGTGCTAATGTAACGAAATGAAGATACATAGTGCTTAAACATCTATAAACCCTGTCATTTGAAAATATCAACTTAAATGAAACCACATCAATCACGTTTTTTGCTATTATCGCTTCTCGCTTTTTGCGCTTCGATAAATGGTGCCTATGCCTTTAATATAAGCGGTATTGTCAGAAGTGCGGCCGACGACAATCCTCTCGCCGGCGTGACTATAGCCCTTACCGCAGATTCAATATCACCAATCGAGACCCAGACCTCGGCTGAAGGAACGTTTGCAATCAGCGACATATCAAACCAAAAAGGCCTCCGACTGACAGTCAACTCCCCCGGATATGACCCGCTTTCGATGTCGATTATCAACGGCAATGAGGCAGATATGACCTTTAATGACCTGAGACTGTCGCCGTCCGGCATAGAGCTTGACGGCGTGGTAGTCAAAGCTGACAGAGTCGTAACACGCAATGACCATACTATCATTGTTCCGACCGATGCGGAGCGTGAACGCGCCACAAGTCCTCTCAATCTTCTCACAAACCTGTCGTTTAACACCACATATCTGAAGATAAACGAGCCTCTGCGGACTATCACGATTGACGGCCAGGAGCCGACGATACTTATCAACGGTCAGCCGAAAGCGCTGCGTGACTTTATGGCACTCTCGCCGGAGCGCATTGAGAAGGTGGACTTCGTGCTGCATCCCGAGCCTCGATTCGGCCGACCGTACATCAACATCATCACCCGCCCGATAGAGAAAGGCGGAAGCGCGATGGTGGATGCCAATGCCGCTCTGACCACACCGAAAGAGTGGCACCAGGCAGCCGGCTCTTTCGTCAGGGACAATAAGGAATTCTCCGTAAACTACGATGGTCTTTTCCGACGCGGAACCAAGGAATATTATGACCGCGAGGAGCGATACATCGGAGGCGGTAATGACATTGAACTCAGCTCGACAGGCCTTCCCTCGAAGACTATAGACCGCGAGCACCGGGTACAGTTCGACTATACCCAGGTCGGCAAAAATGACAATGTCATGTCGGTCACACTCGGACTTTACGCCCACAGCAACACCCGTCACCGCCTCTATGATGTCAAGGATATATCCTCCTCGTATCAGGAGAAAGGATACAACCATTACAATTTTATAGATCCGTCACTAAACCTTTATTACCGCAACGGGAACATCGGAGGAGGTTCACTCGAAATGACAGGCGGAGCATACTATTCAAAAGGCGTCCTTAACGATGCCGTGAATTATTCAACCGGCTATGAGAATTTCAGCGACACGAAAAACAACGCCCTCGGTATTTTTGGCAACATATTCTATAAGAAAACTTTTTCATCCAAATTTGGCACCCGCTTTGGCATAAACTACAGCTATAGCAATGCACTGAACCGCTACGACAACAGTGCGTCAGGCAAGGAAAGCGTACGCATGCGGGCACACAGTGCACTTGCCTACGCCACTGTCGACGGAACATTGCTGACAGTCTACTATTCATTAAACGCACAACTCGCCTATCACCGAATTTATTCCAACAGCTTCCGTCCGGGTGGTTCTGTCTACTTCTACCGTGAGCTTTGCAAAGGCCTTACAGGTTCATACACCTATCGGATATCCCCGTCAAGTCCGAATATCGCCTCTGTGACCGATGTGCTCACGCCTGTCAACGAGCTTCTCTATCACATTGGCAACCCTTCGCTAAAAAGTTCTCTACGACAGACCCACAGTCTGAATTTCAACTATCGTAAGGACAAATTCAACGCGTCCTTATGGTCATCCTATTTCCGTCACTCCTCACCGCGCCTCAGTATCTATCGCTACATTTCGGACAAGGACAGCCCTATTGACGGAAAATTCCTCAACACGATTGAAAACGGACGCTATTGCGAAACATACGACGCCGGTCTCAGCCTCTCACTGTCAAACATTCTGAATCATTTCTCGATAGGCGGCAATGTGAAATGGAACAAGGGGCTGACACGCGGGAAAGACTATATGTTTGAAAAGTGCAGCTGGGGTTCGTCGGTCCACGCCAATTTCTATGTCGACAGGTTCTCTGTAAACGCGAGCTTCTGCCTTATTCCGGCATATACACTCTATGATACAAACCTGTGTGAGGATATGCGCTTTAACTACATAAATTTCGGTTATAATTACAAAGACTGGTCGTTTACCCTTTCGTGGTCGCTCCCGTTTCAGAAGGACGGCATCAAGCAGCGCACATGGATTGTGTCGGACGTACACCCTCAATACGACATCATGCGTATGAAAGACCAGGCCAACCAAATCGCCATCGGTATCCGTTACCAGGCTGATTTCGGCCACAGCCTCAAAAAAGGCCGCCGAACACTTTATGGCAGCGGTTTTGACAAGGGAGTGAATCTCTAATAAAATATTTGGATATAGCATTGGCGCCGGACATTTTTAGAGTTCGGCGCCAATGCTATATCCAAATAAATGTTTTGATTGATTGTGTCGTAAGTGATTTTTGATTATTTTTGCAAAAATTTACTACAAAGCGATGAAAAATCTCATATTACGAAGCATAACAGGTATAATATATGTAGGTCTCATTTGTGGCTGCGTCCTTGCAGGAAGCTGGTCGTTTATAGTGTTCTTCGCACTGATTGCGATTGCCGCCCTTGAGGAATTCTATCATCTGAGCAACTCTGCTACCGGCGGAGAGAACATCACCACTCTTGTGATAGATGTTGCCGGCGGTCTGATTCTCTGTGTAGGTCTCGGATGCGTCAACATGTCGCTCCTCTCACCCTTCACGACGGCTGTTCTCGGCGGGACTTTCTTCACCGTCTATCTGCTATATCTCGTCGTGCGTCTCGTCATGCAGCTCTACAGCCAGGAATCTTCTCCGCTGACCAATATTGCCTACTCCTACATGGGGCAGATGTACATAGCACTCCCTCTCGGACTCATGTCTATGTTCTACACCCTTCCAAATGGTAAATACCTGCTCCTCGCCATGTTCATTATGATATGGCTCAATGACACCGGGGCTTTCTGCGTAGGCTCGCTGTTTGGAAAGCACAAACTTTTCGAGCGCATCTCGCCCAAGAAGTCATGGGAGGGCTTTGTCGGCGGAGTGTTCTTTGCAGTAGCATCGTCATTTGCCTTCAAGTATCTCTTTCCCGAGTACTTCGAGTCTATCTCGCTCGGCGGTCTGTGCGGACTCGGCTTGGTCGTGAGCGCGTTTGCCACCTGGGGTGACCTCGTGGAGTCACTCATCAAACGTACACTCGGTGTAAAGGATTCCGGCAAGCTCCTGCCAGGTCATGGCGGTATCCTCGACCGCATCGACTCGCTCCTGCTCGTGATTCCCGCGACTCTGCTCTACCTGACAGCCCTCCAGCTCTATGCATGAGGAGCTGTTCTGAACGCCTGACTTTCCAATACTGAAGATTATATCATTATTTTACATACTTACACTAATTTAATTTCCACAAATGAAAAAATTCATTTGCTTTGCATTGGCCGGCGCAGGTATTTTGACCGCCTGTAATAACGGCAAAGATAATCAGCCGGTGGCTGAGACAAATGACGACGTGATTCTCCACGCATGGTCATGGTCATTCGACACAATCGCCGCAAACATGAAGGATATAGCCGATGCCGGTTATGCCTACGTCCAGACTTCCCCGGCCAACACCTGCTTTGTTGGTGAGAACGGGGGTATGGCACTCTTCTCACAGGAAGGAGACTCAGTGACAGGCAAGTGGTATTACTATTATCAGCCTACCGACTGGAAAATCGGCAACTACCTGCTCGGCAACCGCGACCAGTTCAAGGCCATGATGGACAGTGCCAACAAGTATAACGTCAAAGTGATTGTCGACGTGCTCCCCAACCACACCGCCATTGACCATACAGCTGTGCTTCCCTCGCTCGACGAGGCTGTCGGCGGCCATGACAAGCTCTATCACGCCAACGGGTTCAATCCTATCGTCGACTACAACGACCGCTACCAGTGCACCACCGGCGAAATGGGCGGCCTCCCCGACGTCAACACCGAGAACCCCGACTTCCAGCACTACTACATGACATATGTCAATGACCTTTTGAGCCTCGGTGTGAAGGGTTTCCGCTATGACACAGCCAAACATATCGGCCTCCCCTCCGATCCTCTTGACAGCCTCGCCACACGCAATAATTTTTGGGACGTGGCTACAGGACGCGAGGAGGTCAAAGGTCTGAAACTCGCTGTTCCCGCCGATTCGCTCTTCATCTATGGCGAGGTACTCCAGGACAAGAATGTAAAGGAAGAGGAGTATGCCGAATATATGGATCTTACCGCGAGCGCCTACGGCCATGCGCTGCGCACAGTGCTTGACAAGGCTGATTTCAGTGCTGACTCACTGCGCAACTGGCATCACCCCGTCGACGGGAAGCACCTCGTCACCTGGGTGGAGTCGCATGACACATACGCCAACCAGCATGAATCGGCCGGGCTTACCGACGACCAGATTCGCATGGGCTGGGTGTTCCTGACAGCTCGTCAGAACGGCACTCCCCTCTTCTTCAGCCGTCCCGCCGGCAGCACCCGTCAGAACTACTGGGGCAACAACCGCGTAGGCGCCCGAGGCAATGACGAGTTCAAGCATCCCGAAGTTGTGGCTGTCAACAAATTCCGCCGCGACATGAGCGGCCAGCCCGAGACTATAGATGTCACCGACAACGGTGCTGTCATAGAAGTATCGAGAGGCAGCAAGGGTGCGGCAGTCATCAATATCTCCGACAGTAGGCAGACAGTGGAGACCCTCCCGACCCGGCTCCCTGACGGAGCCTACAGTGACAAGGTGCACGGAAGCTCGTTTAAAGTAAAGGATGGCAAACTCAGCGGCACTCTTGCGCCCATGAGTTCCTATCTGCTCTACAGCAAATAAAATTTAAGAAAATTTAATTTCACAAGGCGCTGATGTGTAATACATTGGCGCCTTGTGAACTTTATTGGCTATAAAATTGTTAGCAAAATAGTAATAAAATTAAAAAATAATTGTAAATTTGTAGCGCAACCGATAAATATCTTGAGTGATCTACATTGACAATCAAAGATGCAATCAAACAATTCTCTAATAACTTTTGTGTAACTTTTAATTTTTCTAACAATGAACACTGACACAATCGGCCAGAACGCCGGCAATGTTTGGGCAGCCCTCAACGAAGCCGAGGCACTCGGAACAAAGCAGCTAAAAAAACTTGCCAAGGTTAAAAACGATAAGGAGCTTTTCGCTGCTCTCGGCTGGCTCGCACGCGAAGGTAAAGTCAACTTCCAGGAGAGCGAGGACGGCAAGGAGTTGATCGTCTCTCTCATCCAGGGCTAAGAATCACACAGCCTTGTTCCCCCTGAAATAAATCTTTATCAATAACAAATATAAAAACCAAGGGGAGACAGACCGTTATACTCCTGCCGGCCCCCGATTTTCAGCCGGCAGGAGATTTGTCGTAAAACCATTATCATTCTTGCTACACAAATGAATCCGTTATTCACGATAATCACCGTAACTTACAATGCCTCGGAGACCATCCCGGCCACTCTCAAGAGTGTGGCCGAACAGACTTGCAAGCTATATGAGTATTTGGTAATTGACGGCTTGTCGTCAGACGATACTGTGCGGCTTGCAAATGAATCAGGCATCGGAAACATGACAGTCATTTCCGAAAAGGACCGTGGTATCTACGACGCGATGAACAAAGGTTTGGGAATAGCCACTGGCGACTATGTCATATTTCTCAATGCCGGCGACTCATTCAAAAACGCAAACACACTCCAACTTATCGCCGACAAGATTATGGACAACGACTATCCGGGTATCGTCTACGGACAGACAGAGATAGTCAACGCATCGCGTAAGCGTATCGGCGACCGCCACTTGTCGGCTCCGGCAATCCTGACTCTCGACAGTTTTAAAAACGGCATGGTCGTATGTCACCAGGCCTTCATAGTGCTTAGGAAATTAGTCGATAATTTTGACACACGCTATAAATTTTCGGCCGACTACGAGTGGTGCATCAGATGCCTGCAACGCTCACACCGCAACTGCTATATCGACCGTATAATCATTGACTATCTGGCCGAGGGTGTAACGACGGCCAACCACTATGCCTCGCTTTGGGAACGCTTCAGAATCATGAGCCATTACTTCGGTTTCTTTCCGACCGTGTTCCGCCACATTGGCTTCTTCGTCAGGAATCTCAAACGGAAAAATAAAAAGTGACAAGCACGGTGCCCGTCACAAAAATTAATGTCATTCTACCCTATTTCACTCTGTCGGGATTCTTGGCTATGAAATCCTTCCAAGATTTCGGTCCTGCAATCTTGACGGGGCGCGATGACTCGTAGAAGTGGCACAGCGCGGCGGCAAGCGCATCAGTGGCATCAAGTTCAATCTCAAGCTGTTCGTCGGATATTTTAAGAATTCGTCGCAACATCTCGCGTACCTGTTCCTTGCTGGCCGCACCATTGCCCGTAATGGCCATCTTTATTTTCCTCGGCTCATATTCGGTAATAGGTATGTCGCGTGACAGTGCCGCGGCCATAGCCATCCCCTGCGCGCGTCCGAGCTTCAGCATGGACTGCACATTCTTTCCGAAGAAGGGAGCCTCGATAGCCATTTCGTCGGGCAGGAACTGTTCCACGAGGCCGAGCACACGCTCATAGATGCGCAGCAAACGCAGATAGTGGCTGTCAAATTTATTAAGTTTGACCACGCCGAGGGCTATCAGCTCCGGCTTCTTGCCGGTGACGCCAAGAATACCGTAACCCATTACGTTTGTGCCCGGGTCTATACCGATTATAATTTTGTCGTGGGCCATGATTTGATTTATATATACAGCTCCTCCATATAAGTGGTGAAGAATACCACAGCATCGCCGAAGCGCTTCTGCAAACCCACACGCAGATCGGCACCGAGACTGTCGTACCAGGCTGCGGCATCCTCGACATTCTCCGCCTCAAGACTTACAGCATAGCTCCGACACTCGTCCTGCACCTCTATCATGATTGATGCGAAGCGAGGAGAGTAAAGCAGCCCCGAAGAGAGGGCGGAGGGAATATATATATCCCTCACCCACTTCTGAAATTCGTCATCGAGGCTTACATGTACATGGAAACTCGTGTTCAGTATTATCATTTCCGTATATTTTTATGTCGCTGTGGTTTCTTCGGGGATAATAACTTTGTCGCTGACACGCATATTGGCGAGGTAGCCGAGACCTATAGTGGTTGCGCCTGCAAGAGCGAAGGCAATCATGCGGTTCTCAATGCCGAAGAACTGGGGTGATACATAGACAAAACATGTTACGACAAAGGTCATGGCCACCGCGGGGATGAGAGCCACCCAGTAGTTGACTTTGCGACGGGCGAGCCATACATATATTGTCCAAAGGACTACTGCCGCGAGAGTTTGGTTAGCCCAGGCAAAGTAGCGCCATACGACATCAAAGTTAACGAGAGTGATTGCATAGCCGACGATGAAGAGCGGGATGCACACGGCAAAGCGTTTAGCAATCGAGCGCTGGTCGATTTTGAAAATATCAGCCACAATCAGACGTGCTCCACGGAAAGCGGTGTCGCCGGATGTAATCGGGGCTGCAACCACGCCTAAGAGAGCAAGGACGGCGCCAATCTTGCCGAGAGTAGTGTTGGAAATCACATCAACTGCCCAGGCCGCGTTGCCGCCATGTTCTGCAAGCTGCTCGCCGAGAGCTGTCGGACCGTGGAAGAAGGCCATTGCAATAGCAGCCCAAATGAGGGCGATGATACTCTCTGAAATCATTGAGCCGTAAAACACGGAGCGGCATTTTTTCTCATTCTCTATACATCTTGCCATGAGGGGTGACTGTGTGGCATGGAAACCTGAAATTGCGCCGCAGGCGATGGTGATGAAGAGCGTCGGAATAATAGGCAGGGCCTCGGGATTGAGCTGATAGTTATGAAGGCTGGTAAGCTCGGGTATCTGATACTGGCCTGACAGAAGCACTATGAGCAATCCAACAGCCATTGACACGAGGGCCACGCCGAAAATAGGATACACCTTGCCAATGACCTTATCGACGGGAAGCATGGTCGCAAGGAGATAGTAGACAAGGATAATCCATACCCAGATGTCCTTGGTGACTGCGGGAACCATATTGGCAAGAAGCGCGGCCGGACTTAGGATAAAGACAGCTCCTACGAGGACCATGAGTGCGATAGAGAAGACTCTGACGACAGTGCGGGTCGAGACACCGAGATAGATGCCGATTATTTCGGGGAGGCTTCGCCCTTCGTGGCGCATAATCATCATGCCCGAAAGAAAGTCGTGCATGGCACCGAAGAAGATGCCGCCGAGGGTAATCCAAAGGAAAGCCACAGGGCCGAAGCATGCGCCGAGTATCGCGCCGAAAATCGGGCCCGTACCGGCAATGTTGAGCAACTGGATTAGAAAGACTCGCCAGCGGGGGAGGCGGATGTAGTCGACGCCGTCCTCCATAATATCGACCGGTGTCTTACGGTCAGGATTTACGTCAGCCAGCTTTTCAAGATAGCGTCCGTAGGTAAAATATGCGGTGACGAGGAGTGTAAGGCAGATAAGAAATGTAATCATGGTTTAAATTTTTTCTTATATTGGATTTTTTTCTATTACTTCTCAAAATACCAGGGGTGGTTTATCACCTTCGTTATACCTTTGGTCCCTTCCATGCCTACTATTCGCGATGCGCCTCGATAGTAACGCTTTCCGAAGTCGGGATCATCAGGGCGCATGCGGTTGGTCTTCACAAGTCCCGAAGAATGGATATATGTGTCGTCATGGTCGAATATGGCCACATGAGATATGCGTCCGTCGGGGGTATTTGAAAAAAATAGGAGGTCGCCTCTAATAAGAGAATCCTTCTGCTCCGGCTCGATACGATGCCCGATTTCAATCTGCTGGCGTGCGTCGCGCAGCGTCAATACTCCCTGCGAGAAGTAGGCGACTCTTACGAGTCCTGAACAGTCGACACTCTTTGTCGAACAGGCGCCCCACAGATATGGCGCCCCCATGAGGCTGTAGGCAATATCCATAGCCTTATCCATGTCAAAATCAGCCGAAGCCCATGTTTCAATAGGCACAAATTGTGACGCGCTGGCATAGGCTTGACGCCCGTCAGGAAGGAGGATAGATACGAGCGTGTCAGACACAATCTCGCCTTCCACTATAGAGCTTAGAGTCAGCTCCGAGACTACATCGTGCGCACCGCGACCTTCAGGAGTGGAGTAAACCTTGATTTCAGGCCCGGAAACGGATACAAGCCTCTTGGCACGCCGCCACTCCCCTATCTCATCCGCACTCTTGACCGCCACACTTGAGATGTTCATATAACCCTCATAACCGTCGGGGCTTATTATATGATGCCAGTCACCGTCCGTGTCGAGGATTTGCAGAGGTGTACCCATAATAGCCTGCGAGGTCATTTCGGTAGAGTGCCCCTTGCCGTCGCGAATACAGGCAACGGGTATGCGTACAAGACCCCATGATACGGACTCCTGTGCCACAACCGGCATAGAGAGCTGGACAAGAGCAATAATGTGAATTATTTTTACTACAAATTTAAGATTCATAGTACAAATGTAGGTATTTTTGGCATGTCAGCCAAAATTTATTTCCCATAAGGGGCTTTTTGCATCAAATCATAACATTTCGCAGCTATAATCTGAAAAAGCGGCATGCATTGGCGGTAGTTACATCTGCAATCTTCTCAATATCCATGCCGAGTGAGTCGGCTATCCTGGCTGCTGTGTGTACTATGTATGCACTCTCGTTGCGCTTGCCTCTGTGCGGGACAGGAGACAAATAGGGGGCGTCTGTTTCAAGAAGTATGCGCTCAGCCCCGATAGCGGGAAGAACATCGGCAAGTTTAGAGTTTTTAAAGGTAACGATGCCGTTTATGCCAAAATAGAAATCGCCGGTCCTATGGATACGCTCCACGTCCTCCACAGTCCCTCCAAAACTGTGGAAGACCGCCCTTGGCTTGACCGGCTTCGAATCAAGGACCTCGAGAACCTCGCCGAGGCCTTCGCGGCAGTGTATAATCACGGGGAGATCACGCTCTATAGCCCAGTCGACCTGGATAGAGAAGGCCTGCATCTGCTCGTCACGGTATGTCTTATCCCAATACAGGTCAATACCAATCTCCCCTACCGCGATATAGTTATCAGGATTTGCATCAAATTCTGATTTTACAAGAGACAAGTCTGCTTTCCACTCCCTATTTATCTCGGTCGGATGAAGCCCCATTGCCATGTGGGTGTTGTCAGGGAACTCTGCATGGAGCTCCTTCATCGGAGTAATAGTGGTGAGGTCGACGTTGGGGAAAATCATCTTCTCTACTCCGGCGTCAATCGCACGTCGGACGGTCTCTGTCTTTTCATCAGCAAAGTCATCAAGATAGAGATGAGTATGTGTATCGACAAGCATGATAAGACTTACTTGTTGCGGGTGGCGGACTTCAAAGCAAGGTCGATGAAGAAAGACCTTGCTTCAGGCATGATTTCAAGATGGTCGAGACAAGCTATGGCTGTGTCGATATATGCCCTTATAAGTTCGTGTATTCTATCGGGAAGGCCGAGCGAGTCATAGACTTCACGCACCTTGCGGATTTTCTCCTCAGGATTACTGTTGTCGCCAATCAGGGCCTTGACATTGCCGCTCTTGTCCTCCTTCAGAGCCATAATAAGCAGCCACGTTTTCTTATCATTAAGAATATCGCCACCAATGGCCTTGCCGAAGGTCTCTGGATTGCCGTAGGTGTCAAGATAGTCGTCCTGGAGCTGGAAAGCGAGGCCGAGGTTCACACCATAGTTGAAGAAATTGAGCTGTGAGTCAAAATCCACATCCGCCATGAGCGCACCCATGCCACAGGCACAGCCGAGAAGGACCGAGGTCTTGAGGCGAATCATCTCCATGTACTCCTCGACAGTGACGTCAAGCCGGTTTTCAAAGTCCATGTCGTACTGCTGCCCCTCGTAAATGTTCATCGCCGTACCGTTAAAAAGGTCGAGAGCCGTAGCAAGTTTGTCACCGGCCTTGATAGCGAGGAGCATAGTCGATGTTGTGAGCATGGCGTCGCCGGAAAGTATGGCTGTCTCCATGTTCCAACGCTTGTGGACTGTCGGGCGTCCGCGACGCACGTCTGCGTTATCCATGACATCGTCATGGAGCAGAGTGAAGTTATGGAACATCTCTATGGCTATGGCCTGGTGTATGGCGGTCATGGGCTCCTGCCCCATAGCCTCACAGGCGGCAAGTGTCAGGACAGGACGCAGACGCTTGCCCCCGCAGTCAAGGGTATAGCGAATCGGATCATAGAGGCCGGCGGGCTGCTGCGGTAACTGGAGAGTCTCAATGGCCTTGTTGACCATTGAGAGATATTCATCGAATTCCTTCATTAAGGTTATTGTTTACTATTTGCGACGGCGTTTTTTCTTTCCGTGGTTGGACAATGCTTCGGGGACAGATACTTTCGAGCCAAGGTCATCCTCACGACGGAGGGCATTACCCTTGTCATCAACAAGGATGAAGTCAAGCTGCTTCTTCTCGAGATCGGCGCGTGCCACTTTTATATCGACATTGTCGCCAAGGCGGTAACGGTGGTTGTGACGACGCCCAACGAGGCAGTGGTTCTTCTCGTCAAAGTCATAGTAGTCATCGGCAAGGTCACGCATCGGGACGAGGCCTTCGCAGAGATTGTCGTTAAGCTCTACATAAAGTCCCCACTCGGTGACACCGGAGATGATGCCGGAGAAGGTCTCTCCGAGGTGCTCCTGCATGTATTCAACCTGCTTGTATTTGATTGATGAACGTTCTGCATTGGCAGCAAGCTGCTCCATCTCGCTTGAGTGCTTGCACTGGTCCTCGAGTTTCTGCACATTGACGCTACGTCCACCGTCAAGATAGCGCTCGAGCAGACGGTGAACCATCATGTCGGGATAGCGGCGTATGGGGGAGGTGAAGTGGGTATAGTAATCGAATCCGAGGCCGTAGTGACCGATATTGTCAGTCGTATAGATAGCCTTCGCCATAGAGCGGATGGCAAGTGTCGAAAGATAATTCTCCTCGCCACGACCCTTGACTTCGGCAAGCATGCGGTTGATCGAGCGGTTGATTTCACGCGGGGTACCCGATGACTTAACTTTATAACCAAAGGCGCGGGCTATGGCCGAGAGATCAGACAGCCTTGTCGCGTCGGGGACATCGTGCACACGGTAGACAAATGCCTTGGGCTTCTTCTTGCCCTGCGGTTTACCAACGAAGGTTGCAACTGTACGGTTTGCAAGAAGCATGAACTCCTCGATAAGCTTGTTGGCATCCTTGGCAACCTTGAAGAATACGCCGAGCGGCTTGCCGGTCTCGTCGATATGGAATTTCACCTCTGCGCGGTCAAATTCCACAGAACCGTTCTCGTAACGCTGGCGGCGAAGAATCTTTGCGAGGTCGTTGAGCTTCTGAATAGCCTCCACACAATCGCCGAGGCCTGTCTCGATTACATCCTGGGCTTCTTCGTAGGAGAAGCGGCGGTTCGACTTTATGACTGTGCGGGCAATCTTAGAGCTTAACACCTTGGCTTCGTCATCAATATGGAAAATGACTGAGAACGCGAGCTTTTCCTCGTCGGGACGGAGGGAGCAGATGCCGTTGCAGAGATGCTCGGGGAGCATCGGGACAACGCGGTCAACAAGATATACAGACGTGGCACGCTTCTGGGCCTCACGGTCAATTATTGTATCGGGCTGGACGTAGTGAGTGACGTCGGCGATGTGCACGCCAACCTCATAGTGACCGTTGGAGAGCACGCGGAATGAGAGCGCATCGTCGAAGTCCTTGGCATCAGCAGGGTCGATAGTGAAAGTCAGCACATCGCGCATGTCGATACGCTGGGCAATCACTTCCTCGGTGATACCGGCCCCTATCTTGTCGGCCGCCTTCTCGACCGCGGCAGGATATTTGTAAGGCAGGCCGAATTCTGCAAGAATTGCATGGATTTCGGCATTGTTCTCGCCTGTGCGGCCAAGAATGTCGACCACCTCCCCTGTCGGGTTCTTGCTATCCTCTTTCCAGTCAATGATTCGGACTACGGCCTTGTCGCCGGTGCGCCCGCTCTTCAACTTGGCTTTCGGAATGAAGATGTCTGTGGCAAGAAATTTGGAATCTGTCAGGAGGTATGCGAAATGACGGTCGACCTTCAGGGTTCCTATGAAGGTCTGCTCCTTCTTCTCAATAATCTCTATCACCTCTGCCTCAGGCTCGGCTCCGCGACGATGGGCTGCGATGCTTACACGCACTCTGTCGCCATTAAGGGCACGCATCGAGTTGCGCTCGGCCACAAAGATTGTCTCGCCGTCAGCGTCGGTTATAACAGAATTCTTGCCATTGCTACGGCGCACAAAGACACCCGTTGCCTCATTGCCTCGCTGTGGCGACTTATACTTTCCCGGAGAGACCTCTATAATCTCGCCGTTAAAGGCCATCTCCACAAGGAGAAGGGCAATGTTGCGCTGCTGTATGGCAGTCTTGGCACCGATAGCATGGGCTACCTGCTTATAATTATATGTGTTGTTTTTCTGCTGTGCGACGAATTCATCCACCTTCTTCGCGAGGGTGAGATTGCATCTTGTGCCGCCTGTTGAGCCTTTGGATTGAGCCATGATGTAAAAATGTGAGGTGAGTAGAATTGATGATATATAAATATATAACGCTTAAGCGTCGATATTGGCGTAGTTGGCGTTAGCTTCAATGAAATCGCGACGCGGGCCCACGTCTTCGCCCATAAGCATGGAGAAGATTCGGTCGGCCTCGACAGCGTCACTGATAGACACTTGCTTGAGGAGTCGCTGTTCGGGATCCATAGTGGTGTCACGGAGCTCTTCGGCGCTCATCTCGCCAAGACCTTTGTAACGCTGCACCTTGGTCTTCTCGCCATTGATAGCGATAAACTGTTGCACCTGGGCGTCGGTCCAGCAATATTCCTCCTTCTTGCCACGGATAGAGCACTTGTAGAGCGGCGGGGTGGCGAGATAGAGATAGCCTTGCTCGATAATCGGGCGCATACGACGGAAGAAGAAGGTCATAAGCAGCGTGGCGATATGGCTGCCGTCGACATCGGCATCGGTCATGATGATAATCTTATGGTAGGCAAGACGAGAGAGATTGACCGCCATTGGATCCTCCTCGGTACCGATTGTGACACGCATTGCCCTATAGAGGCTGGTGATTTCCTGATTATCAAGGATTTTATGGTCCATAGCCTTTTCGACATTGAGAATCTTGCCTCGGAGAGGAAGGATGGCCTGGAATGTACGGTTGCGGCCCTGCTTGGCTGTACCGCCTGCGGAGTCACCCTCGACGAGGAAAAGCTCGCAGTCCTCAGCATGGCGCGACGAGCAGTCAGCAAGCTTGCCGGGAAGGCCACCGCCTGCAAGAGGCGACTTGCGCTGTATCTTCTGACGGGCGTTCATCGCCGCATGGCGCGCCTGGGCTGCAAGCACAATCTTGTCAACAATCACACGGGCCTGGCGGGGGTGCTCCTCGAGATAGTAGCGCAACGCCTCACTGACAGCGGCCGATACGGCACCCTGTACCTCGCTATTGCCGAGCTTGGTCTTTGTCTGTCCTTCAAACTGCGGCTCAAGCACCTTGACAGAGATGACAGCGGTGAGACCTTCGCGGAAGTCATCACCCGACACCTCTACCTTGCATTTTTCAAGGAGCTTATTGTCCTCGGCATATTTTTTTAGAGTGGTTGTCAAGCCGCGGCGGAAGCCGGTGAGGTGTGTTCCACCCTCGATTGTGTGGATATTGTTGACGTATGAATAGAGATTCTCGTTGTAGGTATTGTTGTATGTGAGCGCGACTTCAACCGGGATGCCCTGACGCTCGGTGTTAAGGTGGATAACGTCGTTGATTAGTGACTCCTTGTTGGAATCAAGATACTGTACGAACTCGCGCAGACCGTCGCGGGAATAGAATGTCTCCGTGCGGGGATTTCCCTCCTGGTCAAGCTTGCGCATATCCGTAAGGATAAGGGTTATACCCGCATTGAGGAAGGCGAGGTCGCGGAGGCGGTTCGCAAGAGTGTCATAGTCATATTCCGTAACAGTAAAAATAGAGCTGTCGGGAAGGAAGGTAACAGTGGTGCCGGTTGAGTCGCTCTCCCCTATCACTTTAAGGTCACAGGTTGGCTTGCCGTAGGCATATTCCTGCATGTAGATTTTGCCGTCGCGCCTGACTTCGGCACGGAGATATGAAGAAAGTGCGTTGACGCAAGAAACGCCGACACCGTGGAGGCCGCCGGAAACCTTATAAGACCCCTTGTCGAACTTACCACCCGCATGAAGGACGGTAAGCACAACCTCGAGGGCGCTCTTGTGTTCCTTTTCGTGCATGTCGACAGGGATACCACGGCCATTATCGACAACCGTGATGGAGTTATCCTTGTTTATAGTGACTTCAATATGGGTGGCATAGCCAGCAAGGGCTTCGTCAATAGAGTTGTCAACAACCTCGTAGACAAGATGATGGAGACCTTTGAAGCTTATGTCGCCTATATACATGGCAGGGCGTTTTCTTACCGCCTCAAGGCCTTCGAGCACCTGGATGTTACTGGCGCTATACACTTCGTCGCGTTCTTTGTCTTCTGACATAACTGAATTAAATAGTTTTCTCGAATTATTTACAAGATAAATGCTTGCAGATTGATCCGCGGGGCTGTTGGCTGAACCGTGACGCTCCTGCATTTTGAGCAAACAAAGTTACGAATATTTTCGCACTCTGACAAATCATATAGCCAAATAAATCGCCCCTCGCAGCCCGTGCCCCCTTCCCAATAGGGGACTATCAATCATTAACCATTACAAGAGAGAGGCGATGTTCAAGTTCTGTGGAACTCAGCCGGGTCGTAAGTGCGCCGCGATGAGCCACGGAGATGTTGCCAGTCTCTTCGGAGACCACTATAGCAAAGGCATCGGTAGCCTGCGATATGCCGAGCGCCGAGCGATGGCGCAGGCCAAGTGCACGAGGAACATTGCGATCATGGCTGACCGGGAGTATACAGCCCGCGCTGCGGATACGGTCGTTATCGATAATCATTGCGCCATCGTGGAGGGGGGAGTTTTTGAAGAATATGTTCTCGATGAGACGTGAATTGATATCGGCATCAATAATGTCGCCACTCTTTTCGTAGGACTCGAGGGGCATCTCCTGCCTTATGACTATCAGGGCGCCCGTCTTGGTCTTCGACATGTTCATGCAGGCATAGACAATCGGAAGCACATATTTTCGAGTGTCCGAAGCACCGTCACCCTTGTCATGCCTGAACAGATTTTTAAGAAAGCGCCAGCGTTTGTGGTCACCAAGTTCGACAAGGAAGCGCTTGATCTGGTCCTGGAACAGAATCACAAGCACAAGGAGGCCTATCCCCATGAACTGGTCAAGGATTGAGCCGAGTAGTTTAAGTTCAAGAATCTGGGACGTGAGAACCCACACAACTATGAAGGCGAGCACACCGAAAAAGATGTTGAGGGTGCCGCTCTCCTTCATTATTCGATAGAGATAGAACAGTAGGAGTGCGACAATAGCTATGTCGAAGGCGTCCTTTATGCCAAAATGGTCCATCTATAATATTTATTTCGTTGACAATTCAAAAAGTTTCACGGTCTGGACTGCCTCGCGCACGTCATGGACGCGAAGGAAGGAGGCACCGCCAAACAGGGCTATAGTATCAAGTGCCACAGTCCCGGCAAGAGCCTCATCGGAACTTATGCCAAGCGTCTTGGTTATCATTGATTTGCGGGATATTCCGACAAGAAGGGGACAGCCAAGCATTGAAAAAGCGTCGAGGTTACGCATCATTTCGAAATTTTGCTCCGTCGTCTTTCCGAAGCCGAAGCCCGGATCGACAATGACATCCGCCACCCCGAGCAAACGCAGGGAGCGCAACTTGCGCGAGAGGTCGGTGACCACTTCTGCCGTGACATCTATATAATCAGTCATGCTCTGCATGGTGGCCGGAGTACCACGCGTATGCATCAATATATAAGGTACGCCAAGTGAAGCGACCGCCCCAAACATGGCAGCGTCGAGCGTGCCGCCGGAAATGTCATTTATGATGTCCGCACCAAATTCCCCGACTGATATACGGGCTACATCGGCACGGAATGTGTCAACCGACACAGGAATATCGCTATCAATCTCACGGATGACACGCAGCCCCCTGTCCAGGCGCTCAATCTCATCATCCGGGGATACATCAGCAGCACCCGGACGCGAAGAGTATGCACCTATGTCAATGATGTCGACTCCGTCGGCAATCATCCTCTCCACACGAAAGGCTATAGAATCCCTGTCCATGCTACGCGAGCCTTCATAAAATGAATCAGGCGTCACATTGACTATACCCATGACCTGGGGACGTGAAACTGTCCGCAGCGAGCCACGGAGATTGATTGAAAAGGGCTTGAACATCAGCGATGATTATCAGTTGTATATTTCACCTCGCGAAATTAACAAAAATCCCTCTGAAATACAAACCTTATAAACGACAATACGACCTCTCCTCACGGAGAAGTCGTATTGTTGTCTTAGCAATAAGACTCTACAAACCTAACATAAAAACACATTTACTATTATGCAATTCTTCTCATATAACTAATGAATTTACGCTAAGTATCTTTAAAAAATTAGTTAATACATTCGATTATGTTACGCCGCAGGCCTA
>CAJUIX010000003.1 GCA_910586665.1 uncultured Duncaniella sp.
TTTGTCCGATTTGATGATTTTGAGCTTAAATTTGGCTGATTTATGACCGTTACAGTCCGATGTGTGTCTTTGTAAGTTGTATTATATCAGATTGTTACAGTCGAATTTGCTACACACTTGCTACATTTTCGGCATCTTCAAAAGTGTGTAGCCAATTTGTAGCAAATAAATGTCCGGAATGCCGTTTTCGTGGGCTTTCGTGCGTCCGGCGTTATTGGCGTCAGGGCACAAAAAAACCACGGAACTTGTTGATAGTCCGTGGTTTGTCTTGATTAAGCCGACTTTTGTCCGCTTAGGTTGCGGAAAGACAGGGATTCGAACCCTGGGTTCCCGTAAGGGAACAACGGTTTTCGAGACCGCCCCGATCGACCACTCCGGCATCCTTCCAATGATGCGTTTTGAATTTCGACGGTGCAAAGGTAGGAAATTTTTTTTTAATATTGACTCTTTATGGTGAAAAAATCAGAGAATATTTTTTCATGCTCCTTTGCGCCCGCTAAATTATCAGTCGTGGATTCGGTTTTTTCAAGTCAGCTCACGTCTTGGAAAGGCGTCGATAAATGATCCGGGGGTGGAGTTATAGATATTGCATCCCTTGGACTGTGCGTAGCGGTTGACGCTGTGATACGACTTGAAGGCGAGGTGGAAGCTGAGAAGGATGTCGTGCAGGCGGACGTCGCGATACACAGAGGCCACGCGTTTCTTCTCGGAATCATTATCCTTATAGAAATGCGGCTGTATGCTGACCACCTCGTTGTCCTCGGTGACGCTGAGGGTACTGAGCCAGCCGTGGTCTGCGCCGACGAGGTAGATTTCCTTGAATCCGGCGCGCATGGCTGTCATGAGGGCGGGTATGAGGACATTGCGCGGGCGAGGCATGGCAAGTCCGGCGCCATATACGACTCTCTCAAAGCACTCGAAACCTTCGGCGCCGACGAAATTGAAATTTTCGACCCGGATGTGACTGTTATGTATGCCGAGGTCGGCGCCTTTATGCCCGGCTGGGACATAGAGTGTCATTGGCCATGTGACCTCACTGTTGAATCTCTCATAAAGTCGCCTGACATTCGTGTCGCTGTCACGCCCCGTGAAGAAGTGGGGATCGGCGAGTAGGTAGAGGTCCGGGCGCAGTTGCGTGAACTCGTCGGCATTGGCCGCGAAGTTCACGGACATCGTCATTGCCGACGAAAGTTTCGGCAGGTCGGTGGCTATGAGCCGGCCGAGCGAGGGGCCGTTGCCCATGATGACAAGCGGGCGCCCCTCGCGGGCGGCTTCGGCCTGAGATATGTTTGAACGCTTGGACTGGAGTGCTATTTTCACGAGGCTCTTCGCAGTCGAGGCTCCCCGGGAGAGGAAGTCGGATAGTCTGTCGGATAGTTTCATCGTGGTGCAAATTTACATTTTTTTCTTTGGCTAAAAAAGCGCGCGTGAAAAAACGAAGCCCTCGGCTTCCTCCTTGTGGAAGTGTGCCGACGGCTTCGTCACATTAGAATGTGTGTCGAGGATTCCTTGTCATGCTCCCTTCTCGGGGGCTGTATAAAGGCTTTCCTCCGTGTTTTTCAGCGCATTAGGAATATTCCATAGATAATATTGTCATTCAACTGTCACCCGGGCGCTTGCAAAGGCATTAAGCTCGAGCTTCCCGAGTATTTCCTTTATTGCCATAGCGGCCTTTGCGGGTACACCCATCTCGTTTAGATTGGGCGAGAAGGCTGCTATTGAGCCGAATCCCGGAACCACGGTCACGAAGCCGCCTCCGAAACCAGATATTGCAGGTACGCCTGTCATAATCAGCCAGGGCTTGCCTGCATGTTTGGGCCCCTTGGCTGCCATCATGGCGCATATTGACGCAGAGAGTGAGCCGTCGAAGACCACGGTCCTGCTCACCGGGTTCATACCGTCGGCAGCCACCGTCGCGCCCATTTCTGCAAGCTGCTCGGTGGTCACGAGCATTGAGCGCAGACGGGTGTAAAGGTCGAGCGACAGACCGGCATCGTCATAAAGTTCATAGCCTGTATCGGCATAGGAGTTGACTATGTTCTTTTCTTCATTAGCCTTGGTAGCGGCTTCATAAAGCTTGTCGTCGAGGATGGGGGAGCTGCCCATGAGGTATGTCATGAGGTTGGACATGATTTCCATCTTTCCGTCAGAGTCACCGATTGGCTCGATAAGGCTCGCCGCGCGGACACCGTGGCGGTGCATACCCTTGATTTTCTTAGGCTTGTCGGCTTCGGGCTTGACTGCATAGCCGCAGCCGCAACCCTTGGGACCGAACCCCATTTTCTTTACGAGGTCCTCGACCTTCATCTGTGTGAGAAGCTGCACGGCTATCGGCAGACGGCAGATAGCACCCATAGCGAATCCAGCCTGGGTATGGCCCACGTCAAACTTGCGTCCGTCGGCAAGTCTTGCAGAGATGCCGAACATCCCTTCGTTCATACCTGCCACCTTAGGCGAGGGCGCGCCTGATGCGTCATCTTTATAATGCTCGTAGGCTTCCTGCATAGCAGCCTTGATATCGGTAAATCTGATTGTCCTATCCATATTAAATTGATGTTTTTTGATATTCGGATTGACGTGCGGTAAATTATTCCCTGCACATTCACTATACATAACCCGCCAGTGATGAATAGGTTTAGGACTTTACACAAGCTTATGCAATTTTATAGATTGTTAATGGCCGTTTTGCATCACCATGAGCCGTTTAATGTTAATAATACGTTTGAGTTCAACCAAATTCGGTAAAAAATTGTTTTTAATTACAAAGATTGTCAAAATCTCCTCTGTATCGACAATCAGCCGTTATCGCTGTATTTGACAGCCAACTATAATAATTTGCAAGCCTATGACACGCCTTGAAAAATCCGTCCTCATACCGATGCTTATCGGTATTATATTTTTAGGAGCATGTTCCAACAGCCTTTGGGACGAGGTGCCATCTCCGATAACATCATTCATCGAGCAATATTTCCCTGGGAGCGGGGTTAAGGAATACACATCTACCGATACTTCTTACAAAGTCAAGATTAACAACGGGGCTACTCTGGTCTTCAACAGTGATTACGAATGGACTATGGTCGACGGCAACGGCGTGCGATTGCCCGAAGTGCTGGTCTACAACCAGCTTCCTCCCGCACTTTTCAGCTATCTCCAGGGCATAGAGCAGCAAAGTGCGGTCTACAGCATGAGCCGCGACGCTTCATACTACAAGCTTACAATGGAGGATACGGTCATCAGCTACGAAATCTCGACCGGCAAGATTACATATCCCGACGGCAAGACCGTGGATGCCTGACAATCAGATAAACTGCCATACAAGAATAAGGGCTATCAGCAGCGGCGCAACCCACTTGACGATGAAGGCCACCAGGCCGAATACATGCGAGGTGAGTGTGCCGTTGTTCGTTAGCTCATTTTTGAAGAATGAGCGCGGTGCCACCCAGCCCATGTAGATGCAGAGCAGTATGCCGCCGATGGGGAGCATTATGTTGGTGGCGACCATATCGAGGAAGTCAAAAATGGTTTTCCCGAAGATTGTGAAGTCGCTCCAAGGGCCGACGGACAGCGAGCAGATTGAACTCAGGACGAAGAGTGGGAGCACGACTGTGACCACCGCGCGCTTGCGCGACATCCCGAAGCGGCACTCCATAAAGGCCACAGACACCTCGGCGAGCGAGATTGTCGAAGTGAAGGCCGCCACCGACAGGAGCAGGAAGAAGAGCGATGACCAGAACATCGTACCTCCCATTTGGGCGAATATTTCCGGCAGAGTTATGAACACCAATGCCGAGCCTGCGAGATTGTGCTCCGAGAGGCCGAATGTCATCACGGCCGGGAAGATAATGAGTCCCATGAGTATTGCCGTCCCGAGGTCGAGAAGTGAGACTGTCACCGCCGTGCGTGTCAGTTTAGTATCGGCAGGGTAGTAGCTTGCATACGTCACGAGTATACCCATTGCGAGGCTGAGCGAGAAGAAAGCCTGTCCGAGTGCATTGACAACCGTCGAGGGTGTCACGGCTGAAAAGTCAGGCTTGAGGAAGAATTCCACACCCTCATAGGCCTTCGGCAGGGTCAGTGACACGCCGCAGAATATCAGCAGGAGAAGAAAGAGCACCGGCATCATGATGTTTGACATCTTCTCAATGCCCTTCTGCACGCCTCTGAGCAGCACGAAGAGGTTGGCGGCAATCATAATGAAGGTCATCACGAGCGGACGGTATGTCCCGGTGATATACGATGCCATCTTACTGCTGAACAGGGCCTCATCTCCGGCAGCGGTGCTTATGGCTGTGTCGGAGGCATATAGATTGCCGGTCAGCGACTGGAACAGATATTCGAGAGTCCAGCCCGACACTACCATGTAGAACGACAGAATAAGATAAGAGGCAAGAATGGCGAGCGCGCCGACGGCCCACCAGCCCTTCCTGTCGGGAGTGACATTCCTGAAAGCCCCTGTGGCGTCAGAGTTGCCGCCGCGTCCGAGTGAGAACTCGGCTGTCATCACAGGGATACCGAGCAGGAATACGCAGGCAATATATATAATAAGAAAGACAGCGCCTCCGTTGGCCTGGGTTTCGGCCGGAAAGCGCCACACGTTGCCGAGTCCGACAGCCGAGCCGACTGTCGCGGCGATCAAACCTATTTTTGAACCGAATTTTACCTTATTAGACATACTGTTTGTCCTCTGACTCTGTGTGTGTTTGTGTGTATTTAACCGAATTTTGAAATCTTGCGGAGGAGGGGCTCGTTGAGAATCTTGATTTTTCGCCCGTCGACGACTATTATCTTCTCAGAACCGAAGGTCGACAGGGTGCGTATGGCGTTTGACGTGGTCATGTTCGATAGGTTGGCAAGATCCTCGCGGGCCATGTAGATTTTCAGTGTCATGTTGTCATCCTCCTCGTATCCGTAGTTGTCGCGCAGGACAAGAAGGGCTTCGGCAAGACGGGCACGGATGTGTTTCTGCGTCAGGTTTACTATCTTTGTGTCGGAATTTCCAAGATTGTGCGACAGCTCATGGATAAAGAACATTGCCAGGCGGTTGTTTTTGCTGATCATTTCCTCGACAAGACTCATCGGGAGCGTCCCGAGCACCGATTCCTCGAGTGTGGCCGCGCTTGAGACATAGTGCTCTCCCGCAAAGTAGGCACGGTAGCCGAAATACTGTCCCGGATTTATGAGACGAAGTATCTGGACACGTCCGCCGACGCCGTCCTTATACTTTTTTACCTTGCCTTCGATGAGTACCCATAGATACTCGGGCTCCTCCTTCTCGGCATAGATAATCTTGTTCTTCTTGTAGCGATGGATTGTAAAATTATCAATCAGCTGGCGTTTCTCTTCGTTAGAAAGAAACAACCATATATCCATTAATTCTTCGGTCAGAATCTTGTCAATAGTACCTTTTATCATGAGTCGTGCCGTCCAACTATGTTATAGAGCATACAAAATTACCAACTTATTATTTATAAGGGGCTTGTTTGCAAGTTAAAAAAGCTTAATTGAGGCGAACTATTGACATACTGCCATAATTTGTCTAACTTTGTTTTCATTATAATGGCGATTCGCCCAATTTTTGTGACACTGTTTTTTTCCTGAAATGATTACTGAAAGGCGGTCAAATATGGAACTGTTGCGCATCCTGTCGATGATGTTCGTGATTATGGTCCATCTCGATGGCGCGGCTCTCGGACTCCCCGATGCTCCGGGTTGGGGAGAGATGTCTCAGGATGATATCTATAAGCTCTCATTGGAGTCACTGACCATTGTCGGTGTCAACTGCTTCACCCTCATATCGGGCTATTTCGGGATTCACGCCCGCTGGCGCGGCTTCCTGCGCTTCACACTTCAGTGCGTCTTCTATGCCGTCGGGATTTATCTTGTCTTTACAGCTCTCGGCCTCGCATCATGGTCCTTCAGGGAGCTTGCCGAGTCATTTATGGTCTATACGCATACCGACCTTTGGTATGTCCCTGCCTATCTCGGCCTCTATATCCTCAGCCCATTCCTCAATAGCGCCGCTTCTACCTTGCCGCGCCGGCATTTCGCCATCGCTCTCTCGGCCCTTATTGCCTTCAACCTGTGGGCTGGATGGCTTTGGGGCGGTAGCTTCAATCCGACCGGCTATACGGTTATGCAGCTCGTGATGATGTATCTCATCGGTCGTTTTCTCGGCTCCTATGCGTCCATACTCATCGAGGGCAACAGTCGCTTCCGCAACGCGGGGTTTCTTCTTTACATCCTCTGCACAGTTGCTATCACTGTGTCGGCCATATTCCTGGATACGAAGCAGGCCTATGCCTACAATAATCCGCTTGTCGTGCTCTCCTCGGTGTCTCTTTTCATCTTCTTCACATCCCTGAAATTCAAATCGCCTACCGTCAACCTGCTCGCACGCAGTGCCTTCGCCGCCTATCTCATTCACAAGAATCCCTACATATGGGTTCAGGTGGTCAAGCCCGTGGCTCTCTCCGTATGGTCGTTGGGCTCATTGGCGCTTTATTCAGCCTTCTTCCTCGCCTTACCGCTTGCTATCTATATGTTTAGCTTTGCCATTGACAGCCTGCGGCAGTGGATTTTCAGAAAAATTTAGGGCGCTTTTGCTTTATCGCGCCATTTCGGGGCTTTTTATGGCGTAACTTTGTGATATCAATTAAATCTAAAAAAATTACAGCCATGAAAACAATGGTTTGCCTATCAGAAACATCGTTAATCCACAATATTTATGGATATGTTGTAAAACTGTTTGTTGGGACGTTTCACACGACGCCCCAACAAACGGTTTTGCAACGATTGGGATTATATATTCTGCGATATTTGGCTCCTACTTCCTGTTGTAGAATTGGAGCACGCGGTTGCGTAGTATCAGCTCGTACTTTGCCTGTACCTGTTCGGCGAGGGTGGTGATATAGTCCGACTGGGTCTGTTCCCATTCGGTTGCGTTGGCCTTGCCGTAGGTATACTTCTCGGTCATGGCGTCGAGGGCGGCTTTCGCTGCCTTGACCGAGGTCTTTCCGGCCTGATATTTTTTCTCGGCACCGAGAGCCTGCTGGTAGGCGAGACGGATAGCCTTGTGCAGCTCGCTCTGCTGCTGTTCGAGTTGTATCTGTGCCGTCTGCTTCCTGACCTTGGCCTGTCGCACCTGGTTTCGGGTCGAGAAGGCGTCAAAAATGGGAACCGAGAGCGAGAACCCTATGTTTTTTGAAAAGTTGTCACGCATCTGCGAGCCGAATGACTTGGACTTGTCGCCCGACACGGTGTAGTAGCTGCTGCCCAGCCCGGCGTTGAAGCTGAGGGTCGGGAGATAGCCGCTTTTTGCGAGGGTGACGGCATCTTCGGCTACCTTTATGTTCTGCCGGGCTGCGCGCAGGGCAGGATAGTTGGCCAAAGCGTTGTTATAGACCTCTTCGGCATTGAGAAGGGCCATAGTCTCGTCGTCGATTTCCTCCACGTCGAAGTCGTCGATATTGTCAAGCTCGAGGACCTTGGCAAGTTCGATGAATGAGGTGCGGAGATCGTTCTCGGAGTTGACTACCTGCACCTCGTTGCGGGCCACCTGCGCCTCGGCCTGGATTACGTCTACCTCGGGCACCTTGCCCCCTTCGAGGAGTGCGCGTTGGCGCTCGAGCTGCACGTTGGACAGCCGCAGCTGTTCGCGGCTCACGGCGAGAATCTCCTTGTTGAAGAGCACTTGCAGATAAGAGGTGATGACGCTTAGGCGTACTTCGTCGCGTGTGGCCTCGGTTTGCTGTTCGAGCAGCGAGAGATTGCTTTTGCTATAGCGGAGCTGGCGTATGTTGCGCAGACCCTGGAATATGGGGAGTGACATGCGCGCACCCCATGAGAATGATGAGGTATTTCGGTTGGCATAGGTGTTGGACGAGGTCAGGCCTCGGCCGAAATCCCAGCCCTGGCTTGCGGAGGCGGAGAGGTTGGGGAGGAAGGCGTCTTTGGCCTCGGTGACCTGGAGTTCTCCTCCGAGACGGTTGATCTCTGCAGAGCGGACATTGAGGTTATGGTCTATGGCGTAGTTCAGGCAGCTGTCGAGGCTCCATGTCCCGGCTGTGGCTGTCCCTGCCACGAGAGTGAGCATGAGAGGTAGGATGAAGCGTTTCATTATCTGATGAATTGGCTTGGATTGGTTGGCATATTATTTCTTCTTGATAGCGGCGCCGCGGAGGAGCACGTCTTTGTCGATACCGCTGTTGACCTGGATATTGATACCGTCGGAAGTGCCGGTGCTGATGGGCTTGCGCTCGAACTTCTGCTGGGGCACGCTGTCGGTGAGGACATAGACGAAGGTACTATCACCCTTCCATTCTATTACGCTCTCGGGGATTGTGAGCACGTTTTCGACCTTGCTGAGGCTGACGGTGGCGTTGGCGCTGTAGCCGGCGCGTAGCTTCTCTCCCTCGGGCACTTTGAGCGCGCCTTTGATTTCAAAGGTATTTGCGCCGTTGGTCTCTACACCCTTGGGGGCTATAAGTTCGATGACAGCCTCGAGATTGAGGTCGGGTAGGGCGCCTATAGAGATGTCCATAGGCTGTCCCACGGAGAGGAGGCCCACCTCGGTTTCGTCGACTTTTCCTTCGAAGATGAGGTTGTTCATGTCGGCCACGGTCGCCACGGTCGTGCCGTCGTTCATCGTGTTGGCCTGGATTACGGAGCTACCGACTTTTACAGGGACGTCGAGCACGAGGCCTGTGATTGTCGCGCGGACCAGGGTGTTGCTTTCCTTGGCATTGGTCTTCGAAACACCCTCCTTGACGATGGAGTATGCGTCCTGGGCGGCTTCGAGTTCGGCCTTGGCCTTTGCGAGGGCTGTCTCGGTGTTTTCGTAGTCCTCGCGGCTGATTACCTTCTTATCGAAGAGGAGTTTGTTGCGCTCATGCTTGTTTTTCGCGTCGTCGAGGCTGATTCGGGCGGTCTCTATGCGCGAGAGGGCCGACGAGAGCTGCCCTTCGTCAGGCACGACCTTGATTTTGGCCACGACATCGCCTGCCTGCACCATGTCGCCCTCCTCCACGTTGATTTCGGAGATGATGCCCGACACCTGCGGCTTGATTTCGATTTCGTCGCGAGGCTCGATTTTGCCTGTGAGCACGGTGTTACGCTCGATATTGCCGGTCGTCGGGCTGACAAGCTCAAACTTTTCGACTTCCGGGCGTGAATTCATGAAGAGAAATACGAAGGTCCCGATGAATATTGCGGCGATGACACACCACATGAAAATTCTCGCAAATTTTTTCATTGTTCCGTTTGATATGATTTATTATCAGGTTTATTATCAGTTTGTTCTATTTGTCGTTCAGTGCCTCGATAGGTTTGATTTTCATAGCCTTGATAGCCGGGATGAGTCCGGCGGCAGTCCCGAGGACGAGGAAGGTCACAAGTATGTATATGGCCTGGGTGAAGGAGAGCTGGAAGGCTATCGTGCCCCGCTCGTCGGCAAAGCCGTGCTCGGCTCCGGCGAGGATTATGATTGCCAGGCAGATTCCCGCTATGCCGGCTATGCTCGTCAGCACCATGCTCTCGGAGAGAATCTGTATGATGATGTCGCGAGGCTTGGCGCCTATGGCTCGGCGGATGCCGATTTCATGAGTGCGCTCGCGGACGATGATCCACATGATATTGCCCACGCCGATGATTCCTGAGAGCAGAGTGCCCGCTCCAACCACGAGGGCGAGTAGCGTGATACCCAGAAAGAGATTGTCGACCATTTGGAACTTCTCAGAGACGTCGAAGTAGAACATCGCCCCCCTGTCATCCGGGTCGATAGGGTGGTTCCGGGCTATAATCCGTCGGACGGTACTCTCGTAGTCTCCGGGGGCATAGCCGCTCTTGAGTGTCATCATGAACATTTGTACCTTCTTTCCGAGATTGTAGTTGGCACGCATGGAATTGTAGGGGATGATTATTGACTCGTCAAGCTCCGCGCCCATGCTGATTTCGGAGGTCTGTCCGGCTATGCCGACGACCTTGTAATAGATACCGTTGATTGAGATGTCTTTTCCAATGCCTGATTCGGAACCGAAAAGCTCGTCGGCGGCTTTCTTGCCGACCACGCAGACCTTGCGGCTGTGGGAATTGTCGGCCTCGTTGATGAAGCGCCCTTCATACATTATCGGTACGAAGATTTTGTCGTAGTCGCTCTCGACGCCTGTCAGCTGGGCCGAGGTCTTGTTTTGTCCGTAGAGGGCTGTGCTCCAGAGCTGGTTGACAGCCGACGAACTTTCGATGCATGGCATGGCACGTCGGATGTTGGCCACGTCGTTGATGTCGAATTCAAGCGCCATACCTTTTTTGAATCCGGCATATGGCTTGGTCGTGCGTCCGGGAAAGACAATGGCCACATTCGTGGCAAATCCCTCGAAGTTTCGGCTCATGAAGCTTTTCAGACCTTTGGAGCCGCCGATGAGGAGGGCGAGGATTGCCGTGCCCCAGAAGATGCCGAAGGCTGTCATGAAGGTGCGCGTCTTGTTTTGGGCCAGTGTGCTCCCGATTTCGCGCCAGTTCTCTATATCAAATATCGGATTTCTCATTTTTGTGGGTCTTGGTGGGGTGTTATTCGTCGCGCAGAGCCTCCACAGGTTTGATTTTTAGTGATTTCATTGCGGGGAAGAATCCGGCCAGGGCTCCGGCGATGATGAGGACGAAGGTGACCTGGAAGGCTATCGCGAGGTCGACGGTCGGATCCTTCAATATCTGCTCGCCACCTTCTCCCGCTTCGGTAATCACGGCTATTCCCTGTGACATGAGGATGCCTAAGACTATGCCGACATAGCCGAAGAACGTCGTGATGGCCACGCTCTCGAGGATAATCTGCCGCAGGATGCTGCGCGGCTTGGCCCCGATGGCTCGGCGCACGCCGATTTCATGTGTGCGCTCGCGCACGGAGACAAACATGATGTTGCTCACACCTACGATGCCCGACAGCATTGTCAGTAGGCCGATGATCCACACGGCATAGCCTATGGCACCCATAGCGGCCGAGCTCTTCATGTAGTCGGAAAATCGGTTCCATATCCATAGGGCGCCGCTGTCGTCCTCGGCGAATGTATGCTGGCGGCCGAGAGTGGAGCGGAAGCCCTTCTCGGCAGCCTCGCTCTCCTCGAGTGTGGTGACATTGCGGAGCTTCACCGTGACATTGTTGATTTTGTCGGAGCCGCCGCTCATGGCTTTCGCGGTGGTGTAGGGGATGTATGTTTCCCGGCGCCACTCCTGCTTGTAAGTACCTATCACGGTGAACGACAGATCGCATATTTTGACCATCTGCCCTATAGGGTCGGCTTTGTCAAAGAGAGTCTTGGCATATTCGTCGTTTATGACCACCACGCGGCGTTGCTGGTTGACGTCGTTCTGGTTGATGAAGCGTCCCGCGGTCATGTCGAGACCTCTGTTGCGCAGCTCGGCCGGGAAGACCCCCTTGTAGCCGCCGGTCAGATAGTCCTTCGAGCTCGTCACCTTGGCGGAGTCGTTGGAAATCTGGGCCACTACCTGCGACGACACATTGGCGTTCTGCGAGGCGAGAATGTCTATGTCGGCGTCGCGGAGCGTGATGCGGCGGTCCTCCTTCATGCCCTTGTAGGCCTTGTGGGCCCAGCCGGCGCGGATATTGACTATGTCCGTGTCGCCGCGTTGGTTAAACATGGCGTCCATACCGTTGACAAGCCCGCGCGACACGCTCAGCAGCACAATCAGCAGGAAGATACCCCACGAGACAGCGAAGCCCGTCAGGGCCGTGCGCAGTTTGTTGTGGCGCAGCGTCGCCATTATTTCGTTTGCAAGATCAAACATCGTTCTGTGTGGATGAAAAATATGATAATGGGTTGGGGGAGAGGGGAGTGTCAGATGATGCGTCCGTCAGAGATGCGGATGATGCGGTTGGTCTGTTCGCCGACACCCGGGTCGTGGGTGACGATGACGATGGTCATACCCTCGGCGTTGAGGTCGCGGAACACCTGCATAACCTCCTTCGATGTCTTCGAATCGAGAGCTCCTGTCGGCTCGTCGGCAAGGATGATTGACGGCTTAGTGATGAGTGCGCGGGCAATGGCCACACGCTGCTTCTGTCCTCCCGACAGCTCGCTCGGCAGGTGGGTGGCGCGGTCGGCCATGCCCATGCGCTCGAGCTGCTCCATAGCGAGCTTGTTGCGCTGACGGCGCGACACACCGCGGTAGAAGAGCGGCAGGGCCACATTCTCGAGCGCGTTCTTATAATTGATGAGGTTGAACGATTGGAATACGAAGCCGATCATATAGTTTCTCAGGTCAGCGGCCTTGTTTTCGCTCAGATTCTTGATGAGCACGTTGTCGAGGTAGTATTCTCCCGAATCATAGTTGTCGAGGATGCCGAGGATGTTGAGCAGCGTCGACTTTCCCGAACCCGATGCACCCATGATGGACACAAGCTCCCCCTTGTCAATCGAGAGGTTGATATCTTTGAGGACATGGAGGGGCACGACACCCGGATAGGACTTATTGATGTCCTTGAGACTTATAATCATGATAGTTGAGACATGAATTTCGCACCATAAAGCGCGTTATATTTACAATTTTCATAATATTAGACGCAAAATTATAAGAATAGTTACACGAATAACCGTAAAAAAACGAAATTTTTGTAAATATATCGGAATTATAACCATATTTAATGCGACCGCTGTTACTGTAACCGCCGGCATTAACATGCGTTATATTGCCGAAATCTTCTTTTGTCCGTATCTTTGTAGTATTAATTGTTTAATACACCTAAAAATACATTTCTTTATTATGATAAAATTTGTGTCGTGGAATGTCAACGGGCTTCGAGCCGTGTGCTCGAAGGGCTTTTCTGAAATGTTTCCCGCTTTTGATGCCGATTTCTTCTGCTTGCAGGAGACCAAGCTGAGTCCGGGCGCGCTGGAGCTTGAGTTCGAGGGCTACCACTCCTATTGGAACCTTGCCGACCGCAAGGGCTATTCCGGCACGGCTGTCTATACGCGCCAAGAGCCGCTCTCCGTGAGCTACGGCATAGGCATCGACGAGCATGACCACGAGGGGAGGGTGATTACGCTTGAAATGGAGGACTACTACCTTGTCAATGTCTACACTCCCAACTCGCAGGGGGAGCTTGCGCGCCTGCCTTACCGCATGGTGTGGGAGGAGGCGTTCAGGAATTACCTTGTGGAGCTTGACAGGCGCAAGCCGGTAATAGTCTGCGGCGACATGAACGTGGCCCACCGGGAAATCGACCTCAGGAATCCCAAGGCCAACCGCCGCAACGCCGGTTTTACCGACGAGGAGCGCGGCGAGTTCACCAAGCTCCTCGATTGCGGCTTCGTCGACACGTTTCGCGCCATACATCCAGACCTCGAGGAGGCCTACACATGGTGGAGCTACCGCGCCCGTTCCCGTGAGAAGAACGTCGGGTGGCGTATCGACTACTTCGTCATCAGCTCGCGCCTGCTCCCGCGCCTGTCCGACGCAAACATCCGCGCCGACGTCACCGGCTCCGACCACTGCCCGGTAGAGCTCGTCCTCAGCGAGTGATTTTTTTCAACAGCTTCATGGTCTGACAACGAAAAGCCGGAGAAGGGCCCGATTGGAGGGTGCTTCTCCGGCTTCTTATGACTGTGTCCGGCTGGGGGATGTCCGAAGTCAGTAAGCTGATTTGTAAATCAGGCCTTGTTGGCGCGTTTGCGCTCGAGTTCGTCGAGGATTATCTTGCGGAGGCGCAGGTGGTGGGGGGTTACCTCCACATATTCATCCTCCTTGATGTATTCGAGGGCCTCTTCGAGCGAGAAGACCACCGGGGGGATGATTCGGGCCTTGTCGTCAGCGCCGCTGGCACGCATGTTGGTGAGCTTCTTCGACTTGGTGACGTTGACCACTATGTCGTTGTCCTTGGCGTTTTCGCCGACCACCTGGCCGGCATAGACCTCTTCCTGCGGGAAGATGAAGAAGCGGCCGCGGTCCTGGAGCTTGTCGATGGCGTAGGCATAGGCCGTGCCACCCTCCATAGCGATGAGCGAGCCGTTGGTGCGGCGCTCGATGTCACCCTTCCAGGGTTGGTATTCATGGAAGCGGTGTGCCATGATAGCCTCGCCGGCCGATGCGGTGAGCACATTGTTGCGCAGACCGATGATGCCTCGCGAGGGGATGAGGAATTCGATGTGCAGACGGTCGTTCTGGGTCATCATCGATACCATCTCACCCTTGCGGCGGGTCACCATGTCGATGATTTTCGACGAATATTCCTCGGGGACGTTGATTGTCAGCATCTCCATCGGCTCGCATTTCTGTCCGTCGATTTCCTTGATGATTACCTGGGGCTGGCCCACCTGGAGTTCGAAGCCTTCGCGGCGCATGGTCTCGATGAGCACCGAGAGGTGGAGGACGCCGCGTCCGAACACGGTCCATGTGTCCTCGTGGTCAGCTTTCTTGACGCGCAGCGCGAGATTGCGGTCAAGCTCCTTCATGAGGCGGTCATGGATGTGGCGCGAGGTCACATACTTGCCGTCCTTGCCGAAGAAGGGGCTGTCGTTGATAGTGAATGTCATAGACATTGTCGGCTCGTCGATGGCGATGCGCGGGAGCGGTTCGGGATTGTTGACATCGGCCACAGTGTCGCCGATTTCGAAGCCTTCGATGCCGACGAGGGCGCAGATGTCGCCGCTCTTCACCGATTCCACCTTCTTGCGCCCCATGCCCTCGAAGGTGTGGAGCTCCTTGATGCGCTGGCGCACCACGCTGCCGTCCTTCTTGCAGAGGGCTATTTCCTGCCCCTCGCGGAGTTCGCCGCGGTGCACGCGGCCTATGGCTATACGGCCCACATAGCTGCTGAAGTCGAGCGAGGTGATGAGCATCTGCGCGTCGCCTTCGAGAGTCTCGGGCTCGGGGATATATTCTATGATTGCGTCGAGGACGGCGGTGATGTTGTCGGTAGGGGTATTGTAGTCCGTGCTCATCCAGCCCTGCTTTGCCGAGCCGTAGATTGTCGGGAAGTCGAGCTGGTCCTCGGTGGCGTCGAGGTTACACATGAGGTCGAACACCATTTCCTGCACCTCGTCGGGGCGGCAGTTGGGTTTGTCGACCTTGTTGATGACCACCACGGGCTTGAGTCCCATCTGTATGGCCTTCTGGAGCACGAAGCGGGTCTGGGGCATCGGGCCTTCGAAGGCGTCGACAAGGAGCAGGCAGCCGTCGGCCATGTTGAGCACGCGCTCTACCTCGCCGCCGAAGTCGGCGTGTCCCGGAGTGTCAATGATGTTGATTTTGTAGCCGTTGTAGTTTATGGATACGTTCTTTGAGAGGATTGTTATTCCTCGTTCACGTTCAAGATCGTTGTTGTCGAGGATGAGCTCGCCGGTCGATTGGTTGTCGCGAAAAAGTTTGCCGGCCAGTAGCATCTTGTCTACGAGGGTCGTTTTGCCGTGGTCCACATGGGCGATGATGGCAATATTTCTAATCTTCTGCATTGTCCTAAAAATTTTCGGCTGCAAATTTACTCAAATTTTCCCAATTGGCAGTGACTTAGCCTTAAAAAACGGTGTTTTTCCAATGAAAAGCACCGTGGTTGGGTAATTTAATACATCTGATAGTCCACGGACAGGACCTGGAACTCTGTGCGGCGGTTGATCTGGTCGGCCACCTCCTGGTCCTCCTCGGAGAGCGTAAGGATGAACTCCTCGTCGAGCACCTGACCCTCCTGGAACTGCGGATATTCGCGGGCTATGCGCTTGGTCACCGTCTTGGGGCGTGACTCCCCGTAGCCCTGGTATTGCAGGCGGTCAGCAGGGATGCCTGACTCTATCAGATAGTCGACAACGCTCTTTGCACGGCGCTCCGAAAGGGCTATGTTGTACTCGTCGGAGCCTTTGCGGTCAGTGTGCGAGGCCATTTCAATGGTGATATTCGGGTTGTCGCGAAGCATCTGTATGACCTCGTTGAGTGCCTCCTTCGATTCCGGGCGCAGGTCCGACTTGTCGAAGTCATAGAAGATGTTTTCGACGATGTTGGGCTTGTTGATTGAGGCGAGGATGAAGTCGATGCCGTATTCAGCATCCTCTTCGGCTGTGTCGGAGGTGAATTCCTGTTTGGCGTTGAGGTAGCCCTTGGCGCCGGCGAGCATCACATAGCTCACGCCGCGCTGGAGCGGGAAGGAGAATGAGCCGTCGTTGCGGGCCACGGCCTTTTGGTTCGACCCGTCGTTGCCGACGATGCGGATGACGGCGTTGGGCACCGGCTCCTCGTCCTTGTCGAGCACCCAGCCGGAGATGAGTATCTTCAAGTCGGGCAGCTCGAAGGAATAGAGGTGGTCATAGCCGCGGCCGTCTCCCCGGTTCGAGCTGAAATAGCCCGCCTCCTTGCCCGGATTGGCGAATGTGATCCCGAAGTCGTCACCTTCGGAATTGATAGGGCTCCCCATGTTCTCCACGAGCCAGCCCCCGGAGGGCGTGAGCGTGGCCTTGAATATGTCGAGCCCTCCGAGCCCGGGATGCCCGTCGGAGGAGAAATACATTATTGAGTCGGTCAGCATGTAGGGAAACATCTCGTCGCCCGGGGTGTTGATAGCCTCGCCGAGGTTTTCGAGACTGCCGGCGCGTTCTTTCAGGTTGATGCGCCATATGTCCTTGCCACCCTGGCCGGGCATGTCGGAGCTGAAATACAGGTATGTCCCTGAGGGGCTGACAGCCGGGTGGCCGTAGCTTGATATGGTGTCGTGGGTAATCTCCATTTTCACAGGCGCGCTCCAGCGGGCGTCCGATCTGCTGGAGGTATAGATGTCGACGCCGGTATCCCTGTCGGGAGTGCGGATGGAGCGGGTCAGGTACATCGTGGAGCCGTCGGGCGAGAACGACATTATGCCCTCGTCCCATTCGGTGTTCAGCTCACCCTCCACAGGCTCCGGGCGCTGCCACTCCCCGCGCTCGTTCTTGCGGGCCATCCATATGTCGCTGCGCTTCATGCCAGTGATTTCGCTGCGCTTGGTGCCGGTCACCTTCTCGTTGGTGGTGGCGAAGTAGAGTATGTCGCCGTTGAACATCGGGGCGAAATCCGAGCGTCGGGAGTTGAACAGCTTGGCATTTTTCACAATGTGGCGCGTCTTGTTGCGCTTCAGCTCGGCACTCTTCTGCGCGCCGGCCAGTCCCTGCTGCGCCAGCTTGTCGTCGGGCCATTTTTCAAGATACTCCCTGTAGGAGCCGACGGCCTGTGAGTAGTTGCCCTGCGCGTGCTGCGCGTTGGCGAGCTTCAACAGTAGTGTCGAGTCTGGATAACCGTAGCGCAGCGCGTTCTGATAAGCGGCTGCGGCTCGCGCATCCTGCCCGAGCCGGGTGTAACATTCCCCCATCTTGGCCGCCACCTCCCCTCGGAGCCGGCGCTGGTCGCGAGGGTTTAGCTTGTTGTATATCTTTCGATAGGTCTTCTGCGCGTCGAAATACTCTCCTCGGGCCAGCTGCTCGTCGGCCACGCTCATTTTCGCCCCAGAACAGGAGCTGATAAACATAGCGGAAAGAATTGTGACTACATATATTATATGTCGATGTGTCATTTGTGCTTTTGTATGATTATATATTGTTAACGATAAAAAGTTGAGAATATTTTATTTTGGAAAAGAGGGGAAATGATTGTACCTTTGCCAAGTAATTGCTTAATTGAAGTATTATATTATAAATTGTGTTCTTTAATTTAAATCAATATACCGACTATGGGACTTTTTGAAAAACTTACCGCTAAGGCCAAGTCACAGCGCCAGCGCATCGTCCTCCCCGAGGGCAACGAACCCCGAACCCTTACAGCCGCCGACCGCATCATCAGTGACGGCATCGCCGACATCATCCTTATCGGTGACCCCGCCGAGATTATGGCTATGGCCAAGGACCTCAATCTTGAAAACATCGGCAAGGCTACTATCGTCAATCCCGCCGACGAGAAGGTGATTGACAAATATGCACCCCTCTACTTCGAGCTCCGCAAGAAGAAGGGCATCTCTATGGAGGAGGCCCGCATGACTTCGGCCAATCCTCTCTATCTCGGCTGCCTCATGGTCAAGTCAGGCGATGCCGACGGCCAGGTAGCAGGCGCTCTCAACACCACAGGCAATGTCCTCCGCGCCGCCTTCCAGGTGATTAAGACTATGCCCGGTATCGACGTCGTATCCGGCGCCTTCGTCATGGTTCTCCCCGAAGGTTCCAACTATGGCACCAACGATCTCCTCATCTTCGCCGACTGTGCCGTAGTTCCCGAACCTGACGCAGCCCAGCTCGCACAGATTGCCGTATCGGCAGCAAAGACTGCCCGCGACATCGCCGGCATCGAGCCGCGTGTGGCAATCCTGAGCTTCTCTACCAAGGGCAGCGCCAAGAGCGAGCGTGTCGACAAGGTAATCGAGGCTACCCGCATCGCCCACGAAATGGATCCGGCCCTCATGCTCGATGGCGAGCTCCAGGCCGACGCAGCCCTCGTCCCCAGCGTGGCCAACAGCAAGGCTCCCAACAGCCCGCTCTCCGGCCGTGCAAACGTGCTCGTATTCCCCTCGCTCGAGGTCGGCAACATTGCCTATAAGCTCGTGCAGCGCCTCGGCGGTGTCCAGGCTGTAGGTCCTGTCCTCCAGGGTCTCGCAGCTCCCGTCAACGACCTCTCGCGCGGTTGCTTCCCCGAGGATATCTACAAGACCATCATCATCACCTGCAACCAGGCAATCGGTCTGAAGGAAAACAAATAACAGAAGGCAACATATACATAATTATAATATAGACAAATGAAAATCTTGGTATTGAACTGTGGCAGCAGTTCTGTGAAATATAAGCTCATCGACACTACCGACGATGCAGTTCTCGCCGAAGGCGGCGTTGAAAAAATCGGCCTCAGCGACGGTTTCCTCAAATACAAGCAGAAAAACGGCTCGAAGGCCATCGTGGAGCTTGGTCTCGTGGACCACAACGGTGCCGTCCAGGCCATCCTCAACATCCTCACCGACCCCGTCGAAGGTTGCATTAAGGGCTACGACGAGATTGACGCCGTAGGTCACCGCGTGGTCCACGGTGCAGAGAAGTTCAGCCAGAGCGTGCTCATCACCGACGAGGTCAAGGACATGATTAAGCAATGCTACGACATCGCCCCCCTCCACAACCCTGCCAACATGACCGGCATCGACGCTATCACAACCCTCATGCCCTCCACTCCGCAGGTGGCTGTGTTTGACACTGCCTTCCACCAGACCATGCCGGCCAAGTCGTATCTCTACGCGCTCCCCTATAAGTTCTACAAAGAGGACGGCGTGCGTCGCTACGGCTTCCACGGCACCAGCCACCGCTATGTGTCGCAGCGCGTGTGCGAATTCCTCGGTGTCGACATCAAGGATCATAAAATCATCACCTGCCATGTCGGCAACGGCGGCTCAATCACAGCTGTCGACGGCGGCAAGAGCGTGGACACCTCTATGGGCCTCACTCCGACCGAGGGCCTGATGATGGGTACCCGCGTTGGCGACGTCGATCCGGGCGCACTCGTCTACCTTATGCTCAAGCACAATCTTTCGGCCACCGAGCTTCAGAAGATTATCAACAAGGAGAGCGGTATGCTCGGCACCACCGGCATTTCGAGCGACATGCGCGAGATTGAATCTGCCGTCAATGCCGGCGACGAGCGCGCGAAACTCGCCCTCGACATGTATGAGCAGCGCATCACCAAGTATATCGGTGCCTACGCGGCCGAAATGGGTGGCGTCGACATCATCGTCTTCACCGGCGGTGTCGGCGAGAACCAGACCTCGCTCCGCCAGAGCGTATGCGCCCCGCTCGCCTTCATGGGCGTTGAGATTGATGCCGAGGTCAACGCCTCGATTCGCGGAAAAGAGGCTGTCATCTCGACTCCCGCATCGAAAGTCAAGGTTGTCGTCATCCCGACCGACGAGGAGCTGATGATTGCCCGCGACACCGAGTCAATCGTATCCAAGAAATAAGATTTAAATTATGTGTGCCGGGGTGACTGCTGAGGTCTCTCCGGTACTCTTTTCCATAACCCTGCTCCGTGCGTGCCCGTGCTCTTGCCGGGCTGCGCAGGATGCCTAAAAATAATAATGCAAATATGACAAAGATTAGAGCAGCTGTAGTCGGCTACGGAAATATCGGCCGATTTACTGTTGAAGCCCTCGAAGCCGCGCCCGATTTCGAAATTGCAGGCGTCGTGCGCAGAAATGTGTCGGATATTCCCGCCGAACTTGCCGCTTACAAGGTAGTTACCGACATCCGTGAGCTTGGACACGTTGATGTGGCCATCCTTGCCACCCCGACCCGCGAGGTCGAGAAATATGCTCTCGAATATCTCGCTATGGGCATCAACACAGTCGACAGCTTCGACATCCACACCTCTATTCTCGACCTCCGCCGCTCGCTCGACGCAGCCGCTAAGAAAGCCGGACGCGTATCGGTGATTTCCGCCGGCTGGGATCCGGGCAGTGACTCAATCGTGCGCACTCTTATGGAGGCCGCCGCTCCCAAGGGCCTCACATATACCAATTTCGGCCCCGGCATGAGCATGGGCCACACCGTGTGCGTGAAGTCAAAAGCAGGCGTGAAGAACGCCCTCTCTATGACCATGCCTCAGGGTGACGGCGTACACCGCCGTATGGTCTATGTGGAGCTCGAACCGGGCGCAAGCCTCGAGGAAGTGGCCAAGGCTATCAAGGCTGACCCATACTTCGCCTCCGACGAGACCCACGTCATGGCCGTCGAGAGCGTCGACGCCGTCAAGGATATGGGCCACGGCGTCCACATGGTACGCAAAGGCGTTTCCGGCAAGACCCAGAACCAGCGTTTCGAGTTCAACATGTCAATCAACAATCCCGCGCTCACCGCACAGCTCCTTGTCGGAGTCGCCCGTGCCTCTATGCGCCTCGCCCCCGGAGCCTACACCATGATTGAAATCCCCGTCATCGACCTCCTCCCCGGCGACCGCGAAGAGCTCATCAAACATCTCGTCTGATTGACAGAGCTATAACTATTTGGTTTTGTCATAATGCCCCTATATATGGCTCTGAGAGCCTATGCAGGAGAAACCCCAGGGTAAGCGAAGGCCGTAGGCCGCAGCGATGCCTGGGAGATAGGATGGATAGATAGAGCCGATGCATCGAAGATGCTAATCATCGCTTACTCAGAGGTTTCTTTGACCTCTTCTATTGGTTGAGGACAAATTCAGCCCGCCTGTAACCCCTATCACATAAAAACCGAGTCCGACTCCCAAAAATCAGGAGCCGGACTCGGTTTTTGTAATTTTTTGGCTAAAATTCAGCGTGTAAATCAGAAACTACATGCGAAATTGACCGACACAGAATGATTTTCAAAATCATAGCCCGGCAACATTGCTATCGCTCCCTTTGATTTTGGCCTATTCCACTTGAACCACTGACGGTATATGGGCAGCATCCAATATCCGACCCTCGCCGACAGTATCCCTATCCCGGCACCGGCAATAACATCGTTGAGCCAGTGTCGTCCATTGTATAGCCGCAGGAAGGCAATCCCGGTAGCGAAAGTGTATGCCGCGACCCCTGCCGCCATGCCGTATTCCGTCCTTATTAGTTCAGCGCCCGTGAAAGCGGTTGCCGTATGCCCCGATGGAAACGAATTTCTTCTTCCAGAGTCCGGGCGAGGTTCTTTTACAATGTGTTTTGTGGAGTTGGTTAATATCGCCATACACAGATAAGAAATAGTGCCTGCTGCCACACGCTCCTTAAAGGAGTGTCGGGCTTTCACACCGATGAATTCCAGTCCGAGATAGGCTGTTATCGGCAGATATTGGGCATAATCATCAATGCGCAGATAATGATTTCCGCGAAAGTCATCCATGCCGTCTTTTACCTCAAGATTCAATCTCTTAAAGTATGGATTGCATACTCCGATCGCCCCGACAGTTATCAGTGAGGCGGCAAGGACCAGTTCTCGGACTCTAAATTCATGATTGCCGTCGTGGTCAACGGAATCCCTTTTGGTTGCAGTCACCGTTTCGGTGTTATCATCGCAACGGGCTGACAGTGGTTGCGACAATACACCCAACAATAAAAAAGGCCAAACGATATGCCTGGCCAACAAATTCTTATTCATTGGCATCCGTATTTTGCGTATGCCAATGTTTAATCATGTATCTACATTTCCGACGGGTACAAAACATGGACGTTACTGCCCAGAATGCACCCGTCGGAAATGGTGGAATAAACGGCAAGTCCCGTCCATGCCTGTACATGGACGTCCGCGACTTGTTCCGATTTATTCTAAATGAAGTTTCCGACGTTTCATTCTGATTGGAACAAATAGCAAACGCTATTAAACAATGTTTCTTGGAAGCCTCTGCTTCCTTTATTTTGCTGCAAAGTTACGACATTTCAAAATTCAGGCCAATACTTTGCCTTATTTTTATGCCTCAGATAGCAATCACTTCGCATACAGCTTCTCACGCGCTGCAAGCACCTTTTCGTCAGTGATATAGTCGTCATAGTCCATGAGCTTGTCGATAGTGCCGTTGGGCGTAAGCTCGATGATGCGGTTGCAGACCGTCTGGATGAACTCGTGGTCATGGCTGGATAGGAGCAGGTTGCCCTTGAAGGCCTGCAGCGTATTGTTGAAGGCCTGGATCGACTCGAGGTCGAGGTGGTTGGTGGGGGAGTCGAGCACGAGCGTGTTGGCATCGGTCATCATCATGCGCGCGATCATACAGCGCATCTTCTCGCCACCCGAAAGCACGGAGGCTTTCTTCAGAACCTCCTCGCCGGAGAAGAGCATCTTGCCGAGGAAGCCCTTGAGATAGATTTCCGAACTGTCGTTGGAGAACTGCGACAGCCAGTCGACGAGCGTGAGGTCGGTGTTGAAAAACGCCGAATTGTCGAGAGGCAGATAGGCCGTGGTGATTGTCTGTCCCCATTCGTAGGTACCCTCGTCGGCCTTGCGGTTGTCGGTGATGATTTCAAAGAGAGCGGTCATGGCGCGCGGGTCATGGCTGAGGAAGGCAATCTTGTCACCCTTCTCCACCTGGAAGTTGACATCCTTGAAGAGCAGTTCGCCGTCCACCGACGCCGTCAGACCCTTGACCTCGAGAATCTTGTTGCCCGGCTCGCGCTGCGGGGTGAAGATGATGCCCGGATAGCGGCGCGACGAAGGCTGGATCTCCTCGACGTTGAGTTTCTCGAGCATCTTCTTGCGCGAGGTGGTCTGCTTCGACTTGGCAACGTTGGCGCTGAAGCGCTGGATGAATTCGAGAAGCTCCTTGCGCTTCTCCTCGGCCTTCTTGTTGGCCTGCTGCTGCTGGCGCAGGGCGAGTTGCGACGACTCGTACCAGAAGCTGTAGTTTCCGGCGAAGAGTGTCAGCTTGTTGTAGTCTATGTCGAGCGTGTGTGTGCAGACCGAGTCGAGGAAGTGGCGGTCGTGGCTGACGACGAGCACCGTGTTCTCGAACTTCGACAGGTAATCCTCGAGCCACGCCACGGTCTCGAGGTCGAGGTCGTTGGTAGGCTCGTCGAGCAGAAGGTTGTCGGGATTGCCGAAGAGAGCCTTCGCGAGCAGCACGCGCACCTTCTCATTACCACTCATGTCGCGCATCAGCGTATAGTGCTTGTCCTCCTTGATTCCGAGGCCGCTGAGGAGCGCCGCGGCGTCGCTCTCGGCGTTCCAGCCCTCCAGCTCCGCAAACTTCTCCTCCAGCTCGGAGGCACGGATGCCGTCCTCGTCCGAGAAATCCTCCTTGGCATAGAGGGCGTCCTTCTCCTGCATGATGTCCCAGAGGACGGTGTGGCCGCGGAGCACGGTCTCCATGACCGTGCAGTCGTCAAACTTGAAGTGGTCCTGTTCGAGCACGCTCATACGCTCCCCCGGGCCCTGGCTCACAGTGCCGTGTGTCGGCGAAAGCTGGTCGCTCAGGATTCGCATGAGGGTTGATTTTCCGGCACCGTTGGCGCCGATGATACCATAGCAGTTGCCCGGAGTAAACTTCAGGTTCACATCCTGAAAAAGCACCCGCTTGCCAAATTGAATTCCTAAATTATTAACAGCTATCATTCTATCTATTTTGTATTTCGGGCTGCAAAGTTACGAATTTTTCTTGAAAAAACATTCATAATACGCTGGCGCCATTATCCAATTATATCCCACCCACAGCTTTTTGACCCATACTGTTGCGTGGCATGGCAACTTTGACTATCTTTGCATGAGGTAATCAACGTAGTTGGCATTTCAATGAAGTAATTGATACCTCAATAACGTAGTTGACACATCAAATTTGATTTAATCATGAAAATACAGACCCGGACTGCTCCCTCTTCGCTGGGAGAAATCACTCTCTACACTCTGACCAACGCCTCGGGTGCGTCGGTGACTCTTTCGAGTCTCGGTGCCGGCATCGTGGCTGTCAATGTCCCTGACCGCGACGGCAGGCTGGCCGACGTGGCCCTCGGCTACAAGGATCCTGCATCATATATTGCCGACGGTCCCTGTGCCGGCAAGATTCCCGGACGATTTGCCAACCGCATCGCCCTCGGCCATTTCACCCTCGACGGCAAGGAATACTCCCTCGCGATAAACAATGGGCCAAATGCCCTCCACGGCGGCCCGACCGGGTTCATGAACCGCATCTGGGACAGCTCAGCCGAAGGCTGCTCGGTGACTTTCACCTACACCTCCGCCGACGGCGAGGAGGGCTACCCCGGCAAGCTCTCAGTCACCGCCCGCTATACCTGGAGCGACGACAACGAGCTTTCGCTCCATATCACAGCCGAGTCCGACGCGGCGACGGTGGTCAACCTGACCAACCACGCCTATTTCAACCTCGACGGCGAGAATTCCGGCACTGTCCTCGACCAGGAGCTTAAATTGAAAGCTTCCTCATATCTTCCCACCGACGACACCCAGATTCCGACAGGCGAAATCGCCCCCGTCGCCGGCACCCCTATGGACTTCACCGAGTTCAAGGCTATCGGGCGCGACATCAATGCCGACTTCCATCCCCTCAAGGTGGGCAAGGGCTACGACCACTGCTGGGTCATCGACGGCTATCGCAAGGGGGTGCTTCAGGAAGTGGCCGAGCTGCGCTCCTCAAAGTCAGGCCGCGCGCTCGTGATTTCCACCACACAGCCCGGTATGCAGGTCTACACCGGCAACTGGCTCGCCGGCTGCCCCGAAAGCATCTCCGGCGGTGCATACAGTGACTACGACGGCGTCGCTATCGAGTGCCAGGGCTTCCCCGACGCCCCCAACAAGCCCTCCTTCCCCTCCTCCGTGCTCCGTCCGGGCGAGAAATATGACGAAATCATCAAATTCAAATTCAATACACTCTGATGAAACCAACATTATTCGTTCTTGCTGCCGGCATGGGCAGCCGCTATGGTGGTCTGAAGCAGCTCGACCCCTTAGGCCCGCAGGGTCAGACCATTATGGACTATTCGATTTACGATGCGATCCAGGCCGGATTCGGCAAGGTCGTCTTCGTAATCCGCAAGGATTTCGAGAAGGACTTCCGCGAAAAGATTCTTTCAAAATATGAGGGCCACATCCCCGTGGAGGTAGTCTTCCAGTCGACCGACAAGCTCCCCGAGGGCTACGTCTGCCCCGCTGACCGCACCAAGCCCTGGGGTACTAACCATGCCGTCATGATGGGCAGCGAGGTCATCAGCGAGCCTTTCGCCGTCATCAATGCCGACGACTTCTACGGACGCGACGCCTTCCGCGTAATGGCCGAGGACCTCATGCGTCAGCGCGACCGCAAGGGTGACTACTCTATGGTCGGCTTCCGCGTGGGCAACACCATGACTGAAAACGGTTCCGTGGCCCGTGGCGTATGCTCCAAGGGCGCCGACGGCAACCTCACCGGCGTAGTCGAGCGCACCGCCATCTCCTACGCTCCCAACGGCGACATAGTCTTCACCGATGAGAACGGCGTCGAGCAGACCCTCGACCCCATGACTCCCGTGTCTATGAACCTTTGGGGCTTCACTCCCGACTATTTCGACTACTCCGAGCGCGAGTTCCGCAACTTCCTCGACCGCGATCTCAACACACCAAAGGCCGAATTCTTCATTCCCCTCGTCATCGACACCCTCATCCACTCCGGCGAGGCCACTGTCAAGGTGCTCGACACGGATTCCCGCTGGTTCGGCGTCACTTACGCAGCCGACCGCCCCGGCGTTGTCGAAAAATTCGCACAGCTCCACGCCGACGGCCTCTACCCCGACAAAATGTTTTAACTATACCACCCATTTTCTTACCTGAAAGCTCTGACACATGGAACTTCAAGACAAAATCCGTGAGGCCTTTGTCTCACACTTCGGCGGCGAGGGGATATTCTACGCTTCCGCAGGCCGTATAAACCTCATCGGCGAGCACACTGACTACAACGGTGGCTTCGTCTTCCCCGGCGCTATCGACAAAGTAATCATGGCCGAAATCCGCCCCAACGGCACCGACAAGGTCAACCTCTATTCCGTCGATCTCAACGACAGCTCCACCTTCGGCCTCGAGGAGGCCGACGCCCCCTCGCAGCAGTGGGCGCGCTACATCTTCGGCGTCTGCCGCGAGACAATCAAGCGCGGCGGCACCGTCAAGGGCTTCGATGCCGTCTTTGCAGGCAACGTCCCCCTCGGCGCGGGCCTCTCATCGTCGGCAGCGCTCGAATCATGTTTCGCCTTCGCTGTCAACGACCTCTTCAACGCCAACTCAATCGACAAATTCGAGCTTGCCAAGATCGGCCAGTCGACCGAGCACAACTACTGCGGTGTCAACTGCGGCATCATGGACCAATTTGCCTCCGTCTTCGGCAAGAAAGACTGCCTCATCCGTCTCGACTGCCGCTCGCTCGAATATGAATACTTCCCATTCAAGATTGACGGCTACAAACTCGTGCTCGTCGACTCAGTGGTGAAGCACGAGCTCGTCGACTCCCCCTACAACAAGCGCCGCGAATCGTGCGAGCGCGTCGCCAAGCGCCTCGGCATCGAGACCCTCCGCGACGCCGACATGGAGATGCTCGACGCCGTCAAGGCCGACGTCACCTCCGAGGACTATATGCGCGCCCGCTTCGTCATCGGTGAGAAAGAGCGTGTGCTCGGCGTCTGCGACGCCCTCAACCGCGGCGACATAGCCACCGTGGGCCGTCTTATGTATGAGACCCACGAAGGCCTCTCGAAGGACTACGAAGTTTCATGCGAGGAACTTGACTATCTCAACGACGTAGCCAAGGAATGTGGCGTCACCGGCTCCCGCATCATGGGGGGCGGCTTCGGCGGCTGCACGATCAACCTTGTCCCCGACGACATCCACGACAGCTTCATCGCCACCGTCACCGAGAAATTCAACTCCCGCTACGGCCACAAGCCCAAAATCTACGACGTCATCATCTCCGACGGCGCCCGCCGCATAGACTGACCACGTCGACACAGATTCACACATAAAAAACGATGCCGCATCCCGCCCATAGACGCGACATCGTTTTTTTATGCCGTTTTCCTATATCAGCCCGAAGTGGTGGAAGGCGTTGAGGACGCCGTGGGCGTCTACGGGGGTGGTGACGTAGTCGGCGGCGGATTTCACGGCGGTGTCGGCGTTGCCCATCGCCACGCCTATGGCGACGTGGCGGAGCATCCCGATGTCGTTGCCGCCGTCGCCGAAAGCCATTGTCTCGGAGAGGGGGATGCCGAAGTGTTCGATCATGCGGTCGATGCCGACGCTCTTGTCGCTTCCGAGGGGGATGATGTCGCAGAAATAGGGGTTCCAGCTCGTCGGCTCGCAGTCGGTGAGCACTGTTTCGAAGAGCCGGCTGTCGGTGCGCTCCTTCTCTGTTCCGAAGGCCATCATCTGCACCACGTCGCGGCCCCGTGCTGAGTCGAGCTCGCGCACGTCGATGTGATTGACACGCAGCATCTTCTGGACGAAGCGGACATTGTCGTCAATCCTGTTGATGAAGATGTCGCCGTCGGCGGGGACGACCACGAGGGGTATCGGTGAGCGGTGGGAAAAATCTATGGCGCGCTCCACGTCGTCGCGGGCTATGCAGCGGCGGTGGATGCAGGTGTGCTTGTCGGCGAGCAGACATATAGCACCATTGACTGTCACATACCCGTCAAATTCGGTGTCACCGAGGTTGTCAATCCACTCAAGGTGCCTGCCTGTGGCTATAAACACCTTCACTCCGGCAGCCCTGACCCGGGCAATCGCATCACTAACTTCAGCCGGAATTCCCGGGGTGCCGAATGGCACAAGGGTTCCGTCGATATCGAAAAATATAGCCTTTATCATCGTGTTCTCAGTCTTTGCGACCGCAAAATTACGGAAAATATTTTACAAATATACGGGCTGTAGGGACGCCGCGTGCGGCGTATGCCAAGCTAACGAATACATTTTGTTTGTATATTATTATGTATTCCATTTGGCATACGCCGCACGCGGCGTCCCTACAGCCCGGATTGCTGGCGTTTATTCCTTGATTGAGTTGAGGTCGCGGAAGAGTTGGATGTATTTGGGATAGTAGTGAAAGATGCTGTAGATGATGACGATTACGAGAAATACGACCGTTGCCCAAAATCCTACCCGGTTGTGGGCCCATGCGTTTTGGAATAGAAGGGTGAAGAGGACGGCGAGGCAGATTAGAAAGAATATTTCTCCCGAGACGGCCAGTAGTCTGACGGTCGATGTTTTGGCAAAAAGCCGGCTCGGTGTGAGAGCGGCGATGTTGATAGCTTTTAGTTTGCGGTACATGTAGATATACCATACGGCGCCGACCGCGAGGATAGAGGATACATATATTTTCAGATAAAGCGGAAATGAGACAGGGTTGACGTTGCCAATCGCCATTAGGGCAAATACAATAGCGAGGATAAGGCAGGAGGTGAATCCCTGGCGGAATTTTTTGAGTATCCTGGCCTGTGCGCTTTGGGAGGCTGACACGTTTATCTTTATCTCGGTGTTTGTCCTGGCGAGCACCTGTTCGAGGACCGACATGTTTTTTTTGAGTTCGTCGAGTTGCATGATTATATTGATTTTGAAAGTTTTTCTTTGATGCGGTGGATTTTGGTTGCGACGGTGTTGCGCTTCAGGCCGAGGGTGGCGGCAATCTCGTCATAAGAGTATTCGTCGAGCCACAGGAGGATTATAGCCTTCTCGATATCCTCGAGCCTGTTAATCAGGGAGTGGAGCGCCTGGAGGTTCTCTTTTTGCAGGTCGTCCATTTCCGACGAGGGGTCGAGGCGGCTGAAATCCAGGGCGACGGTTTCAAGCCTCGGTTTGGAACTACGGATTGCCATGAGGGCAGAGTTGACGGCTACGCGGTAGATCCATGTCGACATTTTGCTCTCGCCTCTGAACCGGCTTAATCCGAGCCAGATGTTGACGTAGATTTCCTGCCTGAGGTCGTCGAAGGGCAGTATGTCGTCGGCATAGAAGTAGCTGACCTTGTTGATGATTGCGGAGTGCTCCCTTATAAGCGATGCAAACTCCTTTTCACTTAGTGGCGGACTTGTCATACTGAGTTTGTTTTGCTTCTTTAGGTGCATATTCAGGCCCGAAAGTTTCACGGTAGGGAAATTTTTTTGAAAAAATATAAAATTGCGGGTCTGCAAATGTAGTAAATTCGCCTATTATTTGCTATTTTTGCAATCAAAGTTCGTCACGCTATTTTATTGATGAGAATATAGACCAATCGTATGTTAAGAAAAATCAGAATCACGTTGGCGGTGGTATTTTGGAGCCTTATAACCCTGCTGTTTCTCGACTTCACGGGCAGTATCCATGCCTGGTTCGGGTGGATGGCCAAGATACAGTTCCTTCCCGCCGTGCTTGCATTGAATGTCGGAGTCGTAGTCGCGCTCATCGCCCTCACGTTGCTATTGGGCAGGGTGTATTGTTCCGTGATATGCCCTCTCGGGGTCATGCAGGATGCCTTCGCATGGCTCGGACGGCGCGGCAAGAAGCGCCACAACCGCTATTCTTACTCACCGGCGCTCAATTGGCTGCGCTACGCCGTGCTCGCGCTCTTTGTGGTGCTCATGGTCGCCGGGCTCAGCTCGATAGCCATTATCATAGCTCCCTATAGCGCCTACGGACGCATCGTCTCGAGCTTCCTCGCCCCGGCCTATGCCTGGGTCAACAACCTCCTGGCCCATTTTGCTGAAAGAGCCGGCAGCTATGCCTTCTATGAGACCGACATATGGCTCAGAAGCCTGTCGGTGCCGGTAATCGCAGGGGTGACGCTGGTCGTCCTCGCCGTGCTCTCGTGGCGCAACGGCCGCACATATTGCAACACCGTCTGCCCCGTCGGAACCGTGCTCGGCTTCCTCTCGCGCTACTCGTGGTTGAAGCCGGTGATTGACACCTCCAAGTGCAACGGCTGCGGACTGTGCGCGCGCCGCTGCAAGGCCGCATGTATCGACAGCAAGACCCACACGATTGACTATTCCCGCTGCGTGGCCTGCATGGACTGCCTTGACAACTGCCACCAGGGAGCTATAAGCTATACACATAAGGCTGATACAAAACATATTGTGTCGCCGGAGAGTGAAAAAAGAGAGGAGTCATCCAAGGCGGACCTCGCCGGACGCCGAGGCTTCCTGAGCGGGGTAGGGGCTGTGGCCTTTGCTGCGGCTGTCAAGGCCCAGGACAAGACTGTCGACGGCGGCCTCGCCGTCATAGCCGACAAGAAAATCCCTGCGAGGAAGACCCGCATCGTCCCCCCGGGGGCGGTGAGTCTGCGCCACTTCGCCCAGCACTGCACCGGCTGCCAGCTCTGCGTATCGGTCTGCCCCACGGGCGTGCTGCGACCCTCGTCGGGAGTCATGACGCTGATGCAGCCCGAGTCCTCCTATGAGCGCGGATACTGCCGCCCGGAGTGCACGCGCTGCTCCGACGTATGTCCCGCCGGTGCGATACATAAAATCACCCGCGCCGAGAAATCCTCTATCCAGATCGGTCACGCTGTCTGGGTCAAAGAGAACTGTGTGCCGCTGACCGATGGCGTGGAGTGTGGCAACTGTGCCCGCCGCTGCCCTGTCGGGGCCATCACTATGGTGCCCTCCGACCCGGCCAATGACGAGTCGCCCAAAATCCCGGTCGTCAACGACGAGCGCTGCATCGGCTGCGGAGCGTGTGAGAATCTCTGCCCCTCGCGCCCCTTCAGCGCTATCTATGTCGAAGGACATGAGAACCACAGGTTTATCTGACAAAAAAATCATGAGCATGGATTCAAAAAACAATAAGAATATAGACCGTCGCAGCTTCCTGAAGCGTGCCGGTGCGGGAGCAGCCGTGATTTCAGCCGCGGCGCTTGCCGGATGTGAGTCAAAGCGCAATCCCGTGAGCGGCGAGAGCCTCACGCCGCTCCCCGACCTGGAGAAGGGGAAGATGACCTACCGAACCAACCCGACCACGGGTGATAAGGTGTCGATTCTCGGCTACGGCTGCATGCGCTGGCCGACCCTCCCCACCGAGGGTGACCCGCTCGACCAGGAGACTATCAACCGCCTTGTCGACAAGGCCATAGAGTATGGTGTCAACTATTTCGACACGTCGCCCGCTTACTGCAAGGGCCATTCGGAGGAGGCCACGGGCATAGCGCTCAAGCGCCATCCGCGCGACAAGTACTTCGTGGCCACGAAGTTGTCCAACTTCTCCCCGTCGACATGGAGCCGCGAGGCGTCGATGAGGATGTATCACGACTCGTTCAGGAATTTGCAGGTCGACTATATCGACTACCTCCTCCTTCACGGCGTCGGGATGGGCGATGACGGCATGGAGACCCTCGCGATACATCGACAACGGTATGCTCGACTTCCTGCTCGAAGAGCGAGAGAAGGGGCGCATACGCAACCTCGGATTCTCATATCACGGTGATGTCAAGGTGTTTGACTACCTCCTCTCGCAGCATGACCGCTACAAGTGGGACTTCGTGCAGATACAGATGAATTATCTCGACTGGCACCATGCCCGCGAGATTAATCCGCGCAACACCGATGCCGAGTATCTCTACGGCGAGCTGTCAAAGCGCGGAATTCCGGCTGTGATAATGGAGCCGCTTCTCGGCGGGCGCCTCTCGAAGGTCCATGATCACATCGTGGCCCGTCTGAAGCAGCGCGAGCCGGAGCGGAGCGTGGCATCCTGGGCCTTCCGCTATGCCGGCACACCCGAGGGTGTGCTCACGGTCCTCAGCGGCATGACCTATATGGAGCACCTCGAGGACAATCTACGCACCTATTCACCCCTGAAGCCCCTGACCGAGGAGGAGACGACGTTTCTCTACGACACGGCCGACCTCATGATGCACTTCCCGACCATTCCCTGCAACGACTGCAAGTACTGTATGCCATGTCCCTATGGTCTCGACATCCCCGGGATACTCCTGCATTATAATAAATGTGTCAACGAGGGAAATGTACCCGAAAACGAACAGGCCGAGAATTATCGCGAGGCCCGGCGCGCCTTCCTCATAGGCTATGACCGCTCAGTCCCGAAGCTCCGCCAGGCCGACCACTGCATCGGGTGCCGACAGTGTGTGCCTCACTGCCCGCAGAACATCAATATCCCCAAGGAGCTCAACCGCATCAACGACTTTGTCGAGGAGCTAAAGCAGGGACGTCTATGACGGGTGCGCAAATCACTGACATAGAGGCGTTGAAGCGACTGTTGGCCGACGGCGGACATACGCTCGTGGTGGCAAATGGCAGCGAGGTTAGATGTTACAACCGCCGTGGTGTCGCCGATTTGTATACATTGCTTCGCGACGAGCCAGGTTTTCTCCGCGGTGCCGCCGTGGCCGATAAGGTCGTAGGTCGCGCTGCGGCTGCCTTGATGATGCTCGGCGGTGTCAAGCGGCTGCACACGAGGGTGATAAGCTCGCAGGCTCTGTCGCTCCTTGCCGACAGCCGTGTCAGCGTCGAATATAACGAGGAGACCCACCATATCATAAACCGCCGGAGGGACGGTTGGTGTCCCCTCGAGCTGCGCTGCCGCGACTGCCGGACGCCTGAGGAGTGCCTTGGGCGCATCACCGAGTTTATGGAAGAAATGAACAATAAAACAAAATAAATAGACCAATCATGCTCAATACATCGTCTGTAAAATTATACTCGCTTGAATATAAGGAAGTAAGAACCTATCTCATAGCCCTGCTCTTCATCGTCGGCAACGTGCTTCTGCCGCAGCTGTGCCACCTCGTCCCCGGCGGGGGGCCGCGCTGGCTCCCGATTTATTTCTTCACGCTAATCGGAGCCTATAAATATGGCTGGCGCGTGGGATTGCTCACGGCCATAGCCTCCCCGCTTGCCAATTCATTCCTCTTCGGGATGCCCCAGGCGGTGATGCTCCCCTCGATACTGCTGAAATCAGTAGTGCTTTCAGGCATAGCTGCTTATGCGGCCCGGCGTTTCCGCAGCGCTTCACTTGTGCTGCTGCTCGGCGTGGTCGCCGGCTATCAGCTTATCGGTGCACTTGGCGAATTCCTAATGGCTTTGTGCTCAGATATTAGCATTGTGTCGGCACTGACTATGGCAGTCCAGGATTTCCGCATCGGCTTCCCCGGCATCGCAGTGCAGGTGCTCGTTGGCTATATAGTCATCAACCGAATTCTTCGCAGGTAGTTTTACTTTATCGCACTGTTTTCGGGAATTCGTGGCATTATCTTTGTGGCATAATTTAAAATTTGTATGCCATGAATACTTCAAATGCCATTGTTTCCGTAAACGGATTGTCGTCAAACACTAAAAAACGCGCCAAGAAGGAGCTGTGGACTCTCCCTGTCTCTAAAAAATTCTACGAGCGTTTTTTTGATAAAGTCCGCGGTGTCTTAGATGATATGCGTGCGCCCTGGATAATTGACGACTTGCGTAGAATGATAGACAATTATCTGGCTGACAGGGAAGTCCCTGTCGGGATTGATTTTCGTTATGTGCCTTTTGTCATATTTATGAGCCTGCGCCCTGAGATAGACGCGGCTATCGAGCGCTCCGCAGCTGCACGTCTCCGCGCAGCCGCCCGCCGCGCGGCCAAAGCAGCCGTCTTAGAAGTTCCCGCATCCACAGAGGCTGAAATGCCTGTACAAGGAATTGAAAATGAGTCGATTTTGGAAAATAGCATAGTCAACGAGGAAAATACTGTAGATTATAATTCACGCCCTCCTGAACATATTATTTCCTGAAACGGTTTCCTATATTGGAAACTATTTGTAAATTTGCGGTATGAATACCAGGCTGAAAAAGATAGGGGAGCTTCTCCACCTCCAACGTAAAAACAAAGGGCTGACCCAGGACGAGGTCGGTTCGATGATAGGTGTGCAGAAGGCTATGATATCGAAAGTTGAAAATGGCATGTGTGTCAATTTCAACACCATCGACCGTATCGCCGAAGCACTCGGGGTGGAGTCTATGGTGGAATTGAAGCCGATAAAAAAGGCTGATAAGAACACTATAGACTATGTGATGACCGCAATAATAGAGTTTGCAAAAAGACACGGGCTTACAATCCGTGAGGCAAGCAATTATCTCAACCGTTTCAAGGGGATTGATTTCCTGACTGAATTCTATGATGTGGAACACACCTTGTCGTTCAACGATTGTGTGGATGATCTTACGCTTGTCTGCCAAAACAACGGGGGAGAGATAGGATGATACTGTATCACGGTTCAAATATGGCAATTGAGAGTATAGACCTTTCGAAATGCCGCCCATACAAGGATTTCGGGAAAGGTTTCTACCTGACCGACATCCGCCGTCAGGCTGAAAGAATGGCAGTAAGGACGACAAAGATGTTTCGTGGGGAGCCGACGTTGACGAGCTTTGAGTTCGATTTGGATTCAGCCATGAGACAGGGTCTGAAAATTAAGGTTTTTAATTCTCCCGATGAGGAATGGGCGCGTTTTGTAATGGCCAACCGTGATGTGAATGTGGAGCAGCCGGGCCATGATTACGATATAGTGATAGGGCCTGTTGCCGACGACACGATTGCCCGCTTGCTGCGTATGTTCACAGAGAACTTCATTAGTGAGGAACAGCTCGTGAGGGAACTGACTTTCTCGGAGGTGACGTCACAATATTTCTTTCACACGGAGGCAGCGATAAAAATGCTGAAAAAGATATGAACGAGAACACTGCGCGATATTTGTTCGAGGGCATTTCCTCTGATGTTGTGCGCTATCTTGTGGAACGTGACGGCATGGAACTGACGGAGGCAATCTCGGTATTCCACAATTCGGAAACATTCTCGAAGTTGGAAGATTTCGAGACGGGCTTATACATCGAAAGTCCGGCCTACGTCTATGATTTGCTCTTGTCGGAACTGAAAAACGGTCGCCTTGTGCCTTAGGGTGAGGTGTTGCGAAATCGTTTTGTAGGGACGATGTGTGCATCGTCCGAAAGCGGGATTGAATAAGTATTATGAAAATTATTCGGCCTTTTGATGAAAATATGAAATAAAAAGTCTACCTTTGCATTTCATTTTTTAAGAATAAGGTTGTTTATGTTACGAATTGCCATTCAAGCAAAAGGACGGCTCAACGAGAAAACGATTGCCCTGCTCGCCGACGCAGGCATTTCAGCTTCGGTTGGAAGCCGTTCTCTCATCGCCCATGCAAAGGGCTTCCCGGTCGATCTCCTTTTGTTGAGGGACGATGATATACCACAGGCCGTCGCTATGGGTACTGCCGATTTAGGTATCGTAGGGCTCAACGAAGTAGTGGAAAAGGGTGTCGACGTCACCCGCGTGATGGATCTCGGTTTCGGCGCATGCCGTATAAGTCTTGCCATTCCTCGCGAGGCTGTCTACAACGGCCTCGAATGGTTTAACGGAAAGCGCATTGCCACGTCCTACCCGGCCATTCTGTCGAAATTCCTCAGGGAGAACAATATCAATGCCGAAATCCATACAATCACCGGCTCCGTTGAGATTGCTCCGGCTGTTGGTATGGCCGACGCTATCTTCGACATCGTTTCCTCAGGTGGAACGCTTATTCAGAACGGTCTCGTGGAGGTGAAATCTGTCATCGAGTCGCAGGCCGTCCTCATTGCCACGCCGAATCTTTCGGAGGAGAAGCGCGAGGAGCTCGACAAGCTCAGTTTCCGCTTTCGCTCGATTATCGACAGCCGAGGCATGAAGTATGTGCTGATGAACCTCCCGAAATCCTCGCTCGATGAGGCCTTGAAGGTACTTCCGGGCATGAAGAGCCCGACCATCCTGCATCTTGCCGACCCTGACTGGCTTTCAATCCATGCCGTCATCCCCGAAGCGCAGCTCTGGGACAGGATTGAGCGGCTGAAGGCGATAGGCGCCGAGGACATCCTCGTGCTCATGCTTGAAAACATCGTGAAGTAGCGCGGGAGGGGCAGGCTATGCAGACATACATCAATCCTTCTAAGGCGGAGTGGCCTGAGTTGACGGTCAGGAATATCCCCGATGATCCGGCCGTGGCCGAAGCCGTGGCCGGAATCGTCGAGGAGGTCCGCCGGCGGGGCGACGAGGCCCTGCGCGAAATGGCCCTGAGATTCGACGGCGCCGCTGTCGGCTGCCTCGAAGTCTCTGAGGCAGAAATCGCCGAAGCCTGTGCCAGGGTCTCCGACGAGGTAAAGGCCGCAATCGGTCTCGCCAAGGAAAATATCTCGAAATTTCATGAGGCGCAGCGCCCGGCAGAGGTCGACATCGAGACCCTTCCCGGCGTGAGATGCGTGCAGCGCCCGGTGGCCATTGACCGCGTCGGGCTTTACATACCCGGAGGGCGCGCCCCGCTCTTCTCGACAGTGCTGATGCTCGCCTGTCCTGCCAAAATCGCAGGCTGCCGAGAGATAATCCTGTGCACTCCCCAAAGCGGTAGCCACCCGATAGCCCCGGAGATTCTCTATGCGGCATCAGTGTGCGGCATCGACAAGATATACCGCGTCGGGGGCGCCCAGGCAATCGCCGCAATGGCGCTCGGCACGGAGACGATAGGCCGCGTCGATAAGATATTCGGCCCCGGCAACCGCTTCGTGACCAAGGCCAAACAACAGCTTAGCAGCGTTGTTGCGATTGACATGCCCGCAGGTCCGAGCGAGGTGCTCGTCATGGCCGATGATTCGGCAGACCCGGTCTATATCGCCGCCGACCTCCTGTCGCAGGCCGAACACGGACCCGACAGCCAGGCGATACTCGTGTGCGATTCCGAGAATATCGCCGCACGGGTCAGCGAGGAGGTGGAGCGTCTCGGCGCGCGCCTCTCGAGGGCTGACTCCGTGAGCGCGTCGCTCTCTCACAGCCGCATGATAGTGCTCCCGACGGTAGGCGAGATGCTTGACTTTGTCAATGCCTACGCCCCCGAACACCTTATCATATCCATGCGCGACGCGTGGGAGGTGGCAGCCGGAGTCCGTGCCGCCGGCAGTGTCTTCATCGGCAATTACTCCCCCGAGAGCGCCGGCGACTACGCGTCGGGAACCAACCACACGCTTCCGACAGGCGCGTGGGCGCGCTCATACAGCGGCGTAAACCTCGACAGCTTCATGCGCAAGATTACCTATCAGGAACTGACGCGCGAGGGGCTCGGACTGATTGCCCCGACAATCGTGACAATGGCACGGGCCGAAGGGCTCGACGCCCATGCCCTCGCCGTGGAAGTCAGAACCTCTAAAATATAACCATACAATATCCACATAAATGACAAAGCCGAACCCTCTTGACTATGTGCGCCCCAACATCCTTGCGCTCGAACCCTATTCAACCGCCCGCGACGAGTTCAAGGGGGGCGACATAGAGGTGTGGGTCGATGCCAACGAGAGCCCCTATCCCTCGGGGCTCAACCGCTATCCCGACCCGCATCAGAAGAAGCTGAAGGAGGCGATTGCCCGTCTCAAGGGTGTCCGCGAGGAGAACATCTTTATCGGCGGGGCAGGTAGCGACGAGGCTATCGACCTCGTATACCGCATTTTCTGCCGTCCCGGTGTCGACAATGTGATTTCAATCGCCCCGACCTACGGGGTCTACCAGGTCAGCGCCGACATAAATGACATCGAGTTCAGGAAGGTGGCCCTTGACGAGGCCTATAATCTTGACGTCGACAAGCTCCTTGCCGCTGCCGATGAAAACAGCAAGCTTATATGGCTCTGCTCCCCCAACAACCCTACCGGCAATGCCTTCGCCCCGGAGGATATAATCCGCGTCGTGGAAAAATTCAACGGAATAGTCGTGGTCGATGAGGCTTATATTGATTATTCACCATATCCATCGCTGCTTAACGTACTTGACGACTACCCGAATCTAATCATCATGCAAACTTTTTCCAAGGCGTGGGGCATGGCGTCGCTGCGTATGGGGATGGCTTTCGCCGCACCCGGAATCGCCGAGCTGTTTGCCAGGGTGAAGTATCCCTACAATGTCAACGGCCCGACGCAGGAGGAGCTGCTGAGGCGTATCGAGACGACCGACATCGCTCCCAACGTCCGTGAGACCCTTTCGGAGCGCCGGCGCCTCGCGGAGGCCCTGGCAGGGATGCCGGCGGTGGTCGAAGTCAAGCCGTCGGATGCCAATTTCCTTCTCGTGAGGGTGACAGACGCCGACGCGCTCTATGACGCGCTGATTGCCGACGGGGTGATTGTCCGCAACCGCAACCGCGTCCGCGGCTGCGAGGGATGTCTGCGCATCACGGTCGGCACCCCGGTTGAGAATGACCGCGTGATTTCCATAGTCAAAAAGTTTCAGACAGAAGAATGATGAAGAAGGCGATATTTATCGACAGGGACGGCACGATTATCAAGGAGCCGGCCGACGAGCAGATTGACTCGCTCGAGAAGCTCGAATTTGTCCCTGGGGCAATCTCGGGGCTTCGCTCGCTGATGAATCGCGGCTATGAGCTGGTGATGGTGTCGAACCAGGACGGACTCGGGACCGACTCCTTCCCGGAAGATACCTTCTGGCCGGCCCACAACCGCATGCTCTCGACCCTCGAAGGGGAGGGGGTGGTCTTTGACGACATCCTGATTGACCGCTCCTTCCCGGAGGACAATGCTCCCACGCGCAAGCCCCGCACCGGGATGCTCACGCGCTACATGGAGGGAGGCTATGACCTGGGGGAGAGCTATGTCATCGGCGACAGGCTCACCGACATCATGCTTGCCCGCAATCTCGGCGCGAAGGGGATACTCATCGCCGCCAAGGGTGGGGATGAGAAGCCGGAGGGGTGCGTGCTGGTCAGCGACAGCTGGGAGGAGATTGCCTCGCACATTCTCTCGTCGGACCGCCGCGCGACTGTGGAGCGAAACACCTCCGAGACCCGCATATCGCTCACTATCGACCTTGACGGCAAGCTCCCGTCGGCTATCGACAGCGGTCTGAAATTTTTTGACCACATGCTCTGGCAGATTCCCCACCACGCCGGGGTGTCGCTCGACCTGAAATGTCGTGGCGACCTCGAGGTCGACGAGCATCACTCTATGGAGGATATAGCCATAGCCCTGGGCCAGGCCATCGACATGGCTCTCGGCTCGAAGAGGGGCATAGACCGCTACGGGTTCGTGCTCCCGATGGACGAGTGCAGGGCAATGGTGCTTATTGACTTCGGAGGGAGGGCGGATTTCGTCTGGGATGTCAAGTTCACACGCGAGTATGTGGGCGACACCCCGACCGAGATGTACCGCCACTTCTTCAAGTCGCTCTGCGTCGCCATGAAGTGCAATCTCCACATCGCCGCCGCCGGCGACAACAATCATCATCTAATCGAGGGTGTGTTCAAGGCCTTTGCCCGCGCGCTGCGCCAGGCAGTGCGCCGCGACGTGTTCAGCTACGCCCTCCCTTCAAGCAAAGGTGTATTATGATAGCAGTAATAGATTATGACATGGGCAATCTCTGCTCCGTCGGCAACGCGCTCTCCCGCCTCGGCGCGGAGTGGAAACTCACGGCTGACCACGACGAGATTCTCCGGGCCGACAGGGTGCTCCTGCCGGGTGTGGGCAACGATGCGGAGGCTATGGTACGCCTGCGCGAGCGCGGGCTCTGCGAGCTCATCCGGGGGTTGCGCCGCCCGGTGCTCGGAATCTGTGTGGGGATGCAGGTGATGTGCCGCTACAGCGAGGAGGGCGATGTGGACTGCCTCGGAATCTTCGACGCCAAGGTGCGCCGCTTCCCCGACGAGGAGGGGCTGAAGGTGCCCCATGTCGGCTGGAACAGCATCAACAATCTCGAGACCAAGCTGCTCAAGGGTGTCGACAAAGGAGCCTACGTCTACTATGTACATTCATACTATGCGCCGCTGTGTCCCGACACCATCGCCACCACGCGCTACGGGGCGACGATGTTCAGCGCGGCACTCAAATATGAGAATTTCTACGGCACGCAGTTCCACCCAGAGAAGAGCGGCGATGTCGGCGAGCAGATTATCAAAAACTTTCTTGCGTTATGATTGAAGTAATTCCCGCGATTGACCTCATTGACGGTAAGTGTGTCCGTCTGAGCCAGGGTGACTACTCGCGCTGCACGGACTACGGCGCCTCGCCCGTGGATATGGCTAAAATGTTTCTTGACAACGGCCTCGGACGCATCCACGTCGTGGATCTCGACGGTGCCAAGGCCGGAGGTCCGTGCAACCTGCGAGTGCTCGAGCAGATTGGCCGCCTCGACGGTGTAGAGGCAGAGTGGGGCGGAGGTATAAAGGACGACCGGGCGCTCCGTGATGTCTACAACGCCGGCGCTACTTATGCAATCATCGGAAGCGTCGCCGCCCGCGACCCGCAGAAGATGGAGGACTGGCTCGGGGAGTACGGGGGCGAGAGGCTTATACTCGGGGCTGACGTCAAGAATGGCCGGATTGCCGTGAGCGGTTGGCTTGAGGATACTGCCGATACGATTGACAGCCTGATAGAGCGTTTCCTCCCCAAGGGACTTTCGCAGGCTATCTGCACCGACATTTCCAAGGACGGGATGCTCGAAGGGCCTTCGTTTGAAATGTATACGGCACTTAACGGGAAGTTTCCCTCGGTGGTTTTCACCGTCTCCGGGGGGATTTCCTCGATAGAGGATATAGTGCGCCTCGACGCGCTCGGCCTCGATAGGGTGATTACGGGGAAGGCGCTGTATGAAAACCGCATTTCCCTGCGCGACCTGCAACGTTTTGCAAGATAGAATCCCGCGATAGATTTCACATCTGCGAATCCGAAAATTTCAACCTGCGATTTGGATAATAGGTGCAAGGCTGTTAACTTTGCAATAAAATTATAGATTATGTTGATTATAGGCATCGCAGGCGGCACCGGTTCGGGAAAAACCACTGTCGTCAACAAAATCATTACCAGTCTTCCTCCGGGTGAGGTCGCAGTGCTTCCGCAGGACTCCTACTATAAGGATTCGAGCCATGTGCCGGTCGAGGAGCGCAGTAAGATTAACTTCGACGAGCCGGCGGCGATAGAGTGGAGCCTCCTCGTGAAGCATCTCAGGGAGCTGAAGGAGGGGAGGACAGTCGAGATGCCTACCTATTCATATCTGACATGCACGCGCCAGGAGGAGACGGTCACCGTTGCACCCCGCGAGGTGGTGATAGTCGAGGGTATCCTCGTGCTCACCGACCCGGTGCTGAGGGATATGATGGATGTGAAGGTATTTGTCGACGCTGATGCCGACGACCGTCTCATCCGCGTCATAGCCCGCGACTGCGTGGAGCGCGGGCGCACGCCGATGATGGTGCTCAACCGCTACCAGGATGTGCTGAAGCCGATGCACGAGATGTATATCGAGCCGTCGAAGCGTTTCGCCGACCTGATTGTCCCGCAGGGTGGAAGCAATGTGGTGGCCATACAGCTTCTCACTGATTATATTGAATCGCGTCTCCGCCGCCCGAATATCTGAACAGCTTATGGAAGAGAACCAGCAGGAACAACAGGCTCAGCAGGAACAACAAGCTCAGCAGGAACAACAAGCGCAGATCCGTGACTATCCCACGGGGACACCCGACAAGATGGTGCTGCGCACGGATAACCTTGTCAAGAAATATGGCAAGCGCACCGTGGCCAACCATGTGTCCATCAACGTCACCCAGGGTGAGATTGTCGGGCTTCTCGGCCCCAACGGGGCCGGCAAGACGACGACGTTCTATATGACCGTGGGCCTTATCACCCCGAATGAGGGGCAGATATTCCTCAACGACTTGAATATCACTAAATATCCCGTCTATAAGCGTGCGCAGAACGGTATCGGCTACCTCGCGCAGGAGCCGAGCGTGTTCCGCAAGCTTTCGGTGGAGAACAATATCAAGGCGGTGCTCCAGATGACCAACACTTCGGCAGAGTATCAGCGCGACAAGCTCGAGAGCCTCATAGCTGAGTTCAGTCTGGAGAAGGTGCGCCACAATCTCGGCGACCAGCTTTCGGGCGGTGAGCGCCGACGCACCGAGATTGCCCGCTGTCTGGCCATCGACCCGAAGTTTATCATGCTCGACGAGCCCTTTGCCGGTGTCGACCCTATCGCCGTGGAGGATATACAGTCGGTTGTCTACCACCTGAAGGAGAAGAACATCGGTATCCTCATCACTGACCACAACGCGCAGGAGACGCTGCGCATCACTGACCGCGCCTATCTTCTCTTCGAGGGTAAGATTCTCTTCCAGGGCACTTCGGAGGAGCTTGCCGAGAATCCCACCGTGCGTGAGAAGTATCTCGGCCGCGACTTTATGTTCTACCGCAAGAAATTCGACTATCCCGAAGGGAGGTAATCATAATGATTAGCATCTTCGATGCATTGTCTACACATTTTTTTTGTGGCGTCGGCGGGTTTTTGTAATTTTGCAGATTGTGATACATCTTCCAGTCATAATGTTTCGCGGACTGCTTATCGGCATCCTTGTGTCGGCTCCTATGGGACCGATAGGAATGTTGTGTATACAGCGCACTCTCAACCGCGGGCGGTGGCCTGCGTTTTTCACGGGTGTTGGCGCGGGTCTTAGCGATTTGATCTACTGTCTGCTGACGGGGCTGGGGCTTTCGTTTGTGACCGATTTCATCGAGTCGAACCAAAGTCTGCTCCAGATTATAGGATCGGTGGTGCTAATCGTGTATGCCGCCTACCTCTTCATAGCCAATCCTTCGCGCGCGCTGCATCCGGCGACCATGCAGCCCAACAGTTATTGGAAGGATTTCGGGACTGGCTTCCTGTTCACGTTCTCCAATCCGCTGATACTCTTCTTCATCATAGGTCTGTTTGCCCGCTTCAGCTTCCTCGCGCCGGAGTTCAAGGCCTATCACTATGTGGCGGGCTATATTGCGATTTTTCTCGGCGCGGTGCTGTGGTGGTTCGGGGTGACGTATTTTGTCAACAAGGTGCGCCGCCATTTCAACATCCGTTCCATGTGGCTGCTCAACCGCATACTTGCAAGTATCATCCTGATTATGGGTGCTATAGGCTTTGTCACCGGCATCAGAGATTTCTTTTTCTAAGCGTATATTCTTTATTTCCCCCTCGCTCAAATTATGGAAAAAACACTCCACATACCCTTTATTGCGGATCTCGACTTCCTGAATACGGATGCTATATTCAACCGCCTCGAGTCGTCGGGCGTGCGCCACAATATCGGCGAGCTTAATTGGAAGGATGAGTTTCCCTATCATCCTCTCACGACTTTCACCATAGCCCATTCGGCCAAGTATATCTATGTTAATTTCTTCGTGCGCTGCAACTATCTGCGCGCGGTGAACTTCGAGAACAATTCGCCGGTGGACGAGGACTCGTGTGTGGCATTTTTTGTGCAGCCGGAGGGGTCGGAGGAGTATTGGAACTTCGAGTTTAACTGCATAGGCACTGTCAAGGCGGCGCGCAGGACCGACCGTGACAATCCTACGGCTCTGACTGACAGCGAGATTTCGACCATATCGGTGCTTCCGTCGTGCGGGCGACGCCCGTTTCGCGAAATCGAGGGGCTGTTTACATGGGACATCCTTGCCGCTATCCCGCTCGAGCTTATCGGCATCAGGTGTGACGATGAGCAGCCGATGGAGCTGAGGGGTAATTTCTATAAGTGTGCCTCGGGGACGTCGCAGCCCCACTTCCTCAGCTGGGCGCCTGTCAGGTCGGAGCATCCCGATTTCCACAGACCGGAGTTTTTTGGAAAAATTGTAATGGACTGTGGGCAGAGTGGTAAAGAGGGATGGTAATTCGTGATTAAGTAATAATCTTAATCATATAAATTATATGAAGTATTGAATTAATTCTTAATTTTGCAACGGAATCCCCCGAGTGTCCCTGTCTTCGGACAAACCTCGGGGTTTAGTCTTTTTAGGGGGCGGACAAATAAAGGTAGGTTGTTATGTATTTTCAGTTGCTATTGTATTCGATAGGGCATACACGGCGCGCCGCGTCCCAACATTTGTCTTATTATAATGACTTTTTGTTTGGAATGTGTGTATTTTTCTGACGAATATTTTGAATTTTCGCGACAAAGGTGTAACTTTGTCGCGAAAATTTGATTTTTACTTTCAAAGTGTAGCAAAAACAGCACTTTTTTTGACATAAATCAAAAGAACAAATTATAGAATCAGAATAAAACAGTATTATTTTTATAATTTTCCAAAGGTATGAATGCAGTAGCAGTAATTGACGAACTGAAGCGTCGTTTCCCGAATGAACCTGAGTATATCCAGGCAGTGGAGGAAGTGTTGACCACTATCGAAGATGTCTATAATGAGAATCCCGAATTTGACCGATATAATCTTATCGAGCGTCTCTGCATCCCCGATAGAATCTTCGCTTTCCGTGTATCGTGGGTTGACGATAAGGGCAAGGTGCATAACAACATGGGCTACCGCGTTCAGCACAACAATGCCATCGGTCCGTACAAAGGTGGTATCCGTTTCCACTCGTCGGTGAATCTCTCAATCCTGAAGTTCCTCGCCTTCGAGCAGACTTTCAAGAACTCGCTCACCACTCTCGCTATGGGTGGCGCCAAGGGAGGCAGCGACTTCTCGCCCCGCGGCAAGAGCGATATGGAGGTGATGCGCTTCTGCCAGGCCTTCATCCAGGAGCTTTGGCGCCAGATTGGTCCCGACACTGATGTGCCCGCAGGTGACATAGGCGTGGGTGGCCGCGAGGTCGGCTATATGTTTGGTGAGTATAAGAAGATGGCTCGCGAGTTCACCGGCACATTCACCGGCAAGGGTATCGAGTTCGGCGGCTCGCTCATCCGTCCCGAGGCTACGGGCTACGGCAACGTCTACTTCCTTCTCGAGATGCTGAAGACCCGCGGTCTTGACATAGAGGGTAAGCGCGTGGCTATTTCCGGCTCAGGCAACGTTGCTACCTACACCGCACAGAAGCTTCTCCAGCTCGGTGCAAAGGTGGTGTCGATGAGTGACAGCGACGGTTCAATCTATGTGCCCGACGGCATCACGAGCGAGCAACTTGACTATATCTTCAAGCTGAAGAATATCTACCGCGGCCGTATCCGTGAGTTTGCTGAGGAGTATGGCTGCCAGTATTTCGAGGGAGAGCGTCCCTGGCACCATGTGGCCTGCGACATCGCCATGCCCTCTGCGACACAGAATGAAATCGACGGCGACGATGCCCGCGCACTCATAGCCAACGGCTGTATCGCGGTGAGCGAGGGTGCCAACATGCCTTCGACTCCCGAGGCTATCCGCGAGTTCCTCAAGGCCCATATCCTCTATGCTCCGGGTAAGGCTGCCAATGCGGGCGGTGTGTCTGTGTCGGGTCTTGAAATGGCACAGAATTCTCAGAAGCTCTCATGGAGTGCCGAGGAGGTCGACAGGAAGCTGAAGGAAATCATGTCGGAAATCCACAAGCAGTGTGTGAAGTACGGCACCGAGAGCGACGGCTATATCAACTATGTCAAGGGCGCCAACGTGGCCGGCTTCATGAAGGTGGCCCGGGCAATGATGGCACAAGGTATTCTGTAAGAGATATTAGATTGTTAGTATATAATTCGACCCTTACACACAATATAACCATATAACCATTTCATTACATTAACGCTTTGATACAATTGGAATCTCCCGCCGCGGTCGAAAAACCGCAGCGGGAGATTTTTTCTTTTATTCACCTTGTTTGCCCTTGGCTTTTGCATTGAGGGATTTTTACGAGATACCTGTCGGTTTCCCTCTTGGCGAACCTGTAAGAATTTTTTACAGGTTGCTGATTAATTTTATCGGGGAGTGTCTTTTATTTGAAGCTTAGAGCTCGTGGACGTAGATTTGGGCGTTTTCGTATTTGGTGACGCGGACGCGGGCTCCTGCATGGATGAAGCCGCGGGTGGCAACGGCGTCGAGCACCTCGCCGTTGATCTCGACCTTTCCGGCGGGACGCATGTCGGTGACGGCGGCGCCGTCAAGGCCGATGTAGTGGGATGGTGACATGTCGACCCCGACGTAGCCGTCCTTGACTTGCTGTGTGAGCATCAGTTCGGTGTGGCGGCGCACCCATTTGGGACCGTGGGAGGAGGTGAGGTACCATATGGCTATCACGGCGAGCAGTATGCCCGCGAGGAATATGACCATAGAGCTCCAGAGTGCGTCGGCATTGAGGTGGGTGAGCGAGAAGGTGTAGTGCTCGACCAGTCCGAGGATGACGGCGGCGCAGATGCAGGAGATACCGGCTATGCCTGTGATGCCGAAGCCGGGGACGACGAAAATTTCAAGCACGACGAGCATGATGCCGAGGACGAAGAGGAGTATGATCCATGAGCTTGCGATGCCCGTGATGTAGAGCGGGAGGAAGTAGAGCACGGCGGCTATTATTGACGCAGCGGAGGGGAAGCCAACACCGGGGGAGTGCAGCTCCATGTAGATGCCTCCGACGATAATCATAATAAGCACGGCCTGGACGGCAGGATTGGTGAGGAAGCCTATGAGGTGGTCGACCCAGTCGGGCTTGTATTCCTCGATAGTATATGAGCCGTCGGCATATCCGAGACGGTCGAGCACCTCGCTCACCGATTCGGCCTTGCTGTCGGCGTAGTGCCACCTGACAGCCTCGTCGGCAGTGAAGGTGAGCACGCGGGTGGAGTCGATGAGCCCGGGCACCTCCACGCGCGAGTCGACCATAGCCTCGGCTATGAGCGGGTCGCGGCGCCAGCGCTCGTTGCCGAGGGAGTCAGTGTACTTGCCGTGACGCTCGGCCGTGGCGCGCATCATGGCTCGCATGTAGGACTGGTATTTGTCGGGCATGGCCGCGCCGTCGACACCGTTGACCACCGTCACGGCGCCCATTGATGCGCCGCCCCGCATGTAGACGGAGTCACAGGCGAGGGCTATGAGCGCCCCGGCTGATGCGGCATTGTTGTCGACGAAGGCCACGACGGGGCCGGGGTGGTTGAGGAGGGCGGTGCGTATGGAGTCAGCGTGGACCACGGAACCACCGTAGGTGTTTAGGTGGACGAGGAGGAGGTCGCTGTCGAGGCGTCGGGCCTCGTTGAGAGCCTGGCGCGTGTAGTGCCAGGTGTTCGAGCCGATTTCATCGTCGAGGCGCAGCATGTAGACCGAGCGGGTCTCGTCGGCGCGCACGCCCTGGCCCATTCCGAGAATCGTGAGGATGAGAAATGCGAAAATGATTCTGCTAACTGACATGGTTTGATATGTGTTATGAGGATTACTTGTTGTTTTTCCGTCTGAAGCCCTGCTGTATCCAGCCGGGCATGATGCAGGCTCCGGCGATGAGGTAGACATAGTAGCTGATGATTCGCCAAAAGAGGGCGATGACGAGGGCCATGCCGGCGCTGTGGATGAGGTCGCCGTAGTATGTGGTGAAGAGCCACTCGCTGATGCCGGCGCTGCCTGGGGTGGGACTGATCATGAGGCATATCCACACGACGAACTGCCGCGCGAAGACTATCAGCTGGTCAGCCGAGGGGACGAAGCCGAGGAAGAGGGCGTTGACGACGAGATAGCGCGACGACCATGAGAGGGCCGTGGCCCCAAAGGTCTCTATCCACCACCTTATCGGGCGTTTTTTCAGCTCCTTGCCGGTGATTTCCATGTTTTGGCCGAGGGTGTCGACGTCGGAGGCCCACCGCCGGAGGAATTTGAAGTGAAACAGCCAGTTAAGGAAGCGGTGGATGGCGTGAGGCCTGACAATGATGCCGAGGAAGAGGATTGTCGTCCAAATAAATATGACCGCGTAGACCCCCCAGAAGACCGACTGGAGACCGACGGTGAAATTTCCGTGGCCGAAATCGAAAAGTTCGTGGTATGGGACGGCGAGCATGACAATCGGGAGGGATACCACGAAGAACAGCTCGTCGAGAAAGAGGGTGGTCATCATCAGCGTGGTGGCGCGCCCGAGCTCGATGCCCTCGCGGTTGAGATAGATCATGCCGAAGGCGCTCCCTCCGACAGCGGATGGGGTGACGCAGGAGGTGAACTCGCACAGGAGGTCAATCTTGACGGCCTGGCGCCATGTGAGCTGCCTGTCGGTGAGCGCCCTGAAGCGCCAGCTCAGTCCGAAGTCGCGCCCTATCATGAAGAGCCATGCCAGGGCTATGCACAGGATGATGTGGGTGTCGAAGTGGATAGAGTCCCACACGGCACGGCTGAACTCGCGCTTGAACATCCAGGCCACGACGGCGAGACCGATTGCCACGGGGAGGAAGATTTTCCATGCGAGGTTGAGAGTCTGGCGCCGGAGGGATTGGGGAGGCTTCTTAGTGTCTTGAGGAGTGTTCATGGCGGTCGATTATTAGGTCGTAGCGGTTGATAACCTCATCCATGACGTCCTGCCATGAACGTGCGAGGGTCTGTCGAGCGCCGGTGCCGGCTTCGACGAGGAGGCGCGGGGAGGCGGCGATGTGCCTTATAGCTTCGGCGTAGGCCTCGGGTGTCCGGCGGGTGAGGAAGCCGTTTTTGCCGTCGCTGACAAGCTCGGCGGCTGTCGAGCCTTCGAGAAGGATGGCGGGGGTGTGCATCGCAGCGGCCTCGCGGACGACGAGGGGGGCGTTGTCGTAGAACGAGGGGAAGAGGAAGAGGCTCGAGCCGGCGTAGAAGCGACGGAGGCGCTCGCGGTCACTGATGACTTCGTGGAAGGTCACGCGGTCGCCCAGTCCGAGGCCGCCGACGAGCTGCTTCATGTCGTCGAGGGCGTAGCCGGTGCCGATGAAGTTCATCCTGAACCTGAGATTGCCGAGCAGGGGAAGGGAACGGATGATTATGTCTATACCTTTTTCGAGTATGTGCTGGCCGACGAAGAGGAGCCCGATTTCGCCCTCCTCAAGGCCGATGATGCGGCGCGACTCACGCTTATAGGCCTCGATGTCCTCGATGCCGTCGCAGAAATCGTTGCCGTTGTCGACCACCTGCACCTTACCCTTGTAGCCATACTCGCGCAGAGTCTCTTCGACGGCGGCCTGGGGAATCCATACCTCCGTGGCGGAGTTGTAGAATTCGAGCAGGCGCTTCATCTGGTACTTTACCATGAACGGCGGAAGCGAGCGCTCGAGGTCGGTGCGGTATTTTGAGTGGAAGGTGGCCACGAGGGGGAGATTCTGCTTGCGGGCTGTGTAGACTGCAAGTCTTCCCGAAGAGAAGGGGCAGTGGGCGTGGATAATCTTGAAGGGGGTCTGCCTGAGGTGGCGCCAGATGAAGGGGTCGAAGCGCGGGTAGCCGTAGCGGTAGGGGTGGCGGTTGTAGATGGGGAGGGAGAAGTAGCGGAAGAGCTTGATGCTGTCGATTCCTGTGAAGCGCGGGGCCCAGGGGGTGACCACGCAGACGTCGCGCCCTGCCTTTGAGAGCCAGTTGCAATAATTTTCCACGGTGAGAGTCACGCCGTCGAGCACCGGCGGGAAACTGTCGTTGAATAATCCGTAGTAGTATGTAGTGGATTCGCGGGCAGATTTCATAAATAGTTGTTTGTCCGAATGTCCAAATCAGGCTGTGATATACAAAGATAACGCATAAAAAGGAATTTAGCCCATTTGTCAGCGTTAAAATTTTTTGCGGATGATTTTTTGCGAGGCTGTAAGCTCGATTCTGTCCACAGGAATGATTGCTTTGGGTGCCTTGGCCGGCCCGGTTGCCTCCCGGATTCTATCTATTAGATTCTCAGGGAGACTGCGGCAGTCGGTGACCAAGACAGCCTTCTCGCCCCAGCGCCGGGATGGGCGCGAGGTGATGTAGAACAGTGTGCCGGGGGGCATCAGGGGTGCAATCTGCTTCTCGATTTCCTCGGGGCAGATTTTCAGTCCTGCTGAGTTGATGACATTGTCGAAGCGACCCTGCCAGCGGAAGTGGCGGGAGTCGGAGAGCTCCACGATGTCGTTTGTGACGAGGCGTCCGAATGAAAGCTCCTTGCTGCTGATGACGAGGCACCCCCTCTTATCTGTCGAAAAACTGAAGGATGGGAGGGCGGTGAACTCTTTCTCGCCGAGTCTGCGCAGAGCCACATGGCTACAGGTCTCGGTCATGCCGTAGGTGGCGTAGGCTCTCAGGTCGCGCTCTAAAATCCTCTCCTCGTCGCGGGCGGGGAGCGGGGCGCCCCCGATGATGACGGTCTTTATATGCGAGGTGTCGGCCATTGACAGCAGGGAATCAATCTGGGAGGGGACCACGGGGAGGAGATCGATGTCGCGGGGACAGCCCGAAGCCAAGTGGAACAGACGGTTAGACGGCTCCTCGACCGTGAGCGAGCATCCGGCCTCGAGTGCGCGCACAATCTGCATTTTTCCGGCGATGTATGAGGGGGAGAGTGGAAGATAGAGGTGCGAGGCGGCGGTGATGTCGAAGAATTTTATAGTCGCCCTTGCCGAGGCGCGCATGTCGCTTTTCAGCAGATGCAGCTCCTTGGGGATGCCTGTCGAGCCGGAGGTGTGGGCCATGACGTAGGGGAGCGGGGAGTCCCACTCGTCGATGAAGGCGCGGGCAGCCTCTGTCAGATTAAGTTCCATTGCAGATTCGGGATTTCCCAGGCCTCGGAGCCGGCGTAGGTCAGTCGGTCGCCCGTCAGGCGGAGCGGGGAGGGGATGTTGTTGTCATAGAGCTGCCCTGTGCCGAGTCCCTGGGGCATGGTCGGATTGAGCGTTGCCACCCATTGGGCTATGGCGTTGAGGCCTATGTTTGATTCGAGCGCCGAGGTGGCCCACCAGCCGCAGTCTCTCTCCGCGGCGAGCCTTATCCACTCCTCGGAGGCCTCCATGCCCCCTGTGAGTGTGGGTTTGAGGATGATGTAGGCCGGACGGATACTGTCGAGCATACGGATTTTCTCCTCAGTGGTGTTGAGGCCAATCAGCTCCTCGTCGAGGGCGATAGGGATAGGTGAGGTCGAGCATAGACGGTGCATCTCTTCCCACTGTCCGGCTCGTATGGGCTGCTCGATTGAGTGGATGTCGAAGTCCGAGAGCCGTTTCAGCCTTTCGAGTGCCTCGGAGGGTCGGAAGGCACCGTTGGCGTCGAGCCTGAGCTGCACATGCGGGGCCTCGCGGCGGACGAAGTCGAGCAGTGAAAGCTCTTCGTCGAAGTCGATGCCCCCGATTTTGATTTTCACACATGTGAATCCGGCCTCCAGTTTCTCGGCGATGCGGCGGCACATGAGTTCGCGGTCACCCATCCAGACGAGGCCGTTGATGACGATAGAGCTTTCACCGCGCGTCCAGGCCGACGCGCGGATTGTGCGGCGGCAGCCGCCGGCGAAGTCAGCCGCAGCTGTTTCAACAGCGAAGCGCAGCGAGGGGTAGTCAGCGAGGAGAGAGGGGGCGGCGGCATAGCGCCCGATGTCGCGGCAGACTTCCGAGAGCCTGTCCTCGTAGTCGGGGCGGTCGTCGCAGCTCAGGCCGCGGAAGAGGGCGGCCTCGCCGATGCCGAATGTGGCGGGAGCGCCGGCGTCGTATATCTTTATAAAATAGGTGTCCTTATGCCTCATCCGCTCGCGCGAGGTTATTGCCGTGAAGCGGAAATCAAGGCGGTATTTGCACCAAGCAGCTTTGAGTGACATTTTTTTATTCGGATGCTTAGCCCGGGAATTTGGGGAACTGGTCGAAGTCGGGGTCACGCTTTTCGAGGAAGGCGTTCTTGCCCTCCTGGGCCTCGGCCATGAGATAGTACATGAGGGTGGCATCGCCGGCAAACTCCATCATGCCGCGCTGGCCGTCGAGCTCGGCATTGAGCGCGCGCTTGATCATGCGGATGGCCATAGGGGAGCGGCTTAGGATGGTCTCGCACCACTCGACGGTCTCATCCTCGAGGCGGTCGAAGGGGACGACCTTGTTGACCATGCCCATGCGCTCGGCTTCCTCGGCTGAATACTGGCGGCAGAGGAACCAAATCTCCCTCGCCTTCTTCTGACCGACGCAGCGGGCGAGGTAGCTCGAGCCGAATCCGGCGTCGAAGCTTCCGACCTTGGGGCCTGTCTGGCCGAAGCGGGCATTGTCGGAGGCTATGGTGAGGTCGCAGACCACATGGAGCACATGACCGCCGCCGATGGCATAGCCGTTGACCATAGCGATTACGGGTTTGGGAATGGAGCGGATGGCCTTGTGGAGGTCGAGGACGTTGAGGCGGGGCACTCCGTTCTCGTCGATGTAGCCACCGATGCCTTTAACCTTCTGGTCGCCGCCGGAGCAGAAAGCCTTGTCGCCGGCACCTGTTAGGATAATTACGCCTATGTCGGAAGCCTCGCGGCAGTAGGCCATTGCGTCGAGCATCTCGCGGTTGGTCTGCGGGCGGAAGGCGTTGTAGACCTGCGGACGATTGATTGTGATTTTGGCTATGCGCCCGTATTGTTCGAAAAGTATGTCCTCATACTTTTTGATAGTTTTCCATTCTCGTGTCATCGTGAGTCAGTTTAGAATTTATTTTTCTATCGACAAAGTTACACAAAAAAACAGCGTGCTTTTTCTTTATCGCACTATTTTCGGTGTTTCAGTGGCGTAAATTTGCGCTATAGTCAAGCTTTATGTACTTTTGTCGTATCAAAGCGCGTTTCAAGTCAAAAATTTACCCATTATGCAGAAAGAACAAATCGAACTCATCCTCATCAACATCTCAGGCCAGGACCATCCTGGCGTAACCTCGGCGCTGTCGGAGATTCTTGCGAAGTATCATGCCGGGATTCTCGACATCGGCCAGGCCGATATCCACCACACGCTCTCGCTCGGCATACTCATCCGCACCGATGCGGCGGTGTCGGGCAATATCATGAAGGAACTCCTCTTCAAAGCCACGGAGCTGAATGTCACCATCCGATTCTCGCCGGTCAGCTTCGAGGAGTATGAGAAATGGGTCGGTATGCAGGGTAAGGACCGCTGGATTATCACTATTCTCGGACGAAGGCTGACGGCGCGGCAGATAGCCAACGTGACGGCTGAAATCTCGGCGCAGGGGATGAATATCGACTCGATACAGCGACTCACCGGGCGCATGCCACTCGCCGAGGAGCAGCAGCCGCTGTCGAAGTCGTGCGTGGAATTTTCGGTGCGCGGTGTGCCTCGCGACGTCGCGGCCATGCAGGAGCGCTTCATGCAGCTCTCGCAGGAGGAGGAATTTGACATCTCGATGCAGGAGGACACCCTCTTCCGCCGCTGCCGCCGCCTGATATGCTTCGATATGGACTCCACCCTTATAGAGACAGAGGTGATTGACGAGCTTGCGATGCGCGCCGGTGTCGGGGAGCAGGTGAAGGCTATCACCGAGCGGGCCATGCGCGGCGAGATTGATTTCAACGAGAGCTTCAAGGAGCGCGTCGCGCTGCTGAAGGGGCTTGATGAGAGCGTCATGAGGGAGATTGCCGAGAATCTGCCAATCACCGAGGGTCTCGACAGGATGATGCAGGTGCTGAAGCGCGTAGGCTACAAGACTGCCATCCTTTCGGGCGGTTTCACATACTTCGGCAACTATCTGAAGCAGAAGTATGGCTTTGACTATGTGTATGCCAACGAGCTTGAGATTGTCGACGGCAAGCTGACCGGGCGCTACGTCGGGGATATCGTCGACGGTCGCCGCAAGGCGGAGCTGCTGAGGCTTATCGCGCAGGTGGAGAATGTGAATATCGCGCAGACTATCGCTGTCGGCGACGGAGCCAACGACCTGCCGATGCTTAGCACCGCCGGTCTCGGCATAGCCTTCCACGCCAAACCGAAGGTGAAGGCCAATGCGGAGCAGTCAATCTCCACAATCGGCCTCGACGGAGTGCTCTACTTCCTCGGATTCAAGGATTCGTTTATAACGGAGAAGTAATTTAGGCGTTGCAAAATCGTCTTTGTTAGGGACGTTGTAAAGGCCTATGGCTCGAAGAGCCTATGCAGGAGAAGCCCCAGGCATCGCTACGGCCTGCGGCCTTCGCTTACCCTGGGGTTTCTCTTGTCTAAGGTCTTCGACCTATTCTATTTGACACAATCAAAAATAGGCTGTGGTATTTTCATTTGGCATACGCGGCACGCCGCGTCCCTACAAAGACGATTTTGAAATATCCACGTTTACTTTCCGGCTACTCTGATGGTTGTGCCGGCTGTGTGGGCGGTGAATTGGGGTGCATACTGGCTCTGGGCTGTGGCGATGCCTGAGGCAAAGGTGCCGGCATTGTTTACCCATACATCATAGGTCAGTATGTAGGTGCCCTTGGGGAGATGGTCTATGAAGAGGCGGGTTGAGGAGTCGCAGTTCTCACGATAGAAGTAGATTCCTTCGGAGAAGAGCGGCGTCGGGAGCTGGTCGACCGGCTCGTAGCAGGCGGGACGCTCGTCGACTATGGTCACATAGTCCATGTCGCGGTCGACGCGGAGTGTCAGCGTCACAGATACTTTCTGTCCCAGACTCAGAGAGTCGGCATAGACGCTCTCGGGCTTGCCGTCGCTGTCGGTGTTGACGACGATGCTCTTCTCAATCGAAAGTTCCGGGCAGGAGGCCGCCTTGACGGCGGTAATAGAGTCCTTATAGAGGTAGAACACGGAGCCCCACGAGGGATTGTCACCCTTGCGGCTGATGTTCATCTCCGACTTCCTGCCGACCGGGAGGGTCAGCGGTGTGCGGAAGTAGCCGGTGAGCTTCTCAACCTTCGAGGGGCTGATTTCCTCGCCGTTGATTTCGATACGGGCGGCATTGGCGGGGGTAATCCATTTTGCCGAGCTTGAAAGGATCGAGGCTATAGCCGACGAGGTGGTGACGGACGTGCCCCAGTCCTTCGCCTCCTTTTGGAGTATGAGCCACTGGCGTATGCGGTCAATGTCGGCGCATCCCGGCTCAATCAGGGTGAAGGCGTCGAGGATTGTCGCTGTGGCACCGATCTTACCCATAGACCATACTGTCATATTGTCGAGCGACGGCCACCACATGCCCTTTGTGGGACTGTATTCGGAATACTCGCGCAGCGATGCAAGAATGGTCTTGGCCACGGAGGGGTAGGAGTTGGTTGCGAGTATCTGCGCGTCGATGGCTTTCTCAAAGGCGTTGTCCGACTTCCAGTTGGAGAGTATGCGTTGGGCGGTCACCGAGATGATTGTAGAGTTGGCTTTCGGGGCGCCTTTCATGTTCTTGTAGAGGCCGCGGAGATAGGCGTAGAGGGAGTAGTCGCTCTTGGGATACTTGCGGTATTCGCGCGTGGTCTCGCTGTCAATCCATTTCAGGGCCGCGTATATCATGGAGCGCAGCTCGTCGGACTGCGGGAGGTAGCCGAGACGTTGCAGACGTCCGAAGAGGAGGAGGACGTTCTCGGTCGACCAGCGGGAGGGGTCGCTGCATGAGTTGAACCATGCCCAGCCTCCGCCGGCGCGCACGAGCTTGCGGAGCGTGGCAGTGTTGGCCTTTATGGTCTTGTCGACAGTCTTGCTGTCGAAGAGGAGCGCCAGGCGGGTCATGCGCTCGCTGTCGTTTTTGGCGTCGAGCATCCAGGGGGTGGAGGCGAGGAGCACCTGCTTGAGGTCGGCATTTTTTTCGAGCATCGACTTGAGAGTGTCGTCGCTGCGGTCGCTCTCGGTCCATAGGCGGAGGGCTTCGGCAATGGCGGGGTTGTCACGCAGGAGGCCTGAGGCTATGGATGCTGAGAAGATAGAGGCGGCGGCTTCGTTGGCTGTCGAGGCCTCGATGTCGAGCAGACCGGGGAGGGCTGTCACTACATACCAGGTCGGATTCTCGCAGAATTGCAGGGTAATGCGTGCGTCGGCGGGCGATTCTGGCAGCTGCATGGAGAATTCGGTGCTGTCAGGCGCGATATAGAAGGGATAGGTGTCTATGACGGGGGTGACGGCGGGGAGCACGGGGATGAGGGTCTGCTCCCCGTCGGCATAACGGCCGGTGGAGGACTTGACGCGGTAGCCGATGAAGGGGGCATCGGTCGGGGCGACAGTCTTGATAGAGGCTTCGGTCGATGAGTTGGCGGCCAGGCTGTCAGTCTGTGTGTACTCATAAAACACAGTGCCGTCAGCAGGGTTGAACAGCTCTATCTTTGTGTCGACAGTCTGCTCGGTGTCGCTGCCGTTCATCACCGAGGCGATGATTTCGACGGTGTCACCTGCGCGGAGGAAGCGGGGGAGGTTGGGTTGGACCATTACGGGCTTGTTGGCCACGACATCGGCGGCAAAGGAGGTCGACAGGAGGGAGTCGGTGTAGGCTATGGCTCGCAGACCCCAGGTGGTGTTGGCATTGGGGACGGTGAAGGTCAGTGATAGCTTGCCGTCGGAATCTGTAGTCAGCATCGGCTTGAAGAAGGCGAGGGGTACCTCGCGGTCACGGAAGGTGAAGGGGGCTTCCTTGGGTGCCTCTTCGTGGGATGCTCCGGCGGCTTTCTTGGCCGTGCCGCCGTCCATGCCGTTGACGCTGCCGGTCAGCACAGCTTCATCCTGAATTTTATAATGCATCGGTGCAGCTTCATCAGCAGCGGCTTCCTCTTCCACCATGACTTCCTCCTTGTGCTCTCTGACCACATTGAGGTTGGCGGCTGCCTTTGAAGCAGAGGCATAGCCACGCACACGCACAGCGGAGGTGGGGATGATGTTTCCGAGACCGTCGTAGGGATAGAAACCGAGTCCGTAGGTGTTGAATGTCGGATCCATGAGCCTGATTTGGGGAAGGTTCTTGCCCGGGAAGTGGGTGGTCCTGACGAAGTTTTTGTTTGAGGGATCGGGCTGATCCCATGAGAAGTAGTAGCCGCCGCCCGGATTGTAAATGTCGAGCTGCCACTGCTGCTTGACGAGGGCGTCGAGCGCGGTGTTGTACATGTCGAGCATCACGGCTGCCTTGCGTCCGTCGCCGCTCTCGTCGATGACGCGGAATGTCCATGTCTCCTGCGAGCCGGGGATGAGACGGTCGCGGAAGGTCTCGGTGACAAACCTGATTCCCTTTTCGGGCACGTCGCGGCGGAGTTCTATCCGCGCGGAGGCCGTGCGGTAGTTGCCGGTCAGCATGATTTCAGCTGTCGCGGAGTCAATGCCGTCGGGGAAGTCTATCGGAAGGGTGTGCATGCCCGCGTCGGACTTCATCCACTTTTGCGAGAGAATCTTGTCGGCGGTGTGGACGGTCACGAGGATGTTGGTCGGGCAGTCGACGGCGTAGAGCCATGCGACGGCTTTTCCGGGTGCCACGGTCAGTTTGGCCGACGGGTACCAGAGGAGTCTGCCGGGGAGGGGCGTGTCCTTGTCGGTCGGGCGATAAAGCACGACGTCGGAGGTGGTTGATTTAGCGAGCGTGCTGTCGGCGAGCGAGAGGCGGAGGCTGTAGGCCCCGGCTTTGATGTCGCCGAAGTCAATCACTGTCTGCGAGGGTCGCAGAGTGCCACTGAGCACTTCCACGGAGTCGCGGAGGAGGGTATATTCAATAGGAATGGCAACGACGGAGTCGCGATAGTCCACTACCTGGGCCTTGATTGTCGACACTGGCTTTGAAATGTCGAGATTCTCAGGCACGGACGCGCGAATCACATAGCGGGTGCCGAGAGCGAAGACGGTCGATGCCGTCTGGGTCTCGCCGCTCGGTGACATGGCCGAGATTTCGGCACTGAAGATGCCGTCGGGGATAGGTGTAAGCTCCAGTATGTCCTTGGAAATGACGATTTCTATCTTGCCGGAGGCGTCGCTCCCGGCTTTGAGCGTCTGGAATTTCACAGGGTTTGACCTTGTCCACCACCAGCGGCGCTGCTGCATGGCCGAGAGGTCGACCTTGATGCCTGCGTCAGCCACGGGGAAGCCGGCGTAGGTCTCCACGCGGCCGCGGAGGGTGACGGAGCCGACAGAGGGAACGTCCTTCTCGACCGGGTCGAGGATTACGCGGAACGTGGGTAGTTTATAGTCTGAAACTTCGAAGCGGACGGCGTCAGAATAGTTGTCAATCGAGATGACGAATGGCCCGCTCAGACAGTCCTTGGGGATTGTGAACTTGCCGGCGACGCGGCCGAAGGGGTCGGTGGTCAGGCTGAGAGTGTCGACGCTCTGATATGACGCGTCACGGAGGATGGCTGTAATCTGCCGGGAGATGCGCGGGCGGTGGGACCGGCCTTTGAATTCATAGCATACTGCTGCCCATTCGACAGTGTCGCCGGGGTGGTAGAGCGGGAGTGAGGAGAAGCCGTCAGCTGAGGGGTACCACTTTTCGTCAGACTTGTCGCGTCCGTTGTCGTAAATCCAAATTGTAGGGGCATACTTGTCGCCGTCCTTGTCCATCCAGACTTTGCCGTTCCCCTTGGCGAGGAGCGAGCCGTCGGCAGACGTCGTTCCGAGCACCTTGATAGCGGGCTTAGGATTCCGTGTCCTGCTCGAGAGCATGATTTTAGCGCCGTCGACCGGGGCTCCTGTCATGGCGTCAATGGCCCAGAGGGTGGTCGTGTCGAAGGAGGAGGAGGCGAGGCTGTAGTTTGTGATATTTATCTTGTTGTACCACTGGCGGTCGGTCGGAGTCACGCCGTCGATGACGGGGATGGCTATGTACTGGCCTACGGTGGGGAAGGCATATTCAAGAGTGACTTTTTCCTCGAAGGGGACGACGTTGTTCCCGGTCTTGAATGGGAGGACGGCTATCGGTTGGAGCGTCGGGAGGCCCTTGCAGTTGTATGACTGCTCGGTGTGGTCGGAGGATGACACATTATATATGTAGAGCTTGCCGGAGGTGACGTTGGCAACTTTCAGGACAAACTTCAGCGCCACGCCAGGAGCTGCCGTATAGGGATATTCGACCGATACGGACTGTCGCTTCAGCTGGAGCAGCATGTTGCGCAGGTTGTTGATGCGGTAGTAGCCGGCGAAGGTGGAAATGTTGTGGTTGAGGGCGTCGAAGAGCCATTTACGGTCACTGTCGCCGATGCCTATGGCAATCAGCACGTCGCCGGAGTACTCTGAGGCGATGTTTTCATTGTATAGGTCGCGGAGGAGTTCGAGGCGGCGGGCATCGGGGCTACCGTCGGCGGAGTAGACGTGCGAACTTACGAATTCGAGGCGCGAGATGTCGGAATTGATAAAGGGCGCGGTTCCGGGCTTGTGGAAGGATAGGAGCGAGGAGTATATCTCGAGGATTTTCGCTGCGACTGGATCAAATTTTGAGAAGGGCTGGCGCAGGTATACGTCGTGGCGCGTGAGCAGGCCCCATGAGAATATGGGCTGTATGCGTCCGAGTGTGTTGAGGGTCGAAATAGCTTTTGAAGTCACGAAGTCAAAGAGGGTGGGGTAATATATCTTTGTCTCTCGGACGGCGACAGCGTTGGATGACCCCTTTCCCTGGCTGCCGCCAAGGTCGATGACGGAGGCGTAGGAGTCAATCGGCGCTTTCTCCAGCTCGGATGTGTACTTTAGAGATGAGTCGATGAGTGAGACGATTCGGTCACGGAACTGCTGCCCGCTCCACTCCTTGTAATCAGCGGGGAGCGGGGTAGCGGGGAGGGTGCGCGAGTCATATTTCCAACGGTCCTGGGTATAGAGGGCCGAATAGATGTCGGCTTCGAGCGTCAGAAGCATGGCTTTAAGCACGGGGTCGGCAGATGCCGTGCTGATGCTGTCGATTTTTGCTATCGCCTGCGGTGCCTTGTCGCTGTCGATGCGGGTATCGGCGAGATAAAGGTCAATCAAGGCACGGGTGATGGCGGGGCCGTCGGACTTACCGAGGGCTGATTCAAGTGACTTCGCAGCCTGCAGGCTGACTGTCTTCGGATATGCAAAATCCGGGGCTTTAGGTGTTGTAGCGCTCACGTCGTTGAGGAAAAGTAGGGATACGACTGTAAACAGCAGGATTGATATTCTACCGGTACGCATGAGAAGAAAATAAAAAGTTGAAAAAATCAGGAGAGCGGAGGGGGTGTAGTGTTTTGTTATTTACGTTTTTGGCGGCGGTGCTGCTTCATGAGCTCGCGTATGAAGTCGCGCTCTGTGTCCTTGAGCTGGAACAGCTGCTTGGGTGAGAGTATGGCCTTATACTCCTTGAAATACTTCATTTCAATCGCGTTCTCCCTCCCTTTCAGCTCATATAGTGCTTCGGCGGCTTTTTCATATTCAAGATCTGTGGCCTTGCCGTCCTTGGCACGGGTCTGGCGATAGAGCTGCTCGGCCTCCTCCTGGGTCTTGCGGATTTCGGCATCCATGTTGTTGTAAAGAGGTATGAACTTGGCTTTCTGCTCTTCGGTCAGCTCCAGTCTCTTGGTCAAAAAGTCATTTTTATATTGCTGCATCTCCTTCATCCATACATTGCGCTCGCGCTCGGAGGGGCGCTGGCCCTGCGCGCTAAGGGGAAGGACGATAGCGGAGAGGATGAGGAGGAGTGACAGGACGGACTTTTTCATATATTCGAAGAATTTTGACTATAGTTTAAGTGTCTTTTTAGATTTCTGACAAGGGGAATTCGGGCGATTCGGGGATTTCGGATGAATCGGCTTCCTCTTCAAGGAGCATATCGTCGGTCACAGCCGGGTCGAAGCCTGTCTCATAGAGGTCTTCCATGAGCTGGTAGTCGCTGACCTCCCCTTCATTGATAAAATAGTCATTGATAAAGTTGTCATTGCCGAGGGCGGCTGTCATGACTGGATTGTTCTCAATCGACAGGCCGGTCGAATCGGAGCGCATGAGGTCAAACATCTTCATCATGCACCATACGCCCATGAACATGGCGGCAAGGTAGACGTAGGGGCGGACGCGCTGCCAGATTGAGCGCGGGAGCACCTTGGGCTGCGGCTTCTCCCATTCTCTTTCGGGGAGGGAGGCTGTCATCCTGGCCGCGAAGTCTTCAAAATAACCGTCGGGGACGGTCATTCCGTCGTTTCTGTTGACCTTTGTTAATATATCTTTCATCGTTGTTGACTTTGATGCTTAAACATTTGTTGAAAAGGACTGCGGACAGAGTCCTTGTTTATAAACTTAGACTCGCCGGGGGGATTTAGGTTTAATCGTTGTCCTCAAAAAATTGTTCTATTTTTTTAACGGCGAGGTGGTAGGAGGCTTTCAGTGCTCCGACAGAGGTGCCCATAATCTCGGACATCTGTTCGTATTTCATATCGTCGTAATACCTCATGTTGAACACAAGTCGCTGTTTCTCAGGAAGTGTGGCCACAGCCTCGCGGAGCTTTTGGGTGAGTTGGTCACCGTCGATATTGGTGTCGGCCTGGATGAGAGCCACCATGTTGGACTCCTCGTCGTCAAGCGAAAGGCCGCGGCGCTTGCGCTCTTTTTCGAGGAAGGTCATACATTCATTTATCGCTATCTTGTAGAGCCAGGTGGAGAGCTTGGCGTCGCCACGGAAGTTCTCGATATTCTGCCATGCCTTCATGAAGGTGTTTTGCAGTATATCGTCGGTGTCGTCGTGTGACTGCACCATTCGTCGTATCTGGCGGTAGAGGGGTTCCGAGTAAAGCTTTATGAGGTCGCCGAAAGCCTCGCGGCAGGTCGAAGGGTCCCTCAGACGCGCCACGAGTTTGCTGTCATCAAGTTGAGCCTCTTTGGTCATATTGTAAGAGGGGTTTTAAATCAAAAATTAAAATCTTTTGCTAACAAAAGTATTAAAAAAAAGCAAGGAGGCATAATAAAAACGACTAATAGTTGTTAAAAACCCGGTTGACGCAGGACGTCAGCCGGGTTGGATTGTTGTGTCAGTCGGTTGAAGTGATTACTTGGGTGCGCCGGCGTAGACGGTTTCGAGTGTGTAGGCTTTGTCGGTGTTGGTGTGGCCTTTGACCATAGCGTCGACAATCTCCTTGCCGTTGTTGAGCCAGGCGCCTGTGCCGTGGTCGATGAGGCCGCTGCACTCCCTGCCGGCTCCGGCACTGCCGTTGTCCCAGTAGATTACGGCAAGCCCGCGGTCGGCGGCTGCCTTGCAGTAATATTCGAGATAGTATTTGCGGAAGGCCTCGGCGCGGGCGTCGGCGCGGTGGGTGCAGCCGAACTCGCCGATGTAGACGGGCACGCCGAAGGTCTTGGCTATGCGCTGTGCGTTGTCAAGCTCGCTTAGGAGCTTCTTCTCGTCGCTGGAGGGGTGCTTGTTGCCGGCGGTGCCTGTGTGGCCCCATTCGGAGTACTTGTTTTCAAGGCAGTAATCAAAGGGCTCGTAGCAGTGGACGGCAATCATCAGCCGCCCGGCGGGATCGGAGGGGAGTTTGAAGTGCTGGGCAAGGTCGATGCTCGTGCAGTAGGTGGGGACTCCGAGCCAGCGTGTGGAGTTGTTGCCCCCGGTTGAACGGACGGCGTCGACGAAGACCTGCTGCCATTCGTTCATCACCCCGTACTGCTTGCCGCCGTCCTTGCGGTTGTCGCCCCAGCCCCAGCCGCCGTCGTGGATTTCGTTCATTGACTCGAAGACGAGGAATTCGCCTTTAGAGGCGAACTTTTGGGCTATCTGTGTCCACATGGCCTTCAGCTGAGCCTTGACTCCATCGTTGAAGGCGGGGTCGGCGGCGGCCTTCTTGACATCGAGCCAGTGGCCGCCGTCATGGTGGATGTTGATTATTGCTTTGAGGCCTACGCTCTCGGCGTGGTTCACGAGTTCGGCCACGCGGTCGAGCCAGTCGGCGTCAATCTTATATTCAGGCGCGGCGCCAACTTTGCCCAGCCAGGTAACCGGGATGCGGATGCTCGTGAATCCGGCGTCTTTGACAGCCTGGAAGGTGGCACGGGTGGCAGCCTTGTTGCCCCATGCAGTCTCGGATGCAAGCTCGTTGTCATAGGCGTCGAGCTGGTTGCCGAGATTCCAGCCGATGCCGAGGCTGAAGGTCTGCGGGGCAGGCTCGGGAGCAACAGGTTCCTCTTTTTCGGGACTGTGGTCGGATGAGGAGCATGCCTGCCATGATATGGCGGCTGCCAAGAGGAGGAGTGGTTTGATAAGTCGGTTGAAGTTTGTCATGTAGGGATAATTATTGGTTTGTTGTCTCTGTCCGGCGTATGTACATATACGCATGAATATTAATGGCAAATATAGTCAACTTTATCCATATGTCACAGACCCTTTATCATTACTGACTGTTAAAAGCAACATTTTAACCTTAAAAAATGAGTACGGGCGGCGTGGAAATACATGTTCCGCGCCGTCCGCTGTCTTCGTTATCAAATAATATGTGTCTTTAGAGGTTGTAAACCGATATCGTAGTCTTATTTTCCGGCGTAGGAGAGGACTGTCGGGCTTTCGACGTCGACGCCGTATTCCTGCGCGCGTTGGAGGATTGCCTTTGCGAGTTTGGGCTTGAGGTCTTCGGGGCAGTATCTGAAGTATGCCTCGGCCGCTCTGACATGTGCGGCGTCTGGCATGGGGTATTCCTTGCGCTCGGGGAGGCCGTAGACGCTATCGGGGAGCTCCTTGCGCTCTTCGTATGAAATTCTATCGTTCATAGCTTTATGACGATTTGCTTAGTTGCTGAATCAGAGATTGAAGCGGAATCCGACCTGGAGAAGACCCTGTGCGCCGAAACCGAGTTCGCCGAAGATGCTTGTCACGCGGGAGAGTCCTACCTCTGCTCCGAGGGGTGAGGCCTGGAAGGCGAAGTAAGCCTTGTTTTTCGACCAGTCGTCGTCGGCCATGTGGGTGATGTCGACACCGATTCCGAGGTGGCCGTAGAGGGTGACGATGCGGTTGCGGTAGTAGTCATAGCGACCGTTGAGCATGAATACATGGTAGTATGCGTTGGCGTCGTCGGAGTGCTTGTAGCTTGTGCTGGAGAAGGTGTAGGTCGCGCCGAGGTAGAAGCTCGGGGCCACTTTGAAGTTGACACCTGCCGTCACGGCTCCCCATGCGTTGTTGACTGAACCGTAGTCGTGCATGTCGGTGGCGTCCATCTGTGTGTAGCCGCCGTAACCGATCTGAAGCTGGGCTTTCTGAGCGTGTGCGCCAATTGCCATCCCGAGCACAGCACACATAATGAGTAGAATTCTTTTCATCACAAATTGTTATTTGGTTTTAATAAATAGTATTCATGCGTGATGCCGATGTGCGACAAGGTGGAGAGCGGTGCCTGTCACGCATAATTAACAATTGTGAACAAAAGAAAGTTTAAATACCCTTCTTATTTTTTAACAGAGCCTGGCGGATGGATTAATACCAGCGCACGCCGTTGGAGAAGGAGGAGCGCTTGTCGTACTTAAGGTCTTGCAGCAGAGATGATTTGACCGAGATGTGGAAATTGTAGCTCTTGTAGGGACCTACGGGCACGAAGCTTGCACGCATGGTGAAGCAGTGCATGTCGCGCGAGATGTTGCAGTTCATGTAGGCGAGCTTGTGGGTGTCGAAGTTGTAGCTTGCCGAAAATCCGAAATTCCAGTTGGCTGTCGGGCGTATGTTGCCTGAGAATGAGAGATTTTGGGTAATCTTACCCTTGTATTCGAGCTTCTTGTAGTCAAACTCGCCGTAGCCGTAGTTGACCGAATAGTTGAAGGTAAGATTCCAGGGGACGGACCATTTCATGTAGCCGTCGTCGCCAAACTCCATGCCTGATTTTTTCTTATCGGAGTTTTTGCGCGTGGGGCTTTGGTAGTCCGACGTTTCGTCGGCGAAGTCCTGGTTCATGTTGTCTCGGTTGTTACCCTTGTTGTTGTTCTTCTTGCCGTCATCTTCCTTGTCTTTGCCGAAGAGCTTCTTGAAGGTGTCGTTGTTGAAGGTGTAGCTGAACGATGTGCCCGTGCTCGAGAGCTTACCCCAACCCTTGCCCTGCGAGATGCGGAGCTTGTTGACACGGACGGGGTTGCCTGCGGAGTTGAGGGCGTAGGTGTAGACGTCCCATGTCGCCGAGAGGTTCAGGTTGAAATTCTTGACGAGTCGGAGCATGATTGAGGTGTTGAGGTTGGACCACCGCATCGAGTCGGCCGCGAAGTTGTAGCTCTGGGATAGTGTCAGGTTTTCGATAAGTGATATTTTCTTTTCTCCGATCGAGTCGTTGTCGGAGCGCACTTTCATTTCGAGGTTGTTGGCCAGTGATATGCTGACTGCACCTGTCCGTCCCTGTCCCGGGACTCCGAATAGGGAGTTGGGGAAGTAGGAGTAGGTCTTTGTCTGCATCTCCCCCTGGGCGTTGGGGTATTCATAGGAGCCGTAGTAGCCGAAGAATTTCGATGCGAAGTCGGGGGAGCCGGTGAACGAGATAGTCGGCGTCAGCACATGGCGTACCATCTTGATTTTGTTGCCCATGAAGGGGAGTGGCTTGTAGAAACCGTAGATTTTGGTGTCGAGGGCCACGGATGCACTGAAGTCCCAGACGTTGTAGAAACTATAGGTGGTGTCGAGCACTTCGGCCGAGGCGTTGGGGTCCCACTCGCGGCGCACCTTGGTGGAGTACATTCGGTCCGTCAGGTTGATCGAGGGGGTGAGGTTGAAGTATTTGAGGAGGTTGAATGTGGCGCTGATAGGTACGGAGTGGCGCATGCCGTTTCGCCAGTCCTTGATGAGGCTCTTTTTGAAAAACTCGTCCTGCTTGGCTGTGAGAGAGTTGTTGAACTGGCCGGAGTAGGAGATTTTGATTTTCTCGTACCACTTTTCCTCACCGACGGCACGTTTGCGCTTGAAGGGGTAGAGCTGTGACATGGTGACGGTGAAGTTGGGGAAGGACACGGCAAGAGTGGAGTCCTGCGAGCGCTGCGAGACGTTGGCCGTGGTGGAGACAGACCATTTCGAGTTGGGGAAGCGGTAGGTCATGTTGACGGTACTGCTCTTGGTGTTCTCGGTGAAGGCGTTGGAGTAGTATGAGTTGAGGTCGTTGCGGGTGTAGCCGCTGGTGGTGAAGTTGACGCTTGCCGAGAGGCTCATATTGGGGTTGGCCTTGGAATCCTGGCTGTGGCTCCAGAGTACCTGGAAGTTAGTCGCCTTGGAGTAGTCTGGCATGCCCTTGTCGCCGGTGATTGTCTTGAGGTAGGAGATGTTGAAGTTGCCTGAGTATTTGTAGCGCTTGACGTAGGCCGACTGCGCGCGGAGGCCCCAGGAACCGAGGGTGTAGATCTCGCCTGTGAGCGCGAGGTCCATGTTTTGGCTTATGGCGAAATAGTAGCCGCCGTTGCTGAGATAGTAGCCGCGGTTGTAGTCGTCGCCGAAGGTGGGGAATATGATGCCCGAGGAATATTTTTCGGAGAATGGGAAGTAGCCGAAGGGGACGGCGAGGGGGAGTGGGAGGCCGGCAAGTACCATGTAGGATGGGCCGGCGACGACGTCCTTGCCCGCACGCATCTTCGCTTTGGTCAGCTGCATGTAGAAGTGCGGGTGGTCGTGGTTGTCGCAGGTGGTATAGCGTGCGTTCTGGAGGTAGTAGGTGTCGTCGTCAATTTTTTTAGTCTGTCCGCCGGTGAGGAAGCCCTCGCCCTGCTGCGTCACTACGTCGGTGATGAAGCCCTGGCCGGTCTTGAAGTTGTAGCGCATGGTCTTGGCCTCGTAGGAGGTGCCGTTGTCGTCGAATACGGGGCTTCCGAAGGCCTCGCCTACGGAGTCGACGCCGCCGACGGCATAGACGTTGCTGTTGTCAAGGTCCATCTGTATTTCCTGGGCGTCGAGTTTGAGTGTGCCGTATTCGACGTGGGAGCTGCCATACATGTAGGCTGTGTTGCGTCCGAGCAACACGAGGGAGTCCTTGGCCGAGAAGTCGACTGTGTTGTCAAGGTCAACTTTTGACCTGACGATTTTTGACTCCTTTTCGGGAGCGGTGACACGCGTGCGGCTCAGGCGGTGGCGGCGGGTGGTGTCTGCCGTGTAGGTGTGGCGCGAGATGAGTGAGGCGACGGAGTCGGAGGCAATCGTTGCGGAATCGCCTGTTATGGAGTCGCTTATTGCCGAAAGAGGGGCTAATGCGATGCTGTCTTCCGCTTCCTCTGTATCAATGGTTTCGCTCAGATCAACCCTGCTTGCCGGGGCTATGAGGCGGCGCGAGGCAATCGAGTCGCCGACGGGTTGGGGTTTGAGAATATGCTTCAGCCTGCCAGCCGACGAGGAGTCATCGCGGAGCAGGGAGGAGTCTGAAATGACGGCGACCGGCTCCGGGGTAATCGCCACAGAGTCAGGGTTGACGGGACGTGATATTGCCCCCACTGAAAGGGCGCACAATAGCACTATCAGAATAATATATGTGTGAGAATATCTCAAACTTGCACTTTGATAGATTTGTTGATCATAGCCGCACAGAGGCGGGTGTGATGAGTTTTCCGTCGGGAAAATCTTTGCAAAGATATAACATTATCAGCATATAGGCAACCGGCTCACGCTCTTTAATGATGTTTAATTAATGTGAAAGCATAAGAATTTATAATTTAATGTCGGTGATTTGTGAGCAAATGTAATTTTTTGCGTACTTTTGCAACGTAAAAATACGAAAAGTATAAAAATAGATTGAATCATCAATTGATAAACCATATTTAATGTCACGACAACACTTTGACTCTCTTGATTTCAAGATTCTTGAGATGTTATCAAACAATGCGCGCAAACCCTTCCTCGAAATAGCGCGGGAAACCAATGTCTCGGGTGCGGCAATCCACCAGCGCATCCAGAAGCTCACGTCATCCGGCATAATCCAGGGCTTTGAGACTATAATCAATCCTGCGTCGGTCGGCTATGAGACTTGCGCGTACATAGGATTTATTCTCAATGACCCGACCAAGTTCGACGAGGTGATTGAGCGTCTGAAGGCTATCCCGGAGGTGGTAGACTGTCATTTCACCACCGGCAGCTATGATATTTTTGCCAAGATATTCGCCCGCAACAATGCCCATCTGCTCGAAATCATACACAAGAAGCTCCGTCTGGGATTCGGACGCACGGAGACTCTGATTTCATTCAAGGAGGTATTCAAGCGTCCGATTCCGATTCTCCCGGAGAATGTCGAATAATCCCGTCGGCCCATAAAATTATTCATAAACAAGATAAATCATTGATAGATAAGGATACATTCGGAAGCCGGACGGCTCTGTTCCATACATTCGGCTGCAAGTTGAACTTCGCCGAAACCTCGACGGTCGCACGACTTTTTGCGTCGCGCGGCATACAGCGCGTGCACGATGGGGATACTCCTGACTATATTGTCATAAACAGCTGCAGTGTCACCGACATTGCCGACAAGAAGTGCCGTCAGGCTATCCGCTCTTTTGCGCGCCGTTATCCCGAGGCAGAGATAATCGTCACCGGCTGCTATGCCCAGCTGAAACCTGATGAGGTGGCCGCGCTTCCGGGGGTGACAATCGTCGCCGGCTCTGACCGAAAGCTGGAGCTTGCGGACTATCTCGACCGAAAGCTTGCGGAAGGGGTGTCGCCGGAACACGGTTGTTCGACCTTTGTCACCCCGACCAAGGATATCCGCAAGTTCAGCCCCTCGTGTTCACGGGGCGACAGGACCCGCTATTTCCTGAAAGTGCAGGACGGATGTGACTATTATTGTTCATACTGCACCATCCCTATGGCCCGCGGGCGCAGCCGCTCGGGCTCAATAGACGAGATTGTAGCGCAGGCACGCGCGGTGGCCGCCGAGGGTGGCAAGGAAATCGTGATTACAGGGGTCAACATCGGTGACTTCGGCAAGGGGCGCGAGGATAGTTTCCTCGATCTCTGCCGCCGGCTCGACGACGTGGAGGGAATAGAGCGCTACCGCATATCCTCGATAGAGCCTAACCTCCTGACGGATGAGATTATCGACTTCGTTGCCTCGTCGCGCCGCTTCATGCCGCATTTCCACATCCCGCTCCAGAGCGGAAGCGACGAGGTGCTCCGACTGATGCGCCGCAGGTATGACACCGCCCTTTTCCGCCATAAGATAGAGCATATCCGCCGGGTGATGCCCGATGCCTTTATAGGTGTTGACCTGATAGTCGGCGCGAGAGGGGAGACCCAGGAGCGCTTCGAGGAGTCGAGGGCTTTCGTTGAGTCTCTGCCTATCTCGAGGTTGCATGTGTTCACCTACAGCGAGCGCCCCGGCACAAGGGCACTCGAAATCGACCATGAAGTCAGTCAGGAGGAGAAGCACCGCCGCACACGCATAATGCTCGCAGTATCTGAAAAGAAACTCAAGGACTTCACCTCTAAATTTATAGGCACGGTCCGCCCTGTGCTCGTGGAGCATCCGCGCCACGATGGTTCGATGGCCGGCTTTACGGACAACTATCTCCGTGTCAACATTGCTCAGACCCCGGAGTTGTCAAACACGATAGCCGATGTGCGTCTGACCTCGATGTCGCCCGAAGGTGACGAATCGGAGGGGGAGGTGCAGCGATGAACCGTCGGCCGGATTCGCGCGGCCGCGTGGCCGTGATTATCCTTAACTGGAACGGGGCGCGCTTTCTCAGGGAATATCTTCCCTCGGTGGTCGAGCATACCCCAAAGGCAATCGCCGATGTCATTGTTGCCGACAACGGTTCCGCCGATGAGTCGCTCGAAGTCCTCCGCACGGAGTTTCCCGAAGTCCGACGGCTTGAATTCAAGGAGAACAACGGCTTTGCCGAGGGCTACAATATGGCCATAAGGGCGATAGCTGATGAGTATCGCTATACCGTGCTGCTCAATTCCGATGTGAAGGTTGACAATGACTGGCTGACGCCGCTCCATGACTTTATGGAGACTCATCCCGAAACCGCGGCCGTGCAGCCAAAGCTCCTATCGCTCATAGAGCCTTCGAAATTTGAATATGCCGGAGCTGCCGGAGGCTTTCTTGACAGCAACGGCTACCCATTCTGTCGCGGGCGCATTTTTGATACGGTGGAGGAGGACAGGGGGCAGTATGACACGCCGATGCGTGTCGACTGGGCCACCGGCGCGGCCTTGATGGTTGACAATGAGCTTTATCTCTCCGTCGGAGGCCTTGACAAGGAGTTCTTTGCCCACATGGAGGAGATAGATCTCTGCTGGCGGATGCGGCTGGCAGGACGCGATATATGGGCCGTCCCTGCGGCGCATGTCTATCACCTCGGCGGCGGCAGCCTGCCTGCATCAAATCCGAGAAAGACCTATCTCAATTTCCGCAACAACCTGCTCATGCTCTATAAGAACCTTCCGCAGGATGTGCGCGGAGGGAGGCTCGTCAGGCGCAGGCTTCTCGATACTGTCGCCTGGGCCAAGTTTGTCGCGACCCTTGACTTCAAAAATGCCTCGGCAATCATAAAGGCCCACCGTGACTTCGCGCGCATGAGAAAAATTTATAATACGAATCCCGGCACCAACTTATTGAAAGGCCGGTGCAATATCCTGACAGAGTATTTTATAAAAGGGAGAAGGAAGTTTTCAAACCTTTCAGTCGTCGGAGGCCGGAAGTCTCAGTAGGTTAGCTATTTCCGTGATTTTATCGGGCGCGGTCTGGTCGGGACGTATAGGCACGACCGTTCCATACTCGCGTGCGAGCCAGTATTCATCAGTCTCAGGGTTGTCAGGCTCCTCGTTGTAGAATTTGCCTGTCAGCCAGTAGAAAGGAGTGCCGTGCGGGGTAGAATAGCTCGCATATTCCTCGGTCCAGCGTCCTTTGGCCGCCCTTATCACCTTGATTCCCTTGGGATTGCAGCGGGCGGGGAAGTTGACATTGAGACAGATGCCTTCGGGGAGCCCTTCGCGGATGACGTTGGCGGTGATTTCTTTGATATATTCAGTCAGCGGGTCGAAGTCCGCGTTGGGGGAGTGGCTCAGCAGGGAATAGCCGATAGATGGTATGCCGAGTATACATCCTTCCATTGTTGCTCCCATTGTCCCGGAATAAATATTGTTGACGGCGGCGTTTGAACCGTGGTTTATGCCGGAGAGAAGTAAGTCGGGCTTGCGGTCGAGGACTGTGAACATGGCAAGCTTTACGCAGTCGACCGGCGTCCCGCTCGTCGTAAACACGCGGGCGCCGTCAATCGGAGCCATTTCGTTTACATATAGGGGAGTGTTGACAGTTATCGCTGATGACTTGCCCGACTGGGCTGCGTCAGGAGCCACAACTACCACGTCGCCTAATGTGTTTGCAATCCGTATGAGGTGTTCGATTCCTCTCGAACCGACTCCGTCGTCGTTGGTAATCAGTATAAGGGGGCGTTTTGTTTCCATTGTCAAATCGTATTTTATCACAAAATTACTATAAAATGCCAACTAAACATTCGCCAAATTGTTAAAAATTTAGTACTTTTGACAAAAATATGCCATAGAGTGGCTTCAGATAAGTATAATAGTCAATTCTAAATTACAAAAAAAGTTATGCAGATACAACGTATCCAGACAGTCTACATCTTCCTCGCTATGGTGGCGATGATGATTTTCCTTATTATCCCCTACGGGGAAGTACACTACCTCACATCCGACCCGGTGGTGAGTGAGAAAGTCTACACAATGTATGAATACGGGCTCCTGATTCCGGCGGCAGCCACAGTTGTCCTTCTTATTGTCGATATTTTCATGTATCGCAACCTCCCCTTGCAGCGCACGGTGCTGACCATATCGTTGCTGCTGACTTTATGCTGCATAGCGGTCGTGTGCTTCATCCTGTTCAAGCAGGCCAAGGCTGAGGGTATGGATGCCGATTTTACTGTCTGGGATATTCTTCTCCCTATCGCGGTAATTCTTGAGATTCTCGGTCTCGGAGGCATCAAGCGCGACATAAAATTATTGAATTCATATAACCGCCTTCGTTGATTTGTCCCCAACAAGGCTACACTTTCTGTTTTTTAGTCCCTGCTGTTTGGCAGGGACTTTTTTTAGTGCTAAATTTGCCGTAATATCTTTCAAACCTTAACTCTCAACCCTCAAACCTCGACGTTTCTCCTCATATCTTGTGTATTCTTTTTTACAATAGGTAGAGTCTTACAAACCGCTTATACAAGCCGTGTAGGAGCAATAACTCAATAGTAACATATCTTCATGCAGATGAAAAAGTCTGTTATTTACTTTATCTTTATGTTGGTCGGAGGCTTGGTGCAAGCCTCTAATGCGCCCGTGATTTCGCTCTCAGGGAGCGATTTGCTCGATGTGCTGGATCGGGAATTGGACCGAAGGCATATCTATACCGATATACGCAGGCATAAGATTGATTCGGTCATGCAGATTATAGAGGTGGACAGCGCCTCTGCCATAGTTCATAATATGGATCTTGGGCGCCTTGTCGAAGGTCTGAATGCCGATTCTGCGGCTATGATTTATTCCAAGGGGTTTAATCTCGCCCGCTCGGTAGGAGATTCTGTGTCAGCGCAACGTTATCTGATATATCATGCCAATGTGATGGGGCGATTAGGAGCAATCCCGGAGGCAATAGAAGACCTGGACCATCTACTCAGAGTGGGTCTTTTTGATGAAAACCGTATGCTTTATCTGGAAGTCACGCGTAATCTCTATTGCACTTATGCGGAAATATTTGAAAACACTAATGTACATGACAGTTATTCGCTTCCTGGTCTGACGGCTGCCCGCCAGTTGCAATCTTTGATGGAGCCTGATTCGGATGCTTTCAAATTCAACCGCGGGCTGATATATCTGTGTGAACGCAACGAGGCGATGTTTCTCGCTCATCTGACAGACCTTGCCGGTCAGATAAGTGAAGACAGCGAGATGTACTCATTTACAATGACGGCGCTCGGAGGCAGGTATCTTATTATTGGCGAGAGCGAGCAGTCGGTCAAATGGCTTGCTCTTGGTGCTCTGAATGATATCAGGAACGGAGACAGACAGAACACGGCCCTTATCCGTCTCGGTTGTGCTCTTTATAAATTGGGTGATATGGCAAGGGCCCATAACTATCTTTCAGTAGCTCTTGAAGATGCTCTCAAGGCCGGCTCAAAGCCGAACTGTCTGATGATTTCCGAGGCATTGATGCCCGTGGCCCAGGAACTGCGTTCCCGTGATGAAAGTCGTTTTATGCTTTTGGTCGGGCTTGTTGTAAGTCTGATAATAGGCCTTCTGCTATTTGGCTATATATATCGCTCGAAATACAAGAATACTCTTGATAATGAAAAAGCAAGAACCCAGCTTGCGTCTGCGAATATCTCGAAGGATATGTATATATCGAACTTTATGGGCCTGTGTTCGAGCTATATGGAGAGTTTTGAGGATTTCAACTGCATGTGTCGTCGCAAGATAACGGCAGGGAAGTCGGAGGAACTGCTGAATTTCATAAAGGGAGAGAAGATTATCGAGGATCAGAGAAAGAAATTTGATGATATATTTGACGATTCATTTCTTAACATATATCCGTCGTTCATTACCGAGGTCAACAAACTGCTTCTTTCCGATAAGCAGATAGTCACCCCCGGTCCTGATATTCTGACTACCGAGCTTCGGGTGCTTGCCTTCACACGGCTCGGGGTCGACGATACAGCGTCGGTGGCCCGCTTCCTCGGTCTCACACTGAACACGGTCTATACCTATCGCAACAAACTGCGCAACAAGGCAGTCTCACGAGAGACATTTGATGCCGACGTAATGAAAATCGGTGTCATTGATTGATATTTAATTTATATATCATTCATGCCATAGATGAGTAAAGCCATTGGTATTCATGCCATTGTGCTCATGCATTGATAAATTTGGCTTATATTTAAGCTAAATCCTATTGCATCATGCAGAAAAACCACATATCTTTGCGTTATAATAATAAAAGAAAATGTCAGGCACGCTTGACATCATTAGCAATAATGAGATTATCATCATAGAATAGATTTAGGTACATGGTAAAAAATATTGTTTTTCGTTAGATTTTGAAGAACTATTTATAACTACGTTAGATTCTGTTGAGAGTGGTCTTCGTGAGGAAGATTACTCTTTTCTTTTTATCTTATGCCTGTGACTGTATCGGGATTGCATGGCAGGGGTATGAAATGTTAACTAATGGGTAGTGAATGTTGCATTATGCCTTATATATGCGTTTATATAAATTTGGCTGCGACTATAGGCTAAATCGCGAATTATCAGTATAATATGGTTTATATAATTTATATTGCTTTTTGATGGCATCAAAAAGCGTCGTCTAATAACCTTATGAGTATATATCTTTGCAATGTGTAAAATTTAATCAGTTTAATGGATTGTAATAAAAAAGTCATTTAAGTGAAGATTAATCGTTAATTATGCTTAGTGTTTTATGACATTAAAAGCGGCCGCTTCGTGAGAAGCGGCCGCTCGTTTTTTACGCTGTCGGGTGGCGTTATTTCAGAATGACTTTCTTGACGATGTTGCCCTGGCGTTTGATGTAGAGTCCTGGGGTAAGGTTGCTTTCGCTGATGCGGACGCCCTGGATGTTGTAGTATTCGACGGGGGCATTGTTGTCGGCATTAATGCTGCCGATGCCTGCCTTCACGCTTGTGAATGTAACGTTGATGGGCACATTGCCGCCGTTGGTCCAGATGACGTCAATCTTCATATTGGCGTTGCCGGCCTCGTCTGCCGTGCCGTTGAGAGTCACGTCGGCCATTATCGCGCCGCCGAGAAGCGTCATGCCGGTCTGGCTGCCGCTATATGTGGTCACGCCGTCCTTGGTAGTCATGGCCACGTCAGAGAGGGCAATGTCGCCAAGTGCCATCGGAGAGCCGCCCATGTTGATTGTGAGGTTGGGGAGCACAAAGTCGCACTTGCCCTCGGCCTTGGGGGTGATTTTGATTGTGGCCTCCTGGTCGGTGGCTACCGGCATGTCGCCTTGTCCCATATTCATTGTCACGTTGAGGTAGCCGGGGTAAGAATAGTTGTCATAGAGGAGGCGGACATCGTCGACGATGATTGAGTTGTCCTTGCCTACGACCTCGGCACCGCCGAAGTAGTCACCTGCGGCGATGACAATGTTGAACATTTCGGGAGTTGCGTCGGACTTATAGTCGAACTTGGCAGAGAATTTTGTCCACTCGGAAGCATCCTGGGTGATTTCAGTATTAATGACTGCGATAAGCTCGGCATCGTCGGTCTTGGTCACATCGCCGCCTTTCAGGCCGGTCATGTCCATGCCGAGCACGCAGCGGTCGCGGTCAAGCATGTCGACTGATTTGGGTGTTCCAACAATAGCAATATCCGCGGGGACATTTTTCTGAGTCCAGTGTCCTTTCCAAAGGTAGGCCACTACGGTAGTCTTTTCGTCCGGCTTGATTGTCTGGTCATCAGGGTTCTGTGAGGCACGGCTACGCTTATACATGAACTCGATTCCAGAGGGACGACCTTTGAATTCGACACCTCCGAATGAGCCGCCGTCGTTTTCACTTCCCATTACAGATGTAGACCAGGCTGTTCCGAGGGTTAGATAGCCGGGGACAATCTGGGTTTTCATTATGGGGTTGTTGGTATTTTTAAGCTCTACAGCAGATTCGGAATTATAGCCTTCGACTTTGTTTCCAACCTGGGTTGAGCCTAGTCCGCCGATACCTATTACGTTGGAGATGCACCAGCCTGAGGGTGTAGTGCCTTTGGCTTTGGTATTATTGCCTGCGGTCCAGGGGATACAGTCGACCCACTCTCCCTCGAAATTGGAATTTGGTAGTTGCTGCTGGGCGTCGGCGTTGAAACCAATAGCGCCGGCGGCCATGCTGCAAAGGATTGTTTTGTAAAGTAATTTCATAAATAAATGGGGAATTAATAATTGGTGATTTCTGATTGATTATAGCATGTCGGATTGATAATATAGTTGAGCTTGTATGAAACGTGAGTTTATGCTGTGGTTTCACTCGGCAAAGGTAAGGATTATTTGCAATTTATTATTAAAATAGTCGCAAAATAGCGATTTTTGACGCTAAAAAGGTGAGATTCGGATAAAAATGTAGCATGTGTAAGGTCTGTTGATAAAATTTTATGTAATTTTGTGCGTAAATTGAGGTAGTGTTGTCGTGCCTGTCGAGCATGATTCACAGCCTCTGATAATAATTTAGACCATTAATTTTGTCATGAAAATCATCAACTTGATGTCGGTTCTCTGCATTATGCTTCTGACAGTGTCATGTATAAAGAAGGAGCCGCTTAATGCTGAATGTGATATAGTTTCAGTCACGCTTCCGGGCGATGTGCTAAACCGGCGCCCCATTATCGAGAACGACCGTGTCACTCTGATTGTAAAGAACTATGTCAACGTGACCGAGCTTGCTCCAGAGTTCGAGCTGACCCCCGGCGCGCAGATTAGTCCCGCGAGCGGCACAGTGAGGGACTTCACCGACCCGCAGACCTATGTTGTCACCTCTGAGGACGGCGAGTGGCACAAGACTTACACCGTGGCCGTGCAGCGCAACAATGCAATCAATCTGAAATATGCCTTTGAGGATGTCAGGATTGTCAAAAGTACCCAGGGGGGCAGCTATGATGAATTCCTTGACATTAATATAAATGAGACAACCCATAAGCGTGACACCATGATATGGGCGAGCGGCAACGGGGGATTCGCCCTCACAAACGGCACCAATCCCCCTGACACCTATCCGACCTTCCAGGTGTCGGACGGCTATGTCGGCAAGTGTGCCAAGCTCGTCACCCGCTCGACCGGGGCGTGGGGCGCTATGGTCAACAAGCCTCTTGCCGCCGGCAATCTATTTATCGGCAAGTTCAATATCACAATCGCCGTGGCTAAGCCGCTACAGGCCACCCAGTTCGGCACGCCGTTCTACAGTGTCCCGCGCTATTTCAGCGGGTATTATAAGTATGCTCCCGGCGAGGTCTATCAGAAATTCGACGCCGATGCGCCCGGCAAGCTTGTGACTGTGCCGGGCCAAAAGGATGAGTGTAATGTCTACGCTGTTTTCTATGAGTCGACGTCCGATATGGAGTATCTCGACGGCTCCAATGTGCTCGCCGACGACAATCCCAACATCATCGCGGTGGCCCGTCTGAGCGAGGAGCAGCGCAGGGGCGCTGCCGAGTGGTCGCGGTTCGAGCTTCCATTCGTGTTCCGCCCGGGAAAGACCATTGAGCCTGAGAAGCTTGAAAACGGGCATTACAACATAGCCGTCGTAATGACTTCGAGCATGGAGGGCGATTATTTTTCCGGGGCTATCGGGAGCACGCTCCTTGTCGACGAACTTGAAATCATCTGCAAATAATCAAAATCTGCCTTATGAAGAAATATTTCCTTATCATATTCGCGTTTTGTCTCGGTCTCGGTAGTGCTGTCGCCCAGGAGGAGCGTCCGGGCAGCATCTGGCGCTCGGTGTCTTTGGGATTGGAGTATGAGGTAAATGCCAGTATTAATATAGGTGGAGCCTCGCCGATACCGCTTCCGGCAGAAATCCGCAAGATTAATTCCTACAAGCCTCATCTGAATCTACAGATAGGCACGAATATCACCAAGTGGCTCGACAAGGATAGGAAATGGGGTGTCATGACCGGCCTGCGCCTCGAGACCAAGGGCATGGAGACCAAGGCAACGGTTAAGAACTATGGCATGGAGATTATCCAGGACGGCAAGAAGCTCAGCGGAAAGTGGACGGGCCATGTACAGACCAAGTATTCCACGCAGCAGCTGTCGGTGCCTGTCGTGGGTGTCTACCGTATCAATGAGCGCTGGAAGGTGAATCTCGGCGCCTACCTTGCCTATGCTTTCAACAATTCCTTTGACGGTTATGTCTACGACGGCTATCTGCGCGAGGGTGATCCGACTGGCAATAAGATTGAGTTTGAGGATGGCGCACAGGCGACATATGATTTTGGCGAAGACCTGCGCCGCTTCCAGTGGGGCTTGCAGTGCGGTGGCTCGTGGAAGGCCTTCAAACGCCTCTCGGTCAATGCCAATCTGACCTGGGGTATGAACGATATTTTCTATGACTCGTTCAAGACTGTCTCATTTGATATGTTTCCTATCTACCTCAGCTTAGGCTTCGGGTATAATTTCTAAGGAATACAGCAAACCGAATTTTGCAGGGGCGCTTTTAAAAGCGTCCGGGTGCTGATAAGGATGAGTCATCTGATTTTCAGCCTGTCCCCGGACGCTTTTAAAAGCGCCCCTGCAAGTTTGGATATTATATAACTGCTTTATACTTCCGGCTTTAGCACGACGCCTGTCCCTTTGAGGCCGTTGACGCCGATGGCGAGCGGGTGCTGGAAGGTGACTATGCGCACAAAGTCACTTTCGTAGACTGCTGGCTGGGCGTTGAGGAAGTCGACGTCATAGAGGTCGGTCACCGGCTCCCCCTCTTTGCGGCGGGCGTTGGTGTCGATTGTGAAGTAGGCCACACCGAATGATGTCAGGTTCTGGAAGAAGTGGGTTCCCTGGCTTGGCTCGATACGGTAGTTGGGTAGCGACGACTCGACTATGAGGCGTGCGGCTGAAATGGCCGGCCACTTCACCGGGATGCCGAGCGATGTATCTGACGAACCCCAGCGCCCCGGGCCGATGAGCACATAGCGCTCCTCCCTATCGAGGAAGCCGCGGTTGATTTTCTCTATCTCGCGGGCAATCAGTGAGCTGTTGGACGAAGAAAACTTCTCCGGGCGGACGTAGACCACTGTCTTTATCCCATCGATGTTGCCGTGGCCGAGTGCGGTCCCTGATTTCAGCAGGAGCTTGTCGTCGGGAGTGGCCATGAGGGCCTCGTCGACTGTCTCCTTTCTGTCGACAATCGGCCGGATTTGCAGCCAGTAGAGGCGGCCTTTGCTCTTGGCCCCGGGGCCTATCATCTTGTCGTCGGGACCAATCATGCCTGCGAATTCAATCTCGACCGGGCGCTGCATGGCTTCCTGGCCGGTTGTAAGCATGAAGTCGACCGCTTCTGAAAGAGGGTAGACCTTGTGTTTGAGGATATTGTTGAAGGTGACCACCCTGCGCCCCTCGCCATAGTCGTTGTCGCGAATCACGTTGTCGCGGAAGTCGAAGGTCGACACCATATATTTTAGCGCGCCCTTTTCGGCCATATCCTGTATGCGCAGTTTGGCCACATTGTAGCCATCGTCAACCTTGAGGTTCTCTGCAGCATTGTCGGCCACGGCGGTATCTTTCATGTCGAGGGCATACATGCGTGTCTGTGTGTCGCGCAGGGCGAGAGACAGCTCCGACGTCTGCAGCACGTTGTCGGGGTGTCGGGGCGAGAATCTGAGCGCGAGGCCGCCGTCGACGATATATTTGCCAAGTCCGACAGCTACTTCGGCCACGCCGTCCTCCGGCTTCTCGTCATTTAGCGGGTAGTAGTTGAGCGAGCGGCCGACGCCTGAGAAGGAGGGGAAGTAGTAGCCGTCGGTCTCCTTGCCTACGACCTCTTGCAGGATTACGGCCATCTTTTCCTGGTCGATGACATTGGATGTCGCTGTCATGTAGGCTTTTGAGTCGGCGTAGAAAACGGATGCGTAGACCCCCTTGATAGCGCTTGTCACCATTGCGAGCATCTGTTCGCGGTCCTGGACCTTGGGTACCATGTAGGTGGAGTAGATGCCGGCAAAGGGCTGGTAGTGCGAGTCCTCGAGCAGACTCGAACTTCTGACTGCGATAGGGGTGTCGACTACTTCGAACAGAGCCAAGAGGTCGTCCCTTAGGCGCTCGGGGAGTTTGCCGTGGAGGAAGTGGCTGAGGATTTCCTCGTCGGGCGCGTCGCTCAGGGCGATAGGGTAGAGCTTGTTGCTCTCCATGAACTCGTCGAAGATGTCGGTACACAGCACGACAGTGCGCGGAATGGTGATAGAGATTCCGTCGAAGTTGTCACACACGGGATTCTTCTTTATTATAGAGTCGATGAAGGCGAGGCCGCGTCCCTTGCCTCCGAGGGAGCCTTGGCCGATGCGGGCAAAGTTGGAGTAGTGGTCGAAGCGGTCTTTCTGGAATATGGCCACCACGCCGCGGTTCTTCATGCGGCGGTACTTGACTATGAGGTCGAAGAAGAGCTGGCGCACCTGCGGGGCATCCTTGAGATCGCGGAAGCGGTGATGCTTGATAACCTCGGCAATCGGGAACATGGCTCGTGAGTAGAGCCAGCGCGAGATGTCGTTGAATGAGGCGTGCCAGTAGAGTGCCTCGGCCGGGATGTTGAATATGTTTTTCTGAAGGTCCTTTAGCGACTTGATGCGGAAAATCTCCTCGCCGGTCTCCGGGTTGCGTATCACGAAGTCACCGAATCCGAAGTTGTTGATGATTGCCTTGCCGAGGTCGACAGGGAATTTTTTTGAATTCTTGTCGATGAAGGTGCCGCCAAGCTCCATGACGTCGTGGGCATTCTCGGTCTCGGAGCTTTCGATAATCATCGGGAGATAGGGGTCACGCTCGCGGAGCTCGCGGGCGAGCTTTATGCCTGCCTTCGGGTCTTTCTTCCCCTCGTGCTTGAAGGAGACGTCGCTTATGACACCGAGTATGTGGTCGCTATAGCGGTCATAGATACTCAGAGCCTCCTCATAGTCGCGGGCGAGCATCACTTTGGGTCGTCCGCGCATACGGAGCATCTGTTCGTGCTCGTTGAGAGCCTCGGTCGAGAAGTCGAGCGACTGTTTGAGTATGAACTTGTAGACTATCGGGAGCACGGAGGAGTAGAAGCGCACCGAGTCCTCCACGAGGAGTATCATCTGGACGCCGACGTTGTTGATGTCGTTGTCGGCGTTCATCTTATCCTCCAGGAGCTTGATGATTGCGAGGAGGAGGTCGACATTGCCAAGCCAGGAGAACACATAGTCAATGCCCGAGAAATCCTCGTTGGCAAGTCGGCGCGACACCTCTTTGGAGAAAGGCGTGAGCACGATGATAGGCATATCGGGATACTGCCGGCGTATGCGGCGCGCGCCTGTGAAGGTCTCGCTGATGTCGTTGCCGGGCATCATGATCACGAGGTCAAAGCTTTTGGTCTTTAGTATCTCCAGTCCCTCGGTCGAATTGAGTGCGCGGGTCACGCGCGGAGGGGATGATAGATTGAGCGATGTGTATTCGAAATATAGCTGTTCTTCCACACGTCCGTCCTCCTCCATCATGAAGGCATCGTAGGCCGAGGCAATCAGCAGCACATTGAATATACGACGCTGCATGAGGTTCTGGAAGGCTGTGTCTTTGAAGTACAACTGGCTTAGAGCTTTGTCGTCTGTCATAGTCGGTGATAAATTTTGGTTTCTGCGGCAAAATTAATGAAAAAAATGCACTCTTTTCCATATAGGATATTGATTTTAGAGGGAAAGAGGAGCATTTTTGGCATCTATGACATTAAATCCGGCAGATTAAATGTTAAAAAGATTAAAATTTGAGTTCTTATGAGAAAAAATGGGCGAAAAACGCTTGTGTTTGTAGCAAAATGCTTAACTTTGCAGCGATTTCAAACAATTTAACAACCGAAGAAATCGCTTTTATTATGGCCTCAATCGGTAATAAAGCCAAAGAGGTGATTAAGTTCACCAAAATGCACGGTATAGGCAATGATTACATATATATTAATTGTATGGAATCTATGCCGGAACGACTTCCAGAATTGGCAGTCGAGATGAGTGACCGGCATTTCGGAGCAGGGGGCGACGGCATAGTGCTGATATGCCCTTCGGATATTGCCGATTTTAAGATGAGGATGTTTAACAATGACGGGTCGGAAGCCCGCATGTGTGGCAACGCCTCCCGCTGCATCGCCAAGTATGTTCATGACCACGGTCTTACTGACCGTGAGGAAATAAGCCTTGAAACCCTTTCGGGAGTCAAGGTTTTATCGCTTAATATGGACAGCCGGGGCGAGGTGGAGAGCGTCACAGTCGACATGGGTGAGCCTGAGCTGCGCGCAGTCCTCGTCCCCGCGAAGTCTGCGTCGGAGCGGATAATCGAGGAGCCTGTCGATACTTCTTGCGGCGAAGTGAGGGTGACGGCGGTTTCTATGGGTAATCCCCACGGCGTGGTCTTCGTCGATAAGATTGAAGATGTTGATTTCGACTGTCTCGGGCCGGAACTCGAATGTCACCCCCTATGGCCGGATCGTGCGAATATTGAATTTCTTGAAATCCTCTCCCCGAGCGAAGCCCGTATGAGAGTATGGGAACGCGGGACGGGGGAGACACTTGCCTGCGGCACCGGCGCATGTGCGTCGGCCGTAGCCGCGGCGCTCACAGGGCGTTGTGGCAGACGGGTGACAGTGCATCTCCGTGGCGGTGACCTTCAGATTGAGTGGGCTGCCAACGGGCATGTGATGATGACGGGCGGAGCCACGGAAGTATTCGAGGGCAACTACTATCGACAACGCTGATTCATGGCCCGCTTCATCTATGAGCCGGCGTGATGCTTAATCGATGGAGACCGCAATACTTAAAAATCAGTACAACAATCAGGAAAATTATATTTTAGGTAACAGAGATGTTTAGGATTAACGACAATTTCACCAAACTGCCGGCGTCGTACCTTTTCAGTGAGGTAGCACGCAGGGTCAAGGCTTATACCGACGCCAATCCTGGAGTGGAGGTTATACGCATGGGTATCGGCGACGTGACGCGTCCGCTTTGCCCGGCGGTCATCGAGGCCCTTCACAAGGCTGTCGACCACGAGGCTGCGGGTGAAAGCTTCCAGGGCTACGGCCCGGAGCAGGGCTATGCCTTCCTGCGCGATAAAATTTCACTCTATGACTACAAGGAGCGCGGCATAGACATAGAGCCTGATGAAATATTTGTCAGCGATGGTGCCAAGAGTGATACCGGCAACATCGGCGACATACTTTCCACTTCCAACCGTGTGGCCGTTACTGACCCTGTCTACCCTGTCTATGTCGACACCAATGTCATGGGCGGACGGGCCGGAGAGCTTGGTGAGGATGGCCGTTGGAGCCGTATCGAATATCTTCCGTGTACTTCTGAAAACTCCTTTGTACCCTCGCTCCCTCTCAGCAAGCCGGATGTGGTATATCTCTGCTATCCCAACAATCCGACCGGCACGACGCTCACGCGCGACCAGCTGAAGGTTTGGGTGGATTACTGTCGCGACAACGGCGTGTTGCTCCTTTTCGATGCCGCCTACGAGGCCTTTATCCGTGAGGAGGACGTCCCGCACTCAATCTACGAGATAGAGGGAGCCAAGGATGTTGCTATCGAGTTCCGCAGCTACTCCAAGACAGCCGGTTTCACCGGCATCCGTCTCGGTTACACGGTGGTTCCCAAGGGCCTGAAAGGTCTTGATGAGGACGGCAGCCCGGTTGAGTTGAACGGTCTGTGGCGTCGCCGCCAGACCACCAAGTTTAACGGTGCGAGCTATCTTACACAGCGCGGAGCCGAGGCGCTTTACAGCGAGGAAGGGCGCCGACAGGTGAAGGAAACAATTGATTACTACCTTGAAAATGCCCGGATGCTCCGCGTCGGGCTTGCCGAGGCCGGCTATGAGGTGGTCGGCGGCATAAATTCCCCCTATATATGGCTGAAGACGCCGGCGACTATGACCTCGTGGGAGTTTTTCGACTATCTGCTCGAGCGTTACCATATCGTCGGTACTCCCGGCAGCGGTTTCGGCCCCTCCGGCGAAGGCTATTTCCGTCTGACGGCCTTCAATACCCACGAAAACACCCGCTGCTGCGTCGAGCGTCTTTCATTAAAATAAATTCATCAATTCTGACAATAAAATAATTACATAATTCTTAACCCCCCAACACATTATGTCAAGTTTAAGATTTAAGGTCGTTGAAGAAGCGTCCAACCGCAAGGCTGTCAATGTGGATATTCCCAAGGAGCGTCCCCAGGAGTATTACGCAAGCAAGGTATTCAATCGTGCCAAAATGTATGAGTATCTGCCGATTGAAACCTACAAGGCACTCATTTATGCTATTGACAACAAGCAGCCTCTTTCAAGGAAGGTTGCCGACAGCGTGGCTCAGGGCATGAAGCAGTGGGCCATTGACAACGGTGCGCGCCATTACACACACTGGTTCCAGCCGCTCACTGAGACCACCGCCGAGAAGCATGATGGTTTCGTAGAGCATGACGGCAAGGGAGGAATGGTAGAGGAGTTCTCAGGTAAGCTGCTCGTGCAGCAGGAGCCTGACGCGTCGAGCTTTCCCAATGGAGGTATCCGCAACACTTTCGAGGCCCGCGGCTACTCCGCATGGGATATTTCATCGCCGGCCTTCATCCTTCACAACACACTCTGTATCCCGACAATCTTTATCTCCTACACAGGAGAGTCGCTTGACTACAAGACACCGCTTCTCCGCGCACTCTCGGCTGTCGACAAGGCGGGTACGGCTGTTGCCAGATACTTCGACCCGGAGGTGAAGCATGTGATTTCAAATCTCGGCTGGGAGCAGGAGTATTTCCTCGTCGACGAGGCGCTCTACGCCGCCCGACCCGACCTCGTGCTCACAGGCCGCACCCTCATGGGACATGAATCGGCCAAGAACCAGCAGCTCGAGGACCACTACTTCGGTGCCATCCCCTCACGCGTCGAAGCCTTCATGCTCGACCTCGAAATCGAGGCCCACAAACTCGGCATCCCGGCCAAGACCCGTCACAACGAGGTTGCCCCCAACCAGTTCGAGCTTGCTCCTATCTTCGAGGAGACCAACCTTGCCAACGACCACAATATGCTCCTCATGTCGCTGATGAGTGAGGTGGCGCGCCGCCACAATTTCCGCGTGTTGCTGCATGAGAAGCCTTTCGCCGGTATCAACGGCTCGGGCAAGCACAACAACTGGAGCCTCGGCACCGACACCGGCACACTCCTCTTCGCTCCCGGCAAGACTGCCAAGGAAAATCTACAGTTTATCACATTTGTGGCCAACGTAATGGCAGCCGTGCATCGTCACAACGCTCTTCTTAAGGCCTCAATCATGTCGGCTACCAACTGTCACCGACTCGGAGCCAACGAAGCGCCCCCTGCAATCATCTCTATATTTACCGGCAGCCAGCTTGCCGATATCATTAACAAAATCAAGAACTCCGACAAGGACGAGCTTATAGCTCTCGCCGGCAAGGAGGAACTTGACCTCGGTGTGGCCCAGATTCCCGAGCTGATGATTGATAATACTGACCGTAACCGCACATCGCCCTTCGCATTTACAGGCAACCGCTTCGAGTTCCGCGCCGTGGGTTCGAGTGCCAACTGTGCGTCGGCTATGATTGCCCTAAACGCGGCCGTAGCAGAGCAGCTTGCTGATTTCAAACAGAAGGTCGACTCCCGTCTCGAGGCGGGTGAGGACCTTCAGCACGCACTCCTTGCCGAAATCAAGGCCCTCCTGCTTTACTCGGAGGCCATCCACTTCGACGGTAACGGATATTCCGACGAATGGAAGGAGGAGGCTGCACGCCGCGGCCTTGACTGCGAGACTAATCCCGCCCTCATCTTCGATGCATATCTCCGTCCCTCGTCAATCGAGATGTTCCGCAAGACAGGGGTTATGAACCACGTCGAGCTTGAGGCCCGCAACGAGGTAAAGTGGGAGATGTATACAAAGAAGATACAGATTGAGGCCCGTGTGCTCGGCGACCTTGCAATCAACCATATCATCCCCGTCGCTACACGTTACCTCTCGATTCTTCTCGACAACATGGTCAAGCTCCGCACTCTCTTCCCCGGCAACAAGGGTGAGGAACTCTCGTCGCAGGACTCTGTCACAGTCGAGAAAATCATGCGTCACTGCTCGGTAATCAAGGAGGAGGTCGCCAAGATGGTCAATGCCCGCAAGGAGGCCAACAAGATTGAAACCGAGCGTGAGAAGGCTCTCGCATACTCACACGACGTAGCTCCGAGCCTCGAGGTGATCCGCTATCACATTGACAAGCTCGAGTTACTCGTCGACAATGAGATGTGGCCACTCCCCAAATATCGCGAACTCCTGTTCATCCGCTAAGACAATCCTTCAGGAATGTAGACAATACTATCCGCTCTGCGGACGCTGTCCCCAATGTGTCGACAGTGTCCGAAGGGCGGTTGTTTGCTTGCAAGGATTTTGAGAAACATTATTTATCTTTGTAAAAAGAAATTAACCTTATAATATCCGTGGTTCTCTTATGGAGATTTTGAAACACGAATGTGGGGTGGCTATGGTGCGTCTGCTCAAGCCGCTCGAATATTACAAGAAAAAATATGGCACCTACGCCTACGGCATCAACAAGCTTTATCTCCTCATGGAGAAGCAGCACAACCGAGGTCAGGAGGGTGCGGGCATAGGTGTTGTGAAGATGCACTCCGTCCCCGGGCATGAGTATGTCTTTCGCGAGAGGGCGTTGGGCAAGGATGCCATCCAGGAAATATTTGATACGGTCAGGAAGAAACTTGACAGTTCGGACTGCCGGGACCATGACGCGGAGTGGATTGAGCGCTATGCCCCCTTCCTCGGCGAAATATACATGGGGCACCTGAGATACTCCACAACGGGTAAGAGCGGTCTGTCGTACTGCCATCCATTCCTGCGCCGCAACAACTGGCGCTCACGCAATATGCTTATGTGCGGTAACTTCAACATGACCAACGTTGACCGCGTGTTTGAGTCCGTGGTGGCCTGCGGGCAGCATCCGCGTATCTACAGCGACACCGTGGTGCTTCTCGAACAGCTCGGCGACGCGCTCGACAAGGAGAACCATAGAATCTACCGCCAGTATCGCGACTCGCTCGACGGTCAGAAGCTCACCAAGGTCATTGAGGACAATCTCGATGTGCGCCGGGTACTTTCAGCCACCGCCCATCAGTGGGACGGGGGCTTCGTCATCTGCGGCGCCACCGGCTCTGGTGATATGTTTGCTCTTCGTGACAGCCACGGTATACGCCCTGCTTTCTTCTATCGCGATGACGAGGTGGTGGTCGTGGCTTCGGAGCGCCCCGTGATTCAGACTGTGTTCAATGTCGCGCGCCGGGAGGTCGAAGAGCTTGCCCCGGGCAGCGCTATCGTTGTCACCAAGAACGGGACCGTGTCGGTCGGCGACATTCTCGGCGAGGCTGAGAACCGGCGATGCTCCTTCGAGCGCATATATTTTTCGCGAGGAAGCGATGTCGACATATATCGCGAGCGCAAGACACTGGGGCGCAACGTCGTCCCCGCAATCATGAAGAGCATCGGCGGTGACCTCGACCATTCGGTCTTCTCATTCATCCCAAACACGGCTGAGGTGGCCTTTATCGGCATGGTTGACGGCCTCGGGCGAGAGCTTGACAAGCGCAAGACCGACGAGATTCTTGAGGCTCAGAGGCGCGGTATGCTCGACAAGGATTGCCTGGACAAGATAATGAACCGTGACCTGAGGGTGGAAAAAGTGGCAATAAAGGATATAAAGCTGCGCACGTTCATCGCCGAAGGTGAGTCGCGCAACGACCTTGCCGCTCATGTATATGACGTCACATACGGAATCGTGGAGAACGGAGTCGACAACCTCGTGGTTATCGACGACAGCATTGTCCGCGGCACCACCCTCAAGCAGTCAATCCTAAAAATGCTCGACCGCCTGCATCCGCGCAAGATTGTTGTCGTGTCCTCGTCGCCGCAGGTGCGCTATCCCGACTACTACGGCATCGACATGTCGCGCATGGGTGAGTTCATAGCTTTCCGTGCGGCTGTGGAGCTGCTGAAGGACCGCGGCATGGGGCATATCCTTGACGAGACATACGAAAGGTGCAAGGCCCAGGAGGCGCTGCTCGACATTGAGGTGCAGAACTGTGTCAAGGCTGTCTATGCACCCTTTACCCAGGAGGAAATTTCAAGTAAGATTGTCGAGATGCTGACTTCTGACGGCACTATCAATGCTGAGGTGGATATAATCTACCAGAGCCTTGAGGGACTGAGAGACGCTATTCCTGACTGTCCGGGCGACTGGTATTTCTCAGGTGACTATCCTACTCCCGGCGGCACGCGCCTTGTCAACCGGGCTTTTATAAATTATTACGAAGGAAATACCGAAAAAAGATGAAAATGACAGTTCCTCTCCCGCTGTTACTGATGTCAGTCACTGCATTTATATCGTTTGAGTCATTGTCCGCAGACCTGCGGTCGATGACTCCGCGTTTATCATGATGTGCCGATTGTGGTGAATGACACCACCTATGCCATTGATTTTCATGAGAGCGAAGGGGTGTCGTCATACATAATTGATGTCAGGGGCGCTATGGCCGGGATAGGGGAGAGGCCGGGACTTGCTCCTGCCTACTGGGGGCTTGACCTTGTCGCCGAGGAGGATACATTCAAGCTCAGCCTGCGCCACGGCAACAGTGCATTTGGTGATATTCATGACCGTCGGCAGAGCATCCTCACTCTGACGTATGGCGCCGAGGTGCTTTATCAGGAGGATGTTAAGGGTTTTGAGTCCTCGTCGGGGGTATATAATACCCTGCGTCTCGAAATCGACCGTGAGAATCAGAAACTCCGGCTTTCCGGGGGAGGAAAAAGGGTGACAGAGCTTTCGGAGCTTCCATTCATTGATAAAGGGTGCCCTTTGCAGGCTCGCTTGTGGAGCCGGGGAGAGCTGACTGTCTCCTCTCTCTACCTCGAAACAAATCTGTCCCCATCGCGGGCGCTTGCGTCAAAGTGGAGCGCGTCGGCACTCACGGAGTATTTTAAAGACTCTAAAGATGAGGTCGAGGGTTACTGGCGGTATCTTGACAGGGAGAATGATCCACAGTATGCCCGTCCGGGCGGTCGCTACCTGCTCGCGCTTGTGAAGTCGGAAGATGAGGCGGGGGGCTATGACATTGTCTACGTCGACGGTGCCGAGGTTCACCGTAACGAGTGGCGTCCGATGATGCTTAAAGGTCATCTTAGGCCTACAATCTTTCTCGGGCATTACAATCTCGAATGGATTGACTCGACCTTCGAGCCGATAGACCGCGATATTCATGCGTCGATAAGCGACGGAGCGATACTAACCCTCTCGTTCCCGCTATTGAAAACGACATTGCGATTCTCGCGTATGCCTCTGGGACAATAAAGGCTTAAAGACTGCCGATAACGAGGAAGATGAGGCCTACGAGGAGCAGGGTGAGGTCGACGAGTTTCAGCTTGATGTTCTTTTCATGGAGCGCTATGACGCCGTAGAAGAATGACACGATCACGCTGCCGCGGCGTATCATTGACACGACGGCAATCATCGAGCCGTCGAGCGACAGACTGTAGAAATAGGCTATGTCGGCAATTGTCAGGAAGACTGAAATCAGGGGGATGGTCCAGCGCCAGCGCAGAGGTGTCGCGCCCTTGTTGCCACGCATGATAATCCATATCGTTATGCCCATTATTATCATCTGATAAAGCGAATACCAGGCCTGGACTTCGAGGGGTTCGTAGCGGGTGAGGAGATACTTGTCATATAGGGCGCTTATGGCTCCCATAGCGGTAGCTCCGATAGCCATCCATACCCATTTGTTGGATTTCATGGATATGCCTTCCTTGCCGCCGACGCGACTGATGAAGTATAGCGACCAGAAGCCGAGTATCACGCCGGCCCACTGCCACAGATTGAGCCTCTCACCAAATATGAGCAGCGCGCCGACGAGTACCATGACCGGGCGCGACGCATTGACCGGCCCGGCAATCGTCAGCGGCAGGTGCTTAATGCTTGCGTAGCCGAGTAGCCATGACGAGAGTACAATGCCCGACTTCAGGAGTATGGTTCCGTGCCCCTCGAGGGTGTTGCCGAGGCCGTAGTTGCCGTTGCAGACGCCGACAATGATAATCGGGAGCATGAGCAGAGAGCTGAAAACGGTGTTGAGGAAGAGGACGCCGAGTACGCTGTTGCGGTCGACGGACAGTTTCTTCATCACGTCATAGAAACCGAGGCAGAGAGCAGAGACTATAGCAAGTAAAACCCACATAATTGATAGAATTATTAAAAAATCCCGCAAAAGTACATAAAATCAATGATTCTTCTGCGAATCCAGGGCATTAATTATACGCCGGTATTCATTGAGACGTTCCGGGTCTTCATGTAAGGTCCTGTTGTTGCTCTCTTTGATTGAATCCACGCGGCGGTGCGGCCCGAGTCCGAACACAGACATGTCGTAGCGGTTGACGAATTCCGACAGCATCGGTTTGTCGACTATGAATACTCGCTGTGTGCGGTAACGCCCCATGCGGCCAGTAGACCATCGCATGAAAGGTGGGATATGGTGCATGTAATAATCGGCTCTCGCTTTGATCCTATCGAATGTCTTAGGCGCTATAGTGTCAGAGATTGAGTAGACGTTGTAGAGGTCTTCGCCGGGTATGGCATAGCTGACCACCATGCGATAAAGAGTGTCGTCAGTCCTGTTGTCCAGGTAGCTACCTGTCAGTTTCATATCCTTCCCGGCTCTCCATTCGTAGTTATTGACGTAGTGATAGTTTCTCGGTGCGTTTTCATATACGGTGGTCACATCGGGAATCAGCCATATCATGGCCGCGGTAGTACCCATGCAGAGCAGGGGGGTGAAGACCAACAGCAGTATGGAGGCCGCCCGTATGTCAAGTTTGCTAAAGCGCCGTCCCATGAGCCGGTATAATACAAGAAGGGCGAGAAGCGATGTGGCCAACAATACTATGGTGGCAGCCTTGTCATGAAGGAATTTAGCTATGAGATAATAAATTAAGATTATCGAGTTACATTGAAAGAACAGATTCAGCGGCTTGGTGACTGACGTGTGAATCTCACTCACATTGCCGTGACGCGTCTGCCATTTATAAGAGTAAATAAATGTATGGTATGCGAGCTGGAGTGATATGATTGTGGCAATGATTGTGCTTATGATTTTCAGGGTGGTGGCAGATAATATCATCGGTGGTATTTTTATATATGCAAATATACGGTATTTAACTTTTGTTATCAAGGGTTTGGCCAATTCATTTGATGAAATTTTGCGTGGTGTGTAATTTTATGCTAACTTTGTGGGATAAAAACTCAAAAAGATTCTGAAATGAAATTTACAGTTCCAAGTAAGACGCTTCATAATTTTGCTTCATCTGTAAGCAAGGTAATCAACGCTAAAAATGCGCTGACCATACTTAACAATTTCCTGTTCTCCATAGAGGGAAACGTGCTGACCATCACTGCCTGTGACGGTGAAAATATGCTTTGTGGCCGTATACCCATCATGGATGTCGAGGGAGAGGGCGAGTTCTGCATTGATGCCCGCCGAATTGTGGAGCTGCTGCGTGTCATGCCTGAGCAGGAACTGAATTTTACTATTGATGACGCCACGCTTGCCATAGAGATGTCGCACCCCAACGGTTCATATAAATTCATGGGCCTCAAGGGTTCGGAATATCCTCACCATAACCCGGCTTCGAAGTCTGAAAACCAGCTTGTATTCAAAGTGCCCGGTTCGGCCCTCCTGCGCGGACTGGAGTATACCTCGTTTGCAGCCGGCACCGATATGCTGCGCCCGCAGATGATGGGTGTGTATTGGGACATAAAGCCTGACAAGCTTGTCTTTGTGGCTACTGACACCCATAAGCTCGTCCGTTTTGAGGATTCGAGCATCACGCCCGATATTGAAGGGGCTTTCATCCTCCCCAACAAGTCGACCAATGTGTTCCGCAGCGTATTCACGCGCGACGAGGAGGTGACTGTCAAGCTCGAGCCGCAGACCGGCGTGACTTTCGAGACTGACACCTTTACATTCGAAAGCCGTCTCGTCAAAGGTCGCTTCCCCGACTATACCCGTGTGATTCCTGAGAAGAATCCCTTCACACTCACGGTCAACCGCCATCTCTTCACTACGGCTGTGCGCCGTGTGAGCCTCTTTGTCGACGAGGGTCACGGCCTTATCAAGTTCAATATCACCCCGGAGCGCCTCACTATCAAGGCTTCGGACAATGAATATAACACCTCCGGCGTTGAGACACTCAACGCGGACTTTACAGGAAGCAATATGATTGTCGGATTCAGTTCATCGTATCTTTCGGAACTTGCAAGTGTCCTTTGGACTGAAGATATAATATTTAAGCTTGCCGATCCCTCGAAGCCGGCAGTGATTCTCCCCACAGAGGACAAGGCCGACACCCGTCTGACCATGCTTCTCATGCCGATGAATGTCACTGATTTCTAAGTAAAGCAGCCAATCAAGAAGGAATCATAATGCAACTCAATCTGAAAAAGCCGATTGTATTTTTTGACCTTGAAACGACCGGCGTCGACATCCTGCATGACCGCATCGTGGAGATTTCGCTCATCAAGGTGATGCCTGGAGGGGAGGAAATCGAGAAGACGCGCAGGGTTAACCCGGAGATGCACATCCCAGAGGAGGCCACGGCCGTCCATCATATTACAGACGAGGATGTGGCGGGGGAGCCGACCTTCCGCCAGATAGCCAAGTCGCTTGCCAATGAGCTGACCGGCTGTGATATCGCCGGTTTTAACTCTAACCGCTTCGATGTGCCGATGCTCGACCAGGAATTTCAGCGCGCGGGCGTTAAATTTGATTTTTCAAAGGCCCGTTTCATCGACGTGCAGACAATCTTTCATAAGAAGGAGCAGCGAACCCTCGTGGCGGCCTACCGCTTCTATTGTGGTAAGGAGCTTGACGGCGCGCACTCGGCCAATGCCGATACCCGTGCCACCTACGAGGTGCTTAAAGCCCAGCTCGACCGCTATGACGACCTCCCTAACGATATGGAGGAGCTGAGCAAATTTGCATGTACGAACCGAAACGTCGATTTCATGGGGCGTATCATATATGACGACAATAACCGTGAGATTGTGAATTTCGGCAAATACAAAGGCAGGGTGGTTGAGGAGGTGCTCCGCAAGGATCCTTCGTACTACGACTGGATTATGAAGGGTGATTTCGCCCAGAACACCAAGGACTGCTTTACAAGGATCAAACTCCGCATGAAATGAACAATCTGAAGGGTAAGCATATAGTTTTAGGAATATGCGGCGGCATAGCGGCATATAAGTCAGTGTCGCTTCTGCGTCTGTTGGTCAAGGCCGGAGCGGAGGTGCAGGTGGTCATCACACCTGCGGGCAAGGAATTTATCACCCCTGTCACTCTGTCGGCTCTGAGTCAGAAACCTGTCGTGAGCGAATTTTTTACAGCCAATACCGGTCAGTGGAACTCCCATGTGGACCTCGGACTGTGGGCTGACTGCATGGTCATAGCTCCGGCCACGGCGTCGACAATCGGAAAGATGGCCCACGGTATAGCCGACAATATGCTTGTCACCACCTATCTGTCTGCAAAATCCCAGGTGTTTGTGGCGCCTGCGATGGACCTCGATATGATGGCCCACCCTTCGACCACAGCCAATCTCGAACTTCTGCGCAACTATGGCAATATAATCATAGAGCCGGAGAGCGGAGAACTTGCGAGCGGCCTCGTCGGGAAGGGGCGCATGGAGGAGCCGGAGAAGATTTTTGAGGTTCTTGACAGGTTTTTCTCCTCGAAGAGAGATCTTGAGGGGAAAAAAGTGCTCATAACCGCCGGTCCGACACATGAAAAGATAGACCCCGTCCGTTTTATAGGTAACCACTCTTCGGGAAAGATGGGCTATGCCCTTGCCGAGGAGTGTGCGGCTCGCGGTGCGGAGGTCACCATTGTCAGCGGGCCGGTGTCGGTCAAGGCTGCCAATCCTGCAATCAGGGTTGTGCCGGTCGAGTCGGCGCGTGAGATGCTGGCTGCGTGTGAGGAGGTTTTCCCGCATGTCGACATCGCCATAATGTGTGCGGCTGTCGCAGACTATGCTCCCCGCGATGTCTATGACCATAAGATAAAGCGTGAGCACATTGACGCACCGGTGATTCATTTGGTGAAGAATCCCGACATAGCCGCCACTCTCGGAAAGTCCAAGAGGGAAGGGCAGTTGCTTATAGGTTTCGCGCTTGAGACGGACAACGAGTTTGGCAATGCTGAGGAAAAGCTTGCCCGCAAGAATCTTGATATGATTGTCCTCAACTCTATGCGCGACAAGGGGGCCTGCTTCGGGACTGATACCAACAAAGTCTCAATCATCAGGGCTGACGGTACCACTTTGGACTTCGGCCTCAAATCAAAGCGGGAAGTGGCCGCAGATATTATTGACGCGGTGCTATCGCTTTAAAAACATTATCTATACATTTACTAACTGTTCATGAAAAGTCTCATCTCTCTCTTTCTGATTTTGCTCGTCTCACTTCCATCTCTGCGCGCGCAGGAGTTAAACTGCCGTGTCGAGGTCAATACCTCACAGATTGAGGGGACGAACAAATCTGTTTTCGAGACTTTGCAGGGAGCAATCAACGAGTATGTCAATACCACCCGCTGGACTCCCGCACAGTTTTCCGCTAATGAGAAGATTGAGTGTACCCTCTTCTTCAACATAACCAAGTATGATGAGTCAACCGGCCAGATGGAGGGAACTCTCCAGGTGCAGTCCCTGCGCCCGGTGTATAATTCTTCATATACGACCACCCTCATCAATTTCAAGGACAACAAGGTGGACTTCACTTACACGGAGGGTGAGCCGCTGACTTACTCGGAAAATAGTATGGAGAGCCAGCTCACGCAGATATTGAATTTCTATATCTACCTTATCCTCGCCGTTGACTTCGACTCTTTCTCGCCCCACGGTGGTGATGCCATGTTTGAGCGTTTGGAGACAATCGTCCATCAGGGTCAGTCCTCGGGCGAGAGCGGATGGAAGGCCTTCGAGGATACGAAGAACCGTGCGGCAGTTCTGGCCTCGTTCACCGACCCCTCGACCCGTGCAATCCGTGATATGTACTACAACTATCACCTCCAGGGACTTGACCAGATGTCCGTCAGCCCCGACAAAGGTAGGAAGACGATTGACACCTCGCTCGATGTCCTGACTGATATATTCAAGGTCGCTCCTATGTCGGTGGGGCTGTCGATGTTCAAGGATGCGAAGCTCGACGAGCTTGTCAACATCTACTCCAAAGCCCCTTCGGAGGAGCGCCAGCATGCCTATGATGTCCTCTCTCCGATATTCCCGACCGAGCAGCAGCGTCTCGAAAAGATTAAGCGCGGTGATGAAAAGTAAGTCTCCCCAATAAAGTCATGTACTCCTAAAATCCTTAGACCAAAGTGCTTGAATCGCTCCACATATCCAACTATGCACTCATTGACCTGATTGACATAAACTTTCACGAAGGGTTCAATGTGATTACCGGCGAGACCGGCGCAGGTAAGTCAATCATACTCGGTGCGCTGTCGCTGCTTCTCGGAAGCCGTGCCGATACGCGGGTGGTGACCAACCCGGAGGCCAAGAGCATAATCGAGGCTGTGTTTACTGTCGACGACTATCCCTCGTTGAAGCAGTTCTGCATTGATGAGGACATAGAGTGGGATGACGAGCGCTGTATCCTGCGCCGTGAGATTTCGCCCGCCGGTCGCTCGCGAGCCTTTGTCAATGATTCTCCCGTGCCGCTTGCCAAGCTCCGCGAGGTCAGTCTGCACCTTATCGACATACATTCACAGCACCAGAACCAGTTGCTCTCGACGCCTGAGTTCCAGCTTGATGTCATTGACACACTTGCAGGCAACGCCAAGCGTCTGAGCGACTATCGTGTGCGCTTCAACTCGCTCAAAGATGCCATAAGGCGCCTGAAGGCGATGAAACTGAAGGTGGAGCGCTCGCGCGAGGATGAGGAGTTTACGCGCTATCAGCTCGAACAGCTCGACGAGCTTAATCCCCAGCCGGGCGAGCAGGCCGAGCTTGAAAAGGAGCGCGATGTGCTCAACAATCTAAGTGTCATAAAGGGTGCATTGGCCAGGGCTACCGGCGCTCTTGACGCAGAGGACGCAGGCGCCCTGCAAATGGTCGACACGGCGATGCAGGCCTGTGAGGATATCGAGGAGGTGCTTGACCCGGCTGACAACATCTCCACGCGCCTGGAGACAGTGCGCATCGAACTTGCCGACATTGCGTCGACCCTTTCCGACCTTGATGAAAACCTTGGCGCGGATCCTTCGGCGCTTTCAGCCATAGAGGAACGTCTCGGGTCAATATATTCGCTGTGCCACAAGCACCATGTCGAGGATGCCGACGCTCTGATTGAGCTTCGTGACGCTCTCAGGGCAAAGCTCCAGGCTCTTGACAACTCCGATGATATGATTGAGGAGCTTGAGAAGGAGGCCCGTCGGGCCAAGGCTCTTGCCAAGGAGGCCGCAATGGAGATTTCGGCTGCGCGAAAAGAGGCTGCCGAGTCGTTTGGCCGTCGCCTGACGGAGGTGGCAATGCCTCTCGGCATGAAAAATTTATGCTGCGAGATCCGTGTGTCACCCGCCGACATGAGCGCTACCGGCATTGATTCCGTAGAGTTCATGGTCGCCTTCAACAAGAACCAGCCGCTCATGCCTGTCGGCGCTACGGCCTCGGGCGGTGAGATTTCACGCCTGATGCTGTCAATCAAGTCAATCATTGCGTCGAGTATGCAGCTCCCGAGCATCATTTTTGACGAGATTGACACCGGCGTCTCAGGCGATGTGGCCAATCGGATGGGTGAAATGATGCTCGGCATATCGAAAAATATCCAGGTGACGGCGATAACCCACCTTCCGCAGGTGGCCTCGAAGGGCGCGCATCAGTATCGTGTCTACAAGGAGGACGACGAGCACTCTACCCATACGCATATAGCCCTTCTCAGCGACGAGGAGCGCGTCAGGTCGATAGCATCCATGCTTGGAGGTGCGGAAATCGACGAGACGGCCATTGCCGCCGCGCGAAATCTGCTGTCGCGACATTAATCTATTAAAGCAAAATCATCAATTCAAGAATATAATCCGTGGAAAAGAACGACTATATCTATGGCATCAGAGCCGTAATGGAGGCTATCGAGGCCGGTAAGGAGATTGACAAGATATTTATTGCAAAAGATCTTCAGGGAGAGCTTGCGTCGGAGCTTATGGCGCTTGCCAAGGCAAACCGTGTGGTGATGCAGCGCGTCCCGGTGGAGCGCATCAACAGAATCACCCGCAAGAACCACCAGGGCGTCCTCGCCATGATGTCGGCTATCACCTATCATCGTCTCGACCACCTCGTGCCGGAGCTTTACGAGGCAGGTATCCTGCCCTTTATCGTACTTCTGGACGGAGTGACCGATGTCAGGAATTTTGGAGCCATAGCCCGTACATGCGAGTGCGCGGGAGTGGATGCCATAGTGATTCCAGAGCATGGCAGTGTTTCGGTGGGTGGCGACGCTATCAAGACTTCGGCCGGCGCGCTCCACCATATCCCGGTGTGCAGGGTGTCGTCGATAGCCTGGGCCGCAAAGTTCCTCCGTGAGAACGGCTACAACGTCGTGGCTGTCACCGAAAAGTCGGATATGAATTACACCGAGGGGAAATATGTCGACCCCGTGGCCCTTATAATGGGAGCCGAGGACATAGGCATCTCTCCCGAGGCGATGAAGCAGGCCGACACGAGGGTAGGTATCCCTATGTTCGGCAACATTGGCTCCCTTAATGTCTCTGTAGCCGCAGGAGTGATGATTTACGAAGTTGTCCGCCAGCGCCTCAGCGCAAATCTTGAAATCGTCTAAAATGATTAGACGTTTATAAGGGGTATCCCATTTTTGTTATTACGAGGAGGCGGCTGTTGTCGGAGGCTGTGAGGCCGAAGAGCATCATGTCGCCCCCCTCTTTTATTTTCATTTTTGAGGCGAGCTGTGGCGCCGGGAGAGGGAAGTTGCGGGTCGCGACATTGATTTTCGGATATTTGGCGGCCACGGCCTTTATTCCCTGTTTTGAAAATGGCTGTATGTCAATGATTTCAAATATTTCGCCCGGGAAATTGTCGATAGCCTCGACGGAGGTGTAGAGGTGGGTGTTCGGGTGGAGTTTCCCGACTCCGAATCGCTCAGATAGCAGTCTCATGCCGCCTCCTTTCATCACGGCGGGGTATGGCTCGTAGAGATAGGAGCCGATTTTTGGTGTCGCAAAGGTCGGTTCAGCTTGTGACTCTTCGTCGGGCGTGAATTTATACGGGCTGTAACCGATTGTGACGCACTCGGCCTCTAAAATTTTAGGATTGCCTGACGCCGGGGAGGAGGAATTGATGATGAATACAAGCTCCTTACATTCCTTGCGGGTGCCGATTACTGTCACGGAGCAGTCTCTGCCAAGCTCCTTTACGGCTCCCTTGATGTCAATCATCGGCGACGCCTTGATTATCAAAAGTTTGCACTTTGACAGTATCAATTCCAAGGATGGAATGATGTTGGGGCTGCAATCTTTGAAGGCATAGTGGCGGCCGGAGGAGTCGCGGCGAGCGGGGTCGACGAATATAACATCGAAGAGAGTGTCCGATGCAATCAAAAATTCAATGCTGTCGCCGTTGACGACCGTGACATTGTCAAGCCCGAGGGCCCGGACATTGTGAGAGGCTGCCGCGTATGTCTGAGGGTCGAGTTCTACGGTGGTTACAGCGGATGCTTTTTCTGCGAAGCGGAAGGAGTCGATGCCGAGTCCGCAGGTCATGTCGAGGATAGATGCGTCTGAGGGTATCATGTCGGCGTGGACGTCGGCTACGGCATCTGATGTCGCCATTTCGGCGACGGCGAGCGAGGGGAATGTGAAACCGTCGCATCTGAGTGTGCGCGGGAGTTTCGACGCAGTCTTGTAGCGGCACTCGCGCTGGAGTATCTCGTGCATCATAGCCGCGTCGCCATGATGCTTGAGACGCAGCTTGTTGAAGTCCTCTTTCACTCCAATACGTTCTTTTTGGGCTTGGAGGCCTGGAAATCCTTTATATAGTTCGGGGTACTGTAGGCCAAGTCTATGAATTCCCGGCGCGAGAAGGCCCTCTCGGCAAGGGCTATCATGTCGATGGCAAGCGGGTGGATGTCGGGGATGAATTCTACGTTGGGAGCAGTGAGCATTTCGCGGGCTTTGTCGGAACCGTTGCCGAACATGAGCACGCGGCGGTTCCGGGCTATGATGTCGGAATAGCTGTCAGGTGTAAGTATAAGAGCCTGCTGGGGCATCACCTCCTCAAGCGCGAAGTCGAAGGCGGCGGTGTAAACCTCCATGCGACGGGCGTCAATCATGGGGACAAAGATTTCGTCGCCCTCGAGCTCCCGGGTAAACATTACGTTGCATGAGAGGATTCTCAGCGTGTCAATCCCGATGAGCGGTATGTCGAGCGCATAGGCAAGGCCCTTTGCCTCAGAGAGACCGATTCGGAGCCCGGTGTAGCTGCCCGGTCCCATAGAGACGGCCACGGCATCGAGCTTTATCTCCTTCTCGCGGGCGAAGTCGAGGCAATATTTGATGTAATCGCTAAGAAGTGCGGCATGGTTGCGGCTTCCTCCCTCTTCTTGATGGGCGAGCACCATTCCCTCAGCCGTCAGAGCGACCGAACAGTAGTCGGTAGACGTGTCGATATTTAATATAACAGCCATATATCGGTAGAATAATCCATACAGAGCGAAGAAATCGGGCCGCTCTTTAAATTTTAGGACAAAATTAATTGATTATCGTGAGAAAATTGTAATTTTGTGAAAAAATAATCCCTGTTTTCCGCGCACTCTCCACGGGGAGATTCAGTGGGATAAAAAATTGCCATATCATGTTATATTCAATGACGGGATTCGGGAAAGCTGTGACTGAGCTGCCCGGAAAGAAAATCACGGTAGAAATCAAGTCGCTCAACAGTAAGCAGATTGATATTGCTGCGCGAGTGCCTTCTTCGCTTCGTGCCAGGGAAGTCGAGATGAGAAACACGCTTGCTGCCGCTCTCGAGCGCGGAAAAGTCGATATGACTGTCTATGTCGAGAATGTGGCTGCCGAAGCGACTGTCAAGCTCAACGTGCCTGTCCTGAAGGCTTACAAGGAGGATGTTGAAAATGCGGCACAGGAATTGCAGATTGCTACCCCGCAGGACTGGTATGGCGTACTGATGCGCTTTCCTGACATCATGAAGAGCGATATTTCAGGCGATGCTGACGACTGCGAGGTGAGCGGCGTCATGGACGCGCTCAATAACGCTATCGAGCAGCTAATGGCCTATCGCCGTGTCGAGGGTGAGAAGCTTGAAAGTTTCTTCGCGGTCCGTATAGAGCGTATCCGCGAACTTCTCGCTCTCGTTCCCCAGTTTGAGGAGGAGCGTGTGGCCAGAATCCGTATGCGTATGGAGGAAGGACTTTCCAAAATCCACGGTGTCGACTACGACAAGAGCCGCCTGGAGCAGGAATTGTTCTTCTACATCGAAAAGCTCGATGTGAATGAGGAAAAGCAGCGTCTTACCCAGCATCTCAATTATTTCATCGAGACCATGAACGGTCCGAAGGGCCAGGGTAAGAAGCTCGGCTTCATCAGCCAGGAAATGGGCCGAGAAATCAATACGCTCGGATCGAAGAGCAACCATGCAGAGATGCAGAAGCTCGTCGTGCAGATGAAAGATGTCCTCGAGCAAATCAAGGAACAGGTGTTGAATGTAATGTAATCCCCCGTCTATGGCAGGAAAAATCATCATAGTGTCAGCTCCTTCGGGAACGGGAAAGTCAACCATTATAAATGCCCTTCTTGAAAAGGGGGAAATCGACATGCAGTTCTCGATTTCCGCCACTAACCGCCAGCCGAGAGGGGAGGAAAAGCACGGTGTCAACTATTACTTTCTTTCCGATGAAGAATTTTGTCGCTCCATAGAGGAAGATGCCTTTGTCGAATACGAGGAGGTGTATCCCGGGCGTTTCTACGGGACTCTTAAAAGCGAGATTTCACGGATAACCTCCGATGGGCACAATGTCATTCTCGACATAGATGTCAAGGGAGGTGTGAACGTCAAGAAGATGTATGGCGGCGATGCTATAAGCATCTTTATCCAGCCGCCGGGAATCGACGCGCTGCGTGGCCGCCTTGTGGGGCGTGCCACGGATTCGGAGGAGGCGATAGAGCAGCGCCTTGCCAAGGCTGAATATGAGATGTCGTTTGCCCCTGAGTTTGACCATGTGGTTGTCAACGACGATCTTGGGTCTGCGATTGAGAAGGTTGGCACTCTGATTAAAGATTATGTCTGTCCCGAATAAATAGGGAATACGCATATCTGAGTTTGGATTATATCATCAAGTTATCATGCTATGACAATTGGAATTTTGGGAGGGTCTTTTAATCCTGTGCATATAGGCCACATGATGCTTGCGAGCTACTTGCGCCAGTTTGCAGGCCTTGATGAAGTATGGCTTACACTTTCACCGCTCAACCCGCTGAAGGTCGATTCGACCGAGCTTATCCCTGACATCATGCGCCTTAAGATGCTTGAGATTGCCATAAGCGGAAGCTCCGGGCTAAATGTCTGTGACTATGAGCTTTCGATGCCCAAGCCATCCTATACGATAAATACCCTCCGCTATTTGGCCAAGCGCTTCCCACGCCATAAGTTCAAGCTGATAATAGGCAGTGATAATTGGAAGATATTCGACCAGTGGAAAGATTACGAGGAAATCCTGTCGGACTTCGGAGTGATTGTGTATCCCCGCCCCGGCTACCCGGTCGGAAACGTGTATGAGGACGGAGTCGATGTGGTCAAGGCCCCGACAGCCGACATATCAAGTACATTTATAAGAAAGGCAATAGCCAAGGGTAAGGATATGAACTATTTCCTTCCCGGCGGTGTCTTTAACTATATAAAAGAGAACAAGCTATATGGATTTAAGTCCTAATTCCCTCGCATTTATTGCTCTTTGCAATGAATTCTGCTTCGCCGTCGAGAATGTAGGTGACACTACTCCTGCCGACTTCGTGGCCAATATGGTCAGGCTCCTTCCGCGCATCTATATCTCTGCATCCGACCTGAAACCGGCCATGCCCCTCGATGAGGAAGAGGCATATATCGAGAGTTTTCTCGATGAGGACTATTATGAGTCTGTCCGCCGTCAGATAGAACTTCTTTTAGGCCCGGACGATGTCTATCTCGAAGTTTTCGAGGAGGATATGAAGTATTCCGACACCCCGATAGGCATGAGTATTGCCGAGGGGATAGCCGATATATTCCAGGTCCTTTACAATTTTATCGTCATGGTCAAGGATGCTCCCGAGGAGGCGGTCAATTCCGCTCTTGTCGCTGTCAGGGATGATTTTGACTCATACTGGAGCCAGAGGGTGTGCAATCTGATGCGCCCTTTGAACCATCTGAGGTCCTCAGTCGGCCGGGATGACGAGGATGAAGATGAGTAAAGTGAAGAATCTCTAATGTAAAAATATAAATCAAGTTCTTTAAAATCAAATTTAATATTATGTCAATATTGAAGGAAAATATTCCTGTGGGATTCTGTAGCGATCACGCGGGCTATGAAATGAAAATGGTGATTGAGGGCTATTTTGACTCTATGGGTATCCCTTACAAGGATTTCGGTACATTCTCGACCGACAGCTGCGACTATGCCGACTTTGCACATCCCTGTGCCTTCGCGGTAGAGAGGGGGGAGGTATATCCCGGCATCGCCCTTTGTGGTTCTGGCAACGGTATCGGCATGACCCTTAACAAGCATCAGGGTATCCGTGCCGCTCTCTGCTGGAATGTAGAGCTTGCCGAGCTTGCACGCCGCCACAACAATGCGAATGTCCTCGTGCTCCCAGCTCGCTTTATCGACAATGTCACCGCTATCAATATCGTTGAGAAATTCCTGAACTCGACTTTTGACGGCGGCCGCCATGAGCGCCGAATCGAAAAGATTCCCGTGCCCAAGGCAGAATAAAAGCCTGTTATAAGAAATCTAATATTTAGATTTAAAAAATGGCCGAGGGGTTTGGAATTTCAAAGTTCCAGGCCCCTCGGCTTGTATTAATTTTCGCAAATCTAAAGTCAGTGTTGTCAGTATGAGGCTTAGTCGCCCATAGTCCGAAGAAGCTCGTCGTTGTCGGCGGTCCGTTCCATTCTGTCCTTGATGAACTCCATTGCCTCGATTGAGTTGCGGTCGCTAAGGAAGCGGCGCAGAATCCACATACGGTTGAGGGTCTCGTTGCGGAGCAGGAGGTCGTCACGACGGGTGGACGAAGCCATGATGTCGACGGCTGGGAAGATTCGTTTGTTGGAAAGCTTGCGGTCGAGCTGTAGCTCCATGTTGCCGGTGCCTTTGAACTCTTCAAAGATGACCTCGTCCATCTTGGAGCTTGTCTCGGTTAGGGCGGTGGCTATGATTGTGAGCGAGCCGCCGTTTTCAATGTTACGCGCTGCTCCGAAGAATCTCTTGGGCTTCTGGAGGGCGTTGGCGTCGACACCACCTGAGAGAATCTTGCCTGAGGCAGGTGCGCAGGTGTTGTATGCTCGGGCGAGACGGGTGATTGAGTCGAGGAGGATTACTACGTCGTGGCCGCACTCGACCATGCGTTTTGCTTTCTCAAGAACTATAGAAGCAATTTTTACATGACGGTCGGCCGGCTCGTCGAATGTCGATGCGATAACTTCGGCATTGACACTGCGGCTCATGTCCGTCACCTCCTCAGGGCGCTCGTCGATGAGGAGAATCATGATGTATGTTTCGGGGTGATTCTCGGCGATGGCGTTGGCTATGTCTTTTAGAAGCAGTGTTTTACCTGTCTTAGGCGGAGCGACGATGAGACCGCGCTGACCCTTGCCGATAGGGGAGAACATGTCGACCACGCGGGTGGATATGTTGCTTGAGCGGCCTGATGTAAGGTCAAACTTCTCGTTAGGGAATAGCGGTGTGAGATGCTCGAAGGCTACACGGTCGCGGATGTATTCGGGTGAGCGCCCATTGACGCTGCGGACAGAGCTGAGAGGATAATATTTGTCGCCTTCGCGGGGAGCGCGGAGAGTGGCGTCGACCACATCGCCGGTGCGCAGGGCATATTGTTTGATTTGTTCCTTCGTCACAAGGACATCGTCGGGGGAGGGTAGATAGTTATAGTCGCTTGAACGGAGGAATCCGTGACCTGCGGGGTCAATCTCGAGCACGCCGGTGGTTTCAATTATACCGTCGAAATCATATGGGGCGGGTTGCTGACGGGCTTGTTCGGGCTGCTGGTTCTTGTTGCGGTTTTTCTTGTTCTTCTTTCCCTGGGTCTGCTTTTCCATTCCGGGTTCCCCCAGGACGATAGGCGCCGCTGGCTGGGGAACCGCTGCGGTCTGCTGTGCGGCCTGTTCCTTTTCCTGTTGGCTGCGCGGGGTGAATGTGCGGCCTCCGGCGCGGGGGAAGAATGAGCCGAATGAGCTGTCCTTCGGTCTGAAATCACGCTTGGGCTGGTCCTGCTGCCTTGCGTCAGGGCTGTCAGGCATATCGAGCGGCTGGCCCGGGCGGATGAAGACGCCGTGGCGCGGACGGTTTTCCTGCTGTGCTTCGTTTTGGGGTGCTTCAGCTTCTGTTACCGATGCCTCGGGAAGAGCCGGCAGGGGCTGCTGGTCAAAATTCATGAGGTCAAAGCTGCCATTGTTTTTTTCCTCGGGGCTGTTTTCGACCTGGACATTTTCCTCTGTTGCGGCATTGGTGTCAGGCTCTTGCTCGGGACGGGAGTTGCGCGGAGGACGTCCGCGACGCTTCTTGGGTTGCTGTTCACCTTGTGACTGAGATTCGTTAGCCAGCATACCTGTGTCGGCAGGATTTACTTCCTGCACTGCCTCGGTCGGATTCTCGGCCACAGCCTCAGGCTGTTGAGGCTGCTGTGGCTGGTTGTCGCCGGTATTTTTGGGCTTGCGTCCGCGACGTTTGGGCTGCTGCCCGGCCTCCTGGTTGTCGGGCTGGACGTTTTCATCGCTTTGATTATTAGCCTGTTCGTCGGCGGGTGATTCTTTTTTCTGACGTGAAGCGGTGTTTTTATCGTCTTTAGCTTCTTTCTTGTTACGTTTTGACTTGGAAATGTTGGCAGTGGAAGTCGCAGCCACATCTCGCGCCTGCTTTTCGAGGATGTCATAGACAAGGCTTTCCCTGTCTGTGGAATCGACCTTCTTGATGCCTTGTGACTTAGCTATTTCCCGCAGCTGCGGGTCGTCCATAGCTTCGAGCTCATTGTAGTTATACATATATAATATATAAGATTGTCGGAGGAGTGTTTTAATTCTCCGGCCTGAGATTATTATAATTGATTGAGTTTTTTATATCAGTGTTTGGATTTTGCAGTTATCCGATTTATGTTGGATAAAATTAATACCGATAGAAAGGAGAGTTAGTTTCTTGTGAGAAATTTTTGAAAGTACCGTACATGTGCCGGCTTGATTGTGCCTTTTTCAGAGCGGGCCTAAAAAGGATAGGATGCTCTAAAAGGATAGAGATAGTTAAAACGGTTTATTGGACTGATTGATTTAATAATCATTATGCCTTATAGCCCGATGCGGTGAAAGGAATGGGGCCGCTTTTATGGTGCTAATCGTTGTGGTTGTGTTCTTGCGGGGAGTAGTCTTATCGCTTACAAACAATAAACCACGAGGCTTTTTAAATCAGCACAAAGTTACAACCAATTTTGAAATTTAACAAATAAAAGAGGAAAAATGTTTTTGGACGTCGTTGATGCTGTGTCGGACCTGTTTTATGTCAGTTTCCAATTATTTATGGATATAATTTGCCTGAAAGAATGAAAAGTCGTAAATTTGCAGCGGTAAAATCATTAGCAAGATATACAAAATAGCTCTTTTATAGTCATGATAAATCGAGTTCTGATACGAATCAAAGTTGTGCAGCTCCTTTATTCCTACCTGTTGACACAGTGTGAGTTTAAAATCGAGCCGGCGATAGAAAATCCTTCGCGTGATAAGAAATATGGCCATGAACTTTATCTCGATTTGCTGCTGATGGTTCTTGAAATGTCGGGTTTCGATGTTTCGTCCGGGCGCCGCCAGTCACCTCTGCGCGGTATGGCCCTAAACAAACATATCGACCATAACGCTTTGGCGCGCGCTCTCAACGGTCTTGATGAAATCAGGTCGATAATCCTGCGCGGCCGCTCGGGAGTGGCCCAGTTTGACTCAGTCATACCCTCGATTTATGATGCCATCCCCTCTCTTCCGGCTTATAAAAGCTATATACGCATTAAGAAGCCTGAATTGAAGGACGATGTGGCTCTCTGGATTTCAATTATTACCAATCTCATTGCGAACAACCCTGAGTTTATAGCCGTGGCTCGCAAAAATCCTGACTTTACCCTGGCCGGATTTACCCGCGGTATCAATTCGCTCATGTATACACTGAATGATTATAATGACAACCGCTGGTCATTTAATCATGCCCGCAATGCTCTCGACTATTCACTCGACAAGGCCCATGAACTGTACCACAGTCTGCTTCTGCTCGCTGTGGAAATCACACGCCTCCAGGACCAGCGTCTCGACAACGCCAAACATAAGTTCCTCCCGACCGACGAGGATCTTCACCCAAATATGCGCTTCGTCGAAAACAAATATATCAAGGCCCTTGAGGAAAACGAGGATTTTCAGAACTATCTTGGTGAAAACAAAATATCATGGGATGCCGACGCCCTGCTCGTGAGGGGGCTCCTTGACAAGATTGTCGAGAGTGATATATATAAGGAATATATGTCACGCCGAGAGGACACAACTCTCGAGGAGGATGCCGACTTCTGGCGCCAGGTCTACAAGACCATCATCCTCCCGGGCGACGAACTTGCCGAGGCGCTTGAATCCAAGAGTGTATATTGGAATGACGACCTCCATGTCATGGGCACCTTCGTCCTTAAAACAATCCGCCGCTTCGGGCAGAGCCATAACGATGGAGCTGATGTTAGTCTCCTTCCCCAATACAAGGATGAGGAGGACAGCCGCTTCGGTGGCGAGCTCTTCGAGGATGCGATCAAGAACTACGACCAGTATCGCGAGCAGATTGATGCCTTCGTAAACCGCAATCGTTGGGATGCAGAGCGTCTCGCGTTCATGGATATTGTGATTATGATTACGGCTATGGCCGAAATCATAAATTTCCCCGCTATACCAATTGCCGTAAGTCTCAACGAATACATTGAGATTGCCAACGCCTACAGCACGCCGCGAAGCGGAGCGTTTATCAACGGTATCCTCTATTCTGTCATCAACCATCTCAAAGAGGAAGGCAAATTGATGAAAGCCTGAGCAAAAACTTATAAATAGATAATTTAATCACCTAATAACTGACCAATAATTATGCTTAACACAATTCTCCTCCAGTCAATGAATTCAAGCTGGGCCAACATCCTGATGATTGTCGCTCTCATCGCGGTATTTTATTTCATGATGATTCGTCCCCAGCAGAAGCGCCAGAATGAAATCAAGAAATTCCGTGAAGGACTCCGTGTCAATGACGCAGTCGTGACCGCCGGCGGCATCTATGGCAAGATTAAGTCGATTGATGACACTACTTTCGTCGTAGAGATTGCAAAGGACGTACGCATCACTGTCGACAAAGGCTCTGTTTATCCTTCGGCCCAGCAGGCTGCCGCAGAAAAGGAAAACAAGCAGTAAGTTTTATATATAACGGCTTATGAACGAGAAAGCCCGAAAGATGCAGGCCAAAGTGTCCGCGGCTCTTAAATCGAGTCGCGGGCAAAATGTTTTGCTCTACCTCCTATTTGTGGCGGTAGCCTTTGTCTTTTGGGTCTTTCTGTCGCTCGACACCGAGGTCCAGCGTGATTTTGAAGTCCCGGTGCAGCTCCAGGATGTCCCTGATAGTGTGACTGTCATTGGCCAGCTCCCTCCGGCAATCGGAGTCAGCGTCAAAGGCAAGGATTCACAGTTGCTCCGCTTCCTCTGGGGCAAGATGTCGCCTATGAAATTGAAGTGGCAGGACAATGTCGAGGATGGTGCCATCGTGCTTAACCGTCTGAAGCTCGATTCGAGAGTCAGGGAGTATTTCGGCAACGGCGTGCAGGTCGTATCATGCCGTCCCGACTCACTCTTCTTACCGTTCACTACGCAGCCTGGCGTCAGGGTCCGTCTCATAGTGCAGGCTGATATCCATCCGAACCTTCAATATATCGTTTCAGGCCCGATAGTGGCAAGCACGGATTCGGTGACACTCTATTCGACTGCCGATTTGCCACATTCCTTGAAATTCGTCTCAACCGAGCCTATTGTAAAGTCGGATCTTAAGGATACGATGCGTTATGAGGTCAAGGTCAAGCCGATTGCCGGTGTCAGGATTGTTCCTGACGTGGTGACTGTGACGGTTCCTGTCGAACCGCTGATTGTGCGCAAACGCATGGTCGGTATAGAGGTGGACCATCTGCCAGCCGAGACAAATATGATAACCTTCCCTTCGAAAGTGGAAATTAGTTATCTTGTGCCTATGAGCGCATACAACGACGACTATCCCGTAAAGGCATACGTCGATTATCGTGCTGTGAGGCCGTCGCGCAAAAAATTGCCTGTGTCTCTGTCGACAATCCCGGCTGAGTACCACAATGTAAGCTTCACTCCCGACAGTGTCGACTATATCATTGAGACAGTAAGATAGCATTTATACATTAAGAATACCTATCAAGTTATGTTGACTGCCATTTCAGGAGGCATTGGCTGTGGGAAGACGGTTGTAAGCCGCATCGTCAGCGCTATGGGTTTCAGTGTGTATGACTGCGACAGTCATGCCTCGCGCATCATGGACACTGATTCGGAAATCAAGCGCATGATAGCCGAGCAAGTACACCCCGGATGTGTCTCTGCCGACGGGAATATTGACCGCCGTCTTCTTGGCGAGATTGTTTTTGCTGATTACGAGGCTCTCCAGGTTCTGAATTCTATAGTCCACGGGGCAGTCAGAGATGACTTGCGCCGTTGGGCCGACAGGCATCGGGACGAGCATCTGTTTGTCGAGACAGCCATACTCTATCAGAGCGGCATTGACCGTATGGTTGACGATGTGTGGGAGGTCGAAGCACCCCTTGACTTGAGAATCGAGCGCGTGATGACCCGCAACGGTGTCACCCGTGAAGAGGTGCTTGCACGAATCGGCTCGCAGGACTCATTTGCTCCTGAAAAACGTCATGAGCATACGCTCATTATAGTCAACGATGCCGTAGAGCCGCTTCTGCCACAGATTGAGAAGGCTATCGGATGAAGATTTGTTTGGGGTGTGATATAATATTGTCACCCCGCTTTCGTTAAATTATTGTAACGCGTGTGGTCGCGTCGCAATATTCAGCTAAGTAACTTTTATGAAAACCAAATCATTATTACTGAGTCTACTTATAGCCGGCGCCCTGGCGTCGTGCGGTAGCAATAAAACCGTATTGCCTTATTTTACTGATATATCGACAATTAAGGAGGGTTCATTCCCTGCGGATAACTATCTGACCGATATTAAACCCGACGATGAGTTGTTTATATCTGTAACCTCGGCCAATCCCGAGGCCACCGCCATATACAACCTTCCGTCGGCAAATCCGACTACTCGCGAGTTATTCGGTAACACTGTGACCCCCACGCAGCAGACCTATGTGGTCAACTCCGAGGGTGATATTGATTTCCCCGAACTTGGAAAACTCCATGTGGCGGGTATGAACGTGGAGCAGATTCAGAAAATGATATATGACAAGGTCTGCAAGGATGTCGATAATCCGATTGTCACCGTCGATCTTGTAAACTTCCAGGTCAATGTAGCCGGCGAGGTGACAACTCCGGGGACAGTCAAGGTCACACGCAACAGATTTTCTATCCTCGACGCGCTCTCCGCTGTCGGTGACATGACTCCTTATGGTGAACGCTCCAATGTCTTGCTAATCCGTGAGAATAATGGTAAGAAAGAGTATGTGCACCTTGACCTGAACTCTTCCGAAGTGCTCTCGTCCCCTTACTATTATCTTCAGCAGAACGACTATATCTATGTCGAACCTAACAAGGTCCGTCAGGCGAACTCGAAATACAACCAGGACAATGCCTTCAAGCTTTCGGTCATCTCCACGGTCGTGAGTGCGTCGTCGGTCATAGCGTCGCTTGTCATTGCTCTTACTATGAAATAAACCAGTTGCATCATATTTAGGAATACGGAAATATGGCTAAGAATAGCAAGTCGGATTTTATCGACATACACTCTTTGGTAAAGACATATCTTTCAAAGTGGTATTGGTTCGTCATTTCGGTGATATTTTTTGTCGGAGTGGGCTACCTGTACACGAGGATGAACAACCGTCCTATAGCGGTGAGGGCAAACGTCCTTATCCAGCAGGAGGATTCCAACCCGCTGTCAACAGAAATGGGGGGCATGAGCAGCCTCTTCGGCTCAAAGGGTTTCGTCGAGGACGAAGTGTTTGTGATTGCCTCGCACTCACTGTTTAAAAATGTGGCAAAGGAGCTTGGAATCAACAAACTTCACTATGTTCGCGACGGTTTCTTGAAAGGGCATCTCGCTTTCCCTGAATTTCCTGTCGATGTCGTGGCTCCGGGTGTGGCCGACACGCTAATGTCTACGCTATATTTCAAAATCAAGGTCAATGAAAAAGGCCTGGCCGACATAAAGGTCAAGGTTAAGCGTGAAACACTGGCTGATGTGGAGGATGTGAAGCTTCCCGCACAGATTCATACCGATTACGGTGACTTTACCGTGGTTACCACGCCTGACTATGTAAAGGGTAAGAAGCTGAAGACCACTATCTCGTTTACCGGCTACGACGTCGCAGCCGAGGAACTCGACATGGAGGTGCGTGCTCGTCGAGGCAGCAAGAAAAGCAATGTTATCACCCTCGCGCTCGATACTCCCAATCCTCTCTACGGCGAGGCCATTCTCGACAAAATCATTGAAAAATATAATGAGAGAGGTATTAATGAGAAAAATCTCCAGGGAGAGAAGACTGCAGCCTTCCTCGCGGAACGCACCAACCTGCTCTCGGGCGAGCTTAATGAGTCAGAATCCGCAATCCAGCAGTATAAAGAGCGTCACGGCATAATTGATGTCGGTTCCGAAGCCTCATATCAGACAACCAAGAAGGCACAGATGGAGACCGCGCTCTTCAATACGGAGAAAGAAATTGCCCTTCTGAAGCTTACGCAGGAATTCCTATCTGATTCGCTCAACTACTCGGAGATGATACCTATGACGGTCGCAAGCGGATCAGTCCAAAGCGGTATTAATGCCTATAACAGCTTGGTTGTAAGGCGCCTTGACCTTTCTCAGAATGCCAAGCAGAACAGCTACGCAATCCGTCAGTTGAAAAAGCAGATGGATCTTGTCCGTGCAAATCTTGCCAATTCGAGCGAGAAGGCCCTCGAATCGGCAGAGCTTACCTTGAAAAATATTGAGTCGGAGCGCAACCGCGCACTCGGCAAACTCAGTAATATCCCGACCCAGGAGCGCGAGTTCATCAACATGAAGCGCCAGCAGGAAATCAAGCAGCAGATTTATCTCTTCTTGCTTCAGAAGCAGGAGGAAAATGCCATGCTGCTCGCGAATTCTATTCCCAAGGGGCAGATTATCGACGATGCCTTCTCCCTCAGTGAGCCTCTCGGAGTGTCCAACAAGGTTATTCTTCTGATAGCCTTCGTCCTCGGACTCCTCTGTCCCCCCGCTGTTATCTATGTTCGCAAGCTCCTTCGCAGCAAGTTTGATACAAAGGAGGATGTCGAGCGCCATGTTTCAGCTCCGATTCTTGGCGAGATGTGTACAGACCGCTCAGGCCGCAGCCTTGTCGTATCGGCCACCGATACCTCATCGGCAACTGAATTGTTCCGCCTTATGCGTACCAATCTCCAGTTCATGCTCGGTGGTGAGAAAGACAAGGTCGTACTTCTGACATCGACACGTTCCGGCGAGGGCAAGTCGTTTATCGCCCTTAACCTTGCCGCCACCCTGTCATTGCTTGAGGGCAAGAAGGTGCTCCTCGTAGGCATGGATATTAGAAATCCGCAGCTTGCCAACTATCTCGGCATAAATCCGCCGCTCGGCCTGACAAACTATCTGTCGACAAGCAACGTCGCTCTTGAGTCAATCATCGAGCCTATGCCGGGTGTGAAAAACTGCGACCTCATAGTCGCCGGTCCGATTCCCCCCAATCCCGCCGAGCTGCTTGCCTCGAAGAAAGTCGACGAGCTGTTTGCGACATTACGCACGATGTATGACTATATCGTTGTCGACAGTGCTCCTGTCGGTATGGTCAGTGACACCTTTACGCTTGACCGCATAGCAGATGCCACTGTCTATGTCACCCGTGTCAACTATAGTACTCTTGCCGACCTCCGCTTCGTCGAGCAGATATATGAGGACAAGCGTCTGAAGAAGCTTTCAGTCGTTGTAAACGGCACTGCATCGAAGAAGGGCTATGGCTATGGTTATTCAGCTAAGTCTGCACGAAAATAAGCATTTGACGATATGATTGAGAAATACAAACTCTTCACCGTCTCGTTTTTCGGCGCGATGTGGGTTATGCTCTGCTTCGGTTTCGTGGCGGAGGAACTCATTCCGCCGCTGGAGTCGTTGAGGAGCTTTGTCTTTCTGCTTTGTGAGGTGGTCTTTCTCGGACTTGGACTTTTTACATTGCGCTCAAAGAGGGATATAACAGTCTTTGTATCCTTCGTCGTTTTGGCCGTAGTGTCCTCTAAACTTAATAATCTGAGTCCGGTTTATGTCATAAACGGTACCCGTGACTTTTTCGGCTTGCTCTTTGCCATACCTATAATCCGCTTCGTGTTGAAGTCAACGCATCGCGACCAGTTTATAGAATCGTTTGACAAACAGCTTTTTGTCTTTCTATTCATTCAGGCATTTTGCCTTGTCTGGCAATTTGTAAGATATGGCGCCAACGACCACGGTGGCGGCAGTATGGGTAATGGCTTCTCTGGCATTGTCTCCACGCTTATATATATCATATCATTCTATCTCTTGTCAAAAAGGTGGAACTTCGATAACTACTGGGTCGGTATAAGGGATAACAAAATATATTTCATCCTCCTCTTGCCGACTTTCCTCAATGAGACCAAGATCAGCTTTATTTTCCTGATGGCTTATTTTCTCTTGTTGTTGAAAGTCGAATGGAAGACCGTGTTTAAAGTCCTTGTGTCTATCCCACTCATTATAGTAGGAATGGTTGGAGCCGGCCTCGCCTATCTGACCATTACACAGCAGTCATTTGAAGATGTATTTACTCAAGCTGCGATGGATGACTATATGATAGGCGAGGATCCTGAGGAACTCATAGACCTTGCGGTCGCCATACAGGACGAGATTTATGACGAGGAGGATATCGGACTGATTGACATCCCGCGCTTCTCAAAGCTTCTTCTTGTCCCTGAGGCACTCCCTGATTCCGAAGGAGGCGTTTTGCTTGGTGCAGGCGTAGGGCAATTCAAAGGTGGTTCGGTGTTGCAATTGACAGAATATGCCGAGAGATGGAACTGGCTCCTGTCAGGCTCGATTCCATTTGTATTTTTTATATTGATGCAGCTCGGTCTGATAGGTGTGGCATGGATGTTTTTTGTCCTGATTACAGCGCTTTTGCCTCGCAGTTCGACCCTTATGGGCAAAAACATAAAACTATTTCTTTGGATTATTATATTACTTATCATGTTCTATAATGATTCACTCCGATATTTCCCCCTATGTTTCATTCTATTCTATATAGCGTTGCGAGGATATACCAATGTGCCTCAAAAGGAAATAAGCGAGTGATGTTCCTTATCTTTTTATAGTTCTATGGAATCAACTCCGAGAATATCAGTCATAATACCTGTCTACAAAGTTGAAAAATACCTTCATACATGTGTGGACAGTGTGCTCCGCCAGACATTTCAGGATTTTGAAATAATTCTTGTGGATGACGGGTCGCCTGATAACTGTCCTGCCCTTTGCGATGAGTATGCCGGGGGCGATTCAAGGATAAGGGTCATACACAAGGAGAACGCAGGCTTGGGAATGGCCCGCAATTCAGGCCTTGATATTTCCAGTGGTGAATACGTCTGTTTCATAGATTCTGACGATTACATAGCTCCAAATACATTGGAATACTGTTATGGATTGGCAGCTAAGGAAAATGCCGACCAGGTGAGATTTCTATTTAGGCGTTTCTCTGATTCTGACGACATTCATTCTGATATTGTAACTGTCGATAATGACTACTCCGTGGGGCATGGCCCTGAAAAAATACAGCCGGTGCTCAATATAATCTCTCCACTGTTTGACCGGCAGACATTTTTTGCCCCGTCAACGGCAAGTGCATGCACCGCCCTTTACAGGCGCGAGCTTATTGAGAAGAGTAATCTACGATTCTTGTCTGAGCGAAAGATCATGAGCGAGGACTATCTCTTCAATGTGGACGTCGGGGCAGTGTGCGATAAGATAATCTATACCTCTAATGAATTCTATTATTATCGGTACAACAATTCATCCACATCACGCACTATCCGCCATGACCGTGTCAGCAGGGCTGTTGAATTTTCAAAATTCTATGCTGAAAAACTGAGACAGTATGGTTACGAGGATAGTGATATTATAGCTATGGGATATACGATAGGGGAGATGCGTTCATACAATATGCTTCTTTTCTATTCTGACTTACCTCACAAACTTAAAAAAGAAGCCTTTCTAAAGGTGCTTGATAATGAGTACATCTCACGAATCAAACGTGAATATCCTATAAATAAGCTTCCTGCCATACAGCGTGTCGCTTTCACACTGCACACGAAGCGGCAATATTGGTCCAGCTATCTGATTACCCGTCTCAGGTATATGCTATCATGATTTTTCTAAAACAAATGACTCTTTAATCGAATCCATATATGCAAGCAATAATATTGGCAGCCGGAATGGGGCGACGTCTCGGACAGTTGACCGAGGGAAATACCAAATGTATGCTCGAGGTAAATGGCGAAAGGCTTATTGACCGCGTGGTCCGCAAACTGTCGGCTCTTGATTTGAAGAGAATCGTTATAGTTGTCGGCTATGAGCGTGCCAATCTTATAAATTACATAAATTCCACTTATCCCGACCTTAATGTGGAGTTTGTGGAGAATACTGTATACGATAAAACGAACAACATCTATTCTCTTTGGCTTGCGAAAGACTATCTTATGGAGGATGACACCCTCCTGCTTGAATCTGATTTGATTTTTGAGGACAGTGTGATTGACTGCGCTCTCGAGTCACCGTATAAAAACATAGCTCTCGTAGCAAAATATGAGCCGTGGATGGACGGGACAATGGTATGTAAGGATTCAAATGACAATATTGTCACATTCATACCCAAGTCGGCTTTCGACTATGCCGATACAGACAGTTACTATAAGACGGTCAATATTTATAAGTTCAGCCGTGAGTTCTCATCCGACCGTTATCTCCCTTTCCTTGAGGCATATATCAAGGCAATGGGCAATAATGAATACTATGAGCAGGTGTTGCGGGTGATGACCCTGATTGACAACTGCGAAATCAAGGCCGTTGACATTGAAAGCCGGAGATGGTATGAGATAGACGACGTCCAGGATCTCCGCATAGCCGAGACAATATTTGCCTCTGACGAGTGCCGCCTTCAGAAATTGCAGCACAGTTTCGGCGGTTACTGGCGCTATCGCGGACTGCTTGACTTCTGCTATCTTGTAAATCCTTATTTCCCTACACCTAAAATGGTCCACGAGATGAAGGCCAACTTTGAAAATCTCCTGCGCCAGTATCCCTCGGGTATGGGGGTCAACTCAATGCTTGCAGGAAAATATTTCGGAGTGAATCAGGATTATATCTGTGTCGGCAATGGTGCGGCAGAACTTATCAAAAGTCTGATGGAAACCACCGAGGGACGTCTCGGCGTGGTCTATCCCACTTTCGAGGAGTATCCCAACCGCGTGAAAGAATCTGAGCGTGTGGTATATAGACCGCAGACTGACGATTTTAGTTATACGGCTGATGACCTTATCGCTTATTTTGAAGATAAGGCTATTTCGTCGCTATTGGTAATCAATCCTGACAATCCTTCGGGCAATTTCATCTCTGTTGAAGGCTTGTTGCGTCTTGCCGAATGGAGTAGCCGGAAGGGTATAAGGCTTGTCGTTGATGAATCGTTTGTTGATTTTTCCGACGAGGGTGCAGCCAACACCTTGATTACAAATATTGTTCTTGAACGCTTCCCTCATCTGTGTGTGATGAAGAGTATCTCCAAGTCATACGGAGTACCCGGTTTGCGACTTGGTGTACTTGCTTCGTCTGATCGGAATCTGATAGAAAGGATGAAAAAAGATGTCGCTATTTGGAATATAAACTCATTTGCCGAGTACTACATGCAGATTTACGGAAAATATGAGGCCGACTATTTACGTTCTTGCGAAATGTTCCGCTGTGAGCGCGATATATTCTATGGAGAACTGTCGGAGATTGACTATTTGCGCGTCTTCCCCTCGCAGGCCAATTATTTTCTATGCGAGGTAAAAGGTGGTCACACATCATATGAACTCACACTCCGCATACTTTCCGATTTCAATATATTGATTAAGGATTGCTCGGCTAAGAAGGGCTTTGAGGACAGTAGACAGTATGTGCGTATAGCCATTCGCGACAGAAAAGACAATGCCTCACTCATAAAAGCGCTTAAAACTTTGTCATAAGCATATTTAAGGTATGGGAGATTCTCTTGGACGCAAGGCAATGAAGGGAACTATCTGGTCGGCAGCCGACCGGGTAGGTAATATGTGTCTTCAGTTCGGAGTAAACCTCGTCCTTGCCAATCTGCTTCTGCCTCGCGACTTCGGAGCTGTCGGCATGATTGAAATTTTCATGGCCGTATCAATGGTTCTGATTGATGGAGGATTTGCTTCGGCCCTTATTCAGAAGAAGCACCCGACGCAGTCCGACTATTCTACGATATTTTATTGCAATATAGCAATATCGGTTTTTCTATACGGCATTATATTCCTGTGTGCGCCGCTTGTCGCTGATTTTTTCAAGCTTCCGCTGCTCAGAGATGTGCTCAGGGTGATAGGCCTGATACTTATAACCAATTCATTGGCAATAGTACAGACCAACCGTCTGAGAAAGCAACTGGAGCTTAACAAGCTTGCGTTTGCCAACCTGACCTCCTATGCTATTGGCGGTACGCTTGCCATTCTTGCTGCTTTCAATGGCTTCGGAGTATGGAGCCTCGTCATATTGCAGCTTGGATATAGTTCGGTGCTGGCTGTTATTCTATGGGTTGTCACCCGCTGGACGCCATCTCTCACATTTTCTCGACAGTCCCTGAGGGAACTTTTTAATTTCGGAGGCTATTTGCTTGCAGCGAGCATATTGCAGGAAATTTGTAAGAACATGCAGAGTATAATCATTGGCAAGCGCTTTTCTACGACTGATGTCGGACTGTATTCCCAGGCTTATAAGCTTGACAGGATTGCGTCATACACGCTTCCTAATATTTTGGTCCAGGTGATGTTTCCCGTATATGCCTCTGTTCAGGACGATGACGAAAGGCTCGTAAGTATGCTCGGGCTCAACACCCGCATGATTTCCTTTGTCGTATTCCCGCTGATGGCTATACTTATTCTTGTTGCCACCCCTTTGGTCGTGGCGCTCTATGGTGTTGAGTGGACGGAGAGTGCGTCGTATTTCAAGGTTCTATGTGTCGGCGGCCTGTTTGTCTGTCTGCAAAACACTAATTTTTTCGCTGTGGCAGCCAAGGGCAAGAGCAGCCAGCTGTTTTATTGGAGCATATATAAGTGGAGCTTCCTCCTGACGTGTCTATTTATCGGTATGATATACGGTATTTATGGCCTGTTGTGGGGAATGGTCCTCAGCAATCTCAATATTTTCATTGTAAATGCCCTACTTGCCTCGCATTATACCGGCTATAAATTTCAAACCCAGCTCAGGGATATGGCTCCGATACTTGTTATAGCAGCAATCAGTATGCTCGTGGTCTATATGATTCAAAATTCACTGCAACATCACTTTATAATAAGCATGGTGGTATATTTCGGAATATATGCAGCATTGGCTTATGCGTTGCGTCTGAAGGTCGTCAATGAAATAAAAGAAGTAATAATTCGTTTGATTAATAGATAAAACGAATTTCATGACCACCGCATCCCATATAATAGACCCCGTGCTACATGCCGACTTGCGACGACGTTTCAATCCCGACGGGTCGTCGCTGCGCCGTCACCAGCTGTTGATGCTCGACATGCTTAAAAAAATTGACAGTATCTGTCGCGACAATGGCATAAATTACTGGCTCAGTTCCGGCACCTGCATAGGTGCCCTGCGTCACGGCGGCTTCATTCCCTGGGACGATGATGTGGATATCGAGATGTTTGAATCGGATTTTAAGAAACTCCGCTGTCTGATGGCTGATAGCGCCGACAATGGCCTTGTATGGCAGGATGCGCTTACAGATTCGGAGTATGTGCAGCCTTTTGCGAAGATTCGCGACACGCACACGCAGATTAACGAGCTTGAAGATGCTGATGTAAATTATAAGTACCGTGGTGTCTTTATTGATGTCTTTGCCCTCAAGCCGAGTTCTTCTCTGACGCTTTACAGATTTTGCAGCAAGATTCAGAATCTTTTTTTCTACAGGGTAAAAAACATATCCAATCGGACTCTGCGGCGTTCAATTCTGGCTTTTTCACACGTCTGTATAACCAATGGCCTGTTCCGACTTATTTCCGCTATTGATAGTATCGGGAGTCGGGGACAGTTCCGCCACCTTCCCGGGACAGGCTTCTACCGCCCACGGTTTATAGACGACATTAAATCTACCCGCTCTGTCTCATTTGAGGATACACGGCTGCCTGTGCCGGTCAATGCCGAGGCTTATCTTGAAAAAATTTATGGCGATTTCAGGCAGTTGCCACCGACTGATATGATTGTACCGCATATCACCGACATAAAATATTTTGACTGACATAAAATGACATCAGCCCCGGCGAGTTTTTATCGCCGGGGCTGATGTCGCATTTGTTATCATGTATAAAGCGCTATTTAGTAGCCTTTATATTTTTAAGAGCCTTCTTGTTGATTTTCACTTTGTACTTGCTGTGGAGCGATTTGACCCAGCGCTGTTCGAGTTCCTGCTGGTAGTCGCTTGTGACAGCACCCTTCACGTCTGTAGCCTCTTCGGGAGCGTCAATTACGCGCCCTTCATAGGGGAACCACGATACCCATCTGCCGGGAGCCTGGGGCTTTTCGCCATTGAAGGCAATATTGTCAACAATAGCGTTGTCTCCTTTGGCTGTCACCACGCGTTCCACCTTTATGTCGCGGCCAAACTTGTCGCGAAGCCTGTCGACGAGAGAGTCATTTTCAACCTTGGTGCTTCCGAGATAGCTCTGGGCCGCGGTTGCAACTGAGTCAGAACTTGCAAAAATCACATAACCTTTATAGTGTGGCTTGTCCCATGTATATTTGCCACGATTCTTGGCAAAGAAATCTTTCAGGCCGTCTACGTCGCTCGAGGAGCGGTCCCAAATGTTGCGGTTGCTGATTTCAAAAAGGAGGATGCCGTCGCGGTACTCGCTTATAAGATTGCGATATTCTGAATTGTCCCTCATAAGAGCTTCGCGTGCAGCCTTGGCGGTGGCATCGTCAAGATAGTTGTTAAGGCCGCTATAGAACACGGTGAAGGCGTCGTTTGCACCATTGCGCACATTTTCGGGTATTGAGGCGCTGATTTCGGCAGCGCTGATTGACTTGCCGTCGAGGGTGGCAATCGCATCTTTGGCGTTAAGGGCGATATCGAAGGCGCCCTTCACGTCATTTGCCGCAGCCATACGCTCCTTAAGCCCGAATAAGGCCACACTGTCAATCTTTAAGCCAAATGACTGTTTCAACTGGTCCATACGCTCCTTTTCAGGCATGGTTGAGCGCATGTCGCGCTTGATGACAGCCTGGATTGTCGGAAGTTCTTTGTCGAGCGAGCCTATGCCGTGGTAGGCAAGTGTCTGCACGATGTGGTAGCCGTAGGAAGTTTTGAAAGGTTCTGAAATCTCACCCTCCTTCAGGCTGAAGGAAGTTTCCTCGAATTCTTTGACCATTTCTCCCTGGCCGAATACACCGAGGCGTCCGCCATTGGCAGCCGAACCGGGATCTTCGCTTTCGGCACGGGCTATCGCGTCAAAGTCGCCTCCGTTTTTCAGCACTGTGTATATCGAATCAATTGCAGCCTTCTTTTTCTCGGCTTCCTCGGGGCTGAGGCCGGCTGTAAGTTTTAGGATGTGGCGAGCCTCGACCTTACCCGGATTTGGACGCTCGTCTTCTACCTTTATTATATGGAATCCGTAGGGTGCGTCGTCAATCACGGATGAAATCTGCCCTACAGGGGTGGTGTATGCGGCATATTCAAACGGATAGGGGAAACGGTTGGCATTGATGTAGCCCATAGAACCCTTGTTCTGTACGGCCGAGCGGTCAGCAGAGAAACGCATTGCCATCTCTCCGAAGTCAGCCCCGCCGTTTACTATCGCATTGCGGATGCTGTCGAGGCGTTGGCGGTTCTTCTCTTTCTCATCGAAAGTGGAGCCCAGGGGGAGCATGATGTGACTTACAAGGCGTGACTTCCCCATTCTGGCGTATGCCTCGTCGACCAGTCGCTTGTTGGTGAGGGAGTCAGTAAGATATGGCTTGGAGAGTTCGATGCAGTAGCCTTCGAATTCTTTGCGGAATTCGTCGGTCAGGTGTATGCCTGCGGCTTCAGCTTCGGCAACTTTCAGTTTGTACACGACAAACATGTCAACATACTCGTCGAGAGTCTGAGGTGCGAGCTGCTGCAAGTTGTTTTTAGTGTAGAGGTATTCAAATTCGCTTTGATGAATGTCTTTTCCGCCAATTGTCATGACGATTGGGTCATTGTTTTTTGCTGAGACGGCCGACAGCATGGCTATGCCGGCAATGGCGGATAAAATAATTGCTTGTTTCTTCATGAAAGGTGGTGGATGAACTGCTATTGTCAGTTTATTTACATTTATCTAACGCAGTTTTATTAACTTTATTGCATTGTCTTTCCCCTTGTGTGACGCTATAAAAACAGGACTGCCGTGATTGTGTAAAATCACGGCAGTCCTGCCTTTATAGATTGTCAAAAGTTTCTTAGCGGGATGACGCGCTGTAGTTTGGAGCCTCGGATGTGATAGCCACATCGTGGGGATGGCTCTCGGCAACACCTGCATTTGTGATGCGGGTAAACTTCGCGTTGTGGAGGCTGTCGATGTCGGCTGCGCCGCAGTAGCCCATGCCCGAGCGGAGGCCGCCGAGCATCTGATAGACTACCTCGTAGAGCATGCCCTTGTAGGGAACGCGGGCTGCGATGCCCTCGGGGACGAGCTTCTTGGTGTCGGTCTCTCCGGCCTGGAAGTAGCGGTCTTTCGAACCCTTCTCCATAGCTTCGAGTGAGCCCATGCCGCGATATGATTTATATTTACGACCATTATAGATGATCGTGTCGCCGGGCGATTCCTCGACTCCGGCAAGCATGCCGCCGAGCATCACGGAGTATGCTCCGGCTGCGAGAGCCTTCACGATGTCGCCGGAGTAGCGGATGCCGCCGTCGGCGATGAGGGGAACGTCGGTCCCTTTGAGGGCCTTTGCCACATCGTAGACAGCACTGAGCTGCGGGACGCCTACGCCGGCAATGATTCGGGTCGTGCAGATTGAACCCGGGCCGATGCCTACCTTCACGCCGTCGGCACCGTTCTCGACGAGATACTTGGCTGCCTCGCCGGTAGCAATGTTACCAACTACGACGTCGATGTGGGGATATTTTTCCTTGACAGCTTTAAGAACGCCGATTACTCCTTTTGAATGTCCGTGGGCGGTGTCAATCACGATAGCGTCAACACCGGCTTCGACAAGCGCGTCGACGCGCTCCATTGAGTCGGCAGTCACCCCGACGCCGGCAGCTACGCGCAGACGGCCTAATTTGTCCTTGCAGGCGTAGGGTTTGTCCTTGGCCTTGGTTATATCCTTATAGGTGACGAGCCCGACAAGACGGTTGTCGGAGTCTACGACGGGGAGTTTCTCAATCTTGTGCTGCTGGAGTATCTGTGCCGCCTCTTCGAGGTTGGTCGACTGGTTGGTGACTACGAGATCTTCCTTGGTCATCACCTCGTCTATGAGTCGTCCGGGGTTCTGTTCGAAACGGAGGTCGCGGTTGGTGACGATACCTACAAGCTTGCGATCTTCGTCGACCACGGGGATACCGCCGATATGATATTCCTTCATCATATTCAGGGCGTCGGCCACGGTACTGCCCCTCTTGATAGTCACGGGGTCATAAATCATGCCGTTCTCAGCACGCTTGACAGCATGGACCTGGCGGGCCTGCTCTGCAATCGACATGTTTTTATGGATTACACCTATACCTCCCTCACGGGCAATGGCAATAGCCAGCGCTGCCTCGGTGACAGTGTCCATTGCGGCCGAGACAAGGGGGACGTTGAGGGTAATGTTGCGGGAAAATCGGGTTGAAAGATTTACTTCGCGAGGAAGTACTTCCGAATAAGCCGGAATAAGGAGGACATCATCAAATGTGAGTCCGTCCATTTTTACTCGATCAGCAATAAATGACATAGCAATGATTAAAATTTATTGCGTGCAAAGTTAATTATTTTTTTTCACTTATGTCGAAAATCCCCACAAGAAAATTTTTTGATTTTTGTCGCTCTTTTTTCACGTTTCTATGAATATATCAATGAATATTCGTACATTTGCCATTACAGAGGGATTCGTCGTAAGTCCATTTACTCGGCAAGCCCTTATTGTTGCAATTCTAAAATTCTAAAGTATAAACAATTACGATAGGAAAACGTCAAAAAATCCGAGTTAGATATGAAAGTTTCAATTATTGGTGCGGGAGCAATGGGCGCATCAGTCGCTTCCGGGCTTGTCGCATACGGAAAAGGGCGATATGAAATCACTGCCTCCAATCCTTCGGCAGCTCCATTGGCAAAGCTTGCAGGGATGGGTGTGTCGGTCACTCACGACAATTGCGAGGCCGTAGCAGGTGCCGATGTCGTTGTTGTGGCAGTCAAGCCGTGGATTATCGAAGGTGTGCTTAAAGAAATAAAGCCGGTTCTTGACTATGAGCGTCAGACCGTGGTTGCAATAGTAGCAGGTGTTCCGGGCGCACAGCTGGCTGAATGGCTTGACCGGGACGGGCAGCTTCCTACATTGGTAATTTCCATGCCGAATACGGCTATGTCTGTCGCGCAGTCTATGACCTTCCTCGTCCCTGTGTCAGCGGCTGATGAAAAGATGCGGGATACAGTGGCGATGTTCGACTGCCTCGGCGAGACAATGGTTATCGACGAGAAGCATCTACCTGCGGCGACGGCTCTCGCATCATGCGGCATCGCCTATGCCATGCGCTACGTCCGTGCGAGCGTAGAGGGCGGGGTAGAGCTTGGATTTAAGGCCCGTGAGGCGCAGCGCATGGTGGTGCAGACACTCAGAGGTGCTGCAGAGCTTCTTTCAGTTGATGGCGCCCACCCGGAGAGCGAGATTGATAAAGTGACCACCCCGGGAGGTATCACCATTCGCGGATTGAACGAGATGGAACATTCAGGCTTCACCTCTGCCGTAATCAAAGGGCTTAAAGCTTCCGTTAAATAACTCGCAGATATGTCGACAGAAGTAAGAGATACTGATACTAAGCGCATTGTTGTCAAGGTAGGCAGCAATGTGTTGACGCGGCCTGACGGAAAGCCTAACGTGACGAATCTGTCAGCCCTTGTTGACCAGATAGCTTATCTCAGGACTTGCGGTCATGAGATCATCCTCGTATCCAGCGGGGCCGTGGCCTGTGGCCGGGGTGTTTTCAAATCATCGCGTCAACTCGACTCTGTGGCGCAGCGCCAGCTATTCTCATCAATCGGGCAGATCCGGCTTATAAATCTGTATAACTCTCTTTTTGGAGAGTATGGCTATATTGTGGGGCAGGTCCTTACACAAAAAGAAAATTTTTCCTCCAGGACGGCCTATCTCAACCAGCGGGCATGTATGCAGACCATGCTTGAGAATGATGTCATACCCATTGTGAATGAGAACGACACCGCGAGCCTCACGGAGCTGATGTTTACCGACAATGACGAGCTCTCCGGGCTTATAGCGGCCATGATGGACGCCGACATGCTCGTGATTCTTTCAAATGTCGACGGCATATATGATGGCAATCCTGCCGATCCGACGTCGCGTCTTATAGCCAGGGTCATGCCCGGGGAGGATGTCAGCTCCAATGTGGTTGCTTCGAAGAGTGGCTTCGGTCGCGGAGGCATGGGTACCAAGTGTGGTATTGCCCGCAAACTCTCGGAGGAGGGTGTGACAGTCTGTATCGCCCGTGGTGACCGTCCTAATGTGCTTATAGACCTTATCGAGCGTCCGGCTGATACGCCACACACTGTCTTCGAGCCGCGCCTGCAGTCTATGAGCAATATCAAAAAGTGGATTGCGCATAGCGGAAGTTTTGCCAAGGGACTTATAAAGGTCGATGACAACGCCGCTGCTGCGCTTCGCAGCGACCGTGCGGTCAGCCTCCTCCCGATAGGCATAGTAGGCATCGAAGGTGAATGGGAAGAGGGTGACATTGTCACTCTGACCTCTCTTTCAGGCGAAGTCATAGGTGTCGGGCGCGCATCGCTCGGCAGTGCGGAGGTCGAGGCGGCTATAGGGCGACGTGGAGGTCGCCCGGTGATTCATTACGACTATTTATTTATTGAATAAGCATTTTTAGATTGGATAACTATGAATAATCAAATTATAGATATATTCCGGCGCGTCAAGGCCGCGTCGCGCACGCTTGGCTCCATGTCGGACAATGAGCGCTCAGATGTGTTGATGAGTCTTGCCGATGCCGTTGATGCCTCGCATGAAGTCCTGCTTAGGGCCAACGAGTCTGATTTGGAGCGGATGGAGCGTAGCAACCCCTTATATGACCGCCTGCAACTGACTCCGGCGCGTCTCGAAGCCATAGCTTCTGATATACGCCATATCGCCAAGCTACCTTCGCCGGTCGGCGAGGTGATAGAGGAGCGCACACTGCCTAACGATCTACAACTTCGCCGGGTCAGAGTGCCTTTCGGTGTCGTAGGCGTCATATATGAGGCCCGCCCGAATGTCACATTTGATGTGTTCTCGCTATGTTTTAAAAGCGGCAATGCCTGTCTGCTCAAGGGAGGGGCTGACGCGTCGGCTTCGAATGAGGCTATAGTGTCATTGATACATGAAGTGCTCCGCGGTAAGTGCATTGACTGCGATGTGGTGGCATTGCTTCCGTCCACGCATGAAGCTACAGCCGAGCTTCTCAACGCTGTCGGTTATGTCGATGTCTGCATCCCCCGCGGAGGTCGCCGATTAATAGACTTCGTGCGCGACAATGCCAGCGTGCCGGTCATAGAGACAGGGGCAGGGGTCGTAAGCGCATATTTCGACAAGGATGCAGATCTTAAAATAGGTATTGATATTGTTACCAATGCAAAGACCCGTCGTGTCAGCGTGTGCAATGCTCTCGACACCTTGCTGATACATCGAGAGCGCCTTTCCGAGCTTCCGCAACTCTGCTCGCGCCTTGCCGAGAAGAATGTCGAGATTCATGCTGACGAGGAGTCTCTACATATATTAAAAGGACAGTATCCTGCACATTTGCTAAAGGAGAGTGATGAAAATACATATTCAACCGAGTGGATGGACTATAAAATGGGACTGAAGACCGTAGGCTCCGTTGATGAGGCTATTGACCACATTACCAGATTCGGTTCGGGGCACAGTGAGTGTATCATTACCGATAATCCGGCAACCGGGGCACGTTTTCAAAATGAGGTGGATGCGGCCTGTGTCTATGTAAACGCCCCGACGAGCTTCACTGACGGTGGTCAATTCGGGCTTGGTGCGGAAATTGGTATCAGCACCCAGAAACTCGGCCCCCGCGGGCCTATGGGGCTGCGGGAGATATGCACCTATCGTTATTTTATTAATGGAAATGGCCAGACCCGTCCCTAAACAGTAATATTTCGTTAAAAATAACCTAAAAAGAAAAAGGCTGTCTCCCGACAGCCTTAATTCGTTTAATAAACCAATCATTATCACATTTCTTGCAATGGAAAAAGTAATATTGCTATATACCTTAAACGGAGATTGCAATGAAATAGTTCACGATAATGATAAATTTTTTAATTTTTTCTGAAAATATTTCTGATTAAATCATTTCTGCAATCACATCTTTGATCTTTTGGGCGAGTGCATCGGCCTCTGCCATAGTGGCGGCCTCGCTGTAGATGCGGATAATCGGCTCGGTGTTTGACTTGCGCAGGTGAACCCACGAATCCTCGAAATCAATCTTCACACCGTCAATATCAGTGATTTGTTCGCCTGCAAATTTTTCCTTGACAGCGGCGAGAATGGCGTCGACGTCAATCTCGGGAGTAAGTTCCATTTTGTTTTTGGCGATTTCGTAGGCCGGGTAGGTTTTTTTAAGCTCGCTGACTTTCTTGCCGCTCTTGGCGAGAAGCGTAAGGAAGAGGGCCACGCCTACAAGTGCGTCGCGGCCATAGTGGGCTTCGGGATAAATCACGCCACCGTTGCCTTCACCACCGATGATGGCGCCTGTCTCCTTCATCTTTGTGGTCACATTGACCTCGCCCACGGCAGCAGCATTGTATTCGCATCCATGCTTGCGGGTGACATCCCTGAGAGCACGCGAGGAGCTGAGGTTCGACACTGTCGAGCCGGGAGTGTGGGAAAGTACATAGTCTGCTATTGATACAAGAGTGTATTCCTCGACGAACATCTCGCCGTTCTCCATGACGATTGCGAGGCGGTCGACGTCGGGGTCAACCACAAAGCCCACGTCAGCACGACCGTCGGCCATAAGTGAGGATATTTGTGTGAGATTCTGAGGTATAGGCTCTGGAGTGTGGGCGAATTTACCTGTCGACTCGCAGTTAAGCTCTATGATATTCCTGACACCGAGAGCACGAAGGAGCTGTGGGATGACTATGCCGCCAACCGAGTTCACGGCATCGACAGCCACGGTGAAGTCAGCCTTGCGGATAGCCTCGACATCGACAAGCTTGAGAGCAAGCACCTGCTCTATGTGACGGAGATTATATGTGTTATTGCAATACTCGTGTCCGAGACTGTCAACGTCGGCAAATGAATAAGCCTCCTCCTCGGCTATGCGGAGCACTTCTTTGCCCTGGGCATCGTTGAGGAATTCGCCGTTCTCGTTGAGGAGCTTGAGCGCGTTCCATTGCTTCGGGTTGTGGCTGGCGGTGAGTATGATGCCGCCACAAGCTTTCTCTGCGACAACCGCTATTTCAGTTGTCGGTGTCGAGGCAAGCCCGATGTTGACCACGTCGAAACCCATAGCGGTGAGTGTGCCGACAACCATGTCATTGACCATTTTACCGCTGAGGCGGGCGTCGCGTCCGACAACGATAGTGCGGTTTGTCCGGCTTGTGTTGGCAGAGATGAAAGTCGCATAGGCGGCTGTGAATTTCACTATATCGAGGGGTGACAGACCGTCGCCCGGGACGCCGCCGATAGTGCCGCGTATTCCTGAGATGCTCTTTATTAGTGACATATCTATATATTAAATCATTGATTTATAATATGTAATTTCGTAGAGGTAGGGAATCACATACGATGAGTCGCTTTCCGGGCCGGCCTGTGACTTTATGACGAGCTTCACTTTTGCATTGTAGCCGAGGAAGCGCATCGGGAGCTGTATGCCGGTGCCGTATATGCTTGATTCCTGTACGGAATAATTTTCAAAGAGGAAGAATGTCGTCTGCGAGTTCATGTCCTCGGCATTGCCTGTCCCGAGGAGGGTGTTGTCGCCGCCGACAACATAATGGAACATATTGTAGCGGGTGAAGCGGAAGTAGACTCTGTCCTCTTTTGCAGGCTTCTCGTTTGTTCCGAGTGACAGCACCTGCATATAGACGTTGGCGTCATCATCAATACAGTAGAAGGGGGCATTTTCACCTACTTCGAATATGGAATCTTCAGGGATATGGTCGACTACGCGATATTGGACAAGAAATTTGTTGACTGCCTTGTTTTCATCAGCAAGAAGTTCGGCATAGCTCTTTGAATCTTCGCACGAACTCAGAGAAAGGGCGAGCGCTATCAGCGCGAGTATTGGTGAAAGTAGTTTTTTCATTATAGATATTTATCGTAATTTGGGATAATTTCAAGTATTTTTTCAATTGCAAGGCTTAGTGAGCCGTTGAATTCTCCACCTGCTGCATTTGTATGGCCGCCGCCTCCGAAATTTTCCTCACAGATGCGACTGACTGAAAAATCTCCCTTGCTTCTCATGGAGATTTTCACATAATTCTTATTGTCCTCACGGAGGAATATCGAGTAAGCGACTTCTGGAATGGAGAGTGGGATGTTGACAAGTCCCTCCGTATCACCCTTGTTGTAGTCAAATTCCTTAAGCTCCTCTTCGCTCAGGGCTATTAATGCAGCATGGTGCTGCGGCAAAATCTGCATGCGGTACTGGGCATATCCCATAATCCTTACGCGCGATTCGGATGAGGTGTTCATCACAAGCTTGTAGAGATTGTCCTTGTCAATACCCCTACGCATCAGGTCATGGATGATGAGGTAGAGATCGGGGTCATTTGAATTATAGGAGAAGTTGCCTGTATCGGTCATCATGCCCGTATAGATGCAGGCCGCGGATGCACGGTTGAGCTTGCGTGCCCATCCGGCCTGCCAGAGCAGGATGTAGAGCAGGGCGGAGGTAGAGGATACTTCTGGGTGCGATATTACGACTTCCGCGTCAAGGCGTGGGTCGAGGTGATGGTCAATGACTATTTTTGCTGCCTTCGAATTCATAAGGGCAGGAGTCAGGCGGTCAACTCTCTCAGGGTCGTTGAAATCCATACAGAATATCAGGTCGGCCTTTGCAAGCAGTTCATGTGCCCTGTCGCCCTGACGCGTGGCGGCTATGATTTCGCGGACACCCGGCAGGAATTGCAGCGAGCGGGGCGCACAGTCGGCTGTGACAACATTGGCCGACTTGCCAAGGGCCTTCAGTACAAGCCATAACGCTATTGAAGATCCAAGGGCATCCCCGTCAGGACTGACATGACAGGTTATCACGATTTCACGGGAGGCAAGCACGCACTGCTTGACCCGGTCAACGAGGGCGTGACTGATTACGGTGTGAAATCTGTGTGGTTTTTGTAATTCTGCCATAATGGGTGCAAATGTACAAAAAAAACTCAGAGTGTGCAACCGGCTATTTCTTCGGGAGAATTAGGATGAAGCGGGCGCCTTTGGTGTAAGTAGTGTCAAGGCGCACGTCCCCGCCCATTATTCTGGCGAGCATACGGGAGATTGTAAGGCCGAGACCGGCACCTTGTGTCTCCTTGTCGAGTTTGACAAAGCGGTCAAAAATTGCTTCCTGCTTGTCGGCCTTGATGCCGATGCCGGTATCGGTGACACTGAAGATAACCTTGCCGCTGTTTTCATCGACAGTGTAGCCGAGAGTGATACTGCCGCGGTTGGTGAATTTGGCAGCGTTGGTGAGCAGGTTGAGCAATATCTGGTGGACGCGCTGCGGGTCAGTGAACAGGCTTATGGCAGGTGAGGCTGTGTCGAATTGTAGTGACACGTTGGGTGCTATACGGTGGCGCACACCGTCGAGTACCATCGTGCACAGTGTCCGCAAGTCTGTAGATTTGTTGTGGACGGGCACTGTGTCACTGTCAATTTCCGAGATATGCAGCACATCATTAATTATGGTGGTCAGAAGCTCGCTGTTAAGCTCGACGAGTGATGAGAAGCGCTCGAGATACTTTCGGTTAGAGGCGTCGGAGCAGTCGACGATGAGTTTGCAGTATTCATTGATGGCCTTTAGCGGGGCGTTGACCTCGTAGCTCATGTTCTTGATGAAGTCAGTCTTCATATTGTTGGCTTTTTGGGCCATGTCGCGTGCCTTGAGCAGGTCGCGCCGTGATTCTTCAAGATTCTGGCTCTCTTCTCTCAGTGATTGGTTTGACCCGTCAAGGGTCTTCAGCAGTGTGCGGTTGCGCCGGTTTAACCTCAACAATATAACGACTGAGACCAGCAGCACGACGGTGGCAATAATTGCCACGATTACTATCCAGCGCAAGGCCCTTGCCTCGGATTGCTGTTTTTCGATTTGTAGGCGGTTGTAATTGTTGGTCATGTCAGAGGTGAATGAAATCACCTGCAGCTCACGGTATTTTTCGTCGAGGCGCTCTGCTATATACTTTTCAAGCAGCTTGTTGTATTGGCGTGAAGCCTCGAGCAAGGTTTCTTTGTCACCGAGGGCTTCCGCGCACTCAATCTCGTATCTCAGAAGTCTTCGGAGATGAGGCTTATTGTGCGGTTGGTTGATGCAACCTTTGATATATTCAAGTGCCTTGTCATAGTTCTTATATGCAAGATTGTAATAAATCTGCGGGCCTGGGTAGGCATTGTTGGTCTCGGATGAAGTGAAGTCCCGCTTGACCATTTCCATTGCGAGTTTATAATATTTCTCCACCTCGTGAGGTGCGAGTAGGGGGAAGTTTGACAAAAACCGGGTATATATTACATATCGGTTTGCATCAAAGTTCCTGTAGGGGCGGTTTGTTTCCTTATAATGCTTTTCGAGCTGCTCGATACCTTCCAGGGTTTTCTTGTCAGCCTTCATTGACTTCTCATACTTACCGTTCTCGCTATATAGCAAGGCAGCATGCACTGTGTAGGAATTGCGCAGTGATATGGCTGAAGGAGGCAGCTGGTCAATAAGTTCTCCGAGTTCGTCAAGTTTGGATGAAAGAAGGTCGCTCGCGCCAAGTTGTGAAAGCAATACGCAGATTGCGTGCTGGAGCACGATTCGGTCATAAAGATTGGCGGGCGGGTTTAGAGCCGTGGTCTGCATGAAGTCGAGCAGTAGGTCTTTGCGCTGCTTGTCGTCGGTGTGACGTGCCTGGTATATATTGCGCGCGAGGCGTATGAAGGTTCGGGTCTCGTTTAGTTCCTCCTTGTTGATAGACTGTACCCCGTCATTCCCCAGTTTAGAGTATCTGAGAGTGCGGTTGTAAAGCTCGACCAGCATTGAATCGTTTCGGGCATAGCGGTTTGCAAGATTTCGCAGAACTTCGAGGGCCGCACTCGTGTTGCCGGCCCGGTTGGCCACGTCAAACATTTCAACCCCGACTATAGTGCCTGAGTCGCGGGGCATGATGTCAAAAAGATTGCCCATTATGACGAGTGAGTCTGCCGGATTGTCCGTTTTTTCAAGGCAGCGGAACAGTGAGTCGGAGAGTGCCTTTGAGTCGAAACGAGAGGCTCCCATGACAGTAAAGTACTGTAGCATGGCCAAGACCGCAATTATGGCATATCTGTGTAATTTCATGTTTGTATAGATTTGCTATTGTTTGGCTTGTAATGTGATGATTATATTTCGGTATTTTTTATACGTCGAGTTCCAGCCCCGGGCGCTTGACAATTCTGATTATGTCATCAGGGCTTTCGGCTATGTTGTCGGCATGCTTGTCGCGGAGCTCCTTCAGGGGGCGGAATCCCCATGTCACGCCGCATGAATCCACGCATGCGCGTCGGGCTGTCTCCATGTCTACGCCGGAGTCGCCGACATAGAGAACTTTGGATTTGCGGGTTGGGCATTTGGCAAGAATCTCAAACACGATTGAGGGGTCGGGCTTTGTCGGGACACCTTCCTTCTGGCCTTCGATGACCTGCCAGTTAATATCGGGGAAATAATGATTGATAAGGGAGGTTACGGCGGCCTGGTATTTGTTGGAGGCGACAGCCACCTTGACCCCGAGAGAGCCGAGTTCGCGGAGCATCTCATGGATGCCCGGGTAGGGTTTGGTGAAGTCGGTTTTGTGCTCGTTGTAATAGGTCTTGAAACATTCCCTGACGCGCTCTACGGTCTCGCTGTCACGCTCGTCCTCGGGAAGGGCGCGCTCGATAAGCTTTGTCACACCGTTGCCGACCATCTTGGGGTAGGAATGTATGTTGTGCTCGGGGAAGCCACACTCCTTGAGGGCATGGTTTGTCGCTGTACCGAGATCGTCAATGGTGTTGAGCAGGGTGCCGTCGAGGTCAAATATTACTAATTGTTTCATTTGTCAGTCAGATATTTAAATGAGGAGTTAAGGGTTCGGGATTAGAAGGGATAGCCGACGGCGAAATGGAATGTCGCGTCGCGATGCCAGTCGGGATGCATGATAGGCCAGCGTTCCTGGCCCATCGCCGGGTTATGGGCTTTCAATCCGAGGTCAAGGCGCAGTAGGAAGTAGCTGAAATCGAAGCGCAGTCCGAGGCCGTAGGCGAGGGCTATCTCTTTCCAGAAGGAGTTGAAGTGGAACATGCCTCCGGGCTGGTTCTCGTAGTTGTGGATTGTCCAAATGTTTCCGGCGTCGACAAAGGCACCACCCTCGAGCACCCAGAAGAGTTTGGCTCTGTATTCAAGACTAAGGTCGAGGCGGATGTCGCCGCACTGGTTGATGAAGTCGGTCACAGAGTTGCGGGAGTCGTAGCGTCCGGGGCCAAGTGTCCTCACGCCCCAGCCACGGACACCGTTGGCGCCACCAGCATAAAAGCGTTTCTCAAAGGGGAGCACGGTTGAATTGCCGTAGGGGATGCCGATGCCGCCCCCGACATGGAAGGCCAGTGAGTGACGGTCGTTTATGTTGCGAGTGATAGAATAGTCAATCTCACTCTTGACATACTGGGAATAGTTTATGCCGAAGAGTTGGTAGGCGCCGTTGTGTCTGCGTGCGTTTGAGAGGGATGATATTGCGTAGAGGAGATTTCCGGCGGTCTCGATTGAAGCGCGTATGGTGTAGACTGTCGGCTGTAGACTGTAGTTGCGCATCAATGATGAGGGTATGCGCTTGTTGGTATTATAATAGCGATAGCCCATGCTCATGATGAAATGGTCTTCGTAGCTATATCTGAGTAGGGGGTTGTCGGGTGCTATCTGGTCAAGAAAGTCGTTGGTACTTTCAGGCATATACACATAGTTTATGTCGATGAGGTCGAAATAGTGGCGGCGTGTGTTGCTTCGGTTGACCCATTTGTATTTCCATGCAGCACCTGCTATGATTCGCGTGTATTCGGGTCGCTCCTGATAGTTGAAGGAGAGGGCGAACTCAGTGCTGACGTTCAGACGCTCGCGCAGGCGCTGGGAGGCGAAGGGAAATTCAAATTTTGGGAATGTAATGCCGACCTCGCCCGCATACTCGGTGTAGCGGTCATTGATAAGGCCATTGAATGAACCTGAAAGACTCTCATAGTTCATTCTGAGGCGTGCTGTGAGGAGCTGTGAGCCTCTGGCGAGATTGCGGTGCTGGTATGTGGCACCAAGGCCGAATCCGAGATCGCCTTCGGAGTTAGTGCCTTCGACATCAAAGGTTATGGATTGCTTCTTGTTTCGGGATAGGAGGATATAGGCATTGAGCCAACGCTTCCCGTCAATGTCGGCTACCGGGACAAGCTCTATGTTTATAGATTTGAGTATCCCCAGCCGGGCGAGTGATTCGTATGTCCTGTCGACATCCGAAGCCTTGTAAAGTGCTCCTGGTGTAAGATGACACTTCTGCCGTAGCGCTCCGGGATTGATGTAGCGGTCACTTCCATATATGATTTCCACATCCTTGTATGCAACGGTGTCAGAGACGGTGTTCGGGGCCGGATTGCCGGGTGTGGAACCGTTGGTGATGAAATACACCTTATTTATATAATATTTATTGTGTCGGGCGAGGGTGTCGGTTATCAGTTTTTCCCCCTGTAGGGCACGGGGAGGGCGCACTGTCAATGTCAGGTCAACATTTTTGTCATACTCCGACGTGTCGGCATAGAAGGTGATGTATTCTTTGTTGAAAGAGTAGTAGCCGTGATTGCGCAGTCTCTGTGTAATCAAAGCTCGCTCGCTGTCAAGCATGTCGCGGTCAAATCTGTCTCCAGGCTTGAGAGTGAATTGTAGCGAATCTTCAAGTATGATGTCTCTAATGGCTGAATCCGGGATTTCGAAGGCGATTGATGATATGCGGCGTGGCTCCCCGGTGATTACACGATAGTTCACGTCTATTTTTTTCTCCTTGGGCTTTAGAATAGTGTCGGCCTCTACGATTGCTTCGAGGTAACCACGGTTGACGAGGGCGAGCCGGAGCTGTCGGACCGACGCGTCGGTCAGCGACTGGGAGTAGATGACTGGTGCCTGGCCCATGCGGCGCACCCACCTGTTGTACCATTTGGAGGTGTCGCTGCCTGAAAGATTGTATGTACCTAACTGGAGCTTCCAAAATCCGAGTACTTCATGGTTCGGGGCCTGTTTTAGATAATTGACGAGGTCTTTGCTGCTGACCTCGTTGTCTCCCTCAATCTCTATGCTTACATCCTCAAGAAGATACTTCCCATTGGGAACATGACGAGTGGCGCTACATCCCGCCAGGAGCAGGACTGCGCACACAAATATGAAGTATTGTATACTATGAAGAGATTTCTGCATAATAATTTATGCAAAGTTACATTACACGTCGGAAATAACCAAGTATAAGCTTCTTAAATGAAGCAAAAGTGCATGATGTGTTAAACAATGTGAACAAAACTCATTGATTCAGTCTGATTTATTTCCGATACCATACTCTGCCGCAGGCTCGGCGGCCATGCTGGTCATACATGGCGTTTCTTCAAGCAGTTCATAGGTCTCTTTGAAATCTTCAGGTATATACAGTGGCGCAGAGATGCTTGTGAAGTTTGAAAGATAGCGTAGCACCTTCGATATGCAGACTCCTGGGTGCTTCTTGATGTCGGTCTCCCAAAATCTGAACACCTTCCATCCTTTCTGCTCGAGATATGTATTTACAGCCTTGTCATGCCGGATGTTGCGCTCGATTTTCTTAATCCAAAAGTCACGGTTGCTCTTCAGCCTCTCCTTCCGTTCATCCCAATTGCGTCCATGCCAGAATTCACCGTCCACGAATATGGCGAGTTTGTATTTCTTAATACAGAAATCAGGTGTGCCGGCCACACCCTTGGGCTGCTTGCGATAGCGGATGCCGCAACTCCATAGCAATTTTCCCAAGGCTAATTCAGGCTTGGTGCCACGGCTTTTGTTTGCTTTCATACAACGGCGTCGTTGTTCGGGAGTCAGGACATCCATGTAGATTTAACGCTTTACATTCATGATTATGCTATGAGTGAGCGGATATTTTTGAAAAAAATAAAAAAGATTGGCTAATTCTGTTGATGATTTGGATTATTGGCGAGGGTTTGGTAATTTTGCAACTTAACTGCGGCGAGCCTCATTCTGTTCCCGAATGGTAGACAGGCCGAGTCGTTAATTCGAATTTATAAACATTCACAATATCAAGGTTATATAGGACTGAATTATGAAAGGAAAAATGTCACCTATGGTCATTTTGATCATTGTCTTGGCAGCATTATTGCTGATTGCGGTAGGTTTCGGCGTCACCCAGGTCGCATCGTTGAAATCACAGGTGCAGGAAGCAAAACTCGAAAACGAAGAGTTGAAATTATCCAACGAGCAGATGCAGCTCACCAATGAGTTCGATATGCTCAACGCAGAGTTCCAGCAATATGAGGACCAGGCGCAGCGTCTTGCCAATGATACCATCCTCGCAAAATATACTGCCGCAAAGGCCAAGGTCGAGCAGCTCATGCAGGAACTTAAGAATCAGAAAGTAAAATCGCAGGCCCGTATCAACGAGCTTCAGAATGAAATCTCGACTCTCAAAAGCCTCCTGCGCCATTATATTGCTCAGATTGACTCTCTTAATAAGGAAAATGCCGGTCTGAGGGCTGAAAACAAGGAGATTAAGGATCAAAACCAGCGTCTCTCGTCGAGAGTGCAGGAAGTGACCCGTACAGCCGAGACGCTGAGCGAGCGCATGACCCTCGCCGAGAAACTCAATGTGACAGGCGTGTCGCTCACAGGCCTGAAGAAGAATGGCAAGACAGAGAAGAATGTCACCAAGGCAAAGCAGCTCATGGTGACGTTCACAATTCCTCAGAATAATTCTACTCCCGTAGGAGAGAAGACTATCTATCTGCGCCTTGTCAACCCGGAAGGGCAGCTTCTCGGAGGGGTGGGTTCGTTTAGTTTCGAAGGTAAGTCAATCCCCTGCACCGCACGCAAGAGCATAGAGTATGCAGGCGATGAAATTGCCGGAATCAGAATCTACTGGGATGTGAACACCACGCTCACCCCGGGTGACTACACCGTGGAGCTTTTTACAGACGGCTATCGTCTAACCTCGCGTCACTTCACTCTTAAAAAGTAATGATTCAGATGGAGCAGCTGTGGCAATCAGTCAATAGTGTGGAGTTGACGACGACGTCCGCCATATTCCGTATCGCGGTCAGCCTCGTGCTTGGCAGCCTGATCGGTATCGAGCGCAAGCGCAAGGGGCAGATGGCGGGTTTGCGCACATTCTCGCTTATATCTATGGGCGCCTGTATTGCCATGATGCTTTCAATCTATGTCTGTCAGGAGACAGTGGGTCTCCTGCGTGGCGACCCGAGCCGAATCGCGGCCCAGGTGCTCTCAGGCATCGGCTTTCTCGGTGCCGGCACCATAATCCAGATGAAAGGCTCGGTTCGAGGGCTGACTACTGCCGCCGGTATATGGATTATTGCAACTATAGGCATGGCTGTCGGTTGCGGGCTTTATCTCATAGCTTTTGTGGCAACGTTGCTCGTGCTCGTGGTGCTTACAATCCTCGAACAGATTGAGCATCGTGTCAACGTGGGCAACGAGGCCCGCACCATCCGCCTGAAGGTCCGAGGTATAGTTAAAGACATCCAGCCATATCGCGACGTCCTCTCCCGCTATAACATCCACCTCTCGCGTGTATATGTCGAGTATGATTACGAGGCTGATACTACGAGGCTGAATCTGCTAATTCTAATTCGCGAACATTCCGATTTCATAAAGGTATTCTCGGATTTGCACGATGTACATCAGACAATGTCAATATCCTTGTCCAACCAGGCTGATTTGTCATGATTTCCAATGTGAAATATCTCTGATTTATGATTTTTGTAACTCATTATGGTGCTTAACTTTATTCTTGCCAATGCAGCGGCTGTATCCGAAACTTTCAATGTTGAGGGCCTGATTCGTGACCTTGCCTTTATCCTTATACTCGGTGCGGTCACGACTCTTTTGTTCAAATGGCTCAAACAACCGGTGGTTTTGGGCTATATCGTAGCCGGATTTCTTGCAAGCCCTCATTTTGAGTATCTTCCGTCGGTGACGACCGAGGACAACATAGAATTTTGGGCGCAGATAGGCATAGTCGTGCTCCTTTTTTCCCTCGGCCTTGAATTCAGTTTTAAAAAACTTGCCAATGCAGGAGGCTCGGCTGTAGTTACGGCTCTTTTTATAGTCTGCGGCATGATGGGGGCGGGTTTTGTAGTCGGCCACATACTCGGATTCTCGCATATCAACAGTCTTTTCCTCGGAGGCATGCTTTCGATGTCCTCCACCACTATTATAATAAAGGCTTTTACCGATCTTAACTTGCGCCACCGCAAGTTTGCATCGTTGGTTTTTGCCGTTCTCATTGTCGAGGACTTATTCGCGGTATTGATGATGGTAATATTGTCCTCGATAGCTATCAACAACAGTGTCGAGGGTGGGGAGATGCTCTTCAGCATAAGCAAGCTCGCGTTCTTCCTTATTATATGGTTTGTGGTCGGAGTCTTTGTGCTTCCGTCGCTCCTGAATTCACAGCGCCGCTATCTAAATTCAGAGACCCTGCTTATAGTTTCTATGGGCTTGTGTCTCGGCATGGCGGTTTTTTCCGTCGCCTGTGGCTTCTCTCTGGCTCTCGGAGCCTTTGTCATGGGTTCGATACTTGCCGGGACGAGCTTTGCCGAGCGCATAGAGCGTGTGACTCTCCCTGTCAAGGACCTTTTCGGTTCGGTCTTCTTCATCTCTGTCGGCATGATGGTCAATCCCGAGATTATCGTGCAGTACTGGATGCCGATTCTCTTTCTGTCATTAGTGGTGATTGTCGGCATGATTTTTTTCGGGACTACGGGTATGCTCCTTACCGGCCAGTCGCTTCGTGTGGCTGTCGAATCCGGCTTCTCGCTCACGCAGATTGGTGAGTTCGCCTTTATCATAGCCTCTCTCGGCATGTCGCTCGGGGTTCTTGACGCCCAGATATATCCTATTGTGGTAGCCGTGTCGGTCGTGACCACGTTTACGACCCCCTATTTTATCCGCATGGCTGACCCGGCATGTAATTTTATAGAATCACATCTTCCCCGTAAGCTTCATTTCCTCATCGACCGCTATGCTGAGGAAGCCACCTCGTCGGCCAGCGCCATAACGCAGCTTTGGTCATCGCTGTTCAAGCGCTATCTTTGGAGAGTGGTGCTCTACTCAATGGTCTTGATTGCAATCTGCATACTTTCGATTGACTTCCTGTTGCCGATGTTCGTGAAAGTCTTCCCCTCGTGGGGACGTTTTTTCACGGCTGTAATCTCGCTCCTCATTATGTCTCCCTTCCTCCTCGCGATGACATATCCTGCTTCTAAGAAGACTGAGCGCGAGCGCCTTATAGCAGCAAATGCCCGCTATGACGTTCCGCTGATTATTATGACGATAGTCCGTCTGCTCATAGCTATGGTAATATTTGTCTATCTGCTTAGCTCAATCTATTCAATGACGGTCGGCTGGACTATCGGAGTAGCCCTGTTCTTCATCCTCGCCCTCTCTTTTTCAAAATCGGCCCACAGGAGGATGGTAAGGCTGGAATCTCGCTTCATAGATAATCTTAATGAGCGGGAATTGAGGCGTAGTGGTGCTAAAAACAGGCTTGTCCCCAACATGCACCTCGCTTATATGACCGTCGGCTATAAATGTCCCTTCGTGGGCGAGCAGCTTCTGAACTCTGGTCTGCGCAACCGCTTCGGTGTGTCCATATCCTCTATCCAGCGTGGCGGTCGAATGATAATGGTACCTGGGGCGAAGGAGAGAATCTTTCCGGGCGACGTCCTCGGAGTCATAGGCACAGATGAGGAAATACAGCAGCTCCTGCCGGAGGTCGAGGCTACGGAGGACGAGGCTTCTGATATGACTTTGAATGATGTAAAGCTTACAGCCCTGCGCCTGAAAGAGACATCCCCCCTTATAGGAAAGACCATCGTAAGTTCGAATTTCCGCAATGTCTGGGAGTCACTTCTTGTGGCGGTTCAGCGTGGCGACGAATATCTTCAGCCTGACCCGTCGGTGATTTTTGCTACTGATGATATTCTGTGGGTCGTTGGCGATGTAAACCGCATAGGCGCGATTGTTGGTTGACTGACAGTTTATTATGTCCCGACTCGATAATTTGCTTGAAATTTTTTTTGGAAAGTCTGATAAAAGGTCGTATCTTTAAGAGCGAAAAAAAGAATTTTTACTTCTATTTTTGGTGAACTTTTTTTCATCTGCACCGTTTAACAATTGTAAAATCTTACTAACCCTAAAAATTATAAAAAATGAAAGCTTTAAACATCGTGCTCGCAGTTATCGGCGGTGCTGTCGCCGGCGCTACAGTTGGTCTTCTCCTCGCTCCTGAAAAAGGTGAGAATACTCGCAAGAATATCGTAAAATATCTTGAAAGTAAGGGTATAAAGCTTCAGAAGAGCAAGCTCGAGGAACTCGCTGACGAAATTGCCGAAGAGATTCAGAAATAATAATCCTGCCACATAATTAACACCATTACGACTATGTCAAATCTGTCATTGCTTTATGCCTTTATCGGCGGTGCTATCGTGGGCGCAGGTGCCGCTCTCCTTTTTGCTCCCGAAAAGGGTGAGGATGTGCGTGCCCGTATCGCCGACCTCTTGCGTAAGAAAGGAATCATCTGCTCTGATAATGAGATTGATGCCCTTGTCGAGCAGCTCACTACAGAGATTGATGACTAATCAATCTGCATAAAAACATTCAGGCTTGTGCCGCTTCCTGTCTTTCAGCGGCCGGAGGCGGCACATAGCTTGTAAAAACATAGGCGCGAATTGAATTCCCGCCTTATTTCACACGCTTATTTTACTATTATTTGAAATGTCTGACAAGCAGAATCATATCAACACACTTTGGGCCGAACTCAAAACGACTCTCAAGCTAAATGTCGATTATGCCAGGCTGACAGCTGCCGAAAAGTTGACGCTATTACTGACGACTGTCACTTTCGCTCTGATAGCCTTTGTCATGATTTCTCTATTCCTGTTTTTCCTGTCGATAGCCATTGTGCGCTGTATCGCCACAGGGGTGGGCATGATATGGGCCTATTTTATTATGTGTGGTTTCTATATGGTTTTACTCGGTGTGGTTGTTGCTTTCCGAAAGCAGCTTATCGTTAATCCGATCTCACGCTTTGTTTCCCGTCTTTTCTTCAATCCCTGATTTATAATAATGAGTACGACGACAAAGGAAATGCCTCACGAGAAAGAGACCTGGAAGGGGTATACTCTTGATGAGTTACGTTACATGCGTGCCTACACAGCCGCGCGTATCGAAATAAACCGTGACCGTTTGCAGCGCAATTTTGCAAACATAAAAAAAGACGGCCCCATACCCAAGACCGGTCTCCTCGGAAAGGTTCTCGGGACATTGAGCTATATCGACATTGCCCTTGTGACATTCCGCATCGGAAGCAAGGCGTTCAGAGCCATGCGTTTCCTAAAGAAAAAATAGTTTTCAAATAATTAAAAATTAGTGCTATAAGTGAATGATTATGTAGAAGTGCGTCTTGATTTATCGCCTTGCGATGAGACGCGCACCGATATTCTTGCAGCCCTGCTTGCACAAGCAGGGTTCGAAAGTTTTGTCCCTGATGATAAGGGGCTTACAGCTTATATAAAGTCAGAATTATTCGACTCCAAGGCTGTCGATGATATCGTGGCCGACTTTCCGATGGAGAGTGAGTTTAAGATAAGTTCCGAAGTAGTCGAAGGACGTGACTGGAACAGCGAGTGGGAGAAGAATTATTTCAAGCCGATTGTCATAGACGACGTCTGTGTGATTCACAGCTCTTTCCATAAAGATATTCCGCAGTGTCGCTACGACATTGTGATTGACCCGAAAATGGCTTTCGGTACAGGTCACCATGCCACAACCTCCCTGGTGCTCCGACAGCTCCTCTCGATGGATCTCAACGGGCTCAGGATTGTCGACATGGGAACAGGCACTGGTATCCTTGCCATTCTTGCCTCGATGCGAGGTGCCGCAAGGGTTGATGCAATCGAGATTGATGAGTTTGCCTTCAATAATGCTGTCGACAATATCAGGCTCAACTTTGCCGACACCGTGATGCCACGACTCGGCGATGCTTCTCTGCTTGCAATTATTAGTGACATCGACCTTTTCATCGCCAATATCAACCGCAACATAATCACAGCCGACCTTCCGGCCTACGCCAAGACTCTGAAGCCTGGGGCAACTATGGTTCTGAGCGGTTTCTACGAGCCGGATGTCGAGGTGATACTCGATGTGGCGCATCCTCTCGGGCTTGAATACGTCACCCACCATGTGCTCGACCGCTGGACCTGCCTTGTGCTTAGATATAAGGCATAACCGTATTAAAACAATTATAAGTTTCGATAATCCGAATCGTCATTATTTCCTATAATGGCGATTTTTTATGGCTGTTAGGATTTTTTTGCTTAATTTTGCACCTCCAATCGGTGGCACGGCTGTGAATAAGTCGGGCTTGGATATAGTAACTTTCCGATTATTATTTATTTAAGGTAAATATTAGATGAATTTTTACGGTTCAATTGATTTCAAGCCGAAATTAGTCTCGGCTTTGAGAAATTACTCTGCCGACAAGTTTAAGAGTGACCTTGTGGCAGGTATCGTGGTGGGCATAGTGGCTCTTCCCCTTGCAATCGCATTCGGTATTGCCAGCGGCGTCAGTCCGACAGTGGGTCTTATAACTGCAATCATCGGCGGCTTCATCGTTTCGGCTGCAGGTGGATGTTCCGTACAGATAGGCGGCCCGACTGGTGCGTTTATCGTCATCGTCTATAACATCATTGCTAATTTCGGACTCGAGGGACTTGCCGTGGCTACTTTCATGGCAGGTCTGATACTCGTGGCCCTCGGATTTTTCCGTCTCGGCACGGTCATCAAGTTTATCCCTTATCCGATTGTGGTCGGTTTCACTGCCGGTATAGCGCTGACTATTTTCTCGACACAGATTAATGATTTCTTTGGCCTTGGGCTGAAGAATGTGCCGAGCGAGTTCCTGCCCAAGTGGGGTGTCTACTTCTCTAATTTTGGCAATATTGACTGGGTGACACTTGGTGTCGGCCTCGCAGCGCTGGCCATAATCATTCTCACTCCCAAGATTTCGCGCCGCCTCCCCGGAGCCTTGATTGCAATCATACTTGTGACGGCTGTCGTGTCGCTCGTTCCGGGCATCAATGTCGAGACTATCGGCGACCGCTTCGGAGCGCTCTCGACAGATATCCCCGAGCCTCACGGATTCGAGCTTAACATGGCGACTATCAACCGTCTGCTCCCCTCGGCCTTTACTATCGCGATTCTCGGCGCTATCGAGTCACTGCTCTCTGCGACGGTGGCCGACGGTGTGACCGGCACCCGCACCAACAGTAACACCGAGCTTATCGGCCAGGGTATGGCCAATATCATCGTCCCCTTCTTCGGGGGTATACCTGTCACAGGCGCCATTGCCCGCACAATGACCAATATCACCAATGGCGGACGCACTCCTGTGGCCGGTGTGGTACATGCAATCGTGCTCTTCCTCATATTCCTCTTCCTCATGCCGCTAATCAACCTCATCCCGATGGCATGTCTTGCCGCTGTCCTTATCGTGGTCAGCTATAACATGAGTGGCTGGCGTACAATCCGTGGCATATTCCACAATCCGAAGAGCGATATCTCGGTTCTCGCAGTCACATTCCTGCTCACTGTCATCTTCGACCTCACCATAGCCATTGAGATGGGGCTGCTCCTTGCTATCATCCTCTTCCTCCGTCGTGTCATGGAGAACACGGAGATCAAGGCTTACTCTGGGCAGCTTGACATCGCTGAAGGCTCAGAGACCACATATCATGAGGTACTGAACGTCAACCCCGGTGTCGAGGTCTATGAGATTGACGGTCCATTCTTCTTCGGGGTGGCCACAAAGTTTGACGAACTAATGCGCAACACTATCGGTCGCAAGCCTGTGGTTCGTATCATCCGTATGCGCAAGGTACCCTTCATCGACTCGACCGGCATCCACAACCTTGAAATCCTTATCAAGTCCTCGCAGGAGGAGGGTATACATGTTGTACTTTCGGGTGTGAAGGACAATGTCCGTGCGGCGCTCGTCCATGCCGGCGTCAATAAGCTCATCGGTGAAGACCATATCTGCGACCATATTACTAAGGCTGTCGCAATGGCCAATAAGATTGCTCCCGTCCGTGAGAGTGTGGCCACAGCCTCGGTCTGAATAGACAATCCAAAGATTATATAATATAAAAATAGCGTCCGTGCATGTGTTGAGCATCGCGGACGCTATTCTTATATTAATGAATGTTACAGATACTGGTCGATACCTTTTACAGCCTTGATTATCCCCTCGGCATTGCGCTTCCTCAATACGACAAGGTTTTCCTCTCCGTTCCCGCGCTGCTTGTGATAGAGATGAAATTGGACGGCTGCATATCTTAAATCACATTTCTTAATTCCGATACGGCTGAGTCGGAAGGTGAAGTCCGAATCTTCATGGCCCCAGCCTTTGAAAGTTTCATCGAAACCATTGACAGCTATTGCGTCTTTTCGCCAGAAGGCCATGTTGCATCCGATTGAAAAATATTTGTGGGGCTTGAAATTGTCAAGAAACAGGCTTGACAACCAGTGACACCTGAAAGCTTTCAGTCGGTCCTTGAGGATACCCTTCGAGATTGGGCCTAGACGCTTCATTCGGTGTGTTGCACAGATGCGTTCTGTCAGCTCCGGTGTGAGGCGTACACGGGAACCGTTGACTACATAACCCGGACGGGCCACTTTCAGGTGGTCTTCGATAAATTTGGCATGTAGCATCATATCTCCGTCAATCTGTATGATATAGTCACATTTGCTTGCCGCAATAGCTTTGTTGCGTATAGCTCCCGGCCTGAATCCGTCATCTTCCTGCCATACATGCTTTATGAGCCTCCCGATTTCAGGGTCAGACTTCCATTGGGTTATGAGGTTAGCCGTCTCTTGGCCGGAACCGTCGTCAGCGATGATGATTTCTTCAGGTAGGACCGTCTGGAGCCTGACACTGTCGAGCACGACATCAAGCGCGTCAGGGCGGTTATATGTGGTGATTACAAGGGCCGTTGTCATTTTTTTCGTGTATTGAATTGTAGATAGGGGAGTGTCTCCCACTTGGGCACAAAGGTAATAAAAAAACGACAATCGGACTAAATATTTCTACTAAATGGAAAATATTTATTTCCAAATAGATTTTATGTGTCTGGGCAGTACAAAAAGAGAATGGGGCAGGGAGCGCCTGCTGCCTGCCCCATTCAAGGTTAATTTTACAATCGTTCTTACCTTACCATTGTGAGTTTAGAAGGCCGGATAGCCGGAGTTTTGTGTGTATTTGCCGCCTGAGAAGTTATATTGTGCCACAGGAATAGGGAAGTATTCCTCACCTGTTTCGAATGAAGCGTTCTGATAGTAGATTCGGGTGTCCCTCTCGGCATTGAAGTAGGCAGTCATTACCTCCTTGGCTATACCCCAGCGGACGAGGTCGAAGTAGCGCTCTCCCTCGAGGGCCTTTTCGAGGCGCATCTCTGTGCGCAGAGCTTTGCGGGCATAGTCCTGGTTCCATACAGAGGAGGGATAGAGGCCGATTTTGTAGTTGGCGGCATCCTTGGAGGGGTCGTTGAAGTCCTTGACATAGGGGCTGGTCATGGCGCGCTCGCGGACACGGTTGATGAGCTTGCGGGCTTCGTCGAGACCCTCGCCTCCGATTTCGATGAGAGCCTCAGCCTTGTAGAGAAGTAGGTCGGCGTAGCGGATGATTTGCCAGTTGAGCTGTGATGCTCCCCAGGGCCAGCCGGGATACATGTCGGGTGATTCGGGCGATACCCAGAAGCGTTTTGCGCAGTTGTGGCCGTAGACACCTCTGTCGCGTACCCATGACTGGCAGGGGCGTTCACGATAGGTTTTGTAAGTTATTGTCGGGCGTCCTACGATGAAATCAAGGCGCGGGTCGACGGTCGGCTCGGTGTTGCTGAGGGTCTGATGCTCGTCGTCGATGAAGGTGACGGTGGCATAGTCGGGACGGTTCTGATAGTCAAAGACCGGGAGGCCGTTTTCGTCAGTCTGGTAAGCGTTGATGAGGTCTTGCGAAGGGAGGAAGAAGCCGTCGCCGTGATATGGGCTGTTGCCGCCGGGTGAGTTGAGGAGGTTGCTCCAGTTGACGCGGCCGGCGTCGCCTGAGCCGTCGTTCATCGAATACTGAACAGCAAATATCGATTCGGCTCCGTTTTCATTGGCGACGAGGTCGAGGCCCTGGAAATCGGGGAGAAGGTCGTAGCCGCTGACACGGTCGATAAGCTCTACGACTTCTTTCATGAGATTCTTATTGACATTGACCACGGAGTTGGTGGTCGGATCCTGCTCGTAGGCCTGATAGAGCTTTACTTTGGCGGCATAGGCGAGAGCTATGTTGCGATTCACACGGCCTATCTCGCTCTGACGCTCGGGGAGCACTTCGGCTGCTTCGAGGAGTTCGGCAGCTATGCGCGAGAGGTGCTGGTCACGGGTAAATTCATCGTTGGTGACATTGACATACTCGCTTGTGGGAAGGTTTTCATCCATATAAGGAATCTTGTTGAAGAGGCGGACAAGTTCGAAGTAGAAGTGCGAGCGGAGCACTTTCATTTCGGCAATGCGGATGTCGCGCACCTTTACCTCGTCGGGGTCGGCGGCATTGAGGACGCGGAGAGCGGCGTTGCAGCGCGAGATTTGGCTGTAGAGGTTGAACCACTTGCCGTCGAGGTTGCCGTTGTTGGATTGCACCTGGAATGTTTCCATTGCATGGATGTCCCAGAGGTCACCTTCACCTCCGCCACCTTTGTAGGCATTGTCGGCACGGACTTCGCCGAAGCTCCAGTTGGTGGTCGGACGCACCCAGGGGTCGCCCTGTTCGTTTGTGAAACCCGAGAGGGAGGCGTAGGCAGAGTTCACGAGGAGGTCGATTGCCTCTGTCGAGTTCATCACACCGTCAGAGAGGCTGCCTTGGGGCTTGTTTTCGAGAAAATCATCGCTGCACGCCGACAGTGCCACTGATGCAATGACTGAATATATGAATTTATTGTATTTCATTTTGTGGTATTTTTTAGAAGTTTTTATTTAGAAGCCGAACTGAATTCCGAAAGTGAACTGGCGGGGCATGGCGTAGGGGTAGCCAAGGCCTTCGGGATCGGCGCCGGTGTAGTTGGTTATGGTGAAGAGGTTCTGTGCCTGGAAGTAGACACGGGCATTGCTCATTCTAAGCTTGTTTCTGAAGGAGGCGGGGAGGGTGTAGCCCAGTGTGAGAGTCTTGAGGCGGAGGAAAGAGCCGTCCTCTATGTGGAATTCGGACACTTCGTGCTCATTGTTGGCATTGTCAGTGGTCGGGGCCGGAGTGGAACAGTCATAGTAACCTGTGGCAAGGAACTTGTCGTAAGCCTTGGCTGCGTCGAGGAGGCGTGAGCCGTGGTTGCCGTTCCAGCATTGGAAGAGGTCGGTGTAGTACTTGGAGTTGTTAAATGCGTCGCGGATGATAGCGGAGAAGAACATGCTGAAGTCTACACTCTTCCAGTTGGCGCCGAGGTTGAGGCCTAACTGGGCTTTGGGGAGGTCGCATCCGAGCCATGTGCGGTCGTTGTAATTGATTTTGCCGTCGCCGTCGGCATCGACGTACCTGACACGTCCGACAGCCGGTCTGCCGAATTCGACAGTGTATTTCTGACAGTATTCGTCGACCTCGGCCTGGGTGCGGAAGACGCCGTCGGTCTTGAAGCCCATCCATGAGCCTAATGACTGGCCTACGAGGGAGTGGCCTGCATAGCCGCCACCGTATGAATAATAGATGTCGTCGAGGAGGTCGGTCACCTTGTTTTTCTGCACGGTGAAGTTGAGGCCTATGTCGTAGCTGAAATCCTTGTTGACGGTCGAGCGCCAGTTAATCTGGCTTTCAAAACCTTTGTTGGTCATCTCGCCACCGTTGTACCAGCAGTAGCCGCCCTCACCGATAGTGGCAATGTAGGGTTTCTCCACGAGCATGTCCTTGGTCTCCTTGAAGAAGTAGTCAAGCGATACGCTCAGACGGTTGTTGAGGAAGCCGGCGTCGACACCGACATTGGTCTGATAAGTCTTTTCCCACTTGAGGTCGGGGTTGGTGGTGCGTATGCGGAAGGCTCCGGGGGAGAGGGTGGTGCCGTCGCCGCTCATATTGTATGAACCGCGGTCAAGGCTCATCAGGTATTTTGCATAGAAGGCCTCGTTGTCGATAAGGTCGTTGCCGTTGATGCCCCATGACCCTCGGATTTTGAGGTCGGAGAGCCATGAGCGGGTGCTCTCCATGAAATTTTCCTGGGAAATGCGCCAGCCGGCTGAGACAGAGGGGAACCAGTCATAGTTGTGGTCTTTCGACAGACGGGAGGAGGCGTCGCGGCGGATAGTGAAGGAGAGGAGGTATTTGTTGTCCCACGAGTAGTTGAATTTGCCGAAACCTGAGAACATCGAATAGTTCGAGGCGCCTGCGCCGACATTTTTGTTGGCGGTCACATTGCCGAGATAGATATAGTTGGGGTCCTCGATTTCGAGGCCGGTGCCGTAGCCGAAGAAGCTTTCATTGTGGTATCTCTTGGACTCGATTCCGACGAGGGCCATGATTGAATTCTTGCCGAAGTCGGCATTGTATTGGGCGGTGTTGGTCCATACCCAGTCAACATTCTTGGCGGTCGACTGTGTGAGCTTGTTTGTTTCGTCGCGCAGCCATTTGGGTTCAAAGGTCTTGTTGGTCTCGTTGTAGTAATTGATACCGAAGTTGGTCTTGACGATGAGGTTCTTGATAGGCTCTACCTGGAGGTAGGCGTTGCCGAACACTCGCCAGTACTCATGCTTGTTGTTCTTGTTGTTTTCGATGAGGCGCATCATGTTGGGAGCGTCGCCGAGTATATCGTTGATTTGGTCGACATATACGCCCTCGGCGTCATAGACAGCCTTGGCGGGGTGCTGCTTCACGGCGTTCTCCTCGGCTCCGTCGGGCATATAGTGTGCCCTCCACCAGTTGACGGCAACGTTGCCGCCGGCTTTGAGTCGGTTGTTGAGGAAACCGTAGTCCGAGCTGAAGCGTGAATTTACTCTCTGGAAGTCCGAGCCTTTAACGATACCGTCATGGTCAAGCCAGCTGAGCGAGAGTGATGAGGAGCCGTTGTCCGAGCCCTTGGAAAGGCCGATGCTGTAGGTCTGCATGAGGGCTGTGCGGTGGATTTCTTTTTCCCAGTCGGTGCTCTGCGGCAGGACGTCGACGCCGTTGAGGTTCTTGTAAGTTTGAAGCCGGGCGTTTGCACCGTCGCCATAGATAGAGGATACGGGAGTGGCGCCGTTGTGGGAATATTTGTAGGCTGACCAGTATACATCTCCCCACTGGTAGGCATCGAGAAGGTCGAGGCCGCTATTGTAGGTCTGGAGGGTGAGTGTGGCGTCGAAGGTCACGCGGGCTTCTCCTGATTTGGCACGCTTGGTGGTGATGATGATGACACCGTTGGCTGCCTGGGCGCCATAGATAGATGCGGAAGCGGCGTCCTTTAGCACCTGGATTGACTCGACGTCATTGCTGCTGAGGATTGTTCCCGGATTTTCACGGGTCATCACGCCGTCAATCACATATAGAGGACCGTTGGCATCGCCGCGGAATGATGAGGCGCCACGGATAGAGGTGCCGGTGCTCAAACCGCCGGGAGTGCCGTCGGTGGTCACTGTCATACCTGCCACTCGCCCCTGGAGAGCCTGGATGACGTTGCCTGTCGGGGTGTCGGCGACATCTTTCATCTTTACGACCGAGACCGAGCCGGTGAGGTCTGATTTTTTCTCCGATGAGTAACCCACGACGACAACTTCGTCGAGAAGTTCGGTATTCTCTTCAAGGTAGATTGTCATTTCGCTTTGGGCCTTTACATTTTCAGTCTTGTAGCCCACATAAGAAATTTGCAGTGTGGATCCCTCGGGGACTGTGATTTTAAACATTCCGTCAATGTCGGTAGAGGCTCCGGCCTTGGTTGCCACGCAAAGTACGGAAGCTCCAATCAGAGGTTCGTCATCTGACTTTGAAATCACCGTCCCATGCACCGTGATGTTTTGTGCCTGTGACACTAATGCCGCCATAAGCATGAGTATCGCACTCAGGATTGATTTTTTCATGATCTTAATTTTTATTGGTTTATTAGATTTTCTGACGCAAAGTTACTATGTGTTAATAGTATAGCATATAACGGATGTTGTACTGTCTATCAAAATTTGGACGATGCACGATTTTTGATATTAAATGCAATGTTTTTAATGGTAGCGGTTGAAAAAAGCGCATCGTCACAAATATTCGTTGTTTATTTGTGGGCGCTGCGCTTGATTCATGAATAGGATTTTCTATTTGGTCAGATTATTCCTTGTCTCTGTTGGAGTCTCGCCATAGGCATCGCGATAGCATTTTGTGAAGTAGGCCGGGGTGGAGAAGCCGGTTTCGTATGCAATCTCGCTCACGGTCTTCTCGCTGCCGACGATGAGTTCGCGGGCCTGCTTGAGCCGGAGCCGTCTTATGAGCTCCACGGGTGAATAGTTGGTCAGAGCTTTGATTTTGCGATAGAATTGCGTCCGCTCAAGTCCCATTTTAGAAGCTATGGTGTCGACGCTCATATTGGCATCGCCAATGCCGGTTTTGAAAATTTCGAGGAAGCGGTTGTAGAATTCGTTGTCAATATCTGATTTCGGGAGAGCTTTCTGTTTGGCCGGTTTAGACTCATTTTCAATAGCAATGTTTGCAGTTACAGAACTTTGCCACAACATTTTTATCCGTTTTCGGTTGCTTACGAGGCTTGCACAGCGTGATTTAAGCACCTCGCTGTTGAATGGCTTGGCAAGGTAGCCGTCGGCTCCGCTGTCGTAGCCCTGTACGCGCTGCTCATCCATAGTGCAGGCTGTGAGCATCAACACCGGGATGTGGGAGGTGGATATTTCAGCCTTTATCCGTTTGCAGCACTCAAGACCGTCCATGACGGGCATCATCACGTCGCATATAATGAGGTCGGGTACATACTTTGCAGCCATTCTCACGCCCTTCTTGCCGTTTGGAGCCGAGATTATATTATAGTCATCATGCAGAAGTTCGCCGACGAGCATCTGTATATCCTTGTTGTCATCAATTATAAGCAAGAGTGGCTTCTCTGTATCGAAAGAGACCTCTGTCTCAACCGTGTCAAGTTCGGCCTTGACCTCGCGGTCACTTATAACCTTGTCCTGGGTTTCAGTCATGTCGGCCACATGCCTTATCGGGAGTGTGACGGTGAAGATTGAGCCTTTGTTGAGGGTGCTTTCTACTGAAATTGTTCCTCCGTGTAGCTCTACGAAAGCTTTTGCCAGTGACAGACCTATGCCTGAACCATTTGGATGGACGCGGTCGACCTGGTAAAATCTGTCGAAAATATTGCCGAGGTCGCGCTCGCTGATACCTTCGCCGGTGTCTGCCACCTTGAATATGATATTTTCATCTTTAACGGCGTATGACACTGTGATAGAGCCGTTGTCAGGGGTATATTTGAAGGCGTTGGATACGAGGTTGAAGAAGACACGCTCGATTTTTTCGACATCGACGGCTGTTGACAGCGGCTCATTGCAGTCTGTTTCAAGTGACAGTTTTATGTCCCTCTTGCGGGCGAGGGCGTAGAATGATTCCATCCAGTCGCTTACAGTCTTTGAAAAATCAATTTCGGTGAGGTGTAGCTTGAGTTTGCCGTTCTCATATTTGCGGAAGTCGAGAATCTGATTGATCAGGCGGCGCAGGATTTTGACATTTTTGTCGGCTATCTTCATCAGTGTCTGCTGCCCGGGGTTGAGATTGTCGGCAGCCGCGAGCTGGGCCACAGGTTCTGCAATCAGGGTGAGAGGCGTGCGGAGGTCGTGTGAGACATTGGTGAAGAACATGAGTTTGGACTGGGTGGCTTCCTCGAGCTGCCGGTTGAGCGATTTCTGCTTGTCGCGCTCGCTCTCGAGAAGCTTGTTCTGACTCATGAGTATCTTCTGGTGCCTGCTGTGCTGCCAGTAGGCGCGGAGCAGAAGGAAGGCCACTCCGAAAAGCAGCACAATGATGACGATGCTTGCATAGAACAGTGAGGTTTGCGAAGAGTGTTGTGCCCAGTAGTCATCAATCCGCCTCTTAAGTATCTGCATCTTTCTTGTTTCCTCTTTCAAGGTTTCGTTTTGCAGCAGGAGGATGTCGGCATTGGTCAGGTCGACTGCTGAGGAAACGGGTAGCCGCACCTCGCGCTCGTAAGGCTCCCCCTTAAGGATGGCAAGGGCGGTCTTTATAAGACGGTGCCCCTCGGTCGGATAGAGGAAGGTGGCGTCAATCACTGTGTCGGCCACGGCCTGGATGCCGATGTTTGGAGCGGCATCTATGCCTATTATCTTTATATTGTCGCGTCCGAGCTTCCTCGCCACTTCCGATGCGCCGATTGCCATGCGGTCGTTGTGGGCATAAATCAGGTCTACGTCAGGGTATAGGCGTAGCAATGAATCAGTTACCGGCATCGCATCTTCTTTATTCCAATTGGCCGGGACGCTTGCCAGGAGTCGGCCATTCCCCTTGGCAAATTCTTTGGCAAAGCCTTCATGACGGCCTTCGGCGGGAGTGGAGCCTACAAGCCCGTAGATTTCTATCGCCTTGGCTCCGTAGCCGAGAAGGTGGAGGGCATAGTGGGCTGCAGAACGGCCTATGCCGGCGTCGTCGACTCCGATGCGCGCCGTGTAGGTGTCACCTATGATATTTCGGTCAAATATGATTATCGGGGTGCCACATTCATAGACTTCTTTTATAATAGGTGTGAGGGTGGCTGCTTCGTTGGGTGAGACGATTATGATATCAAAATCGTTGTCAACAAAGTATCGGATATCATCAATTTGTTTCTGACTGCTGTCATCCGCCGAGCGAATCTCGACTGTGGCGTCCTCATGAAACATGATTTCACGATTGATCTCATCATTCATCTTGGTGCGCCAGTCGTCCTGGCTGCATTGCGAAACGCCGATTCGATAGACTTTTTTATCCTTACATCCAAATAAGGCCAGCATGGTTGCCAACAGCAGGGCATATCTAAGAAGTCTGTGCATCTGTCACTGATTGGTTTTTCGTTGTTACAAAGTTAATCATTCTACTATGAAAAAGAGTGTATAAGATATGAAAATTTATGCAATACAACATTTTTGATGATTAATGCACGATTTTTTATGCTCTCTCTGTCAACATTATGTTAGTTTTGCAGTACCAAAACCGAGATACCGCTGAAAAACGGTTGGCTCTTATAGGGCTAATGGATTTTGACAGTAAGATTCATGGTATTACAATTTATTAAGGTAAAGAAGATACAGTTTGTAAGGTAAAAAAGATTGTTTCGAAGGTTCGTAATTTAAATTTGACAATTAACTTAAAATATAAAATTATGAAAATAACCACAGGCTTAACCGCCATGATGATGTTAGGATGTTCGGCTCTCCTTCCGATTACATCCGCCGCTGCCGAGGGAGTGGAGATTAACCATCTCGGTGCAAATAATACTCTCGTGCGTGTCAAAGGCGACGGGCGCTATCTGATTCTTCCTGTCCAGGACAGCAGGGACGATGCAAAGATTAACGTCCTCGTCGACGGAAAACTTGTCGAGACTATCTATGCAAGACTGGCCATGTCAAAGACTGATTATAATGTGCCATTTGACCTGACCCCCTACAAGGGGCATGATGTCGTCCTCGATATAGTGACTCCTCAGGGACGTAATTCAGTTCGTGAGGCCAAGGAGGATGCCTGCTGGAAGGGCATCGGACTATCTGACACATTTGATGTTTCCAATAAGGAAAAATACCGCCCTGCCTTTCACCACACACCCCTCTATGGCTGGATGAACGACCCCAACGGTATGTTCTACAAGGATGGCAAGTGGCATCTGTATTACCAGTATAATCCCTATGGTTCAAAATGGCAGAATCTAAGCTGGGGACATTCTGTATCATCCGACTTTATCAACTGGGAACATCTTCCGACGGCCCTTGTCCCTGACGGGCTCGGCTACATATTTAGCGGAAGCTGTGCGATTGATAAGGATAACACCGCCGGCTTTGGCAAGGATGCGGTGATAGCCCTCTATACTTCGGCAGGTACAAGCCAGATGCAGAGCCTCGCATCGAGCACCGACGGAGGTACAACCTTCACGGCCCTTCCGGCAAACCCGGTAATCACTCTCGAAAGCGAGGCCCGTGATCCGAAGGTGTTTTGGAATGACGACACTAAGGAGTGGAATCTCGTTCTTGCCCACGCCCTCGACCATGAGATGCTTATCTTCAAGTCGCCCGACATGAAGAACTGGGAACTGATGAGCAGCTTCGGCAACGGTCTTGGCGCACAAGGCGGAGTATGGGAATGTCCCGACCTCTTCGAGCTCCCTGTCGAAGGAACAGGGGAGTCCAAGTGGGTCCTCCTTTGTAATATCAACCCTGACGGTCCCTTTGGCGGAAGCGGCACGCAGTATTTCGTCGGTGACTACGATGGCAAGACCTTCAAGGTAGACACCGACAAGGATGGCAATGTCCCGACCAAGTGGCTTGACTATGGCAAAGACCACTATGCTACTGTGAGCTGGAGCGATGCGCCTAATGACCGCCGCACAGTGATTGGCTGGATGAGCAACTGGCAGTATGCGGCAGAAGTTCCGACAATGCAGTTCCGCAGCGCCAACACGCTTCCTCGCGAAATGGGACTTTTCCGTGCTGACGACGGTCAGATTTATGCCTCGTGCGCCCCGTCGCCGGAGCTTGAAGGTATGAGAGGGCGCCTTGTACAAAAAGTCGGAAAGACCGGATTAAGTAACAAATCCCGCAGCTACTCGCTCCCGACGGCCAACGACGGAATCTGTGAGATACTCCTCGACATCGAGGCCCGAAAAGCAAAGGTGGTTAAACTCTCTCTGTCTAATAAGCTTGGTGATACAGTGCTTATGAAGTATGACGCCGAGACCCGCACTCTCTCGTTTGACCGAACCAAGAGCGGCATCGTGGATTTCAGCGAAGGTTTCCCCGCAGTCACCGTCACTCCTACCTATGAATCAGACGGAAAAATTTCGCTCCGTCTTTATGTGGACCGCTCGAGCATCGAGCTTTTCGGTAACAATGGCCGCTTCGTCATGACCAACCTCGTCTTCCCCAACAAGCCCTATACCGAACTCTCGATTTCTTCCGAGGGTGGCAATGCACGACTGTCAGATCTGAAAATTTTCTCCTTAACTCCCTCTAAATAAAATTTGTATACATTATGGCAATGACTCAGTCACTGGTGACGAACCGCAAATCATTCGTCTTGCAGATAATCCCGGTTATGCTGTGCTTCTTCGTTATGGGATTTGTCGACCTTGTGGGTACAGCATCGAATTATGTTCAGAAAGACCTTGGCCTTACCGATTCACAGGCTAATCTTTTTCCTTCGCTCGTATTCTTCTGGTTCCTGATATTCTCAGTGCCGACAGGCATGCTTATGAATAAGATTGGACGAAAGAGGACCGTCCTGATAAGCCTTTTCTTCACGGCTGCCTCCCTTTTCATCCCTGCGTTTGGCGACAGCTATGCCGTGATGCTCATCTCCTTCTCCATGCTTGGCATCGGCAACGCTATCATGCAGACTTCGCTGAATCCGCTCGTGACCAACCTCATCAGCGGCGACAAGCTCGCCTCGACACTTACTTTCGGACAGTTCGTCAAGGCTATCGCCTCCTTCCTTGCCCCTATTATAGCAGCCTGGGGAGCTATGACCACGTTCCCGACTTTCGGCCTCGGCTGGCGCGCGCTCTTCGTGATTTATGCAGTGATCAGCTTCTTCTCAATCTCGCTTCTTGCCGCCACCCCCATTGACGAGGAGCGCCCCGACAAGGCTTCCGGCGTCGGCGAGTGTCTGAAGCTGCTCGGCCGTCCGTTCATCTTGCTGTGCTTCCTTGGCATCATGTGCCATGTGGGTATTGACGTCGGCACAAACACCACCGCTCCCAAAATTATCATGGAGCGCCTCTCGCTCCCTCTCGAGGAGGCCGGATTCGCGACAAGCATCTACTTCATATTCCGTACTGCCGGATGCTTTCTCGGAGCATTCATCCTGCGCTCGATGTCGCCGAAGTTCTTCTTCGGGCTGAGTGTCGTCATGATGCTTGCAGGAATGGCCATACTTTGTGTGTGTGACACAATAACCGCGCTCTATATCGGCATAGGCCTTATCGGTTTTGGTAATTCTAACATCTTTTCTGTAATTTTCGCACAGGCGCTCCTTTCCTCTCCTGATGAGAAAAACGAAGTATCGGGACTAATGATTATGGGACTGTTCGGAGGCACGGTTTTCCCGCTCGCAATGGGCTATGCCGCCGATGCCGTAGGTCAGGCCGGAGCTGTGGCCGTGATGACTATCGGTGTTGTCTATCTAATGTATTATACTCTGAAAATTAAAATGTCAAAATAAAAAATCTTACCTAAAAAATCATGAAAGATATAGTAGTCGGAATGGGCGAGGCCTTGTGGGACGTTCTTCCCGAAGGTAAAAAAATCGGTGGCGCGCCTGCCAACTTTGCATACCATGTTTCGCAATTCGGCCTTCCAAGCTGTGTGGTCAGTGCTGTCGGTGATGATGCCCTCGGCAAGGAGATTATAGAAAATTTCACCTCCAAGGGTTTGAACTACCTGATAGATGAGGTTCCTTATCCCACGGGTACTGTGCAGGTGCAGATTGACCAGGCAGGTATACCGCAGTATGAGATTAAGGAGAATGTCGCTTGGGACAATATTCCTTATACAGGCCGTCTCAGAGAGCTTGCCGAGCGTACCAAGGCCGTATGTTTCGGCTCTCTTGCACAGCGCAACGTAGTGTCACGCAACACTATCAACAGCTTCCTTGACGCGATGCCGCATACCGATGACACTCTCGTCGTCTTTGATGTCAACCTTCGCCAGGGTTTCTATAACAAGGAGATTCTCTGCAACTCCATGAAGCGATGCAATATTTTGAAGATAAACGACGAGGAGCTTGTAACCGTCAGCCGCATGTTCGGCTATCCGGGTATCGACCTTCAGGACAAGTGCTGGATTCTACTTGGTAAATATAATCTTAAGATGCTGATACTCACCTGTGGAATCAACGGTAGCTATGTTTTCACCCCTGGCAATGTCTCGTTCCAGCCTACTCCCAAAGTAGAGGTGGCTGACACGGTAGGTGCGGGCGACAGCTTCACTGCGGCCTTTATAGCCTCGATACTCAAGGGTAAAAGCGTGGCCGAGGCCCACTCTCTTGCCGTCCAGACTTCGGCTTTCGTCTGTACGAAGAAGGGCGCTATGCCGATTCTCCCGCCGCAATTGGTAGAATAAGTCTTTACAGATAATTATAATTGTGATTTTGCCCTGTCGCTATATGTTTTGCGGCAGGGCTTTTTGCATATTTTATATAAATCAGTATCTTTGCATCAACATATAAACCAATCACATCTGCAATTATGATTAAAAGATATTTCATAGGTCTTTTTGCCACTTTTGCCATGTCGGCCGGAGCGCAGACATTCACCGAGTGGCAGAACCCTGAAATAAACGCGGTCAACCGGGCACCGATGCATTCCAACTACTTCGCATATGAGTCTGCCAAGGCTGCCGAAGAGGGAGCTAAGGAAAAATCAGCCAATTTTATGCCTCTCAATGGCTCCTGGAAGTTCTTTTGGGTGAAAGATGCCGGGGACCGTCCTGTGGATTTTTGGAAAACTGGCTATAATGACCGTGGCTGGAGCAACATGCCTGTGCCAGGCATGTGGGAGCTGAACGGTTTTGGCGATCCTATCTATGTGAATATCGGTTATGCCTGGCGAAACCAGGCAGGGAAGACCCCTCCGCGTGTCCCGGAGGAGAATAACCATGTCGGTTCCTATCGTCGTGAGTTCATGGTCCCCGCCTCCTGGAAGGGTAAGGATATAATGGCCCACTTCGGCTCAGTGACTTCCAATATGTATCTTTGGGTAAATGGAAAATATGTCGGTTACAGCGAGGACAGCAAGCTTGAGGCAGAGTTCGACCTTACACCTTATCTGAAGCCTGGTGAGAAAAATCTGATAGCCTTCCAGGTGTTCAGGTGGTGCGACGGCACATATCTCGAGGATCAGGATTTCTTCCGCTACAGCGGCGTAGGGCGTGATTGCTATCTCTACGCCCGTGATAAGAACCGTATTCGGGACATCCGTGTCACTCCCGACCTTGACGCCGATTATCTCGACGCCACCCTTTCCATAAAGACAGATGTGAAGGGTAGGGGTAAGCTTAATTTCCGACTGCTCGATGCCTCCGGCAATGAAGTGGCCTCGAAGACTGCCAACAGTGGTGAAACCGTGGTCATTGATGTGAAGAATCCCGCAAAGTGGACTGCCGAGACTCCGAATCTCTACACTCTCTATGCCTCTATGGACGGCAGCGACGAGGTCATCCCGGTCAAAGTCGGCTTCCGAAAAATAGAGTTGCGCAACAGCCAGGTGCTTGTCAACGGCCAGCCCGTGCTTTTCAAAGGAGCCAACCGTCATGAGATGGATCCCGACTATGGCTATGTCATCTCGCGCGAGAGGATGATTCAGGACTTGGAACTTATGAAGAAATTCAATCTCAACGCTGTCCGCACATGCCACTATCCTGACAATAATTTATGGTATGACCTCTGTGACCAATACGGTATCTATGTTGTGGCCGAGGCCAACATCGAGTCGCACGGCATGGGCTACGGCGACGAGACTCTTGCCAAGCGTGAGGACTATAGCAAGGCCCACCTTGAACGCAACATGCGCAACGTGCAACGCGGGTTCAATCATCCGAGCATTATTTTCTGGTCATTGGGCAACGAGGCCGGCTACGGTCCCAACTTCGAGGCTGCCTACCGTTGGATTAAAGCCGAAGACCCGAGCCGTGCCGTGCAGTATGAGCAGGCAGGCACCTACGGGTTGACCGACATATTTTGTCCGATGTATTTCGGCTATGAGAGCTGCAAAAATTATTGCGAGAATGAATCGGAGAAGCGCCCGCTGATACAGTGTGAGTATGCGCATGCAATGGGTAACTCCCAAGGCGGTTTCAAGGAATATTGGGACCTCGTGCGCAAGTATCCCAAGTACCAGGGCGGTTTCATTTGGGATTTCGTCGACCAGGCTGTCCGTCGGCCAGGGAAGAACGGCAAGATGATTTACGCCTACGGCGGTGATTTCAACCGTTACGACGCCAGCGACAACAATTTCTGTGTCAACGGCCTCGTAAGCCCTGACCGTGTCCCGAATCCCCACATGTATGAGGTCGGACGCATCTATCAGGACATCCATACAACCCCCTCGGACTTAAAAAACGGCGAAATCAAGATTTACAACGAAAACTTTTTCAAAGACTTGTCGGACTACAGTCTCGACTGGGAACTGATGAAGAATGGCAAGGCTGTGCGTCGCGGCATGGTCGACAGGCTCGACGTGGCTCCGCAGCAGACCAAGGCCCTCAGACTCCCAATCGGTGACATTGATGAGGATGGCGAATGGCTGCTTAACCTGTCCTACAGACTAAAAAATCAGGATGCCCTCCTCCCTGCCGGCCATGTGGTTGCAAAGGAGCAGCTCAGCCTTTCACCCTATAAGGCGCCCGCGCTTGATATGGATAAGTCGCTCAACGCCAATGTCAATGCCCAGGCTCCGCTTGTCAAGGAGAATGAGCACTGCTGTCTGAGAGTCAGCGGCGATGAATTTGTCATTGAATTTGACCGCTACAACGGCTACATGATGTCAAAGTATGAGCTTGGAGGCCGCGACATAATTAAGGAAGGGGAGGTGCTGCGTCCGAACTTCTGGCGCGCGCCGACCGACAACGACTATGGCGCACGCCTGCAGCAGAAGTATGCCGCATGGAAGAATCCCGAGATGAAACTCCTTTCGTTCAACCATAAGACCGACGGTAGCGATGTCCTCGTGACAGCTACATACGACATGCCGGGCGTATCGTCCAAGCTTGATATAAGCTATCGGATTTCCAATTCGGGCGCTGTAAGGGTCACTCAGAAATTGATTGCCGACTCTACTGCCAAGGTACCAAATATGTTCCGCTTCGGTATGCAGATGCCTATGCCGCGCAACTATGAGACAGTTGAGTATTACGGACGCGGGCCGGGCGAGAATTACATAGACCGTAACTGTTCAGCCGATCTCGGCATCTACCGTCAGAGCGTCGCCGAGCAGTTCTATCCTTACATACGTCCGCAGGAAAACGGTACGAAGACCGACATACGCTGGTGGACTATGCTCGATGAGTCGGGCAATGGGGTGAAGGTAATCTCCACAGCGCCATTCTCTGCCTCAGCCCTGCATTACACAATCGAATCCCTTGACGAAGGTCCCGATAAGCGCCAGGGTCACTCCACGGAGGTGGCCGAAGCAGACCTGACCAATCTCTGCATCGACAAGATCCAGACCGGCCTTGGTTGCGAGAACAGCTGGGGAAGCATAGCCCGTCCCGAATATCGTGTGCCTTACGGCGACTATGAGTTTTCATTCATGATTAGTCCGGTGAGACATAGATTTTAAATAAATGAATACATATGATATAGGATGCAGATTTTTTAATAAATTTGCATCCTATATCATTTTATAATGATGAATACCACTGACGATTTCTTTATACCTGACAATGAGGTCAGGCTTGCCGACGAGCTTGACTACAGCCGTGTGGATGAATACATCCGCACGGCTGAGGCTTTCGCGCACACTACATATCAGAGCATATATATCATCGACTATTTTAAGCAGAACTTCCTCTATGTGTCACCTAATCCGATGTTTCTCTGCGGATTGAGCCCGGAAGAGGTCATGGAGTCGGGCTATCGCTTCTATTTCGACTGTGTGCCGGAGGAGGACAGGGGTCTGCTACTTGAAATCAATCGTGCGGGCTTCGCCTTCTATAGCGAAATTGCTCCTGCCGAGCGCCGCGATTACTATATCTCCTATGATTTTCATATCATCAACGACAATCACAAAATCCTCGTCAACCATAAGCTGACTCCGCTCGCTCTTACGTCTGATGGCAGGGTGTGGCTCGCCCTCTGCGTGGTATCGGCCTCTAATCACACATGCGCCGGACAGATTGAGATGCACAAGGCCGGCAGCACTGACTATTGGGTCTATAATACCGCTGTTAGACGGTGGAGCAAAAAGACTATGCCGACTCTGTCGGAGGGTGAGAAGTCTGTACTCGCTCTTTCAATCCAGGGCTATACCATGACTGAGATAGCCGACCGCATGTGTCTCGCGCCCGACACGGTCAAGAAATACCGACAGCGCATATTCGAAAAACTTGATGTGCGCAATATCTCAGAGGCTATTGCTGCCGCCTCCAACAGCAGGCTGCTTTGAATTCCTGCACAGATAGAAGCGCGGATAGTATTTCACTTCACGACCGACAGCCATACTGGCTACGATGCGCGAGCATTGGATTGCAGCGCTTCTCATTCCCTCATCTGAATGATTGTTTTCGCGTATAAGGGGCATAGCTTCGGAGAGCCAGCTGTTGTCTATATGCCAAAAGGCGCAGTAGCCTGCAAAATACTCGGCGATAGCCAACCTGAGACTCCCGCTACGGGCAAAATCCATGTTGTCGCCCGGACGGAGCACTATTGTTCCCGCTCCATCAATAAAGTCGAAGGGATATACTATGGGGACAGGTAGGGCAGAGCTATGGATTCCGGCCAAGACCGAGCTTCCATTGCCCATGACTTCGACCACAATGTCGTAATTCTTCAGTTGTGGATATATATTACCTACGTCGATATGGCTGATTTGCCGGAACCCTATATGTCTGATTTCGGCATCAATTTGTATGGCAAGTGGATCGGCGCCTATGACAAGCACCCGGCACCGCTCTAATTTGAGTTTCTCTTCGTCGGTCATATCATTGATTTATTTGACGTCGCAAAGTTAGGCCTAAGTCTGCTTCCGTGCCATACCCAAAAGTGGACAATTGCACTTGAAGGCTAAATTGTCCACTTTTGGGTATGGCACGGAATTATGAACGATCGTAACTTTGCACCGAAATCAACGCATAACCATTTAATGGAATGAAAATCATCACAGATATGAGAACCATATTTTTAATCACAGTGGCATTGGCGATATTTCCCTTAGTTGCCCTTGCACAAGGCGAGGAGCCCGACAGCATCGGGACACAGGCTCTTGACGAGGTCGTCGTCGAGGCTCGGATGCAGAATGTAAAGCCGGGTGTATCGACTTATATTCCCGGAGGTGACCAAAAGAAATCGGCGCAGGATGCCATAGACCTGCTTTCCCAAATGGGCATACCGCAGATTCGTGTAAACCCGGTGTCGAACTCAGTCCTGACTCTCAACGGTCAGCCGGTGGCTATCTATATTGATAAGCAACCCGCGTCCAATGAGCAGATGGAGGCACTGCGCCCGGAGGATGTAAAGAAAGTGGAGTATCTTGTTTTCCCTACAGATCCCCGTTACCAGCATAGCCCTTACGTTGTCAACTTCACTCTCCGTAAATATGAGTTCGGCGGATACAGTAAATTGACAGGCCGGGGAAATATTATGGCCGGTTCGGGAAGTGGTCTCGCATACGGGAAGATAGCCTATAAGCGCATGACTTACGATATGATTGTTTCAGATAAATATACCGACAGACACAATCAGGGCACGGATAGAAAGCAGGTGTTTAGATTCCCCGATGCCGACGGGACTTTGAAAGAAATCACCAGGAAGAACGTCATGGATTACAGCCGCCTGCAACGGAATAATCTCGGGCTGTCCTTCCGTGCGGTTTATGGTACAGAGAAGATGTCAATCTCAAACACGATATCGCTTGATGCGACAAACATGCCGCGTCTGAATACAGGTGGCGCCGTCGTGTTCACCCCCGACATATTCAATCGTGCCGAATATAGCAGCATGTCAAAGTCAAGAGTGCTGTATCCGACATGGATGGGTAATTTCTATTTTGATCTTGGCAGAGGCTATCAGATAAATGCCGTTACCCAGTTGCAATATCAGCGGACAAAGAGCAATAGCGCTTATCATGGAGCAGGGGAGACGGTTATTGTCAACAATGCTACTGACGAGGCTGCTATGGGACAGTTTATGTTGCAGGTAAACAAGGAAATCAATGACAATAATGTGATAGATTTGAAGAGCTACTATATTGTCAACAATGATAAGGTCAGCTACACAGGGTCGACCTTGTCGACTGACCGGTTCAGACAGATTGCTTACGGGGCTTTGGCCGGCTATTCCTATCAGTCCGACAAATTCTATGGCCGTTTTGAGGGCGGCATAATCGGCGAATCAAACAAGATTGACAATAAGAGGATGTCGGATGTAGTCCCGCTGTTCAATGTAGATATGCAATATGCTATCAATGAGAAAAATTCATTGAACATTTCTTCAAATTATAACTGCAATTTTGTTGACCAGTCAGACAAGACTCCGACACTGCTCCAAGAGAACGAATTGCTATACAAGACCGGCAACCCGGACTTAAAAAACACCCGTTGGGCCTCGGTCGACCTTCAGTATACCTGGCTTCCAAACAATAAGTTCCAGGTGGCTGCTTCCGGTGGTTGGAGCAGGTATTTTGACAGGCCCGTGCCCTTGTTTACACCTACAGGGCCGGAAGGGATGATGTTGCGCTCCATAGTCAACGGTGGAGATTGTCAGAATATTGACCTTGGAGTGTCTCTGACAGTCCGCCTGTTCAATCGCTCGCTCGTGTTGCAGGCACAGCCACGCATGTGGTTCAGCAGGTTGACTGGTGTATACAGCGACTCATACAATTATCTCATGATGTCAGCCAGTGCCACATATTATTTCAAGCCGTTCTACATGTCATTGTATTATTCGACAGCCGACCGCGGGCTTGTGCAGTATTCACTCAACGATACGTTCTATCGTGGCAAGTCTGCCTACCAGTTTAAAATGGGCTGTAGAATTAAGGACTGGAACATCAGCGTGGCGGCGGTGAATATCTTCCGCAAGAGCTGGATAGACCAGACATCAGATCTTAAAAGTGAATATTTTGACCAATATAATACGGTCTACAATTCAAGCAGCCATCGCTATGTTAACGTTACCGCCAGTTACACTTTCGGCTTCGGCAAGAAGATTAAGAGAGACAATGAATTGAAGACTGTCGAGGCCGGCAGCTCCGCAATCATGAAGTAAAGGATTACCGGGTATGAATAAATAAGAAGTATACGAAACAGCTTAATCATATATAATATGTAGAGCAGCCTTGGCAGTGATGCCGGGGCTGCTTGTATTTTAATTATATAATTCGTAACTTTGTCAAGTCTCCAAACTAAATCTCATTAATAAATTTATTCAGACCATGAGACGTCGACTTATCATTCTGTCAATAGTGATAGTTATCGTTAACTTTCTTGCTCTTGCAAAGAAGCCGGATTGCCCGCGTGCGGACATCAGGGTGAGCTATCGTTGTCATCGAGAGTATCTTCGTACCGACGGAAAGGCCTTCATCGACGAGCTGCAAATGATATTGCTTGCCAATCCTGCGGAGTCGAAATTCTACAATGTGAAGTGTGAATATATCGACTCCCTGCGCTCGACCCCTTCGGGCTATGCGCAATGGCGCAAGCTGATGGGCGCTGCAGCAAAGTTGGCTGTCGAGACAGGCAATTTTGATGCCGTGCCAGCCGCACTTTCACATCTCTATGTGTTTAAATCAACAAGTAGTTCAACGACAACAGTCTATGACCGCGACGGAGCGTCGGGGAAGTATTATTATGTGGAGCCGTTGACAGAGTTGCAGTGGCAGATTGGTGACTCGACAAAAAACATTCTCGGCTATGAATGTCAACAGGCGGTGACTGATTTTCGCGGGCGTCACTGGACAGCATGGTTCACCACGGAGATTCCTATCCAGGAGGGTCCTTGGAAACTCAGGGGGCTGCCGGGGCTGATACTTGAAGCTCATGAGGCGAGCGGGCAACATTCATTTACAGTCGAGGGCATTGAGCGCTCCGATGAAGAAATGCGCCCTGTCTATAGCCGAAAAAAATATGAGCCTATAGACCGTCGGGAAGCATTGAAGGCTCTACGCAAGTTCCTATTAAATGGAGACCAAATGTCACGGGCAATCATACAGAACACTCCCGACGGAAGTACGATTGAAATACCTGATTCGGACGACAGGGCTGCTCCCGATCTCCACGTCGATTTTCTTGAAGCGGACTATCACGACTGAATTCTGGTTCAGATTAGGTGGCAGGGGAATTTGCGGGCGGAGAAATTTTCAGAGAGTGGTCGGGCAAAGGGGCTTGTCAGGCTACGGGCTTGTTCGGGACAAGATTTGACGCATGCACAGCATTTGATGCAGAGGGCCGGGTCTGTCAGGAAGTCATCGCCAATGGCATCAGCGGGGCAGACGCTCCGGCAGTTGCCACACTCTCCGCACTTGTCTTTGTCGACTTCGGGAATGAATACTTTGGGTGTTGACGCTTGTTCTGTCTGATATTTTTTGACAAAGGAGACGAAATTTTTAATTGACGTTTCGGGCGAAGGCTCGTCGTGTAGGTCAGCTGCGTTGATTGTGGTAAAATCCTTTCGTAGAATCTTTTCTCTAACCAGGCGGCCAAACTCTTCGGCAGCCTTTAGGTCAAGCACATCGGGGCGGCCAACAGCGATAGGGGTGTCATCTGTGCTATATGAGTGCTCGCATGGGAAGGCTGCGGCTGCAATGGGATTGAAGCCGCGCTCCTTCACGAATTGTTCCAGGTCGACAAGGGCGTTTTCAAAGGCCCGGTTGCCATAGACGGCTACGAGTATGGCCGGCTGTCCGCATGCACTGCGGACTTTGTCGAAGCGCGAGCGGGCTATTTTCGGGAGATGTCCCCCGTAGACAGGGATAGTGAAAATCACAGGGAGGTTCTCGTCGATAGTCCCGTTTTCATCAGTCAGGGATTGCTTGGTGAGATTGAGAAAGTACTGGTAGTCATGGTCGTTAGCATCCATAGCATGTTGTATCGCCTTCGCGATTTTTTCTCCTCCGCCTGTCGGCGAGAAATATAAGCTTATTGTTTTCATTGTATCAATAATGTTTCTTTTGGGGTTGGCCTAAGGTAGCTACAAATTTATCAATAAAATCCTATCTTGGCAAGTCCGTGAAGATGAAAGACAGGTATAAGTAACTGTTCAAAATTAATTGTTGCTCCGCCTGAAATGCAATATGCTTGCCCCTGCGATGCCCCTGTGTTCTCATACATTTTACTCACATCCTGAGAATAAGGAAATTGCTGATGAGTATGGTATCATGATTACCACCTCTCATTGTGAGCCGCTTCTGTTTAACAATCTGTCAAGTTACGAATGGCGCGGCGACCGTGACGGAGAGATGAAGGATGTCGTACTCGGATTTGATAATATCAAGGATTATCTTCCTGAAAATAACAAGACCGATTTCGGTGCGTCCATAGGTCGTTATGCCAACCGAATTGCCAATGGCCGGTTTGTGCTTGACGGTGACACCATCGTTCTTCCGCAAAACAATTATGGACACTGTCTTCACGGAGGCACCGACATGGGGGCGCTCGGATGGCAGTATCGCGTTTATGATGCCACGCAGCCCAATGACACTACCCTCGTACTCAATATTATCGACAATGACGGAAACAACGGTTTTCCAGGTACTGTCAACGCATCGGTCATCTATACGCTTGCAAGCGACAACAGTCTGTGCATAGATTATGAAGCGACTACCGACAAACCAACCATCATCAATCTCACCAACCATTCTTATTTCAACCTGAGCGGTAATCCGAGAGAGACAATCCTTGATGAACAGCTTATGGTTGTGGCTTCAAATTACACACCTGTTGACAGCACATTCATGACTTATGGAGACATAGTCCCTGTAAAATCCACACCATTTGATTTCACAGCTCCACGCGCGATTCGTGATAGTATAGCGGTGGACAATGAACAAATTCGAAACGCAAATGGCTATGATCATAACTTTGTGCTTGACCATAACAACGCAGACCTGGCAGCCACACTCTATGATTCTCGGAGTGGTATATTCATGGAAGTGTTTACTGATGAGCCAGGCATACAGGTCTATACAGGCAACTTTCTCGACGGCACAGTGACAGGAAAGAACGGAATTGCCTATCCGCAACGAGCTGCAATCTGTCTTGAAACACAGCATTATCCCGACAGTCCCAACAAATTACAATGGCCTTCCGTGCGGCTCAATCCTGGCGAAACATATAGAAGCAGTTGTAGGTACAGGTTCTCTATACAATGACATAGACGGCAAATTCTGTCACTTTGACGTGCGGTATAGAATTAACGGTCATTCAATAGGTTGCGATTTTTCTCGAAACGTACCATCTCAAACAGTTCATCAAGACCGTCGGGTAGGAATATCCAGAATGTATCTGTGGTTTTCACAGTGCGTCAATCAGCGTCTGAACATCCTCCTCTCTCGTGGCCCAGTCGGTGACGAAGCGGACCGTGGTCTCGCTATCACCTTTGGCGCCCCATAGTTCAAAAGAGACAATTCCGCGCAGCTCGTCGATTTTGCCATTTGGCAGGACGAAGAACTGCTGGTTGCTTGGCGAATCAATGAATAGCCTGTAGCCTTTCCCGACGAATCCGGCCTTGAGCTTCATCGCCATAGCCACTGCGTGGCGCCCGATTTTTTCATAGAGCCCGTCGGTGAATAGTGCCGCGAACTGCACACCGAGCAGGCGTCCTTTGGCGAGAGTGGCTCCGTGTAATTTTATGACCGAGCGGAATCGAGGCAGGAGTTCTGGGCGTCGGGTGACCACTGCTTCGCCGAATAGTGCTCCACACTTGGTACCACCTATATAAAATGCATCGCTGAGCGCGGCTATATCCTTAATGCTTACGTTATTGCCTTCGGCTGCAAGGCCGTAGGCAAGGCGTGCGCCGTCGATATAGAGGGGCATACCGTACTCATGGCAGACATCGGCTATCGACTCTAACTCGGCTTTTGAATATACTGTTCCAAGCTCCGTCGGAAAGGAGATATAGACCATAGCCGGACGCACCATGTAGACATTGGTGTCGTCGCCGTAGAAGTTCTCGACATACTTTCGTATATCCTCTGCGCGGAGCTTCCCGTCGTGGTGGGGGAGTGTGAGGATTTTGTGGCCGTTAGACTCGATTGCCCCCGCCTCGTGCACGTTTATATGGGCTGTCTCGGCGGCTATGACACCGTCGTTGTGGTCGAGCAGTCGGTCAATCACAACGGCATTGGCCTGTGTGCCACCTTCGAGGAAGAACACCTCGCCGCGGTCGCCGATTCCGCACAGGTCGAGCACTATACCGCGAGCCTCGGCTGTAAATTCGTCACATCCGTAGCCAACGGTGTGGAGAAGATTGGTCTCATAGAGCCTTTTGAGCACTTCCGGGTGTGCTCCTACCATGTAGTCACTGTCAAAGTAAATCATAATGCGATAGTTTTCTGCAAAGATAGTAAAGAAGTCTGCGAATATAACTATCTTTGCACTAATCTTATCTCTAATAAAACGAAAACTTATGAATTTTGGCAAAAAGATCCTTCTGGGGACTTTGTTCACTCTGTCGGCGCTCGCTGTCCTGGCATCGGATTTCAAGACTTTCCCCGACGGCAGCCCCGTGCCGGCATGGTTCAATGACAGTAAGTCTCCCGATGTGGAGCTTTTAGGTAAAAAGTATGTGATTACCAACCACGGCGTTGGTTGTGACAGCACTGTCATACAGACCGAGGCTATCCAGACTGTCATTGACAAGGCTTTTAACGAAGGTGGAGGAGTTGTGGTCATTCCCGAGGGAACCTTTCTTACCGGCTCGCTGTTTTTCAAGCCCGGCACCCATCTATATATAAATAAAGGTGGCAAACTGAAGGGAAGTGATGCAATAACACACTATCAGATAATCAAGACCCGTCTCGAGGGGCAGACAATCGACTATTTTGCAGCCCTCGTCAACGCGGACAACTGCGACGGCTTCACCATATCAGGCGAAGGGACGATTGACGGCAACGGTCATCGCTTCTATGACGAATTCTGGCTCCGCAGAAAGGTGAACCGCAAATGCACCAATCTCGAGGCGCTCCGTCCGCGCATGGCCTACATCTCCAATTCGAAGGATGTGACAGTCAGCGGAATCAAAATGGTCAATTCAGGTTTTTGGACAAACCATCTTTATAACTGCGAGCGCGTCAAATACCTCGGAGTGACAATCCTTGCCCCGACCGACGGCTATCCCAAGGGACCGAGTACCGATGCTATTGACCTCGATGTGTGCAACGACGTCCTCGTCAGCGGATGCTACATGAATGTCAACGACGACGGTGTCTGTCTGAAAGGTGGTAAGGGTACATACGTCGACACTATCCCCGGCAACGGACGAGTGGCCAACGTCATCATTGACCGTTGCACTTTTGGAAAGACCAACGCCGGGGTGACTTTCGGCAGTGAGGCCTGGGATTGCTCCAATGTGATTATGAAGGATTGTAAATTTGACGGTACCTATCATGTGCTGCTCTTCAAGATGCGCCCCGACACCCCCCAGCAGTATCGTAATGTGCTCATCGACGGTGCCACCGGCAAGGTCCGAAACGCAGTCGAGGTTCAGACCTGGAAGCAGTTCTTCAATAAGGTGGAGCGCGACCCGATGCCGGCGTCAGGTGTCGACAATGTGACTTTCCGCAACGGTCATCTCGAATGTACGCGCGAATTCTATAAGGATAAGAAGATTGACGAGTATACGCTCACTAATTTTACGTTCAAAGATATATGGGCCGTTGACCCCTCGAAGAATTTCGACGTCAGGAATATCGAAAACTGTGTCATTGAGAATGTGACATTGGAATAAACGATAGGACGAGATTAAAAACATTCACCCTCACAGGCAAAAAATGCTTGTGAGGGTGAATGACTTTAATGCTATGTATGTTACTTGATGTGTTCTCTGACTCTTGCGAGATAGTCCTTCATAGCCTCGCTGTCTCTTGCCTTGATAATGTCGAGCAACTCTGCCATTTGTTTTTGAATCTGTTCGATTTGGGCGGGAGTGTTGGGGTTGAATAGAATCTCGCTCACGAGGAAGTCATCCTCCGACATGAGCCCGCGGGCAATCTGCATGTGTCGCTTGAACGTTGTTCCGGGGGCCTCCTGGTGCTTCATCACACCTGCAAAGGCGAGTGTGGCGGCAAAGGGGATTGACAGTGAGTAGGCTATAGTCTCGTCATGCTCCTTGAAACTGTATTCGACAATGTTGAGGTGCAGGCGTGAGTAGAGATCGCGGAAGAATACCTTTCCGAGGTGGTCACCCTCGCTGATGATTATAGCGTTCTCGTTGCTCAGATTGCTCAGTGAGGCGAATGTCGGGCCAAACATCGGGTGGGTGCTGACGAAGGGGTGGCCGCATGACTCATAGAACTCTGGCAGACCTGTCTTTACGGAGGCTATGTCACTGATGATGCAGTTCGGAGTGAGGTAGGGTAGCACTGCCTTGAAAGACTGGAGGGTATATTTCACCGTCGAGGCATTGATGACGAGTTGGGGCTCGAAATCTTTAACCTCCTCGAGGTCTTTGAAGCGGAGCGCGTTGAATGTGAAGCGCAGGCGTTGGTGGTCAGGGTCGTAGACTGCAACCTCATGGTCGAATGAGAGGAGGTCGCAGAAGAAGCTGCCCATCTTGCCGGCTCCGAGAATCAGGATTTTCATTTTTTATCGGCAGTTTTTAGTTCTTCTTTTCATTAAGCTCCACCTGGATTCTTACGGACTCCTCATGGATGGTCGAAAGAATCTTGCGCATGAAGTCCTCGTCGACGCCGAGCGACGATGCAGCCTTGACGCGGGTGTTCATGATATCGCCGTAGCGGTTGGGCTGCACGACGGGCATATTGTGGTTCTTCTTGTAGCTACCGATTTCACGGGAGATGTCCATGCGCTTTGCAAGAATCTCCACAAGTTCGTTGTCGAGTTGGTCAATTTGGCGGCGGAGCTGGGCGAGGCTCTCGGTAGGCACGGGGGCGTCGCGATAGACGAGGTTGTCGAGTATCACACCGAGCACTTCCGGGGTAATCTGCTGGTTCTTGTCGCTCCATGCGCAGTCAGGGTCGCAGTGGCTCTCTATGATCAGACCGTCGAAACCCATGTCGAGTGCCTGCTGTGAAAGTGAGGCGATGAGCTCGCGCTTACCGCCGATGTGGCTTGGGTCGCAGATAATCGGGAGCTGCGGATAGCGGATACGGAGTTCGAGAGGGATTCTCCACTGGGGATGGTTGCGGTAGATGTGTTCGCCGTATGTGCTGAATCCGCGGTGGATGACGCCGAGGCGGGTGATACCTGCGTTGTATAGACGCTCGAGGGCGCCAATCCATAGTTCGAGGTCGGGATTTACTGGGTTCTTGACGAGTACGGGTATGTCGCGTCCGCTCTCACGGAGTACATCGGCTATTTCCTGCATGGCAAACGGGTTGGCAGTCGTACGCGCACCTATCCATAGAAGGTCGAGGTCATATTCAAGCGCAGCCTCGACATGGCCGCGGTTGGCCACCTCTGTTGCAATCTTAAGACCTGTCTCCTCACGCACCTTGTTGAGCCAGGCGAGTCCGGGGACGCCTACGCCTTCGAAGCCTCCTGGCTTGGTACGCGGTTTCCAGATGCCGGCACGGTAGATTTTCACGCCTGAGCGGAGGAGCTGGCGCGCGGTGGTCATCACTTGTTCTTCTGTCTCGGCGCTGCATGGGCCTGAGATTATGATTGGTTTAGTAAGTTCGACGCCGTCGATTGCGAGCGGTTTGATATTGTCCATTTCCATGAGTGTATATCTTTTTAGTTATTTTCTGAATTAATTTTTTTGATACGGTCGAGAGCCTCTCGCATGCGGTCCTCGGTCGCGCAGAGTGAGATGCGGATATAGCGAGCGCCGTTTGAACCAAATATGAAGCCCGGGGTGAGGAATACGTTGGACTCTTTGAGCAGGCGGTCGGCAAGGGCTTCGGAAGTGATACTGTCGTCATTGATACGCCCCCAAAGGAAGAGGCCGCTCTGCGTGGGGTCGAATGTGCAGCCAAGCTCGCCCATTATCTCCTCGGCCACCTTGCGGCGCGAGGCATAGACTGCGTTCACTTCGTCGTGCCAGCTCTTGTCAGCCTCGAGCGCTTTGGCTGCGGCGAGCATCAGCGGTTTGAACTGGCCGGAGTCGATGTTGCTCTTGACCTTCAGTATCCATGAGATGAATGTCGGGTTCGATGCCGCCATCCCGACACGCCATCCGGGCATGTTGTGGCTCTTGCTGAGAGAGTTCATCTCGATGGCTATCTCTTTTGCCCCCGGCACCTGGAGGATGCTCATAGGCTCGTCGTTGAGGATGAAGGAGTAGGGATTATCGTTGACGATGACGATGCCATGTTTCTTACCGAACTCGATAGCCTTCTCAAAAGTCTCAATTCTGGCGCGGGCTCCTGTCGGCATGTGGGGATAGTTGAGCCACATGAGTTTTATCCTGTCGAGCGGAAGTTTCTCCAAAGCTTCGAAATCGGGCTGCCACCCGCTTTCCCCGACGAGGTCATAGTTAAAAATCTCGGCGCCGACGAGCTTGCTTATCGAGGAGTAGGTCGGGTAGCCGGGATTGGGTACCAGTACTCCGTCTCCTGGATTCAGAAATGCGAGTGAGATGTGTGTGACACCCTCTTTCGAGCCAATCAGGGGCTGGATTTCTGATTTCGGGTCGAGGTCGACGTCATACCACTTCTTGTACCACTTCGCAAAGCCCTCGCGCAGCTCGGGCACGCCGACATGTGGCTGGTAGCCGTGGTTCGAGGGGCAGTTCAGAGCCTCGGTCATTGTGTCGATGACTGACTGGTGGGGGGGACGGTCGGGGCCGCCGATTCCGAGGGAGATGACGTCGAGTCCGGCAGCTTTCATGGCTGCGACCTCTTTGAGTTTGGTCGAGAAGTAATATTCCTTGATATTTTCGACTCTTTGTGAGGGCTTTATATTCATCGTTGCGTATGATTTTAGTGAGTTATCTGCGCTTCGGCATATTCGCCGAGGATTTTGAGGTCTTTGATAAGGGGACGCACGGCCTCGATTGCCTGATGATAGCGCACGAAGCTGTCGAATGTGACGTCGACATAGAATCTGTATTCCCACTCACGGCCCACGATAGGCGTAGACTGGATTTTCGACAGGTTGATGTCATAGAAAGAGAGGATTGTAAGCACTTTCGACAGTGCGCCGTGGGTATGTGGGAGCGAGAAGACGATTGAAGCCTTATTGATGTCGCGCTCGCAAGGACCGATTTCTGCGGCAAGCAACGGATCGGCTATGATAAGGAAGCGAGTGAAGTTGCGCTTGTTGGTCTCGATACCTTTTTCAAGTATGTCAAGCCCGTAGAGATTGGCTGCATACTCTCCGCAGATAGCGGCATGGCCCTGGAGATTCTTTTCAAGTATGTCTTTGGCGCTGCCGGCGGTGTCGTGGTGTTCGACAATTTTCAGATTAGGGTGCCTGCGCAGGAACTGCTCGCACTGCATCAGGGCCATAGGGTGGGAGTTTACCTCGCTGAGCGCGTCGATTGACTGGCCGGGGAGGGCTGCGAGCACATGTGATATGCGCATCTTCAGCTCGCCGATGATGCGGAGGTTGCTCTGGCGCAGCAGCTCGTGATTCTGAAGAAGGCTTCCGGCAATTGTATTTTCAATCGCGACAATACCGAGGAGTGAGGCATCGGTCGACAGGGTGTCAAACATTATGGGAAATGTTTCGCAGGGGAGTGTCTTGATCTCCTCTCCGTCGAAAAAAAGATGCGCGGCAGCGTCATGGTAGCAACCGGCTACGCCTTGTATTGTGACTTTCTTCATCTCGTATGGTCTATAAAATTAAAAATCCCGTTCAGAAGTGAACGGGATGATATGTTGTGATAAAATATTTCGCTTAATGTGAAAAATTTGCGCATGCAATCCCGTTCTTATTTTTGTCCAAAATAAAAATAATAAAAATAGGAGTATGCGTAAAATCGTTTCATGTTTCAGAGACTGAATTTTTGTTTTAATTACGATGCAAAGGTATATATTATTTACGAAACGACAAATATATTCATGAAAAAATTGCAATTTCTTACAAATCGCGGCAGATTATATACAGAATGATAATCATGCCTAATCTGTATACTCTCTGTAATACATTAGAATGTCATTGAGGCGTGAAGGCCGAAGCGGCCGTTGTCGGTGATGACCGGGGATATTGACAGATTATGTTTTTTAGCGAAGGGATGGGTGAATATATAGCTGCTGCCGATGCCGATGGCTGCTCCTGCCAGCACGTCCCAACAGTCGTGCCGCCTGGCATAGATGCGTCCCCATGCCACATAGCCTGATATGAGGTAGGCCGGGATACCGTATTTCCACCCGTAGCGACGTTGGATGAAGCTTGCGCCCTGAAAGGCCACGGCGCTATGGTTGGATGGGAAGGAATGATAGTCGCTATGGTCGGGACGACGCTTTTTCACACAGTATTTCAGCAGATAGGATGCGGCCACGCATGTTGCCGCTCCGAAAGCCAATTGTTTTGTTCCTTCGTAGTCACCGATAGCAAGCGATGTGACAAGTCCGGCTGCCGGTGCTGCAAACATAAGTATGTCGGTTGAAGTCTTGACTGCCTCGCGCGAGCGTGCCGCCGTCACGAAACTCGTCAGACAGAGGAGTAATATTAATATGTATAGTTTATGTGCCATTCTGTCGACAGTTTATCCTATTTCAACAATGTCACCCGAGTCAAGGTAATAGAGGTATCCTCTGACTTTTCGATCGGTCAGCGAGGTGAGAAGCGTCATGTATTCCTTCACCTGCTTGCGGTATCTCGCGGGTTTCTGCGAGCCGCTTTTGAAATCAATCACATCAATATGCCCGTCGGCTGTCCAGACCACTCTGTCGGGGCGTCTCGAATCGTCCCCGCCTATTGAGATAGGGCGTTCAATCATGATTTTTTCATAACCATTGAACCATCTTTCGGCTCGCGGATCAGCCACTCGCTGCTTTATTATTGAATGGATTTCGCTTATGTCCGCGGCTGTAAGCTCCTTTGCTTTCTTCGAGTGGCGCAGATTGTTGATGGCGAGAGCGACATCGTTGGCGCAGATCACGTCTGCCATAGTGTCATGCAGCATTATGCCTCGGTCGCGGGCGTCTTCAATGTTGTAATACTTCTCTTCAAGGCAGGTGTTCCTCCATATATCGCGTTTCAGATGAGTGTAGTAAGGGCCGAAATCAAGAAGTTCCGAAGGGGTGAGAGCGGTCTTCTTGGCTTCCTCTTTCGGAGGTGCGACAGTCGGGGCACCTAATACCACACTGTTGCTCTCATCCAAAAGCAGCGGGGCATACGGGCTATCCGTGTCCTCTTCCGTGAACTTTCCGTTTGGGTCGAGACTTTGGCAGAAGTAAGGGGTAGACATCTCTACAGCCTTGAAAAGGTCGGCAGCCATGTTGCGTGTGCTTTTTGGAGAGGGGAGGCCTATACACAGCTCGTTGACAGCCCGGGTGAAGGCTACATATAATATATTCACATTGTCGAGCGTCTTCTGACGGATTGTTTCGGCATATTCTTCGGCAAAGGGGGTCCTCGTCATGTTGGAGCTGAGCTCGAGCGGGAGCAGAGGTGGGATTAGCTCTTTCGGAACGCCCGGGATTTCGTCTATCTTAAACCATTTGCTCTCCGTCTTATTCGAATCGGTCAGCTCGGCAAAGGGGACATGGACGCATGGGAACTCCAAGCCCTTTGATTTGTGGATTGTGAGAATTGTGAGGGCGTTATCGTCATGTGCGCCGGTGACGGAGGTCTGGCTCCCCTCCTCGTCCCACCATTGGAGAAACGAGCGTATGTCCCCCTGCCCGCGGCTGACGAAGTCATTCACCAAATCCTGGAATACGTTGATATAAAGGCTCGATGAGGCAAGACATTCTTTGGGGACGTAGTCATCAATGATTTTTTCGACGAGCGACACAAGGTCGCCGACCGTCTCTGATTCAATCCCGTTGTCTGCCTCGGACGTCGTCGTTGTGCCGGTCATTTCATTCTCCGCAAGCACCTTCATCAGAGCGTCGGACGATGATTTGCCGTGGCTTTTTTCATTTTCGAAACTGTTGATGAGTGCCGCGACCTCCTTCCTTGTCTTCTTCCGGGCGTCAGGCGCGAAGTCGGTTGCACTGATAAGGCGCAGGCGACTTACGATTAATGAAATAGTCGGCGAGTTTCCCAAAATCAGCGATGAATCGGAGATTATGTGGAAATATGGGAAGCTGGAATCTTTTTTCATCTCGTTTTCGAGATGCTCGATGATGAGTTTCCCGTGAGGCTTCGTCCTGACGAGGATTGCTATGTCTCCCGGTTTGTAGCCCGATTCGAGTTGCCGCCGCAGTTGCCGGGTCATTGCTTCCATAGCTTGCTGGCGCCACTCGTCGGCACGCTTGCTGTCGTAGAACGTCATGCAGACATAGCCACGCTTCCCGCGATGCTTCTCAGAAATCTGCTGGGCGACGTTGGCATAGATGTCAGCGATGCCGAGATGTCTGACAAGGGCCGAGAAGAGGGTGTTGTTAAAACGTATCACGTCGGCCGACGAGCGCCAGTTGGTATTCTCCTTCAGATTGTTGCCTCTGATGTCGCAACGCCCATCAGCCATAGGCTCGGTATGCAGGTTGTGGAGCAGAGAGGGGTCGCTGTTTCGGAAACGGTAGATGCACTGCTTCTCGTCGCCGATGACGAGGTTGTCGTAGTCATAGGCGAGGCTCTCCTTGATTAGCGGGCGGATGTTGTTCCACTGGCTGAACGACGTGTCCTGGAACTCGTCGATAAGATAGTGCTTGAACCATACGCCGACGCGCTCGTAAAGGAATGGTGCGTCGACAAATGAACCATCCTCGTCGTTGCCTATGATTTTTGAGATGAGCGCGTTGGTGTCCCTGAGCAGGATTGCCGAATTCTCACGTCGGTACTCGTCAAGATATTCCGCCAGGGTCGATAGCAGTCCCATCTGATATAGATTCTCCGTGATTATTCGGAGCGTGCAGACGTTCTCATCCGAGAATTTTATCATATCGAGCGCCGCGGCTATCAGTCCGTCGAGTTCGGGGGTAGGGATGTTCTTTTTTTTTGCCGTATAGGCGGCATTGATGTCGGCGATAGCTTTTTCTACCGTTTTGCCGTAGCCTTTTTTATAAAACCCGGTATCGGCCCAGTTGAGCAGGGCTGTATAGATGTTTTTATTTATAAGTTCCCTCTTGCCGGAGGCATCAATTGCTTCGACAGCTGTCCGGCAGGCATCCGATGTCTGCAGGCATATCTGCCTCACAAGATTGTAGACCTTGTCCTTGAATTCCTTGAATTTCTTTTCATCTTTCAGATATGCAAGTAGTTCTGCCTCGTTCTCCCTGTAAGTGTCGTTGGTTATCCGTGTGATGAAGCTGATTAGGTCAGTGTGGACCGACAGGGAGCGGTTGAATAGGTTGAACGATTTCCCGTTCTCTATGAGGTTGGTCATATAGCCGGACAGCCAGTTGATGAGATAGTTTGTCCGGCGGCTTTTTTCGCCATGATTCAAATCCTGGAGGAGCTTGTCGACGCTCATGCTGATGACTCCCTTGTCATCCAGTTCAAGCTCGTAGTTGCCCGCCACCTCTGCCTCGCGTGCGAAAGAGCGGAGTATCATCTGGAAGAAGGAGTCGATTGTCGAGACGCTGAAAAAGTTGAAATCGTAGAGCAGCTCGCGCAGCGCGGCTGCTGCTGTCGATCTTAATTCCTCTTTCGAGCATCGGAACGTCTCGCAAAGTTCGGAACAGTAGGGGCTCTCCTTTGTCCACCCTCTCTCCATGCCGGCAATCACCGCAAGCTCGTGGATGATACGGGTCTTCATCTCCTCGGTCGCCTTGTTGGTGAAGGTGATTGCGAGCACTGACCTGTGGGAACCTTTGGGGGCACCCCTACGGTTGAGCCTGTAGCGGCCCGACTCGTCCTTGTAGCCGAGAATAAGCTTGATGTATTCGCGGGCGAGGGTATAAGTCTTACCAGAGCCGGCGGAGGCCTTGTAGATGTGGATCATTGGTGGAAATAAGGTAGCTGAATCTTGTGCTATTTCTTTAATTTGTAACCTAATTCGGCAAGGAGCCGCTTGACGTCATCCACCCGCTCCCCCTGGATCAGGATTTCGCCGCCGCGTGCCGAACCGCCAGTCGAAAGGCGTGACTTCAGCTTCGACGCTATCTCTTTAAGCTCCTCCTCACCGCATGTGAATCCGACGGCAAGCGTCGCGGTCTTACCCTTGCGTCCTTTCTTGTCGATACACACCTCTATCAGGTCGGGCTTCTTCTCCTTCGTAGTTGCCTCGGGAGTGAATTCTTCACGTTGAAGCTCGCCGGCATTGATTTTTTGCGATAGCAGGTCTTTCCAGTCCGTTTTCATGTCTCGTTGCTCTTACTTTTCGTCAGTGTTGATGCTGTCGGTGGTGTTTTCTATCATCCCTACCTCCTCGGTACTTACCTCGCGGTCATGGTCGGTCGGGATTTCACCCGGGTTGTCGAGGGTGTGGACAATTGACGAGAGGGTCATCGCATACTTGTCCTGGTCGACCGGGAGTGAACGATAATAGGCTGTGGCAGAGTCTGCGTTTATCGCGTATGCCTCGCGGAAACACTGGACGGCCAGCTCCACATCCTCCGGGTCGTCGGTGCGCTCGTTGAGCTGCATGTAGAGTATTGATAGGCGTGCCATCTGTGTGGCCTCGATACCCTTTCGATTATCTTGGTTGATGATACTGCTGCAGATTTCGCGGGTGGCGCTGACGTTGTCGTTGGCCATAGCCAGCTCCGCAGAGCTGATTTTGTCGGCAAGGCTGTCAGAGTGTCCGCAGGCCCCCAGAAGGAGGGTCGCCGAGAGGACTATTCTTAAAAATGCGTGTTTCATATATGTTGTTTTAGTGAGGATATTTATGATTGCTAATTAATCGGTGGCCGTACTCACTCGTTTCGTCGCTGATACATGTAGGACACGCCGTCCTTCTCCAACTGTAGGGCAAACATCGTGCTGCCGACAATCTTCTGTGCCACACGGGTGGGGACAACGCCGATATATGTGCTGTCCCCCTCGTATGTGATGCTTGTCGGGTCCAGTTCCATGACGAGGGAGTCATTTTTCACATTCCAGGTCCCGTTGACGCTGTAGGTGAGTACGCCAGGCTTGATAGCAGTGACTGTGCAGTCGGCATTTTTCTTCAGTACCATGACCGGCTCGCTCTGCGATACCTCGGTATTATAATAGGTGCCGACGATGGCTTTTGCCTCCTTGCTCAGGCCGCCACACGAGCTGAGTCCGGCGGCAGCAAGCAGTAGTGTCAAAAAATAAATCTTTTTCATCTTGGAACATGTATGGTGTTTGTCATTTTTAGATACAGCCTACAATCTCGTTTATGTCCGAGATGCCGTGGCGTAAGCAGTAGTCCTCCATGAAGTCAATCACTTTCATGGTGACGGCCGGGTCGACGAAGTTGGCGGTACCAATCTCTACGGCTCTCGCGCCGGCGAGCATGAACTCTACCGCGTCGCGGCCGTCCATGATGCCGCCGAGGCCTACGACGGGGATTTTTACAGCCTTTGCCACCTGCCAGACCATTCTTACGGCCACAGGGCGCACAGCGGGGCCTGAGAGGCCGCCGGTGACGGTCGACAAGTGCGGGCGTCTTCGCTCCACATCGATTGACATGCCCATGAGTGTATTGATAAGCGACACAGAGTCGGCTCCCTCGGCTTCGACCGCGCGGGCAATGTCGGCGATAGAGGTGACGTTGGGCGACAGTTTTACGATGAGTGTCTTGTCGGGATAAGCCTCGCGGACAGCCTTGGTGACTGATGCCGCGCCTGTGGTCGTCGTACCGAAGGCCATGCCTCCCTGCTTGACGTTGGGGCAGGAGATGTTGACCTCGATAGCCTTCACTCCTTCGAGCGGGTGGAGCCGGCAGGCTGTCTCGGCATAGTCGTCGATGTTGGCGCCCGAGACGTTGACGATGAGGTGCGACTTGTAGTCCTTGATTCTCGGATAGATATTTTCGATGAAGTAGTCCACACCTTTGTTCTGAAGGCCGACAGCGTTGAGCATGCCTGCGGGGGTCTCCACCATGCGTGGATAGTCGTTACCCTCGCGCGGGTTAAGGGTGGTGCCTTTTATGATATATGCTCCGAGGCGGTCGATGTCGATGAACGGTGTGAACTCTTCGCCATAGCCGAATGTCCCCGACGCTGTCATGACGGGGTTCTGAAGCTGGAGCCTGCCTATATTGACTGAAAGATTTGCCATTTGTCCTACGATGTTGTTAAACACTCTCTTAATTCCATGTGAGTTGCTTGATGTTGAACACGGGACCTTCCGTGCAGACACACACGTTGCCTTTCACGGTCTTCTCGACGCAGCAGAGGCAGGCGCCGAGTCCGCAGGCCATCATGTTTTCAAGCGACACCTCGCAATCGACGCCGTTTTTCCTTGCGACGGCAGCGACGGCCTTCATCATCGGTGCCGGTCCGCAGCAGTAATATCTGTAGCACTTCTCGGAGAGGACAGGATGGGCGGTGACGAAGCCCTTGACCCCTTCGGAGCCGTCCTCGGTGCAGACATGGACTGTCCCGACGCTCTTGAAATCCTCGAGCGACAGCAGGTCGGCCGCTGAGCGCGCACCTAAGAGAAACTCCGGCTCGAAGCCCGTAGATTTTAAAACTTTGCCGAGATAGAGGAGGGGAGCCACGCCTACACCTCCGCCGATGAGCAGGAGCCGCGCTCCGGCTGGAGCATCGGTGGTGAAACTCTTGCCGAGCGGCAGCAGGAGGTTGAGCCGCTCTCCGGCTTGCATATCCATGAGTGCCGAAGTGCCCCGGCCGGCGTTGCGGACAAGGAGTGTGAGTATGTTGTTGTCACTGTCGACATCATTTATCGAAATCGGGCGGCGCAGCAGTACGCCGGGAGTGTTTACCGCTACCTCGACAAACTGGCCCGGCAGCATCTCCGGCAGACAGCTGCCGTCAGCCGGGGCAAGCCGCATCTTGCAGTACGACTCGCCGAGCCTCACGTTGTCAATGATTACGAAGTCCTTGACTTGTTTCATGATTGGTTGATGACTATGAACTTTATTTTGTTTGGGTCAGCACAAAATTAATAAATTCCCCTCAGATAGCAAACTAATTTGAGGAATATGCGTATATTTGATGTAGTCTTGGGCTAATATTTTGACTACAAGGTTATTTTTGAGAATTCGCGTGAGGATGGGCAATGGATAAGAAATTGGTAGTGTGTTTGGTT